>JAHEZD010000138.1 GCA_023251255.1 Chitinophagaceae bacterium
TTGGATTTGTCATAGGCAATCTGCAGTGACTGCAAGGCCGATGACTATTGGCCCCACCCGTTCCGTTCCTGCCAAAATGGTCAGGCGGGCAAAAAATATACATGGGTAATTCAATCAGTTAGAGTAGGCAGCTTCTACCTGTAGGTAGGTGTATTGGTAGTTTTGCTAGGCTCAAAAGATAATTTTGCTGAACGGGATGCCGATAGCCATTGATACAAAGTTCCTGCTATCAAGCTGGTCCTGTGGGGATACTTTATTGCCTATATCAAAGAAGTGGTAAGCAAAACTGAAATCCGCAGCAGGTATGCCTTTTTTGTCTATTAATGTAATGGGTATGCCCACCACAGCATTCAGCACCTTGTAAGTGCCAAAATGCTTTTCCGCAGCAACGCTGAAACCAATATGCGATTCGGGCGGGAAATACACCCATTGCAGTTCCGTTCGTGGTGTGAGGAAATGGCCGAACTTCCCAATCAATACTTCATTGCCCTTGATCCTGTTTATGTTGGGGTCCGTTCCGCCCATGGAAATATATTCAGCACGGGTAAGCCGCTGCAAGGTGTTGCTCTGTCCCTGACTGTTCAGCAGGAGGCTCCCTTCGAGTGACAGGTAGCACCTGCCCCATTGGCTGCTTTCCCAGAACCTTGTATGGCGAACGGTAAACGCCCAAGGGTATGCATATTTTGCAGCAAGTTCCCCGGCAAGGGACCCTGCCACCACAAACTTTCTAGACATCATGGGTATATAGGTACTGATGCTGGTCCAATTGGTGGATATGAGCTTGTACACCTTGTATTTATCCAATGCTTCTGCCTGCAGCAGGGCAAACTGGTATCCGTATTCATACTGCATATCTGCATAAAACGCTTCCCGTAGTTTTTTCCGGACATCCTGCAGTGCCTGCCCGGGCACATCCGAAGGCTGGATGGCACCAATGGATTTCTCGAATGCAATGGTCCTTTCATTTGCAGCAACTTCCAGCGAGTGCAGGATGGCTGCGCGCCTTGCGTCCATGGCCATTTTTGCATTGGTTGCTGGGCTGCCATCGGAATGGCAGGCTGCAAAAGAGGTTTTCACTTTTGCAAGCCATGTCTGCTTGAGGGTAGCTCCCAGTTCATTGCTGAAAGACCTATTGGAAAAGGTGGCTGCAAATGCATTGGCCACATTGGCCCTGGCCCCAACCACCAAGAAGGAACGCACGGCCCTATCACCGCCCTTTGCCTGAAAGAGATTGTGGTTCAGGGTAAACATACCATCACCCGAGTTGAACGTGGTATTGTTTTTATAGAAGGATAGGTCATCGTAACCAGATAGGTAGTACCCTATTTTATTGGCAAGGAAAAGGTTCATGGCACGGTTCGATACCAATGGCCCCACCCCTTTCCTGCAATCCGTAGCGGTTATGCTATCGTTTACTGCTTTCAGGTCAGCAAGGATAGTTGCCGTTGTTACCTGTGCCTTGGCAGGAGGAAGCACAAGACAGTAAGCCATGATAGAAAATACCATTCTGTACATAACTATACGTTGGGTAATATAAATATACATCAATGTATGGTACTATTGATGCCCGAAACCCTTTTTGGAAGCCGCTTCCGACACCCCTTCGACAAGCTCAGGGTGACCAGAAAGGCTTGTCGAAATATAGACATGTTACAGATACAGTTGTAGTACAACATGTTATGCACTAACCAAGCCCCGTTGCTTCAAGGAAGGCATTGGAAAATACTTTGCGGCAATCGGCATCCAGTAATGCTGCACGGCTGGCCATCCAGTCGTCAACCGAGGTTCCATACATCTGCCTCACCAGTTCCGGTGTAAAATTGTGCATCTGCCCCCAATGCAGGGTGTACGGTATGCCACGGTTGCCCAGTTCCTTCCATAGCAGGTTATAGAATGCCAATGTCCTGGCATTATTGGCGGCATTGAACTCAATGGTGGTTGTGACGGGAAATTTTGTGAAGCCCAAGGTAGCACTGGACTGCTTTACCCAACGGAAGGAGATCACCCCCGCATAAACACCCAGCACATTGGGATCCAGACCCAGTATGAGTTCAAGCACGGTTACCGAGTTTTCCACGCTGATGCCCAGTTCCATGCTCATGGCCTTGCCCCTCAATGTGGTAACGGGGAAAGTATCCCCGGGGGTGGTTGGCGGTGGCGGGGGGTCAGGTGTTATTTCCAGCGTCGTCTTCATCAACTGCGTAATGGCGAGGGCCACCACTGCGGGACCTCCTACCGTGGTTACCGTGCCGATTATTTCCAGCAGCCCCTGCCCCGGGCCCAGTTCACCATCTTCCAATACGGGTGCAGTGTAATTGGTGGGGTAATCGTTGACATGCATGGTGCGTACAAACCCCTTACTGGCATCATGGGGATTGAAGGTGACTTCAAAATGCTTGAGTTCTGGAACACCCGGGTCTATGCCCAGCGCAGAAAAATCCATGGTATTCATGGCATTCTTCAACGGGGCATCAAGGTCCATCAGCACACGTTTGCAGGCAAGCGTATAAATGGGTACCGTTTCAATCATCACACCGGCCACTATGCCAAAACTCCCGAAACTGACCAGTGCCGCATTGAAAAGCGCATCGTCCCGTTTCAGTTCCACCCCAAGCTGCGCAGCAAATGCGTCCGAAATCACTGGATAGGAAGCCCGCTCCAACCAGATAGCTTTATCCGGGGCAGTCACCAAATACAGGCCCACCACAAACTCCGTCATTGACCCGTACTTGAATGCGGAGCCATGTGTGCCCGTGGCAATGGCCCCAGCGATGGTCTGCCCATTGCTGGCACCGGAGGTTGACAATGCCCGTTTGCGCTCCTCGGCGTAAGTATTAACATCCTGCACAGTTACCCCGCCCTGAAAAAGGAAGAGTCCCTTTCTGTCCTTGGTATAATTGGTGGACACCTGCTTTTTGCCCATGGTCCAGTACAGGTTCATGGAAAGCGTATCAATCAGCCACCCATCTGTGGCGGCTGCATCCGAAAGGGACCAGGTGCCACCCGTGCAACGTAGGCTTACGCCTGCTGCAATGGCATCACGCAGTACCCCCTGCAATGCAGTGGCACAGGCGGCCATATCATTGAGTATATTATTGCCGCTATCATCTTCCGGCGGCAGATCTATACTGCATATACGCTTACATTGCTGCTGTACATTCTGGTGCTTGTTGATCCACAACATATTGGTGTTAATGATCCTTGCGGTGGCAATGCGGGTTGGGTCAGGCATAAGCAGTGTATTTCAATGCATTAAACAAACTTGGTGTTTACTTTTTTATTTCTCCGGACAGGGCGGGCTTGGCGGCCTAGCAGCAGCACATACCACTTTTACCGTGGCCGGGCAATAGATGCCCAAACTGGCAATGGTGACAACTGTTTGCCAGAAATTGGTTTTCACTTCCACTGCTTGCAGGGCCTTGCTCCTGCAGGTGCTGATCATGGCCTCACTGTTCCAGGCATATCCCCATAGCCAACGGTGAACGGCCACGGTTTTTACACTGGCTTCTGTTGTCTCCCCCTGTGCAGCGTCCGTGCGGATACGTATCGATGCACAGCCCGTATCACTTAAGATAATCATTACCAGGAAACTGCATGCAACTATCCTGTTTCTCATAAGCGTGATTTATTTTTTTGAATGATAAGCGTTAATATACCTACTATTAATTGTTATAGCCACTTATAAAGATTGCATGGAACAACCCTTTAACCGAATTTCCCGAACCCAGGAACCTTGTTGTGCGAAATACAGACCACTGAAGCTTCTAGGCCTCAGCGGTCTGTTGGTGTATTCCCTTAAATAGGCCAGCAACGGCCAATAGTAAAAACGTTTGCATAAGGACAGTTGTACGGGATGGTGAACGTAGTGCATTTTCAGATATAAAACACACGTAATCCTACGCAATTTTTATGCGGTATTCACGCATAAAAAAGGAGGTTTCTTAAAAAGGGGGCACTACTGTTGATAACGATGCCCCACTTGAATTAATAAATACGGCTAATTTTGCTTTAAGTATATGCAAAATCAACTTTCCCATATCAAAGTAGCGGTAGATGCCATTGTTTTCGGTTATTCCAAACAGGATGGCGTGTCGGTATTGCTGATCCAGCGAAAATACCCACCGTTCAAAAATAGCTGGGCCATACCCGGTGGTTTTGTGTTGGAGCATGAATCGCTGGAAACCGCGGTGAAGCGGGAACTGGAGGAGGAAACGGGCATTACCGTTAACTACCTGGAGCAACTGTACACTTTTGGCGAACCGGAAAGGGACCCAAGACAGCGAGTGATTGCCATTGCCTATTTTGGTTTGGTGAAAGCCAGCATGTACCAGGAACTGAAAGCCAGTACCGATGCGGAAAATGCCCAATGGTTCAGTATCAAGAAATTACCGCCACTGGCCTTTGACCATAAACAGATCCTGCAGGCCGCCATTGCAAGGTTGCGGTCCAAAATAAGGTACCAACCTATTGGCTTTGAACTGCTGGACAAGAAATTCCCCTTCTCCGATCTGGAGAAACTGTACACGGCTTTATTGGACAAGGACATTAACCGCAGGAACTTCAGCAAGAAAATACTCTCATTCGACTTCCTGGAAGAAACAGGGGAAGTCTCCAAACCTGATGGCAAGGGCCGCCCCAGCAAAATGTACCAGTTCAACCAGAAACGGTATAGGGAACTGCTGAAAGAGGGATTCCATTTTGAGATTTAAACCCTACAAACTTGGAACTCCAACCTATTTTTCTTGAATTGGCCCAGCGTTATACAGGCGACAAAATACTGACTGAAAAACTGTGGGCGGAAATAGCTGCCAGTTATACAAAGCGTAAAAGGCATTACCACAATCTTGCACATCTTGATAACCTGTTGCAGGAACTTGCACCACTACGGCAAAGCATTCAATACTGGGACACCCTTTTGTTCTCGATTTTCTACCATGATGCGGTTTACAATGTGCTGAAAAAGGACAATGAGGAAAGGAGCGCAGACCTGGCAAAAAAAAGATTGCAGCAAATCCAGTTCCCTGCGGCATCCATGGAACGCTGCTATCAACAGATCCTGGCCACCAAAGCACACTCCATTTCCAGCGACCATGATACCAACCTGTTTACCGACGCAGACCTAAGTATCCTAGGTAAGGGGCCAGCTACCTACCAGCAATATTGTACTGACATAAGAAAAGAATACAGCGTGTACCCAGACTTTATGTACAAACCCGGCAGGAAAAAAGTAGTTGAACATTTCCTGCAAATGGAAAGGATCTATAAAACTGATTATTTCTTCCAATTGTATGAAGTGCCTGCTAGGGCAAATCTCCAAATGGAGTTGGTATCATTACTGCATAAACAACAGTTCCATGCGCATTTATTTTGAAGCGGATAGTATATATTCACCATTTCGTCAAGCCAAATTTATTTTGCTTCATTTTAAAGCATTATTTGGTTGGGCGGAGATACCATTCTATATTTGCTTCATAATAACGCAAAATAAACATGAAAACAATCAACCTGAATACAGCGGAAGGCATAAAAGCTTTCCTGTTCCCAGATAACCAGCCGCACGTTAACATTCAGGGTATTGCAGATGGCGAAGAAATAAAAGTAATCTGCTCCATTACGGACAGTGTAAAAATGATGCAGCTATTGCAAACAGCCAATGCGCTGGACAACCTTTTCGCCAAAAAGAAAATACTGGTCATCCCCTACCTCATGGCTGCCAGGTTTGACAGGCTGATGCAGCATGGCGACAGCATTGACCTGAAAGTGGTGGCCAATCTGGTGAACAGTTGCGGATTTGAAAGGGTGTACCTATTTGATGTGCATTCCGATGTGGCCACCATGCTCATCAACAATGCCATCAACATCACCAACCAACAAATGGTGGAAGCCTACCAGCAGCCCGATGCACTGCTGATATGCCCGGATGCTGGCGCTGCAAAGAAAGTAGCCAAGTATTTTGACTGGAACAGCAACCTGAAAGATATTGTGTATTGCAGCAAGAACAGGAACCTGGCCAATGGCAAGCTCACGCTGGAAGTACTGGAGCCCAATGCCTGCCTGAACAGGAACTGCGTGATCATAGATGATATCTGCGATGGAGGGGCCACTTTCCTGGCCATTGCCGAACAGATCCAACCTGCGCACCTCACACTCATCGTAACACATGGTGTATTCTCCAAAGGTTTTGCAGCATTGGAGCAAAAGTTCAATGAGATCATCGTGAGCAATAGTTTCTGCAAGGAATATGGTTCATCCATTGTAAAACAAATAGCCGCACAATTATAATATCGACCTATCCATCTCCAACAATAACCACTCAACCTTCAATAAAAAATACAACAATGAAAACAAACCCATTCTTATTAACCGATTATTACAAAGTAGGCCACGTATTCCAATATCCCGATAATACCACATTGGTGTACAGTAACCTTACACCACGTAGCAGCCGTTTCAAGCAAATAGACAGCATGGTATTCTTTGGCCTGCAGTATTTCATGAAAGCCTATTTACTGGACTACTTCAACGAGAACTTTTTCCAGCAGCCAAAGGACAAGGTAATGGCCGATTACAAAAGGCGGATCAGCACTTCATTGGGCAGTGGACTGCCAACCTATGCACATCTGGAAAAACTGCACGACCTTGGTTATTTACCCATTGAAATAAAAGCCATACCAGAAGGTGGCCAGGTACCCATTAAAGTGCCCTGCCTAACCGTGGTGAATACACTGCCTGATTTTTATTGGCTCACCAACTTTTTGGAAACCATTTTATCTGCCAGCATCTGGCAGGCTTCCACAAGTGCCACCATGGCCCATGCATACAGGAAACTATTGAACCGATATGCTGCCGAAACAGGCATGCCTGCCGAGTTTGTGCAATGGCAGGGACACGATTTCAGCTTCCGTGGCATGAGCTCTTTTGAAACGGCCATCCTCAGTGGCATGGGGCACCTGCTTTCTTTCACGGGTACGGATACCATTCCTGCCATTGATGCACTGGAGCAGTACTACCATGCCAATGCAGATACTGAGCTGATTGGCGGCAGCGTACCAGCCACCGAACACAGTGTCATGTGCAGTGGTAGCAAGGATGGGGAACTGGAAACCTTTAAAAGGCTCATTACCGAAGTATATCCCAATGGCATCATCAGTATCGTAAGTGATACCTGGGACCTCTGGAAAGTTTGCACCGAATACCTAACCGCATTAAAGGAAGATGTGCTGAAACGTGATGGCAAAGTGGTAATCCGCCCCGACAGTGGTGACCCGGTAAAAATCATTTGTGGCGACCCAGCGGGCAGTACCGAAAATGAGCGTAAAGGTGTGGTTGAATTATTGTGGGATGTGTTTGGCGGTACCATTACCGATAAAGGGTACAAGCTGCTGGACAGCCATATCGGTGCCATTTATGGTGACAGCATCAACCTAGAACGGGCAGAAGCCATCTGTGAAAGCCTCAAGCAAAAAGGCTTTGCCAGCCAAACGGTTTTCGGCATTGGCAGCTATACCTATCAGTACAATACCAGGGACAGTTTCGGTATGGCCATGAAAGCTACCTATGTGGAAATAGATGGTGAGGGCAGGGAAATTTTCAAGAACCCTGTAACCGATGACGGCACCAAGAAGTCTGCCACCGGTTTATTGCAGGTAAAGGAAGAAAATGGCACCTATATATTATATGACAAAGTAAGTTGGGCACAGGAAAAAGACAGTGCGCTGGAAACAGTATTTATAAATGGGCAATTGGTGAAGGAGTACAGTTTGCAGGAGATAAGGGAAAGATTGGCGAAATAGTTTTTAGGGTACCATAGCAATACCCGCTTATTGATAGAGTGATAACTCTTCTGTTAGCGCCAAAGAAAAAAATGAGAACAGGTAAGAATATAAGATTAACTACAACATGAAATACTCCGTCAACTGGTTACAACAACAAATAGAACAGGGCATTCATCAGGAATACCTTTTGTTTTGGGGACATACGCCCAAACAGGAAGGTACCGTTGACAAATCCTGTTTCAGTCAATGGTACCCTTCCACTTTTGAGGTGGATGGTGTGCTGTACAAAACAGCGGAACATTGGATGATGGCGAAAAAAGCCGAACTGTTTGGTGATGGGGAAGCCATGCAGAAAATCCTGTTGGCCGAAAAGCCTGCCGTGGCAAAAGCCATTGGCCGGGAAGTAAGGAACTTTGATGCGGCAGTGTGGAACAAGCAGGCATATCAAATAGTGGTAGATGGCAGCAAACATAAGTTCGCCAGCAATCCAGCACTGGAAAAGTTCTTGCTGTACACGGGCAATAAAACAATTGTTGAAGCAAGCCCGTCCGATCCCATTTGGGGCATTGGGTTATCACAGGATTCAAAAGATGCCCTCTACCCGTCTAATTGGCGTGGCACCAATTTATTGGGCTTTGCACTAATGGAAGCAAGGGATTTATTGAAGGAACCTATGTAGAAAATTAATCCAAGGTGATTAAATACAGGGTTAAAAAAACGAAGTTTCCCCCTTCGTGCCCCTGCCTTTGCCGGCAGGCAGGTTCGACCCTTCGTGGTAAATCAAAAAGCATTTGTTTACAAATGGCTTTCACTATCTTGACTGAATAACCAATGGACAAACAACTCAAACATACCAGCAAGTTCCTCAGCCTGGTGCTGCGCCACCAACCTGAGGAAATAGGTTTGCAACTGGACGAGCATGGCTGGGCAAGCGTGGAGGAACTCATCACAAAAATGAATGCCAAAGCGGTGGTTGTGGATATGGCCATGCTGGAAACCATTGTGGCCACCAACGATAAGAAACGTTTTGTATTCAATGATGACAAAACCAGGATCCGTGCCAGTCAGGGCCACAGCATTGAAGTGGAACTGGACCTGCAGCCAACCGAACCACCTGCTATTTTGTACCATGGCACTACCGGCAAATACTTAGCAAGTATTTTACAAATGGGTTTACAAAAGCAAGCAAGGCAGCATGTGCATTTAAGTGCTACTATTGATACCGCCATGGCGGTAGGCAACAGGCATGGAAAACCGGTGGTATTGACGATTGATGCTAGGGCCATGCATGACAATGGTTTCGCTTTTTATCTATCAGAAAACAAGGTATGGCTTACCGAAGCCGTACCAGTACAATACATTTCACAATGAGCAGGACCTTAGTCATAGGCGATATACACGGGGGATTGAAAGCATTGACCCAACTGGAAGAACGGGCCAAGGTAACCACGGAAGACCAACTGATCTTTCTGGGTGACTATGTAGATGGGTGGAGCGAATCTGCCCAAGTAATGGAACATATCATGCAATTGGCAGCAAAGCAATCCTGCATTTTCATTAAGGGCAACCATGATGCGCTCTGTGAAGAATGGTTGCGTAGCGGAAAGCAGGACAGGACCTGGTTGATGCACGGTGGCATAGCCACCGTGGAAAGTTATGCTACCGTGGATGCGGTCACCAAACTGGCCCACCTCAATTTCCTGGAGCAAATGAAACTGTTCCATATAGATGCACGGAACAGGTTGTTCATCCATGCGGGCTTCACTTCCATGCATGGCCCCCAACAGGAATTCTATTCCACCAACTTTACCTGGGACAGGACGCTTTGGGAAATGGCCATTACCATGGACAAGCGCATCAAAAAGGATTCGTTGCTATTTCCAAGACGGCTGAAACTCTATGAGGAAATCTATATTGGACACACACCTACTGTCAACTATGATGTAAGTGTCCCCATGCAGGGCTGCAATGTCTGGAACGTGGATACCGGTGCCGCTTTTACAGGTCCGTTGACCATGATGGATGTTGATACCAAGCAATTCTGGCAAAGTGACCCTGTAAAAGATTTATATCCTGCGGAAATGGGCAGGAATAAATAACGAAGTTGTTTAGACTTTTAATTCTACGTGATTAATTTCAAGATTTTTCTAGCGAAGCCGCTTTCGACAAGCTCAAGCTGACAGCTTTTGTGATATTGAACCTGCCTTTGCCGGTAGGCAGGCTTGTCGAAATATTGATAAAAGTGGATTTTGAAGAAAAAGCGCCATTAAAAAACAACTTTTCTAAAAAGTCTAAACAACTTCAACGTCCCAATAACCCATGTAAATTTATTGCGCCTTTTTTGTTGGTATAACCTTCCCCTTTTATCTTCATCGCAAATAGTAGCCTTGCAATTATCCGAAGACCAAGTATTAGCGCTTGCACCAGATGAAGCTTCCAAAAAAGCCGGGAAGGACCTATCCGGTGCTGCCAAATGGGTAAGCAAGGGCATGAACGAACAGGCCATCTGGGGCGAATGCCAAGGAAGCGGTAGCAAGCCCTATCAAACACAGGTGGATATTGTTTCATTGGCCTTTAAATGTTCCTGCCCCAGCAGGAAGTTCCCCTGCAAGCATGGACTGGGCCTATTACTGTTCAATGCCAAACAGGGCCATGGCTTCACTGAAAGCACCCCTCCTACTTGGGTAGCAGAATGGCTGGCCAAAAGGACCGGGAAAGAAGAGAAAAAAGCAGAACAGTCCAGTAAACCTGTAGACGAAGCCGCCCAGGCCAAACGCCAACAGGCCCGTGAACAATCCGTAGAAGATGGTATGGATGAACTGTTGCTATGGATGAAGGATGTGGTACGCAACGGCATCATTGGCATACCGGAAAAAGGTACCGCCATATTTGACAGCATGGCCAAACGAATGGTAGATGCCAAGGCCCCCGGGCTGGCAGCCATGCTTAAAAGCCTCAGCTATATCAATTATTACAAAGAAGGTTGGCAGCACCAGTTACTGGACCAGCTAACCAAAATATACCTGGTGATCACTGGTTTCAAGAACAAGGGCCAAGTGAACCCGTTACTGCTGGAAGATATCAAGGCAAGCATTGGCTTTACGCAGAACCAGGAATCCTTGAAGGAACAGCAGGGCATCAATGACCATTGGTTTGTACTGGGCAAGCAGGTAACGGAAGAAGACAGTGTGACCACGGAACGCAATTGGCTGTATGGCATACAAAGCCAGCAGTATGCACTGGTACTGCAGTTCAGCGTGCGCGGGCAGGGCATTGCCTTCTCCTTAACGCCCGGTATGTTCCTACAGGCAGAACTGGCCTTCTTTCCATCTGCCGCACCATTGAGGGCCATTGTTAAACGGCAGGTCAGCACCAATGACATGCAAGCCGTACAGGGCTTTGCCAACTGGCAAGCAGTATCGGACAGTGAGACCAAACTGAACAGCGCACTGCCCTTCCACAACGAAAGGCCCGTGGTGGTGCAACAGTTGAAGCCTGTTTACTACAATGCACAATGGTATTTGCAGGATAGCCATTTTGCGATGGTGCAAATAAAACATGCAGCTAAAACCATTTATCCAATTTTGGCCATCAGTGGCGGGCA
>JAHEZD010000139.1 GCA_023251255.1 Chitinophagaceae bacterium
CGTTCGCTCCTGCAGTTCCGGTTGCTCCGTTTGCGCCAGTGGCACCGGTTGCGCCTGTACTACCTGTTATTCCTGTTGCGCCCGTGGCTCCTGTACTTCCTGTTGGTCCAGCGGCACCACTAGCACCATTAGCTCCCGTAGTTCCTGTTGCGCCCGTGGCTCCTGTACTTCCTGTTGGTCCAGCGGCACCAGTGGCACCGGTTGCGCCAGTAGAACCTGTTGGTCCAGCGGCACCAGTTGCTCCATTAGCTCCCGCAGTTCCGGTTGTGCCGTTTGCACCAGTGGCACCGGTTGCGCCTGTACTACCTGTTGGTCCGGCGGCACCAGTAGCACCATTAGCTCCCGCAGTTCCGGTTGCGCCGTTTGCACCAGTGGCACCGGTTGCGCCTGTACTACCTGTTGGTCCGGCGGCACCAGTAGCACCATTAGCTCCCGCAGTTCCGGTTGCGCCATTTGCTCCAGTGGCACCTGTTGCGCCTGTAGAACCTGTTGGTCCGGCGGCTCCAGTTGGTCCAGCAGCTCCCGTTGCTCCGTTTGCGCCAGTGGCGCCTGTCGCTCCGTTTGCACCTGCACTACCTGTGGCACCTGTTGAACCAGCAGCCCCGGTTGCACCTGTGGCTCCTGTTGAACCAGTCGGTCCAGCAGCTCCTGTTGCACCTGCTGCACCTGTTACGCCAGTCGCTCCATTTGCACCTGCACTACCTGTGGTGCCTGTTGCGCCAGTTGAACCAGCGGCCCCGGTTGCACCTGTGGCTCCTGTTGAACCAGTCGGTCCGGCAGCTCCTGTTGCACCTGCCGCACCTGTTATGCCAGTCGCTCCTGTTGCACCTGCACTACCTGTGACACCTGTTGCGCCTGTTGAACCAGCGGCCCCCGTGGCACCTGTTGGTCCAGCGGCCCCTGTTGCACCTGTTGCGCCAGTACTACCTGTTGGGCCAGTTGGCCCTGTTGGACCAGGTGAGCCGTTGCATATATAAATGGTCAGGCTGATATTGATTTCGGAGGCATCCAGCACGCCATTGTTATTGGCATCCGTTCCCACCTCGATCTTCGAACCGCCCGTTGCACATGAGGCAACTGGCGCTGCGGAGGTCTTGATCAAGGAGTTGGAGCCATTGGCACCCGCTGGGCCCAGTGCACCCAGAAATTGCCAATTGGGTGTTGCAGGCGTTCCCTTGTTGAAGTAGAACCCGTCCGTCCCGTCGGTCTGGTAAACGAATAGCCCCGTTGCGGGACTAGCGATTGCTGCCCTCTGCGCTGCTGTCATCCTCGGCACCAGCATACCTTTCGTAGTGCCCTTAACGTCTAGCAAGGCACTGTTGTCTGGTGCGGACCCGTCCGTATTGATGCCTACATTCTGCGAGAATGCAGAGACCGAAAGGAGAAGCAGAATGGCAAACAAGAGTTTTTTAATGCTCATTGTGTTTGTTTGAGATTTGGTTAATTGTGTTTAGTATCGAAAGCGTTTAGTTTTTGATAATGCTTATGCCGCGGTCTTCAATCCCTGAAAGTTTCAGGAAATAGGTGCCCTGGGCAAGGTGGCTTACATCGTACGGTATATCGTTCAGGCCGTTCTGGATACTGATTGATTTTGCTTCAATCAGCCTCCCCTTCAGGTCCACCACCTGCACCAAAGTGGTCTTCAGTGCGCCATTGGAAGTGAACCTCAGGTGCACTGGCCCATTGGACGGGTTCGGATAGACGCTGATGAACGCATTGGCATAGGCAGCCCTGCTGAACGAAAGCACCTTGGAGTAGCTGAATGTTCCATCATTGTTGACCTGCTTGATGCGATAGTAATTAAGTCCGCTATTGGCAAAGGCATTGAAGTCGGTGGACTGGTAGCTGCTTGTTGCGTTTGAATTTCCTGACGATAGTACTTTTGCCAGTAAGGAGAAATTCCTTCCATCGGCAGATTTTTCCATCTCAAAATGGTGGTTGTTCAGTTCGAAACCTGTTGACCAACTCAACTGGACATTGTTGTTCAGGATTTGTCCACTGAACGACAGGAAGAATACAGGTAATGGATGTGAAACCGAGCTGGCCAGCGTGACACGGTTGAACTGGCCGATACCGTTTTTCAGGACAAAGTTGGCCGCGGCATCCTGCGCATCGGAACCCAGCAATGTCCATGAGGCCCCACTGTTTGCCGATGACCACAGTTTCAGTTCGCTCTCATTGATGGTGGCCAGTTCATTGTCCAAATAGTAGAACTTCAAAGTGGCATTCAGGGCGGTGTTATTGGCTGGTACTATATCATAGTATCTATTGATACCATAACCGCTTGAGTTGACCTGCTGCTGGTTGCCCCTCCTTATAGTAGTTAGCCCCAAATTGGCTGTGCTTGTTATCTCGATGCCCATGTTCCCAGGGTTGACTGCTGAAGGAGCATTCAGGTTGATGGTACGCAGGATGGCACCACCGGAAGGACCCTGAACAGCGGACGAGGCAGATTCCCCAGCAATATTTCCAGTGCTCCCCAGGTCTAGGTCGAAGCCGGACAGGTCAAGGTTGCCCAATTGCATCAACAGGGAATTGCTAACTGCGATGTTCCTTGAAAGCTTTGCCGTGCCAGCAGACTTGTTGATCCCTAAATTGTAGAACGAAGTTGATGATGTACCGGAAATGGAAGTAATTGTAGCATTTGCTGTACCTGAAAAAAAGACGGTCCCGTTACCAGGAACAAAGGTTCCGGAATTATTGAGTCCCCCATCATTAACAATCAAATTGGCATTGCCGTTCACTATGCAATTAGCACCAGAAGTAATCACAATCCCCTGTGCAGAGGCCAAGGTAGAAGAAAATAAGGCAAGTACTGAAGCAAAAAGGGATACAGACTTTGTAAACATATTGTACATAGCAGTTTGTTTTAAAATACACTTTACCTATCTACCTCATAATAGCGGATAAAACTAGCAATAAACCCCGCTGTTAAATTAAGGGGTATTACTGAAAAAAAAACGTAATCCTACGCTTGTATTTATCAAATAAAATTATTATTATGCCCGCCAATAGTACTCCCATTCATTCTTCCGCATCCGTTGGCTTATTTACGATGACAAACCACTGCTATAATTAATCAGGCACTACTTTATAGATTCCTGTTTTAATGGCGTATACAACAATGCCCACGGTGCTTTTTACAGCCATTTTGTGCATGATCCTAGTACGGTACCCTTCAATGGTGCGGCTGCTCAAAAAGAGTTCCTCGCTAATTTCCTTATTGCTCTTTTCCTTGCAAATCAGCTTAATCAATGCTATTTCCTTGTCACTAAACTGCAGGACAGGATGGTTCTTATATGGATTGAACCTGCTTTTTGAGATAAGGTTCACCAGTTTGGCAGAGGTTGTTCTGCAGTAATAGGGCTGGTTCTTATATACGGCTTTTATCGCTTCTGTTATCTCCTCCTTTTCTGCATTCTTGAGCAGGTAACCAAGTGCGCCCGCCTCCAACATTTCAACAATCATCGTATCCTCATTGAACATGGACAGGGCAATGGCACATGTTTGAGGGTTTTTTTTCATGATCTGCTTCAAAGCTTCGATTCCATCCATTTCCGGCATAACAATATCTGTAATGATAACATCTGGAACCAATTTCTTCGCTAACTGTACCAGTTCCTTACCATTCCTTGCCTCACCTACTACATCAAGCCAGCGCTCCTTCTTCAGGACCATTTTGAGCCCATCACGATATATTTCATGGTCATCTGCTATAATTACTTTAAGTACGCTCATAGGTTAGTTAATTATTGGGTATTTCAATTGAATAAGTAGTGCCATTTCCTAATGACGAATCAATAAATATATCCCCTTTTAAAACTTCTACCCTGCTCATGATATTCCTTAGTCCCAAGCCATTGCTCTTTTTCAATATTTCCTGCATGTTGAAGCCCTTGCCAAAATCACTGATACGCAGGAAAATTTTCTTGTCATTTGCTTTTAAGCTCACATTGATCCGCAACGTATTTGCATGCTTGATGGAATTGTTGATTATTTCCTGGGTAATCCTGTACAAGTGCATCTCCCCCTCCTTGTCACCAAAAGAAACATCGTCTTCCATGCTGCATGATACAAAGATTTTTCCCGAAATATTAATGGTTTCTGCAAATTCCTCAATGGCCCTAGCAAACCCGGCCCTGACCAGTACCGTGGGCCTCAGGTCATTGGCAATCTCCCTTATCTTAATAAGTATATCATCAATATGCTTGCCTGCAGATTGGATCATTCGCCTGTCATCATCTTCATTTACCTCCACGCTTTTAATCTGGAACTTAACTGTTGAAAGCAACGGACCTAGCCCATCGTGCAGATCGGCAGAAATCCTCTTGCGCTCCTTTTCCAGTGTGGTTATCTCTGCATATATCTTTTCCTTATGCAATTGAATGTTCTTTTTTTGATGCCGTATAAGCGTAATAAAAAAGAAAATCAAAAAAATAACCAGCAGTCCAAAAATGATTACAATGGCAAGGTAAACTTTAGCTTCTTGGGTATCCATAGTACAGCAATTGCAAAAATCAGGTTGGTGAAAAAATTGACTATTACCAATATCAGGAAAAGTGTATGATAAAAATTGTCGCTCATCCTCACATTGATCATATAGAACACTTCAAATAAAGCCTTGAAAACAAAAAAAACAATGAACGCTGCACAGAGCAAAAAGGTTGCATTCTTTAATACGTTGTCCCTTTCCGACAAGAAAACCAGGTTAATCTGTTCCATGCTTAAAAAGACAATAATAAAAGAATAACTCACCCGGAAAAAAGAGTTGATCCGGGTGATGTCATGCATTAAAAGATTGTCCGTTAGCCAAATGGCAAAAAAAAGAATTCCAATGAGCAAATATTTCCGCTTCCCCGACTTGTAGTTCATCCAATTGGAAAACTGCCATAACAGGAACAGGGACTCAATCAGTACATATATATTCCCAATGACTATGTTATTCTTAAAATAAAGCGCAATGACCAAGCAAAGTAACTCACTTGCAAGCCCTATCCACAATAAATAAATGAAAGGATAGAAATCCGAAGAAACCTTTTTATAGCGAATGGCACCTATTACTGCCGCAATGCTAATACTTAAGGATGAAATTACATTAACGTGGTAAAGGGACATCTGTACAGTTGCAGTTACGGATTTAATGGAGATGCTGGTGGGCATTCAATCGGACAACGCTGTGAATCCTCCAGGATCTCAGCAGATCCATCACCTACCATTTCCTTACCAGCAACAGTTCCTGAAGGAAGGATGTCCACTCCATCTTCACCCACACCTACTAGAATTGCATGGACCTTAAGGTCTTCTGACATGCCATAATAAATGCGCAACCCAACACAGCCAGTTTCTCCAAGTAAGGAAGCAACATCCTTACCATTGAAGGTTTCACTAATGGCCAGTATATTCTGGTTTTGGTAGTCATCTTTTAAAATTGAATTCCGGTTCTGCCGGTACAAAGTAGTCATTTGGACTGCCTGGGCTAGGGAAATGGAATGGGAACCTTGGGGGCAGATTTCATACTGTGTCATAAGATTAGTTTTTTTGGGGGTTATTAATAAGCCATAAAATTAAACAAAATCGGTGCTGAAACATGCGTGTCACCACTTAAAAAAAACAGTAAACCTACGCAGTTTTATTTGACCTAATTCCCCTATAGTTTCTAGGAAATAGCGGCAATCTACGCTTTACTGTATATAATTACGAGGCAGCATACTATAAAATGGTCAATCCCTTAACCATTTAAGCATGGTAGGGTAACCTTCACAACCCTTGAGCAATGCATGCTTGGGATCCAGGCACAGCCCCACCCATTGCAACATGGGCAGGCCCAAATATCTCCCTTCCGAAAAATTATCGACAATATTGCTCCCCCCGCCCTGGTAACCAAATTCATGGAAAACAATATGTGGGTCAATCGACAAATAAGTGGCTGCAGCATAGCTCCAAGCAATTGCCATGAGTTCTTCCGCTGGTGCATTTTCATTGGTACTGTCAAGGATACCGCCCATTGACTTCCTACTCTGCGCATCCGAAACAGCCAAATGCCCTGCTTCGTGCAATATATCCCCAGGGTATTTCAATTTTTCCATGTCAATTACCAAAGCACCATCTTGTATGGCAATACCTGGTACAAACGCTTGTGCCGGAACAACTTCATCCATTCTTACCTCAATACCGATTTCCCGTACGAAAGCTATTATCCTATCTGTAATCATGTCTTGGTTCACCATCCAATTGATTTTGGTAATTAACGCAAGTTGCCAGTTTTCCATTGTTTGAACAAGTGCTATTATTTAACCTTCATTGCCCTATACCACTAACTACCATGAACCCCCTATCAAACCACTTGGGCTACTGGATTTGGGTCAAATTGCTTGAGCAGGTTGCCTTTGTGTTTTTAAATTGGGGAATAATACACTCTAGGATAGATACCTGGCAATCTGCATTATCTTTTGAAATGCAAAGAAGCTACGTAAAAAAGGTAGTGGCCCATTTTAAATTCTGTGTCAGAGCCCGTCCCGAATTTTCATCGGGGTTGAGCCTGCCGGCAAAGGCAGGCTTGTCGAGACCGATAGCTTCTCATATAAAACGCCTTTAACAGGCTCAGGCCGACATTCTTTGTAGGAAGGAATATTCAAAATGAGTCATTGCTGTAAAAAGAAGGTTCCCATGAATGAGTATTCATGGGAACCTTCTTTTTATAAGGAACCTTTTACCTATCCGCTGCTTATTGCTTCACAAAGGACAGGGTTGTTTTTTCATCCCCATTAACAACAGTCAGCAAATAATACCCAGGAAGTAGTTTTGAGACATCCATAGATGTCTGAGTACTGTTTTCCTGTATTTGTTGACTACTTATTTTCCTTCCATCCATCAAGTATATACTGGCAACGGCATTGGCCCCTGCTTTCACATGCGTGATGGTCACCAATGAAGTTACCGGGTTAGGATAAACTGTGATTGCCCCTTTCAGTTTACTGTTCACCATAACCACTTTACTGTATTTGAAAGAAGCGTCCTTATCTACCATCTTCAAACGGTAGTAACCAACTCCATTGATGGGATTTGCATCCGCAAAACTGTAACTGTTGGCTCCTGATGCATTCTTTGCAGCAACAGTACCCAGTGCCGTGAATGAAATACCGTCCACGCTCCGTTCAACAATAAAGGAAGAAGTATTTGCTTCGTTGGAAGTGTTCCATAAAACCTTCACCTCGTTCCTGTCGAAACCAGCATTCAATGAAAGTAGTTCAAGGGGCAATGCCTCAATATTGGCAACGGCGAATGGCGAAAAGGAGGTGAAGCCCGTTGCTGTGGCATAATAAGGACTTGCAATAGTACCTGCTCCCGAAAGCGTTGCAGTAGTGGGTACCCATGCAGCGCCCACATAGTGCATAACGTTCAGGTTACTGGCAGGATTGAACGCTGTAGCTTGGTCTGCGGTTATCCATGAAAGTGCCACTGTTGCATTGCTACCGCCAACCACATCTTCCGTTATGTTCCATTGCGTGTTTACTACTTTGGTTGGGCTGGGGAAAGCATTGTCAAAACTGTTCTTCACACTAACAGCAAAATTGTCCACTGTTCCTGCATTATTAATGGTCAGCGGGTTGTAAGAGGTAGCTGAAAGGCCCACAGGGAAAAGGTTCGCACCAGCACCTATATTATTTATCTTCAACGCTCCTGCACCATTTGTTATTACATAATTGGATGAGGAAGCCCCTGTAACGGAACTTGTTGAAAGGTTGTTGGCACCCAATGACAACTTACCGGTAGTTAAGGTAAGCGGCCCACCAACTATTGCTAGCGCATTGCTCAAACCAACACCAGCGGTATTGTTAATGGTCAATGAATTCACAGTGGCAGGGAGCAATGCGCCCGTAACCTGTGCCAAGGTTCCATTGAAAACGTAGTTGGAAGTGGTGCCTAATGTTTTTGTTCCGGTAACAGTAATGTTCCCATTCAAGCCAGTGGCAGATGCAGAGCTCAAAATGGCCGAAGGTGAAAGGGTAAAATCTCCCGCACCATTAACCGTGTAGGTACTTGCATTTAATGTGCCGCCAACAGTTAAACCAAAACCGGCATTGGGCAGGCCCAAGTTACCGGCCAATGTATAGATACCGCTGATATTCCAGTTTGTATTGGTGGCTGTTGACTGTATATAGTTAATGGTTTTATTGATACCGGTCAATTGCATCAACAATGATGTGCCGGTACCGAAATTCGAAATGAAGCTGCCACCTGTAACGCTGAAATCACCACCTATAGCCAATGTGTCTGTAATGGTGCCGCTTTCCCTGAAGTTAACCGTTCCACCCGTTTGGAAATACCCTCCGGGCAATACAGTTCTGCAAGATGTATTGGCAAAACTGATATAGGTTGTGCCTGTACTGTTTACCGTAAAGCTACCCTTTACATTCACCGTATCCAATGTATTCCTGAAAGCATAGTAGTTTGCTTGGGAAGCGCAGTTCCAGATAATGTTACCATAAACAGAGGTGTTCTTGAACAGGCCTGTTTGGCTTGTTGTGATACCCGTAACAGAGAAAGTGGAAGTAGGTGCTGCAAGCATTACTTTGGGGGATGAAGGATTATTGGCATTGTGCTGGTAAACCCCTGCAGGCCCTACCCTCATGGTATCGCCAGTATTGCTCACATTGGTGCTGGTGCCGGAGTTTACAAAACTTCCGTTCACCAACATCGACACATTTCCGTTCGTTCCCAAACTTCCCAATAAGGTAAATGCGCCATCCACCTGCAAGTCCGTGGTAGACAGCACGCCATCATTTGCCAGGTTCAAAGTGGCTCCATTGTTGACGATTAATTGACCACCTGCATTTATTTTGGTTAAATGTATGTAGCCGGAACCATTGGCCAATGTTGCAGAGACAGTAACTGTATGCCCATTTAAAATGGTAGCTGTTCCGGAATTATTATAAACAGGATAATCCGGTGCCGGTGTAACCCATGTGGTACCGTCCCATCTTTCCCAAGTGGCCAAAGCAGTCCAGTCGCCTGTTTGATGGCTTCTATAATCCCCTGTTGAAGGGTTTGCGATGGCCAATCCTTTGGCATACACGTTCCTTACTTTAGCATAACGGCCAGCACTGCTGCTTCCGCAACTGAAATACAACCTGATTGTCAATGTTTGTCCAGAAGTAAGTGTAACGCCTGTGGCCCCTGCTAATGCAAACCTGTAGGTAGCGGTGGTTCCTGCTGTTTCGTTTACCAACAAAACTGGTGTTGCAAATGCCCCATTGGCACTTGCTGCCATTGACAAGCCATCTGCACCAATGCCTCCTGTTACATCAGTTGAATCCGCTGTGGTGAAACCCGATAAGGAATATACTGCTGCCAATTTTGTATTGCTAGCTGTGTTATAAAACGAACTGCTCAATATCAATGAGTCAACCCTTACTGAATGTGTAGAAGCTGCTGTTATCGTGAACTGCTCATAGAAAGTCCTGTTCAAATTGCCACCTGGCCCACCAACTGCAGTGCCCCAGGAACCATCACCATTTGCAGTGGTACCAAATGTTTGCCCAAATGCTGGTGTATACGCCGAAACAGTTGGAACGGTTGTTCCATTGGACAGGTATAATTTATTTAGCGTTGGTGAACTGGCTACAGTTCCCAATCTTACACTGGCACTGTCATTATTGTTCAAGGTCATGGGCCATTGCTGCAAAATGGATGATACCGTTAGCGGAGTGCTCTGTACTGTTCCTGAAACAGCTAGGTTCACGCTTGTTGCACCGGTACTTGTATGGGTAATATTGCCATTGTAGGTTGCAGCCGAAGAAGCATTCAACCTAACGGAAATGGAGGTATTGGCTATATTGCCATTACCATCCTGAACCAGTACAATGGGCGTACTGCTAGTGTTCCAAGTAGTGCCCCCATCTGCCGAGATTTCATAGCCGGTAGGTGCCGTGATGATGACGCTATTGGTAAGGCTTGCCCCTGATACCACATAGGATTGCGAAGTGGATGGTGTGCCAATGCCCTGGATGAAACTGCCCATTGCCCCGGTAACATTAATGGTCGGCGTACTGGATATGGCAAGGGTATCTGTTATATGACTTGTTAGGCCTGCTTTTGAGGCGAGTACATAATAATAATAAGTTTGGCCAGGAGGGGGAATTGCCTCTGAATAAGCATAATTGATGGTTGAATCATTGGCAGAAGTCTGTTCATTCACTTTTGCAAAAGCAATCCTGTCGCTACTACGGAACAGTTCATACTTCACTTGTGAAATGGGCCAACTAATGTTCCATGTAAATGCAGATGTTGTTGTACCCTTTACCCCACGGAAATTGGAAACCACTATTGGTTTTGCGGTATAGGTACAGATATCTGCCAATGCAGCGCATGGGTCCCATGTGCCGAATATGGCAGCAGTAGTGTACGTGGCAGCCTGCGATATGGTTAGCTGCTGGGACCATGATACCCGTTGGCTAATATCAACCAAGGAGCTATCGAATTTCCTGCTCCGGTACTCCCCATAGGTAATCAGGGCCGTATTGGTGCTGGTATTCCAAACGTCCCAGCCTTGTGGCTTGATGGACGAACTCATAGTGGTATTGAGGAAAATAACTTTTGTATTGGACAAGGGGGATGTTGTACCATCATTCTGCCAGGGCCTTCCCAGTACATAGGAGGTGGTGCCCCGATTGGCAGGAATAACGCAATCCCGGAACACATAACCATAGGTCTGGCCTGCAGGCGTATTGGCAGCAGTGGTATAACTGCCACTCAGGCCATCAAGTCTTGTTTTGGGGTACACAATACATGAATCAAAAATAGCCACTGCTGCACCGAAGATGAAATCCACCACACCATCTATATAGCAGTTCCTGAAATATTGCCTGTTGCCACTGGACGAATTGGTAAGCACTGTATCCTGTCCACCAAGGAAACGGCAGTTCTTGAAAGCACACCTATCTGCATTTACATTAATGGCCAATGCTTGTGGCGCATCGCCTGTAGTGTTCTCAAAAGTTAAATTAACAGCCCCGCAGTCGGGTGCATTGAACGTTACCGATGCAGAATTGCTCGTTCCAAAAGTACCACCAGCAGGATTTGGCTTACCGGAGTAATCATCCCAAGTGAGCATGGTATTGGCCACACTTTCACCGATCAGGAAAAGGAAAGGCTTATTGGAAGGGAGACTGATTTTCTCCTTGTACTTGCCATTCTTGATGAAAATGGTATAAGCTGTGGTCCTTCCGGTAGGTGCTGCGTCAATAGCCGCCTGCACTGTTGTGAAGCTGCCACTGCCATCTTTGGCTACTGTTACATCATAGGC
>JAHEZD010000140.1 GCA_023251255.1 Chitinophagaceae bacterium
TGCATCACATGCACCACAATGTTCACGTAATCAATCAGTACCCACTGTAACGATTGGTAGCCTTCCTGCTTGTAGGGCTGTTCGTTGCAGTCGGTAGCCATCAGGTGCTGCACATGGTCAGCTATGGCCCTTATCTGCGTGGTGCTGCTTGCCTGGCATACAATGAAATAGTCTGCCATTGCTTCGGGAATCTTGCGCAGGTCGAGGCTCACGATGTTTTCCCCCTTTTTGTCCTCAATGGCTTTTATGATGGTCTTAAAAATCTTGGAGTTGCGGTTAAGCCTTGTAATGGTGGATTTTTTACGGCTGCTTAATGCGGAAAGTGGTGTCAATACCTGAAAATATTTTGTGTGAATAATCTTTTGATGGGGCCTATTGGTGCTGCTGCTTTGCAGCTCCCACACGCCTCATCAGGTTTGTGCTGTACTATATACAGCATGACGGAACGTAGCATCTTTTATTGTAAACAGTCACAAAAAAAGCGGCCACCTTCTATCTTCGCCCAAAAGTAATCATTTTTGCCAACCGACACTACCATAAATACCATTGGGCAGCCTTTTGTACAGTTAAAGACGGTCCAGAGCACCAATACCTATGCCATGCTGATGCTGCAACAGGGTATTGCGGGCCATGGCTATACCGTTTTTGCCCACCAGCAAACCGCTGGCAAGGGGCAGCGGGGCAAGGCCTGGGACACGGAGGCCCAAAGCAACATACTGCTTTCTTCCGTGCTGGACGTTTCCTTCCTTACCCTGCAGCAGCAGTTTATGCTGAGTGCCATGGTGGCCCTGGCCGTACATGATTTCTTCAGTGCCCATGCGGGCGATGCCACCCGCATAAAATGGCCGAACGATATCTACTGGCAAAACAGGAAGGCGGGGGGCATTCTCATTGAAAACGTGGTAAGGGGCAGCCGCTGGAACTGGGCCATTGTGGGCATTGGCCTGAACATTAACCAAGCTTCCTTTCCGGAGCACCTGACCCGTGCCGTTTCACTGAGGCAGGTAACGGGCCAGCAGTTTGACCTGCCCACACTGGCCATGGAACTCTGTGCCTGTTTGGAAAAGCATTTCAAGGCATTCAAGGAGCATGGCGGCATTGGTATCATAGACAGCTATAATGCCCACCTGTTCAAGCGCAACGAGGAAGTGTTATTGAAAAAGGGGGATGAACTGCTGCCCTGTGTGATCAATGCTGTGGACCAGGAGGGGCAGTTGCTGGTAAGCAATGATAGGTATAGCCACTTTAGGTTTGGGGAGGTGGAGTGGCTTTTCAGGTAAAGCCCTTCC
Source organism: Chitinophagaceae bacterium (assembly GCA_023251255.1). Taxonomy (GTDB): domain Bacteria; phylum Bacteroidota; class Bacteroidia; order Chitinophagales; family Chitinophagaceae; genus UBA1930. Next base: position 1,290 of record JAHEZD010000140.1, read on the forward strand.
ACTAGACATTCTATTTTCATTTCTTAAGCGGTAAGGCTCCGGAACATCATGCTACGTGGTTGGATGTTGGGAATGCTAAGATTAATTGTTCCCCTTCTTTTGGCTTGGCCCAAAAGAAGCAAAAGTCCAAGGACAACCCGAATGGCTCCGCCCGTTTACGAATGTGTCTGTAGTTTGATTTTGGTATTCGTGAATCTCCTTCGTCGATTTGTCCACCAGCGCTGCCCTAAGTGTAACCCTCTGTGTTTTATTGCTGGATGGCCGGGTTTTTCGGAATATTTGCGCACATGGAAGAGTGGTATGCATTTTCCAGCACTGCATCCGCCTCTTTGTAAAAAATATGCTTTGCATTTTTTACAATTCCGCACAGGTGCGGAACCGAGGCGTATGAGGTGCTTAAAGGCATCTTGGGCAGGTGGTGTGAATTAACAAACCTCACACTCAATCCCTCTCCTGAAGGAGAAGGAGGCCAAGCTGTATATCGTTGATGGGGCTGAAGTACTAACATTTTTTCTGCATAATATCCATCAGCAGCGAGACCTCACCCTCGGTCCCTCTCCTGAAGGAGAAGGAGGCCGGGCTGTATATCATTCATGGACTTGGGTACCAACATTTTTATCTACATAATCTCCATCAACGGCGCTCCGTAACCAGCAGGTACCAGCTTCCGGTCTTCCAGACTTTTCTGACTTTCCTTCTTCCCGTCTTTCTGACCTCCCTTCTTCCGGTCTTTCCGTCTTTCGGACTTTCCTTCTTCCCGTCTTTCGGACTTCCCCTAATTCCCAATTCCTAATTCCCGTTCCCCTTCCCTCTGTCCAAAAAATTGTACACCCTATTCACCCATCTCCTCCATTCCAAATTCCCAATCCTTAATTCCTCCTCACTCCTGCCTTCTCCCTACTTACTACTGCCTACTTACTATTGCCTTCTCCCTCCTCCACAATCACCAATTAACCAGTTAACTAATTAACCAATTAACCTTCCTACTTAAACTCCACCCAATCACTCACATTATTGTTCCAGTCCACGGTACTTACAAATAGGCGCTTCTTGAGGTTGAACCATTTCAGGGCATCAATATCCCCGGCCTGTCCGTACACAATCAACTGCACCATTTGGGCATTCTCGTAAGTGGCTTCCAGGTTATCGTTTACGGTAAACAGTACATAGCCCTTTATTTTTTTGGTGCCCTTATAGGCCAGGCGGTTGATGCCGTCGTTCAGTTTTTCGATCACGGGCTTATCGGGTGCTATACTGTCAATCCATGGCATGGAAGGCGGCAGTGCGGGCAGTGCATAGTAATTGTTCCGCAGGCTGTCGCACCAGCCATTGGGGTTGGTTTCAAAGCTCTTGCTGCTGAAGTACACGCTGCCCTGTGTGGTGGGGTATTCCCGCAGGTGCTTGATCTGGTTGGGCAGTTCGTCCTTGTTTCGCCAGGCGGCATTGGTGCCGGCCCTTTCCATGGCATGGCCTATGTACAGGTGCCTGCCATAGGTGTTCTGGTTCCACCAGGCCAGCAGGGTATCGTAATCGCAGAGCTTATGGCCACGCTCCCAGTAAAGCTGGGGGGTTACATAGTCTATCCAGCCCTCCTTCATCCATAGCAGTATGTCCGCATACAGGTCGTCGTAATTGGTTACGCCAGCCCTGGTGTCGCTGCCGTCATGGTCCTTGGTCCTGTTCCGCCAAACGCCAAAGGGGCTGATGCCGAACTTGACGGTGGGCTTGGTGGCCTGTATGATTTCGTGCATGGTCTTGATGATGCTGTCGCAATTGCTGCGGCGCCAGTCGGCCCGCTTCATGCCACTGCCATATTTCTCAAAAGCCTTACGATCGGGGAAGTCATTGCCCTTGCTATCTGGGTAGGGATAGAAATAATCGTCCATGTGCAGACCATCTATATCGTAGCGGCTCACAATGTCCTTTACCACACGGGCCACGTGCTCCCTCACTTCGGGCATACCGGGGTTGAATATTTTCTGGCCGGCATAGCTCACGAACCATTCAGGGTGGATGCGGGTAATATGCGAGGGTGCTATGGAGGAGGAACCTATTTTGAACACGGCCCTATAGGGGTTCAGCCAGGCGTGGAACTCCATGCCCCGTTTATGCGTTTCATCGATCATGAACTGCAGGGGATCGTAATAGGGCGTGGGCGGTAGGCCCTGTTTGCCCATCAGGTATTCGCTCCATGGCTCGTACTGGCTGGGGTAGAAGGCATCGGCCGCTGGGCGTACCTGCACGATCACGGCATTCATGCCATTGCGCTGGTGCATGTCCAGCAGGTGTACAAACTCCGATTGCTGGGCATTTACGGACAGTCCCTTCCTGCTGGGCCAGTCAATATTCACCACGGATGCCACCCAAACGGCCCGGAACTCAAAAACGGGCTGGGCCTTGGCAGGGGGTACCTGCAGCGTTATGAAAAAGAAAATAAGGGCAATGCTATTCTTCATATTACCGAAGGTAAATCTATGATGGGCCTAATGGGCCTAATGTGGATGATTTAACAGGGATTTTTTGGAAATGCACAGTGGGGGGTTAATTGGTTAACTGGTTAATTGGTTATCCCGATGTTTTATCGGGAGGTGATTGCGGAGGAGGAAAGGGTTGGATGTTGGACGTTGGATGTTGACCACGGAGAATGGATTGATGGAGGAAGGAAGGTCAATTGAGCAGGATGTCACATTGAGCCTGCCCGTTTCCCCGTCCGTACCGGCACGGGCGGGCGTTCAGGCGGGCTTGTCGAAATGCGTTCCAAACGCAATGTCACATGGAGCAATGTCATAGGAAAAGGTTGGATGTTGGATGTTGGATGTTGACCAACGGAGAATGGATTGATGGAGGAAGGGCCGTCATCCGATAGCCATCGGATGCGACGAAGGAAGCAATCTAGGCCCATTCGGAGTCGGTCTTCCTCAAGGAGGCAATGGCTTCCAAAAGAGAAGATTGCTTTGGGTGGTGGGGGAAGGTCAATTAAGCAGGATGTCACATTGAGCTTGTCGAAATGCGTTCCAAACGCAATATCACATGGAGCAATGTCATAGGAAAAAGTTGGATGTTAGACGTTGGATGTTGTACCAACGGAGAATGGATTGATGGAGGAGGGGGCCGTCATCCGATAGCCATCGGATGCGACGAAGGAAGCAATCTAGGCCCATTCGGAGTCGGTCTTCCTCAAGGAGGAAAGGGTTGGATGTTGGATGTTGGATGTTGACCACGGAGAATGGATTGATGGAGGAGGGGAAGGTTAATGGAGCAGGATGTCACATGAGTTTACCTGCCATTAGGCATGGCCTGTCGAAACCTGCCTGTCGGTAGGCAAGCCTGCCTGCCGGTAAAGGCAGGTGCGACTAACGAAATCTCGTTTTATGAGACCGCCTTCGACTTTCTTCCCCCTACTAACTACTCGCTCCCCTCTACTGCCTACTCCTGCTTTCCCGGCATTGGAATTTCTCCTTGCAAATGTTAATATGTCACAGATTTGATGTCACGGATTTTTATGTGACATGGAATCCGTGACATGTGCAATGTCACACAATTGGATGCACCCATTTTTACGTGACATGGAATCCGTGACATGTTTGTTGATTGAACGGGGGCGAAAGGCGGAGGGGAAGGTTAATTGGTTAATTCGTTAACTGGTTAATTGGTGATTGTGGAGAAGAAGGTGGGGGTAGAAGGCGGAACCCAATTGGCTAGTGGGGAGCGACTATGGACTATGGACCGTGGACCATCGACCGTTAACCATCGACCACCTACTCTCCATTCCCTTCTAACTATCACCTACTCCCTTCTCCCTCCTGCCTACCTCCCCTTCAATCACCAATTAACCAGTTAACCAATTAACTTTCCTTATTAACCCGGGACATATATGGGACATGTACGGGACATCCCTAGGAGATCTATAGGACATATATGGGAGAGATATGGGACATCTATGGGAGAAACATAGGAGAAGGGAAGGTTGGATGTTGGACGTTGGATGTTGGATGTTGACCAACGGAGAATGGATTGATGGAGGAGGGAAGATCAATTGAGCAGGATTGTCAGAGCCTGCCCGTTTCCCCGTCCGTACCGGCACGGGCGGGCGTTCAGGCGGGCTTGTCGAAATGCGTTCCAAGCGGAACCCCCATCCAAAACTGCTCCACTATGAACCATCCACAATCCCTCCCTACTAACTACTCCCTACTTACTACTGCCTCCTGCCTGCTGCCTCCCCTCTACTGCCCTTTCCAAAGACGGTATACACGTACTGATAGAACCTCAAATCACACATCATAAATCCTACATCATACATCCTGCTCTCTACTGCCTACTGCCTGCTCCCTACTGCCTGCTCCCTACCCCTCCTCCATAATCACCAATTAACGAATTAACCAGTTAACCAATTAACCCTCCTCCCCCTACTCATCCTTCGTTCATCCTTCGTTATGGGTGTACTTGGGGGCTACTGGTTGTATTGCCTGTCCGTGGCCGTTGGTGGTGGTCCGTGGCGGTTGATTATTAAGGACGAATTTGCCATAATTAGCAATCAGGCAGGGTTGAACAATTATAAAAAAAGGGGGCCGTTTCCGGCCCCTGCCATCCGAGGTTGGCTATAGGAAGAGAGGTTGGAGAAGTTCACTTGTTCACAGGTTCAAAAGTTGGTGCGTTACCAGCAATAGGCGAACACTTGAACGTTGGGAACTTGTAAACTTGTGAACTCGTGAACCTTTCAACTTGTGAACCTGTAAACTCCTAAACCCGTGAACTTTTCTTCTTGTTCTTGGCTTTGCTGCCTTTCTTGCCCTTGCCTACCCTAGGGGTGGTGGTTTGGGGCACTGCTTTTATGGGCGGTATGCCATGCAGCTTCCACAGCAGCCAACTTGCTTCCACCAGCCTTAGCACCGTATCGTGCAGGGTCATCAGGTTATCGTCCTTCGCTTCCTTTTGCTGCATGGATCTAAACAGCCACTCACGCAGGCAATGGCGTATATCGGGCAGACTGTAGCAATCAAAAAATTCTTCCAATAACAGCAGGGGGTTTTGTACAGCAGCCTCCGTTAAGTGGAAGGTTTGCTGGTAATGCCATGGGGGCATTTTATCGGTAAGATGGGGGAACAAAGTGCTGGACATGTGTTTGTGTTTTCTGTACTTATTTATAGAAATTCTATACAATAGTACAACATGTCTGTACATAAAAATCATTTTGTACACTATTTCTATACTTTTTTAACTTCAAAGAATCAACATGTATAGAAATTCTTGAAAATCAATGACTAAACTGGGAGAATATTTAGCACAGAAATCGGTGAATAAATCTGATGTAGCCAGAAAAACAGGCATTAGCAAATCAAGGCTTAGCGAACTGACCCTAAAGGAGTCGGCTCAGTTAAGAGTGGATGAACTATATAAGATTGCTTTGGCTATTGATGTAAAACCTTGTGATTTGTTGGAATATGTGTGCAGGGAAATAACAATCTAACCCTAATTAAACAAGGACTAAATGGACTGGACAAGAGAAGAAGTGCTATTAATAATAGCCGATTATTTCAACATGCTACAGTTGGAGATTGCACAAGTCCCTTATAATAAAACCCAACATCGTAAGGCATTATTGCCTTTGCTCAATAATCGCAAAAACGGTTCTGTTGAATTTAAACATCAAAATATCAGTGCGGTTTTGTTGGAGATGGGCTTGCCTTTTATTAGAGGGTATAAGCCGATGCACAACTATCAACAAATGCTAGCGGATGAAGTTGCAGAATTTCTTTCCGCCAATCAAATACAGTTAGAGGCGAGGTTTGAAACCTTCTCTGAGAAAAGCGATGTCAATGCTCAATTACAAAGGCAAGTGGATTTCAATAGTCTGTTAATCGATGAACCTATTATTTCTGCTGCCGCAGAAGACAGAGAACTTTATCGTCCCATTAAAACCAATTATTTAGAAAAGGAACAGAATAATCGGATACTTGGTGCAAAAGGAGAAAACCTTGTATTAGAATATGAAAAATGGCGGTTAATCAATAATGGCAAAAAGTCATTGGCAAACAAAATAAAATGGGTATCTAAAGATTTGGGTGATGGTTTAGGATATGATATCTTATCTAAGAATATAGATGGTAGTGACAGATTTATTGAAGTAAAAACAACTAAATTGACAAGAGAAACACCCATATTTCTTACTAAAACCGAATTGAGATTTGCAGAATCCAATAGTAAAAACTTCTCTCTTTATCGTGTGTTTAACTTTGATACAAAACCCGGATTATTTATTAGAAATGGAGTGTATAACAGTTTTTGTTTGCTAAAACCCGAAACTTTTAAAGGCTATTTCAATTAAAATACTTCATTGCCTCCTTCCCTACCCATTCCCCCATTTGCACAGGCACGGCATTGCCAATTAAGCGATAGCTACTTCTTTTATTATCAAAATGGAAATCATCTGGAAAGCCTTGCAGCCTAGCATATTCCCTTACCGTAAAGGGCCGCATACCATGCGGGGCAGCTTTGTCTTTTACCAGCCTTGTACCCAAGTCCTTGGCATAATGGGCCACACAGGTAGGTGCTAGCGCATGGGGCAGTGAAGGGTCCACCACAATGGGCAGGTCGCGGTAGCGGCCATTGATGCGGCTTAGCACATAGCTGGGCATTTCCACTTCGGGGTTATGTTCCAGTATATCCCTTAAACTTATCCTGTTCCTCGTGGCATTGGGTTCCTGAATGGCAAAGCGTTTTTTGGTGCCTATTAATATGAGCCGCTTCCTTCTTTGTGGCAGCCAGATGGCAGCATCCACAGGGCAAAACACCTGCACATAATAGTTGGGCAATTGGGTCATGGCTTCCATGACCACTTTAAACTTTTTCATACCGGGCACATTTTCCACTATGTACATTTCGGGCTGCTCTATGGCTATATGCCTAAAGAAATGCAGGAACAGGTCATCGCCCGTTCGGGTGCCATGTATATCGGCAATGGGCGAGTACTTGGTGCAGGGGTAGGTACCTACAATAATATCGGTTGGTGGCTGTTCCTGTACCGTTTTGTCCTTAATGTCGGCCGTTAGTACTGGATGGTTGAAGTAATGCTTATTGGCCATCATGCAGGCTGTGGCTTCGGGGTCAAGGTCCAGTGATTGCATTAGGTGTATGCCTGCCTGCATCAATCCTATTTCCATTCCTCCGCACCCGGAGAAATAGCCTTTTGCTGTTGGTTTGTACATGTTCATTGTGTTTGATAAAGCTATGGCCATTGGCGCAGGCTGGCTGCATACTTTAGGCCACATGCCGGGTGGTGCTGTGTGAAACACACTCTATGGTGGGCAAATATGGCGTGTAGCAGGGAAGCTGCATTGGCTTATGAGTCACGTTGGATAAAAAACTGGGGATGGATGCTTGGGAAAGTGGAGCATGGAGTGGTGCGTGGGACACGCTCCACGGCGGAGGAACTTGTTGCTCCTTTATATCCAGCATGCAAACTGCATAAGATTCAAATACAAGTCAATCGGATATAAGTGAACTTTTGGTATTGTGCAGCACTTATCTAAGGCAAGTACAGGTTTTATTCGCCGCAGCGTTCATTGCCATCTACGGGCATATCAGTCATGTTGCATAAAAAACTGGGGATGGATGTTTGGAAAGGGACCGTGGAGTGGCGCGTGGGACACGCTCCACGGCGGGAGGAAAAGGTTAATGGCAGTGAGGTCATACCTTATTAGTGTACATCCTTATTGTCCATGCAAGCCATATATTTTTGTCGCCACATTTCAACATCCTTCTGTACTTGCAAATATTGCTTCTGTTGGCTGGCTAACTTGTTGATTACCTGTTTTAAAGAGTCAATGGAATAATCAGTTTTAAGCATACTAGGCGCAGGCTTACTATTTACATGGTTCTGCTTTAATGCCGCAACTTCACTGGTCAGTAATTGTATGGTTTTATCCTTATCGGTAAATATGGGTTCAATGGCTATTTTTGTTTTGCCTTTCTCCATTTCCTGCACCTTTTTTCTTAGTTCTATATTTTCCTTGATAAGCAATGAATCATTCCCATTACTATAAGTGGCAGGTTTCAGGGCTGAAATGCTGCTAATTATTTTGTCTAAACTATCCACATTGTTTTTCAGGTTCTTATTTTCCTTAATTAGCCTTTTATTAGGAAACCAATCAATTTCAAAAAAATCCACGACTCCCGCTAGTTGCCTTGATTTTGAAGACAACAGAACACTGGTATTAAACGCTGACTGCTTGGACACAACCTTTTCTTCTTCCCCTATAAACACATTGCTGGAAATTGAATTGAAACCAGTGGCGTAAATAAAAATGAGAAAGGCATTGATTACAGACAATAACCAGTCCTCATACTTTTTCTTCCTCTTTTTAAAAACAATACTTATAGAAATAAGCAAGGATAATGTAAGGGCAATGACCTTGTACACATCCGGATTATTTACCGATTTATGTAAAATAGAATGGATAACGAGGCATACAATCCATACGGCTGCAGAGGCGCCCGTAAGGGTATAAAGGGTTTTGTTGGTAATTAGTTCCGTAGGAACTATATTTTTTTCATTGGTAATATCAGGCATATAGTATCAGTATTTTGCTGTTTTTTTTTCCTACTTACAGTAAGCATATGCAAGTTTTATTGAACTGGTATATGCATAAAAGGGTAGTGGGCGGTATTCTTAGGTATTGGATAAACAGTTGGGGGCAGCAGATACATTAGCCTGAATAAAGGAACGTATTATGTCAATACAAAACTTGCGTAAAATCACGTAAGTTTTGCTTGCTGCAAACCCTTATATTGTTGGGGTTAGTTGGAAGTTGAACGATGGAGGAGGAAGTTGGAGGGGTAGGGATTGTAGACTTGCATCCGAAAACCCGCAACTCACCAACCCGTCAACCCCAGAGGAAGGTTAATTAAGGGAGTGGCATTTGCAGTCTGCATTAAGCATTGTGCCTTCAGCACTAAGCGTTTCGCATTTATTCATACCACAGCTCAAGGTTGGCTGCCCGTGAGTTTCTTGAAGTCCCTGTCATTGATCTCTTCGCCTAGGTTTGTGTCTCACGAACCTTTACCCACGCTATTTCAATATCAACACCCACGCCCCTCATCCAAACAAACCATCCCCATCAATCCATCCTCCATAATCAAAACATCCAACATTCCAACTTCCAACTGTCCTGTATTGGGGTAACGCCCTACCTACGTTCTACTAACGACCTATTTACTACCTATACACTATCTATATAAGCCCTAATAAAAACAAGTAACAAGGCAAACAAGTGTCAAGAACGCCCTGCACCCATGTAGCTTAACCCCTTATTGGCAGCTATGCCATAGGCAGTGGTGGGTGCCGGAAACTGGTAAGGGGCGGTAATCGTAGCGGCCCATTGCCCTGCTGCACTTCAGTATCCTGCTCAATCAAATTGATTGGGTGCTATGCACTCCTGCCAGTATTCTATGATCTTCTTAATGGTGCTTTTCAGTTGGGTTTCGGAATTGGGCTTGGTAAAGAAACCCTGTACAGAAAGGGCATAGGCTTCCAGTACCGATTTCTTGTCGGCCGCAGTGGTAAAGAAAAGGTAGGGTATGCATTTGGTTTGTAACTGCTCATTGGTAAAAATGGTGTTTCTCAGTTCAAAGCCGTTCATGCGGGGCATGTTTACATCGGACAGTATGAGAAAGGGGTGCACATCTTCCTTGTTCAGGTAAGTGAGTGCAGTGTTGCCATCGGAAAAGTACACTACTTCATTGTTATAGCCCAGTTCCTTGAAAACATCCATTAGTATCTGCTGATCGTCCATATCATCCTCTATCACAATAATGGGCCCTTTTTTGTTCATGGTGT
>JAHEZD010000173.1 GCA_023251255.1 Chitinophagaceae bacterium
AGTATGAACAAGGAAGTAAGGGCGGCAATAACAATAGTACATTTATCAATCAACGTGGTGCTGTAATGCGTGGTATCATTGGTGATAAAGTTGGGTTCAGCTTTTATTTTACAGAGAACCAGGAAAGGCAACCAACTTACATGCAGGAATTTGTAGCGAAATACAATGCGGTTCCGGGAGCGGGTTATATTAAAACCTTTAAAGTTGGCGGATATGACTATTTTGATGTAAGGGGAAGCCTGACATGGAAGGTTGCCAAATTCATGGACATGCAACTAGGCTATGACAGGAATTTTATTGGTGATGGTTATAGGAGCCTTTTGTTGAGTGATTTCAGTACCAACGCTATGTTCCTGAAAGTGGGTACCCACTTTGGCAAGTTCAACTATGAGAACCTATTCATGGAGCTGGTAGCCCTGCATAGAAGAGGCAGTGATTATATTTATCCAAGAAAATATTTCAGGATGAGCCATCTTAGCTACCATGCTACAAAATGGCTGAACATTGGTTTGTTTGACGGCCTGATGCTGGGCAAAACGGATGCAATTAGCTTGAAGCTTTTCAATCCAATTATGTACACGAATATTCCTGACAACAATAGCCCAATAAAGGACAAGAGCTATACAGGTTTTGATATAAAGGCCAATCTTGCAAAGAAATTCCAAGTGTACGGTCAGTTAATGGTTGATAAACTCAATACGGCGGAACTGAAGAATGATTGGTGGGGAAACCGGTTTGGTTACCAAGCAGGTGTTAAATACGTTGATGCTTTTGGTGTGAAAAATGTGGACGTACAACTGGAAACAAATAGGGTAAGGCCATTTACTTATTCATCCTCCGATTCTGCAACCAGCTATTCACATTATAACCAGCAACTGGCGCATCCATTGGGCTCCAACTTTGAAGAGTATATCGTTATTGTAAAATACCAGCCCTTGAAACAGTTGTATTTTGAAGCGAAGGCTATTTATTACAAACAGGGGTTGGATAGTTCCATTGGAAGTAGTAACCAGAATTACGGAAGCAATATTTTTTCATTCAACAGTACAAGGCCATTTGATAATGGCTGGACAGTTGGAACGGGCGACCTTGCCAAATGTACCATTATTACATTCCTTGCCAGTTATGAAATAAAGGAGAACCTGTTTTTTGATATATCATTCCTTTCACGCCAGTTCAGCCGTTTGACAACGGGCAATGCCAATACGAGTGTCATATCCGCAGGAATAAGGTGGAATATCAGTAGGAGGGAATTGATTTTTTAATTCTTGCAATAATTCAATTTGACGCTTGAGGAACACCAATTTGTGTGTTCCTTTTTTTATAAATAAAAGAGCCGAGGTAGAAACCTCAGCTCGTTTTTTAATCCGTACCCTATGAAAACTAGTTTAAAAATATATCTTTTGATAACCTTGGTGCTATAGCCATTCAAATTAAGCCTCTTTTAATTAGATGATTGCCTTAAACAGGCATTGTAATTATTTGCTAAGAACTGAAATGATGGGTGGTTTTAGTTTTTGTATCTGGCATTACTACAACCTTTTTTTGAAGTGGTTAGCTATAAAGGTGTTGGTCATATATAAACGGTAGACTGTTCATTTTTATTTTTTCAATGAGCAAATAAATTTATTTATGCTACGCTGTTTTGGATTCTGCTTAAGAAAATAAAGAACTAAACTTGCAGCATGACACTGATAGATACACATTGCCATCTTTATTCAGAAGAGTTCAGCCAGGATATCGATGAAGTAATAACTAGGTCCAAAAACCTCGGTGTGCAAAGATTTTACCTCCCTGCTATTGATAGTACCTCGCATGATGCAATGATGGAACTGGCTTTTAAATATCCAGGCACATGCATTCCCATGATGGGACTTCACCCCTGTTATGTAAAAGAAAACTACCAGCAGGAACTGGAACTGGTAGAACAATGGCTAAACAATAAAAATTTTGTGGCGATAGGGGAGATAGGGCTTGATTTTTACTGGGATAAGACCTTCGTTACCCAACAATATGAATCATTTGAAAAGCAAATGCACTGGGCAGTGGAACGCAAACTGCCCATAGTTATCCATACAAGAAATGCCATGCAGGAAACGATTGATATGGTAAAACCGTATGCAGCCAAGGGGCTAAATGGAATATTCCATTGTTTTGGTGAAAGTTATGAAGTGGCTAAGCAGATTATTGATATGGGCTTTTTACTTGGTATTGGAGGGGTGCTTACGTATAAGAAATCTGGGCTTGATGAAACGCTCAAGCAAGTAGACCTGAAATATTTGGTACTTGAAACGGATGCGCCTTATTTGACTCCCGTTCCTTTTAGGGGGAAACGCAATGAAAGCAGCTATTTGGAATATATTGTACAGAAATTGGCAGAAGTAAAAAACGTGACTGTTCAGGAAGTGGCGGCCATTACTACTGCCAATGCAGAAAAAATATTCGCTAGCTAACTTGTAACTACTATTTTTGCTGCCCATCAAACAGAGAGGTGTCCGAGTGGTTGAAGGAGCACGCCTGGAAAGTGTGTAAACGGGAAACTGTTTCGAGGGTTCGAATCCCTTCCTCTCTGCAAAAGCAACAGCCGAAGAACATTTCTTCGGCTGTTGCTTTTTATCATTACTTATCACTGATTGTGCTTCCTTTTAGGAACCTACTTACCAATTGTTCATTTGTTCCTTTACAATTCTTTCGGGCTCTTCTATTTTGTTTTTTTTCCAGTTAGGGTCATATTTTACGAACCAACTGAGCCATAGACTTCTTGACAAACGCATTATAGGAGGTTGGAACAATATTAGCAGAACGCAACAGGTACCTAGCCACCAAAAAATACTGTTGTTGCTAAAAGAAATACCCAATAATACTTTCCATGCCACGAAGGATGCTACTAAAAAGGCCACTGATAGGGCATAGCTCACATAACCTGTTCCATAGTAGAAACCTACTTCAAGTTCAGTCGGCTGGTTGCAAATGGGGCAGCGCTCATGCATACTCATATTGTTCTTGAAATCATATGCATTGGTGCCTTTGAAAAGATGGCCTTGCCTGCACCTTGGGCATTTGTTGCTAAGTGTGCTCAGTAAATAGCTGGGCTTATGTGTATATTCTTCTTTCATTACGCCTGCAAGGTAATCCATTCATTAACGTTGCAAGTTTTGTTTTAGGAAATGTTTATGTAAAAAATACCGTTTTATGTAGGTGGGCTTATAGTGAGTATATTATTATGTTGCAGCGTTGGGTTCAATAATTCTTTCCATTTGTATACTCCTTGAGCCTTTTATCAACAAGTAGGTATGCTCAAAATGCTGTTCAACAAACCATTGCTTTGCTTCCAATGAATTGTCCAAATAAATAAACGGATGTTCTACATTGCTATAATCGCCTCCGACTAGCACCACATTTTTCCACGGGTATTGTTTAATCAGTTCAATAATACTTTCATGTTCCTTGAGGCTTTCTGAACCCAGTTCCATCATGCCACCCAGCATCAGTACCTTGTTGTGGGCATTGAGTTTAGCAAAATTTTCTATAGCGGCTTTCATGCTGGATGGATTAGCATTGTAAGCGTCTAGAATTATCTTGTTGCTGCCACTTTCCACCATTTGCGAACGACTATTGGATGGAACATAATTTTCAATCGCTGATTTTATTTTTTTATCAGGCACATTGAAATGCTTGCCAACTGCTGCTGCACATAAAATATTGGGCAGGTTGTATTCACCCACCAAGTTGGTATTTATTGAACCAAAAGCAAGCCCATTTGTTATTTCAACTTCCAAAAAGGGCTCGCTTTGTTTCATTATGCCGGTTACCTCTCCTTTTTTGGTCCCATATTCATGAACCTTATAGATTCCCTTGCTCATTTCCTGCAGATAACTATAATCTGCGTAGATGAAGGCAGAACCATTGTTGTTCCTCAAAAAATCAAAGAGTTCTCCCTTTCCTTTTTTTACCCCTTCAATACCCCCAAAGCCTTCTAAATGGGCTTTGCCGCAATTGGTAATGATACCATGCGTTGGAATCGTATA
>JAHEZD010000141.1 GCA_023251255.1 Chitinophagaceae bacterium
GGTAGTTTTTTTGTGGTAAAATAATTACCACAAAAAAATTACCACAAAAAGGGCCGCTTGAAATGCTGCTTGTTAATAAAGGGGCCCCTTTTTGCGGCCTTGCTTCCAACTAGCAACTTGCGTTAATTAATATGATTTTGGAAGAATTAACTCCGCCAACAGGTTCATATAGATAAACTGTACACTAAAAAAGGATGGGCATCAACCCATCCTTTTAACTGTACTTCTCCTGTGTTCTATCCTGCTACTTTATCCTTTTGCTTTCGCTTTCCAGACCTGTTTGCCTTTCCCTCGAATTCTTGATATTGCTGCTGCCAAACCTCCAACTGAAATTGAGCCTTACTGTCTGGCTTTCCCAGCTTCCCTTGCCCCGTATGTTCACGCCACCAAATTCACTGGTAGATTTCCATGGGGCCGTATGGAAGATATCGGTAGCGGATAACTTAACCGTTGCCCTCTTCTGCATGAACTGTTTCTGCAGGCCCAGGTCAACCGCCCCTTGAGATTTTGTTTTCCAAGTGGCACCCCAAATACTAGGCCCATTGAACCAGCCACTGATCTCCGCTGTATAGTCCTTGCCCAAGGTAAAGCTGTGCTGCATATAGGCACCATAGCCCGGAATCTCCACCTTCACGTCCTTTCCACCGATACTGCCATTGAACAACTGGTAATTGTACCAGAAATTGGCATAACCGTTCCACCATTTCCTGATGGCCAATGGCGCACTGATATTGAAGCTCCATATCTGCTGCGTGGCCAGGTTCTGCTGCTGCACAAACGTGGCATTGTTGGTGGTATCGGTTACCTGTGTCGCATAGTCCTTTACATAACTGTAGCCAGCAGAAGTATTGAGGAAACCCATGAAGGTATGCGTGAGCGCAACATTGTCCGTGTATTGTGGACGCAGGAAGGCATTGCCCTTTTGATAGGTCAGTTCATCCAGTTTGTTTTCAAAGGGGTTCAGGTCCTGGTAAGTGGGCCTATCGATCCTCCTGCTGTAAGCAAGGTTCAATGAATGTTGCTGGTTGATGTTCCAGGTCAGCGCCGCACTGGGGAAGAAGTCGAGGTAGTTCCGCTCCACTTTGCCATCGGCCTGTACCATGCCATCGGCCCTTGTGAGTGTGCCCTTACTGTTTGTCTGTTCCATACGTATGCCTGCCTGGTAGCTCCATTTAGTGTTGAACTGCGCCTGGTAATTGATATAGGCAGCATTTACATTTTCCGTGTACTTGAAACTATTGCTGCGCGAGAGTACTTTTTCCGGGTTGCCATTGGCATCATCATTAAAAAACTCAAAGCTGTTCCTGGTGGTTACAAAAGATGTTTTGGCACCATACCCAATCTTGCCCTTGCCCCATTTCTGCTCCGCATCAATCTTTGCGGTATAGATATCAATATCGGTAGGTGTATGGTTCCTATTGGTAATGCTGTAGAGCAAATTATTGCTATTGCCATAATAATAATTGGGCTGGTAGCTCCTACCGGTACCACGGAAAAGCCCATAATCTGCATCAAAGTTCACTTCCCTCCCACTGGTATCCGCAAAACGGTAGTTCACGTTGAAATTGGCATTGGTGCGGCTGCCCTGTATGGTATTGAATGCAGTGAGGTTCTTCTGGAAAGCACCGGTAGGCACATAATAAATGGGGGTATGGCTTTCGCTGCCCCATGTATTGTCACTTGCGTTCACGGTGGCCATTACCCCTACTGTGTTCCTACTGTTGAGGAACAGGTCAGCACCGGTTTTTATATTGAAGCTTTTGTCCTTGCTATGGTTCACACTTGTTTGGTCGTACAGGGTATCTTTTTGTATGCGGTGCAGGTCCAATGTGTTTTCGTTCCTGCCAATGGAGCCGCCCGCATTGCCAAATATGTTTATTTTCTTGTCGCGGTAGTTCAGGTTAAGGGAGCCATTGCCCTTTGGCGTTACACCTTGCGTAAAGCCAAGATTGGTGCTACCATTGGTACCGAATTTCTTGTTCTTCTTCAACCGTATGTTTACGATGCCCGCATTGCCACTGGCATCATATTTTGCACTGGGGTTACTGATCATTTCAATGGCTTCAATATCATTGCTGTTGATGCTCTTTAAATAGGCGGCCAGGTCCTTGGTATCCAATTGCATCATCTTTCCGTCCACATACACACGCACACCCGTCTTGCCCTTCATACTGATATTGTCATTATTGTCCACCTGCATGCCCGGGCTTTTCTGCAGCAGTTCAAGGGCATTGCTGCCTGTGGCATTGATACTTGCTTCCACGTTGAACACTGTCTTGTCTGCCTTCACTTCTATCATGGGTTTCTTGGAAACAACGGTCACCTCTTTCAGGTTGCTGGTGGCCGGTTTCAACGCAACAGGACCTGCTGCGAAGGATTGCCCTTCGGACAACACAAATGGTATGCTGTAAACAGGCTCAAAACCAATCATGGCGTAATGCATCAAATAGATACCAGCGTTGTTCGTGCTTATATCAAACTTCCCATCCGCATCGGTAACCGCTGTCTTGATAAGGCTGCTATCCATTGATTTCAATAAGGAAACGGTCACGGATTGAACGGGTTTCCCATTGCTATCCTTGACCGTTCCGGTAATGCTGCTCCTTGTTTGTGCCATGGCGCCTGTGGTAATGAACAGGAGGACCATTGTTATAATACTTATGCTCTTTTTCATGCTGCTACTTGTTTGCTGTTTTTAGTTTCGTATGCAAAACAGCAACAAAACAGTCGGTGCCCGGGTCCTGTTTAGATAAAGTGCCGAAATAGGTGGTTAAGTGGTTGTAACTACCACATGAATGTGTGGCCATTGAGCAGTTCATTGGATTTTCCTCGCCTTAACTGATATAACTCACTGAATCTTCAACAAAAAAACTTTTGGTTTGCAGGAACAGTAACATATGTTCAATCCACAGCAATTAGTAACGAAAATCAAACAGTCAACCTGGTGGGCAGCAGCTTCACACACAATAGACAGTCACCATAGCAATACCACTGGTATCATGCTCACGGACCATTTATTGGCCGTTCACCAGAATGTGGTGGACCTGTTCAACAGTCCTGCTACTGGTTTCTTTGGTCAGATGTCCGACCTCTTCCCACAACTGCAACTGGATCTTGAAGAAGTAAGGGAGGAACTGAAAATAGTGGCCCTGCTGCATGATATTGGCAAGCCGCAGGAAGACAGGGCATTGATTGTGCCGCATCCCTTAACGGGCAGGCCCGCACACAAACGCCATGGACTGGTGGCCCTGATGGCTGCCATGGAAATTATTGGAGAAGACCTGACCTACCTGCCACAGAAAAGGCTACGGATTTACCGCACAGTGGAACTGCATGATATGTCCTACGGTCTCTTCCGGGAATTCCAGGCCACAGGTGATATGCCGGACAAAGAAAAATGGAACTATATCGACAACAAGATCCACACACTCAATGGTGCGGGCCTATTGTACCTGCTGCTCTTCAAACTGGCCGATATCCATGGCCATGCCAATATCAGCGATGTGATCTGGTTCTATGAAACCATGAAGGAGCACTATTTCGACCAATTGCTGCTGCACCTGCCCATACCTACTGAGGCGGATATCCGTTGAAGGCAGTTACAGAAACCTGGATTATTTTAACGGCAGAAACTTACGGAGCTCAATGCCACAGCCTGTCGAACCACTGTCAAAGGCATCTTCCATTTGGGAGCCCCTTAATAGGGTAGCCTATTTGATCTTTTTCTGGAAATGTTTCAGTACAAAGGGGAACGGCAGGAACCACCACCATGCCAGGTATTTCAGTCCCTCATCCTTAACAAGCAATACCGTAGAAATGGCAAGCACAAAAACAACAGCTAGCAAAACCACTGCTGCCCGCGACTTCTTGTACCGTATGAGTTCGTCATGTATTCCATCGTTCACCCGCAGTTGGGGGCGTTTAATGAGTATATAATGTTGCAGCATCAGTTGCGCCCCTTTGCATAGGAATATCACCAGGAAATACACCACAAAAGACAGGAACTTATTGGAGTTGGAGGCAATAAGCGTAACACTGAAAGGGAAAAAACCCATCCAGAACAGCATCGCCAAGTTACGAACCACTAGGCCCTTGTCATAATTTTTGAGCAATCCAAAAACCTGCAGATGCTGGTACCAAATCTGCCCAATAAATATAAAGCTCGCCGTGTAGGCAAAGATTACAGGAACAAGATGCGATATCTGTTTGGGCAGTGTGTCAGAAGAGTGATCAGGCAACCGTATTTCAATGGCCATAATCGTGATAACAATGGCAAACACAGCATCCGAAAACAGTATCATCCTGTCCAGTTGGAACTCTTTTCTTATTTCCTTTATTTCTCCTTTATCCATTTTCCAAGTTTAAAAAGGGTTAAGTTAAGCATAACGAACAAGGCCCTTGCCTACGGGAAAAGCGGGATTCCTTCGTTATAGGTTTAGTGCGGCCAAATTACTGTACAATTAATTTCCAAACAGCCCGCCTTACCAAAAAAATAGAGGAACCGTCACTACCCAGCCAACTGGCTACTTCCAAATAGGCATCCCAATCTGGTTGCTGCTGGCCTGCATATTGCCACCCTGCTGGTAAACATATTGGGCCCTGCCTGTAAATGTACTTTGGGGGAACATCGTATGGAGGTACCGCATGGTAGCCCTTTTCAGCTCCTCGGAAGTATCCGGATCGTCCAGGTAGTTTTCCTTGAGCCGGTAGATCACAGAAATATATTTGATAGATGGGTGCCGTTCCACTTTGTCATAGACCCTCACACTTGCACTCAGGTTCCGTCCAAGACTATCGCTGTACAGTTGCTCCAATGCCTTGCTTTCAGCTTCATTGTACGAGCTTTCCACATATTTGGCGCCCGGAATGGACAGGCGCAATAACCTGAACGGCACTGTCACCAAAACCAATAACCCAAAGGAGAGTACCAATGGAACAAGCACTTTAACAATCACAACTCTTGGCTGTTCCACCAATAGGGGGTCATAAGCAACCAGTTTGGTGCCCGCCACATGGTCGCCAATCCGCCTATTGGGGTTCACCAATGCCATAATAACTTCCACAGGCCAAATGATGCAGGAGATGTTCCTGATAAAACATTGTAAAGGGGAAGCCACTTCCCCCGTACCATTGTCCACCACCTGCAGTTTGAGTATGCGTTTGGCAATGCTACGCCCATTGATGCAGTCCTTACAGAAATACAGGGCAAGGCCAAAGAGCCCAATATAAAGCAATGGCCCGCTGAAGCCGCCTACCTCCTTTTGTTCGTGCGATATGGAGAAGGCACCAGCAAATGCCTTTATCATGGAGGGGACAAAGAAAAGCATGCAAATGATGGTCATAAAAACATGGTCCAGCACCATGGAAGCAAGTCTTGTTCCTAGCGGTACATTTTTTTCTGTTGCCATACGTTTTGTTTGTTTATTTGGACCGTTACCGGGCTAAGCTTTCTACCAATCGGGTTCATTAACCCTGACGGCGGCTCCCGGCCCCGTCGACGGTTATAGTAATCCCTTACCTTCCAATAACCGCCGTCAAGACCATAGCCGTTGACGGTGTTAAGCCTTTTTTACCAACTGTGCTACTATCCCCATCAGCAGTACCGCAAATCTATACTTTCCCTAACAACCACCTTCAAGACAATAGCTGTTTTTGGGCGAGGCACTTCTCCCCCAATGGAGAATCCCGTAAACCGGCGGCTTTATGCCCCGTCAGCGGTTAACGTAAACCTATACTGAGTAAACGGTATTGTAAGCAATGAGACTAACTTGTGGCCCCTGGATATGGCAAAAACAAGGCATCCAGTGCAATGCTCCAGTTGGCAACCTGCTGCATGAATAGTCATGGTCAAATGGTTGGCAATGCCATAATCCCTAACTTTGACCAAGGAAATAATAAGAAGAGAACGAAATTGATGTTGCAACAACGGGCAGCCGCAACATGTTGAACTAAAACAACAAATAGCCTGCAAGTATTTCCTGAAATTCCCGATTTAGCAAATTTCTCCCAATCCCTTTACAAGACTGCCTTTCAAAAGGAACAACGATCTGCTGCCGCCAATGAAGTTAATTAAACGTTTGTTTAAATTCAAACAATCGTTTAGTTTTGCCACCTATTCAAACACACTTATGCAGCAACTGTTCACCAAAACGGGTTTCCAAGCATCTACCATGCTACTCGCAGTACTGATTTTCCCCTTTGCACTCCATGCCCAACCAAACAGGGACAGCATACTCACCGATGCCACCCTGCAGAACGTGGTGGCCTATGCCATCAAGCACCAGCCACTGATTGAGCAGGCACTGATAGACGAGAAGATCACCGATTACAATATCAAGGCAAAATTGGCCGATTGGTATCCACAGGTCAATTTCAATTACAACCTGCAGCACAACTTCCAGGTACAGACCAGCATTATTGGGGGCAACCCCGTAAAACTGGGTGTGGACAATACTTCTGCTGCCCAGTTCACGGCCACGCAGAACATCTTCAACCGGGACGTTCTCCTGGCCCTGCGTTCCAAGAACGACGTGCGCTTGCAGGCAAAGCAAGGCACCAGCAACAACAAGATAGCCGTGGCCGTAAACGTGTCCAAGGCCTTTTACGATATCATTGCCACCATGCAGCAGATCAAAGTGGCCGATGAAAACATCCGCCGCACAGAAACGGGGCTAAACAATTCCTACAACCAGTACAAAGCTGGGCTGGTAGACAAGACCGATTACAAACGTGCCACCATCAGCCTCAACAATATCAAGGCCCTGAAGCAGTCCAACGAACTGCTGCTCAAGGCCAAACTCCAGAACCTCAAGAACCTGATGGGCTACCCCGACAGCAGCAGCCTGCAATTGATCTACGATAGTGTGCAGATGGAAAGGGAAATCAATTACGATACCACCAAGACCATTGCCTACCAGAACCGCATAGAATACAAATTGCTGGAAACGCAGAGGAGGTTGCAGGAAGCCAACGTGAAGTACAATAAATGGGCCTTCCTACCAACGTTTTCCGCCAATGCGGCCTACAACATGAACTTCCTGAACAATGATTTTGGCAAACTGTACAATACCAATTATCCCAGTTCCTATGCGGGCCTCACACTGGGCTTCCCCATTTTCCAGGGCAACAAACGCAAGTACAATATTTCCGCTGCCGAATGGCAATTGAAACGTACCGACTGGGACATCGTGAAACTGAAGAATGCAGTAAGTGCCGAGTATGCAGCGGCCCTGGCCAATTACCGCAGCAGCCTCAACAACTATATTTCCCTGAAGGAAAATGTGGACCTGGCAAAGGAAGTGTACGACATTATCCAATTGCAGTACAGGAACGGCGTGAAGACCTACTTGGAAGTCATTACTGCCGAATCCGATTTGAGAACATCGCAGATCAATTACTACAATGCCCTCTACCAGGTACTGGCCAGCAAGATAGACGTGCAGAAGGCCTTGGGGGAAATTGTTTACTAGAACAGGCCTTTGCCCTTTGTTACTGGATACCGAGAAGACAATAACACGGAAAATTTTGACGCTTTACCATCAATGATAACAACAACCAATAACCAACACAACCATAAAAATATATGATGCTCAGTTCACTAAAAAAATATGCAGCCATCAGCATAACCGTTATCGCAGCTTCTTGTGGCAATAACCAACCTGCCACCCCACAGGGGCCGCCCCCTCCAACACCTGTAACTGTTGCAACAGTGGCAACAACAGATGCAGCTTACTATGATGAGTACCCAGCCACCCTTATCGCCCTGAACCAGACCGAACTAAGGGCACAGGTAAGCGGTTATGTTACTGGTGTTTACTTTCAGGATGGGCAGAAAGTAAGCAAGGGGCAGAAACTCTATTCCATCGATGCGCAGGTGTACGATGCCAACTACCAGCAGGCACTGGCCAACCAACAGGTGCAGGAAACCAATTTGATGAAGGCACAGAAAGATGCCGACCGTTACCATGAGTTGGATAAACATGATGCCATTGCCAAGCAGCAAGTAGATTACGCTGATGCGGCTTTGGAAGCAGCCAAGAAACAAGTGCAGGCTTCAAAAGCAACTGTGAACAGCGTTCGTGCAAATGTAAATTTTGCTACCATCTACGCTCCTTTCAGCGGTACCATCGGCATCAGCAATGTAAAAGCTGGAACTGCTGTTGTTGCTGGTCAAACAGTATTGAACACTGTATCTACGGACAATCCGATGGCTGTTGATTTTGCTGTGGACCAGAAGGAGATTTACCGTTTTATACAATTGCAGCAGCAGGGCACCAAGGCAAAGGATACCACGTTCGGTCTGGCCTTTGGCACGCAGGTCTATCCTGGCTATGGCAGCATCAATTTGATTGACAGGGCCGTTGATCCGCAGACCGGGACCATCAAAACAAGGTTGCAGTTCAACAATGAAAAAGGTATGCTGAAACCAGGTATGAACACCACGGTCCGTGTACTGAACAGTTCCGCAAAAGCCGTGGTGATCCCCTACAAATCCGTAAGCGAGCAACTGGGCGAATACTTTGTATATGTGGTAGGCGACAGCAATAAAGTGTCGCAGAAGAAAGTCCTTCTGGGCAAGCAATTGGGCGGCAATGTCATTGTGAAAAGTGGCCTTGCTGGGGATGAGAAAATAGTGGTGGAAGGCATGCAGAAACTACGCGAAGGAGCAGTGATCACCACGGCCCCGCCTCAGGCACCACCTGCGAAGAAATAGAGCAGATGGCTAATGGGTAATGGGAAGTAGCTAGTAGGAAGTGAGAAGCAAACCTTACGGCCTAAACCCCTCCCCCTTTCACCATTGACCATTCACCAAACATTACCAACAAACCAAGACATTCATGATATCAGATAATTTCATAAAACGCCCCATTACTGCCATTGTAATTTCAGTGGTGATTGTACTGGTTGGATTCATAGCAATGACTACATTGCCCGTAGCACAGTATCCGGATATTACCCCCCCTACTGTTACGGTTACCGGCAACTTTACGGGTGCCGATGCACAGACAGTGGAACAGACCACCACCACGGCCATTGAAACGCAGATCAATGGCACGCCAGGCATGACCTACATGAGCAGCGGCAGTACCAGCAGTGGCCAAAGCAGCATCAACGTTACGTTTGACGTGGGTACCAATGTGAACATTGCTGCACTGGATGTACAGAACAGGGTAAGCGTGGCGCAGCCAGCCTTGCCGGATGCCGTAAAACGTTTAGGGCTTACCGTTCGCAAACGGAACCCTAGTATCATGATGGCACTGGCCTTCTATTCGCCCAATGGAACACATGATGCCACTTTCCTCGGTAACTATGTAAACATTTATATCAAAGATGCCCTACAACGTGTAAAAGGTGTGGGCGACATTGTAAGCCGTGCCGATGATTTCGGTATGCGTATCTGGCTCAACCCCGAGAAGCTTGCTGCCCTGCACCTCACACCTACCGACATTACACAATCCCTACAGGAACAGAACCTGCAGGTAGCTGCGGGTACCATTGGTGGCAATCCACAGCCCAACCAGCAGAGCTTTGAGTACAGTGTACTGACCAATAGCCGCATCAATACCAAGGAACAATTTGAGGATATCATCATCAGGACGGTTCCCGGCAACAGCAGCCTTGTTTACCTGAAAGATGTGGCCAGGGTGGAACTGGGCAAGTTTGATTATGGAGGGAATGCTTTTGTGGATGGCAAGCCAGCAGCATTCGTATTAATATACCAGGCACCTGGGGCCAATGCCTTGGACACCTATGAAGGCGTGAACAAAGCAATGGATGAACTGAAGAAGACCTTCCCCAAGGACCTTGATTATTCAGTGCCACTGGAAACAGTGACCGTGGTAAAAGTATCCATTGAAGAAGTGCTCCACACTTTGGTGGAAGCCTTGCTGCTAGTGGTTTTTGTGGTATTCCTCTTCCTACAGAACTGGAGGGCTACCCTGATTCCCGTACTGGCCATCCCTGTTTCCTTGATAGGTACTTTCATCTTCTTTATACCTTTTGGTTTTACCATCAACACCCTTACCCTGTTTGCCTTCGTACTGGCCATTGGTATTGTGGTAGATGATGCCATTGTGGTAGTGGAAGCCGTGCAGCACTATATAGACCATGAAAAGCTGTCGCCCAAGGAAGCCACCAAGAAGGCCATGAAAGATATATCCGGGCCGGTAGTTGCCATTGCATTGATCCTGGCAGCCGTATTTGTGCCAGTGGGCTTTATTCCCGGCATTGTGGGCAGGTTATACCAGCAGTTTGCCATCACTATTGCCGTATCTGTTATCATTTCCGCATTTGTGGCCCTGTCATTGACACCGGCCCTATGCAGCATCATGCTGAAACCAAGCAAGGGTGAACTGGAAAAGAAGAACTGGTTGGAAAAATTCTTTGCGGGCTTCAACAAGCGTTTCGATAAACTGTCCCACTCCTATACAAGGGGCGTGGGCAAATGGATCAAGGGAACCCCTTATGTACTGGTCATGATGGTCTGTTTGTTTGTGGGGCTTTTCTTCATGTTCAAATCCAAGCCATCAGGATTCATACCAACAGAAGATGAAGGGCGTTTGTACGTTACTTATGAAATGCCGGAAGCTACTTCCACTACCAGGAGCGTGGCCATGTTGAAGGATATCATGACAAGGATCCAAAAAATCCCTGAAGTACGAGTGGTGGGTGGTTTGGCAGGTTTCAACATCATTAGCTTCTCCAACAAATCCAATGTGGGTACGCTTTTCGTGAACCTTAACCCTTGGGACACCAGGGAAGGAAAGGAGCACCATGTGCAGGCCGTATATGCACAAATTTTAAAAGCAACAGGCAGCATCAAGGAAGCAAGGGTATTGCCCATTATGCCACCAGCCATTCCCGGGCTTGGCCAAACATCGGGCTTCACGTTCGAACTGCAACAAACTACAAGCACAGACGACATACAGAAATTTGAAAAAGTATCAAGGGCATTTCTGGATACCCTTGGCAAACGCAAGGAAATAGGTTTGGCCTATACTTTCTTCAATGCAAAAACACCCAGTTATAAAATTG
>JAHEZD010000174.1 GCA_023251255.1 Chitinophagaceae bacterium
GTTATGGTTATTTTTTCTTCCTGTGGCGAAACAAAGAAGCAATCATCCATTGTGGGGAATTGGCAGGGAACAGAATGGCTGGTGAGTGGTAAACCAGATAACAACGCTACCACTACCTCTTTCACGTTTGACGATAAAGGTGCCTACACTTTTGTAAATGCTGGCACCACGGAGAAAGGAACCTACAAAGTGGAAAACGACATGCTGTTCACTACACCCACCGGGCAGCAGGAAATTATGGTGAAGATTGCCAAGCTTACCAAGGACAGTTTGGTTTTTGATATGAACAGGAGCGGGCAGTCTGAATCATTGACGCTGGTGAAAAAGTAACATAGATTAAGGTTCAATGTTGGTGAAACCACACAATATTGGCGAAGATGGCAGCGAAGAATACCATGTTATTTCCTGAAATAATAATCGGCTAAGGCTGTTGCAATAGCTGCAGGTTGTGCTTCATCTGTATTGGTCAAGATAATAATGGCCAGGCCTTGATCCACAAAACGTATGAATGCAGACCTGAAACCAATATTCGCCCCATCATGAAAAATTATCTTATTGCCCTTGTATTCGTTGATCATCCATCCAAAACCATAGTACAGTTTTGAGTTTGCTCTGTCTGAAGTTTTGATAAACGGTTGCCATAGCTTTTCCCAATTCTCCTTCTTAAGGATAATTTTTTCTTCCCTGATGGTTTTCTCCCATTTGATCATATCGGATGAAGTGGAAAGGAACCCGCCACTGGGCCTTATTGCATACATGGCAGTAGCATTAACAAGGGTGTCATGACGATGCATATAACCGTTGGCCCGGTTGGGAATGATGGGGTAGAAATCAGTTAGGTAGCTATTGTTCATGCCTGCAGGTACAAACAGTTTGTCATGGATATAGTCCTGCCAAGGCATGCCGCTTACTTGTTTGATGATTTCTGCCAGCATGAAGAAAGCCAGGTTACAGTATTGGTATTTTTCCCCGGTTTTGAAATCCAACGGTAATTTATAGGCAGACCTGATAATGTCCATGTCAGGCTGTATCTTGAAATTATCATAGCCAGGGGCTTCCCTTTGCAGACCGGATGTATGGGACATGAGGTTTTTTATTTTGATGGGCCGCCATGTTTCTGGTGCATCCGGAAAGAATTTATGCACTGAATCTTCAATGCTCAGCTTTCCTTCTTCCATTAATTTCATAATGGCCGTGGTGAAAAACTGTTTGCTTACCGAACCAAGCCTAATGACAGATTCAGCGGTAACCGGTACATTCAATTCCACATTGGCCAATCCATAGCCTTTGTTCACAATCGGGTTGCCATTTTTTATGACTGCCACTGAAAGACCAACAATCTTTTGCTGCTCCATCATTTGTTTAATGATGATGTCTGTACTGTCAACCTGTGCAAATGAAAGAGCAGGAAGGAAGAGCAGGAACAATATTTTTTTCACAGTTGAATTTTTTGTGCTACGCAAATCTAGTTTCCTCAATTCGAGTCGGTGGATTTATTTTTTGTCATCTATACTACAGTTTGTTGATATTCCCTGGTTAACGAAAAGCATAAAAAAGAACGAACGCCCAGCATGGTGCCTGCCTGCCGGCAAAGGCAGTTTTTCACCTGCTGGTTCATGAGAAGCTAATAAGATTGTTTGAACTGGTTAGGTTCCAATGGCTACTTAGATTCAATGTTGGTGAAAACACGCAATATTGGCGAAGAAGGGAGCGAAGAACACCGACAAACTACAGTTTCACTACGTCTATGGGGTCAATCTCCGGTAAGTGTACATGTTTGCTCTCATAATCTTTCACCAAAACCAACAATAAAGCAAGTTCATCATCTTCTACTGTGCCTTCTACTGCATGAAAAATTTTCATGGTTCTTTTAATTGCCTTTTGGTATTCGGCTTCTGTTTTTATTATTTGCCAATTCATTGTTTGTGCATTTCGTAGCATTTGGTACTGGAAGCTAAGTATTCAATCCTAACCACTTTTCTTCAAGTTGAGCTAGAAAAACGCTTGATTTGTCATTTTTCCAATTTGGTATATTGTTGTTGCTCCAATCTCCTTTCGGTAAGATAGAATTATCCTGTAGCAACTTTAAATATTCCAATCTATAGTAAGAAGAATTTATACTTGTCAACAGTTTTTCTAATTCCAATCTAGATATTATTGTATTGGAGTTAATTATTCTCCTTTGTTTATTATAAATATTACGGTCTTTAAAATGTGTATATGCAAATTTAGATAATATATAGATAAGAAATATGCCTGCTAGTGTAAAAAAAAATTTTGAAAATTCCTTTTCAAAATGATATTTATTTATAGTGTAAAAGCAAATAGCCATTATTGCTACCGTAACAAATGCCACAACAAGAATGAGTAGGATAGTTTTAAAAGATATTTTTTTTGTCGAAAAAAATAAATTCATAAAAGGTATTAGAAGTAAGGTAGCTAAACTGGTTACTCCTAAGTGTGTATAGTGCAGAGTGCCTGTTAGGTTAAATGTGATAGGATGGAATTTTATTATTTCAAACCAGATTGAAATAATTCCACTTATTGAAAATAATAGTCTAAAAAGTGTATTAATATTAGAATTGGAATCTATTGTGCGAATTGATTTTGGGAAAGAATATGTCATTAATGCTGGAAAATAATATATAAATACGCATTCAAATAAACAAGCCAATGTTATTAGTGGGGAGCAAATAAATAATAAAACAAATCCTATAATTGATAAATAAATATCTAATAATCTAATTAATATGTATTTTTTTTATAATTTTAAATCCATCTGACAGACTAAAAGAAAACTTAAACTCATTTTGCTTTTCAATGAATTTGATATAACTAAGGGTAAAGATAAATCTTGTTAAATCTTCCTTTAACTCAAGACTAATTTCTGTGAGATAGCGGCAAGATTTAATTGCTTCCTCAGATAGCCAAGAGATTTTAGTTTTAATTGCAGCAATTGTTGTTCTTTCAAGTGCATTGCCCTGCAGCAGCCCCGTTGCCTCAACGGAAATTTTTTTCAATAAAATATTGTTACCTTCCTCTATGTAAGAGAAAATTTGCAGGTAAAGCTCGTCTTTGAAATCATCCAATAGATATTTTCTGGCTTTAAATGCCTCTGTTAAAAATCGCATACAGTGAATGCTTCTTAATAGCTGTATATTATCTATTGATGAATTGAGAACCTTAATTTCATTCCAACAATAGTCTGCTATGTTTTTTGCTATTTGATCGTTTGCTACTTCACAGTATAAACAAAGTGCATCCCTCCATCTGGAATCTGTTGATATGTTTTCTAATGGAATTTCTGAATGGTTATTGATTAAATATTGAACGATAAAATATTCATTGAACCGCCTATGTACAAAACTGAATCGCTTATCATTTATACTTAAACGACCAATTTTTGTAAAGGCTAACACTTCCAAGATAGATTCAATTTTATACACGGGGATGTTGATAAAGTTCTTATGTAATTCTTGCAAAGAAATCTCCAGGCCAATTTGCTTCGATGAAAACATATGGAAGGCCATGTTTGAACAGAAAGTGGTTATTTCTTCAATTTGTAATAAGTTTTTCGTTATCTTATCCGACGCAGAATTTAATCTGGCTGATATATAGCTTGAATATAATTCCTGCTGGTTTTGCGGCAAGGTTTGATTGTTTTCTTTTAAAAACCTTGCCAGCAGTGCTCCCGTGAAAGGATTCTTTGCAACTGGTATTAGTTCCTGCCTGCCTTTAAACAGGTCAATGAAAATAGTTGGGGAAATATTGTCAATAGCCTTTTTTAAGTTTTGCTCAATCTTGGTTTCCGAAAAGGGCCTAACTTCTAAGACACATTTGGCTTTAAATTTTGCAGATGGCCTTCTGAATATCCTGGAACTTAAAATTCCCCTTGATTCCGTACCAACAATAAACATTTGAAGTACATCTGATAATTTATCTATGGCCCATG
>JAHEZD010000142.1 GCA_023251255.1 Chitinophagaceae bacterium
GTTTGTCCTTTGTGATCATGCGCTTCGGCGTGAACGTTATTTCGGCAGTATTGTAATTGATCACATAATCCTGGTCCTCACCACGCTGCATTAGTTCGCCATCAATGAAGACCCTTTCCGTTCCTGCCAATATGATGAAGTAAAATTCATTGTTGGCCCCTGTTAAGCGGTAGGGCCCTTGGTTGCCTTCAAGGCCATTGAATACATTCCTCGTGAATTTCCCCTTGGCGATGGCCCCGCTGAGCAGCAGTTTGTTTGACCCGTTCTTGCCGAACCTATTTTCCTGTTGGTAAGAAATACCCTGCAGCCTTTTATAGAAATTGAGGAAATAGTTCTGGTTCTGGCGCAGGTCAATATCACCAAGGTTCACTTCCCAACCTTTCTTCCTGAACTGGATGAGTATCCTATCGAACTCGTTTAGTTGCTGGGTCGTGCCATCTGGCTGGATTGGAATATTGTTGTCCGTAATGGCTGCTGCAATTTGGATGCTGTCGCCAACCATGCCGCTCAATTGAAGGTTGAGCTGTGAACTGAACACCGCATCCTGGCTATTGCCAAAACTCAAACTTCGTCCAAAGCTGCCGTTGTAGTTAATTCCATTGCCAAAGTCGAAGAGGCTGGTCGAATTGCCGTTCCTGCCATTCCTATTGAAAATGGCTGGTTGTGAGACGTAGTTGTTCTTGATACTGTCATAATTGAACCGTTTTACCTGTGCATCCAATTTAAAGGGGAATATGCGGTAAACAATCTCGGCACTGTCCTGTAACGGATGTTTTTTCCAGAGCAGGATACTTTTAACGGCATCCACATAATAGTAGGAAGTATCATAGCCTTTAATGGAAACCGACTGGGGAACGATATTGAGCGAGTCCAATTTCACCACACCGCTCGTGGCTATCTTTTTTTTTTTGAGATTGGATATGGCATTGAACTGAGCATGCACGCACAAGCCGAGCAACAAGGAAACCAATAAAAATATGTGCTGCTTTTTGTTCAAACGTATACGGTAAGTGTAAAATCAATTCATACAAATATCGGTTGGCGATAGATAGAAAAGCAGATGCGAATGATTAAACTGATTGACACGGATCATGGAGATTTAGCTGCCTGCCAGTCAGTGGACGGAGATAGTTTTGGAATCGTGGGAAACAGGGTTAAGTATTGGTATAGATAACAATGGCCAATTTCTGGACAGTAACCTATCATCCCTTTTTATTGTGATACAGAGATTGTATCACTGCTTCTGGGAGGAAGGGCGAAGCATTGCCACCATTTTTAAGGATGTCCCTTACAATGGTGGAAGCCACAGAAGTGTATTTTGGCTCGCCTGTGAGGAACACGGTTTCAACGTTCCTGTCCATGGTACGGTTGGCATCGGCAATGGATTTCTCATATTCGAAATCGCTTACGAAGCGTATGCCCCGGAGGATGAACCTTGCACCAATGGTTTCGCAGTAATCAACGGTAAGGCCCTCGAAAACGGCACTCTCCACCCTTGGCTCATCCTTGTAGATTTCCTTGAACCATTCCATCCGCTGATCTGCACTGAACATGGGGTTTTTGGATGAGTTTACCCCAATACCCACAATGATCTTGTCGAACAGCGGCAGCGCCCTGTTGATGATATCTGTATGACCCAATGTAACCGGGTCGAAGGTTCCGGGGAACAGGCAGATGCGCATGGGAGGATTTTTGATGGGTGATTGGTGATGTATGATGTTTGATTGTTGTGATGGGGTATTGTACCTACCCACATGTGCAATCAAGCATCCGGCATCTGTTTAGTTTTCTCTGTTGGCCAACAAATATAGTGCAGCCATACGAACGGCCACCCCATTTTCTACTTGGTTGAGGACGATGGAATAAGGCCCATCTGCCACATCACTGTCCAGTTCCACGCCCCTATTGATTGGCCCGGGGTGCATGATGGTTATTTCCTTGCCCAAGCTTTCCAGCAAACGCCTACTGATGCCATAAGCGAGGTTGTACTCACGCAGGGAGGAGAACAATGGCTGGCTCTGCCTTTCCAATTGGATACGCAGCACGTTGGCTACATCGCACCATTGCAGGGCCCTCTTTACGTTGTACTCAACTTTTACGCCCAATGCTTCAGTAATGTATTTGGGAATCAATGTTGGTGGGCCCGCCACAATGATTTCTGCCCCCATTTTGGTGAGCAGGTAAATATTGCTGAGTGCCACACGGCTGTGCATGATATCGCCAATAATGGCCACTTTGAGCCCTTCCAGACTACCGCATTTTTCCTGCATACTGAATGCGTCCAGTAATGCTTGGGTGGGGTGCTCATTGATGCCATCTCCCGCATTTACAATGGCGGCGGGTATATGTTTTGCCAGGAAATGGGGGGCACCGCTTGCACTATGCCTCATGACCACCATGTCCACTTTCATACTGAGGATATTGTTTACCGTATCCAGTAGGGTTTCGCCCTTGGCGGCACTGCTGCCGCTAGCAGTGAAGTTGATGGTATCGGCACTTAACCGCTTTTCTGCCAGCTCAAAGGATATCCTTGTACGGGTGGAATTTTCGTAAAAGAGATTCACAATAGTTACGTCCCGCAATGAGGGTACTTTCTTTACGGGCCTTTGTAAAACGTCTTTGAAATTGGAAGCGGTAGAAAGAATTAATTGTATGTCCTCTTTGGTGAGGTCCTTGATACCAAGTAAGTGTTTGGTAGATAGTTTCATTAAAAAGCGAAATTAAGGGAAGAGAAACAAGAAACAAGAAAAACAAGAACCAAGGTTCAAGAAAGATCCAAGGAATACATGGGACAAATGTTTAGCTTGCAATAGCTTGTTGATGATGCTGTACAGTATTTTTTTTTATTTGGGTAGCTTCTTCTATTAAATTGAGCCTTTCCTTTTCGATGGGTTCATTTTGGCAGGTCAATACCAGTTTCAACCGGATACAAATCCTTTGACTTCCCTTCTGGAGATTTTCAGTTTCATAAGTTCGTCGGCTTTGCCCAAACTATCTGTTACTTCAATATAGTTTATTGCGACAACCGCTGACGGGGCCGAAAGTCGTCGTCAGGGTAGCAGCCGGTTTTCAAGTTCTTGTGACATAAGCCGGGTCCAAATA
This sequence comes from Chitinophagaceae bacterium, assembly GCA_023251255.1. Taxonomy (GTDB): domain Bacteria; phylum Bacteroidota; class Bacteroidia; order Chitinophagales; family Chitinophagaceae; genus UBA1930. Next base: position 3,103 of record JAHEZD010000142.1, read on the forward strand.
ATTGGTATTTCATTACTTGTCCTTCTTGGTTCTCCCGGTTCCTTGATTTGCTTATACCAGTTCCACACATTCCTTATTGTCGCGCTGCTGCCAGTACACTTTTACTTTCTGGGATACAATGGTGTCTATTGCCCTTCCTACATAATCGGCCTGGATGGGGAATTCACGACTGAACCTCCGATCGATCAATACACATAGTTCCACTTTCTTGGGCCTGCCAAAATCCAGCAGGGCATCCAGGGCCGAACGGATGGTCCTACCTGTCCACAATACATCGTCCACAATCACCACATTCTTGTTTTCTATGCTGAAGGGGATATCTGTTTTATTGGCTACATGGAGTTCGGTGCGTACATCGTCCCGGTAAAAGGTAATGTCCAACTTACCGTACTGAATGGATGCGGGGGAAGCTATAAGCTTCAGTTCATCCACCACTTTGTCACTCAAGAAAACACCTCTTGGCTGGATGCCTATGATAACGGTATCCTTTAACTGCAGATGGTTTTCCAGCACCTGATGTGCCAGTCTTTTTACCGTCAATGCAATTTGCTGGTTTGATAAAACGATTTTCAAGGAAGAAATTTTGATAAAAATAGATGCTTTTGGGATAATGATGCGTAGAAGGCCTTTTACTAATGGTTCTTTTTTTTTAAACAGTACCCTTTTGCAGGGTTATGCACTTTGCAGCAGAACGGTACCGGCTATCAACTGTATTGATTTACTGGCAGCAAAACATGAACAATGGTGAAAACTGGCCTTACCCCCTAAATCCTTTCAACCGGTAAACAAATACCTGCTTGCACAATGTGCCGCTCCTGTAAATAGGCAGACTTATTGGCGGGTAAACAGTATCGAATTGCTGCTGATAAAAAAGCAAGTTGCCTTCGCTGAAGTTATTGGATGGCATGATAAAATAGGCATCCTGGCCTTTTCTCAGTGGTGCCTTATACCTGTTGAGCCATTGATAATGGTGCAGGTCAAACAGCTCACCAATGGCATAGGTGGATTGCTGCGTTGCGGGTGCCACATAGAAATCTATATGTGCGGCCGGGAACCATTTGTTTACAATGATGGGTGCATTGATAGGCATGGCACCATTGGCCACATCGGCCCTATACAAAGCATCCATTTTGATGGCTGTTTCCTTCCAGCCATACATGTCCAAAGTAAAATCTCCATCGCCCAAATTGTTGCCTTTATTGGTGGACAATGTACCGGGATAGAACTGAATGACAGCAATGCCAGCCACCACTACTGTAAGGAGCAATATGAGGGATGCTTTCAGCACCCTTGGTATTGATTGATGGATGGCCGGCCTCCTTGCATCCAAATACAGGGCAGCCACCAGTATCAAGCCTGTATAGCCGGGGCCTGACCAATGCGGGAATGTATCCCTGAACATGGAAATGCCGATAAGCAACAAAATCAATGGCAGCCCGCAGAGCATCAACAACTGGACGTTTTGCTTGTTGTGTTCCATTTTCCCGATGCCAAACACGCTTATCCAAATCAGCACGAAATTGATAGGGTTATTGTAGAAAAAAGAACCCGTTAGTTCCCTAACAAAGCTTTCTGTATTGAACCCGCCCCCATTCAAATTGACCCTGTTGCCATGGTAGGTATAGGTGATGAAATTGTTCTGTATGTTCCAGATAATGATGGGCGAAATAAGAATGATTGAAATAAGCATTGCTAGGTACATGTCCCTTTTCAGTAACCATTTCCTGTCCATCAGCAAAGCATATAGGCCAACGGCCACCCATAAAAAAATGCCATGTACCTTGCTCATCATACAAAGCCCTGCTGCTGTACCGAACAACCACCAAAGCTTTGTGGCCGATGCTCCTTTCTCATGGGTATCCTTGATCCTGAAAAGAAGGAGTATGCCCCATAACCAGAAAACCATTTGTGGGCTATCGGGCAGGATGAAGGTACCGGCAATAATACTGCTGTACAAAGAAGCATTGTACAGTAATGCTGCAAACCATCCTGTGCGTTCATTCTTAATGAAAACGCCTATTTTAAAAATAAGCCAAGTGGATATGGCTGCGGCAATAATGGCCCCCAGCCTAACAAATAATGTTGTATGGAGCAAAAGGTTGGCCGTAGTGAACCGTACCAACAAACCAACCATGGGTGGATGGTCAAAGTAGTTCCATTGGAGGTGGAGTGCATAGGTCCAGTAATAGACTTCATCGTTGCCCAATTCCACTGCATTGGCTATAAGCACCCTTATCAAGGTAGACAAGCAGATGAGCAGTGCTATTTTCTTTCCGTAGCTCAAATTTTCTTGAATGTTAGCTTGCTGTTGGCCAAGTAGTTCCATACAAAAACAATCAGCACTACCATGGCCTTGCTAATATAGAAAGGAAAATGGAATTTCTGGTGGACAAGGAACAGGCAACAAGTGCTGATGGACAGGCCAATAATGGAAACAACCAGGAAGGTAATAAACTGTTTTGCTATATAGCTGTCCCTGCTTTTGAAGGTCCATACCCTGTTGAGGATATAATTATTGATAACGGCCATGGAGAAACCAATGCCATTGGATAAGTACCTGTTCCAGCCAAACTGTTCCTTGCAGAGCCAGGTAAAAAAGAAATCTATCAGTAGCCCTATAAAACCTGTGAGCACAAAGCGGAACAATTGCTGCAGTTTGTGGTTGCTGAGAACCTTATGTGCAAAAGCTAGTTCCATTGGGGCGATATTTCTTGGTTCATTGAATATTTGTTCTTCCTGAAGGCTTTGATGGTAACCTGCTTCTGGTAGATAATATAGTAACTGACCATCGTACAAACAATTCCCAGGAATGCCCCGGCAGTTATATCGGGCAGGAAATGCTGGCCCAGGTACATTCTTGAATAGGCAACCAATAGTGCTGCTATCATGGCAATGGAAGTGGCTGCCTTTTTATGGGACAATAACACTATTACTGTGGCCATGGCAAAGGCCGACGCTGTATGGCCCGAAGGGAAGGAACTGTTATTGGACAGGGTAATACCATCTATGAAGTTGCTGTACACAATATGCAATTGCTCAAAATAGAGCCTTGGCCTTGGTAGGCTGAAAAAGTTCTTGAACAAACAGGCCAATAGTCCAGATGAGCTAAATGCGGCCAGTAACAAAACGGCTGCTTTGTATTTTCTTGTGAACAACAATACCAGCACGGCCAACACGCTCACCAGACCATCCCCCAAGCAAGTATAGCGGATGAAGAAGCTGTCCATCCAATTGTTATGGTACTGGTTGAGATATTCAAAACTTAGCTGTTTGGGAACCAAGAGGCTAATAACGGCACTGCAACAGATGAATGCAAAAATAACTATGAAATAGAAGGGTCTCCGTTTAAGCTGGGTGAGCATTTGCGTTGTTTGTACAAACCTAGACCGTGATTGTTAAGGCAATATTTCCAGGGAGTGAAATGAATGTTACCTCACATAACCTCTCCCTCTGTCTTCCGAAAAATCGGGACAGGCGCTCTCCTAAAGGGAACGGGAACAATTATCTCAACCAGCTTCTTAAACAACAAAAGAAACAACTGCATCATTGTTTACGAGGAACTTTGTCAGGCCTTCATGCATGTGCTGGGTGCCTTCAATTTCGTAATAGGCAGTAACCAATTTGTTTTGCTTGGTCAATTTATACCTGGAGTATTTGATACGCAGTTGTCCGAGTTCTTTTTCAAGTAATTCAACTGAATAACTTGCAGGTTCAAAAGAAATGTTGTACGGTTTTACTTGATGGAGCTTGTCTATTCTTTCTTCAAAGTGCATCAACAAGATCAGTGTTGTCAATACAAGCACAAACACCAATCCTGCTACAGCAAAGAAACCAAGACCAATAGCCATACCAATGGCTGCAGCCATCCATATTGTTGCTGCGGAAGTGATGCCACGTACTGTAAGCCCCTCCTTAAAAATAACACCAGCCCCTATGAAGCCAACACCAGTGATAATATTGGAAGCAATGCGGTCACCATTTTCTGCAAAGCTGGTGGAGAGCAGCGTAAAAACCGTTGAACCAACACAAATCAGTATCATGGTGGTAAAACCAGCAGGCTCGCTACGGTATTCCCGTTCAATACCAAGCAAGGCACCTGCTACAAAGGCTACCAATACTTTAATAAGATAATACATTTCTATTTGCACCCACCCAAAGTATGGGTTCTTACAAAAGAACCAGGAATAACCACATGAAATAATTATTAAGTTTGGTACTGCGTAAAAAAGTGCTTAGACCAAAACAATGTTGCTAAGCAGGTTCAACATTGAACAACCCATTTGTGGAAAGCATTTATGACACCTAAACTTCCAGTAAAATATTAAGAAAAGCAGGCAATTATTTTTCTATTTGGCAATACCAATAGGTTTTATACTAGCGGTCTGCTGGGTCGGAGAGCCTATACCAGCAATCTGGAAACCCACCGGATGGTTGGCTGTGAACTCAAATCCCAATAAGGAAGCAAAAGTAGCGGCCAATTGTTTCTGGTAGATGACCTGCTTAGTGGATACTTCGCCCATGGGCGCTGTATCGGGGCCCAGTACCGCAATCCATGTTTGTCCGGATTCCTTTATTTCATCACCATGGTCTACCCATTTGTCCTTCTCTCCCCTACCATGGTCACAAGTAACCATCAATGTGGTCCTGTTTGCATAATAAGGTGATGATTGTATGTACTTCCATATATCGGACAGCATCCTGTCTGCGGCATTGGCACTCCTTAAATACTGGTCGTACATGCCATGGTGGGCAAAGTCGTCCGTTTCGTCCAAGGCTATGTACACAACCTTTGGTTGGTTAGCTTTCATATATTCCCTTGCCGCCATATAGGTAAAGATATCCGGCCTCACATCAATGGGCTTGCTGGTAAGGCTTTGCATATCATTGACGAGGTTCATGGTGCTGCTTCCTGCATGTGCCGTATCCATATCGGCATTGATGTACAGCTTGCTTCTTTGCTTATTGAAGATATAGGGAAACACATCCCAGGTGGCAAATACGGCTACCTTGTCCTGATAGCCCTGCTGCTGGTTGATGAACTCCAGTACATTGGTATTGTTATTGAGTACCTTGTCGTTGGAGTTGACGGCTGTGTCAGGAAAGCCAGTGAAGATTTCATTGTAGCCAGGATAGGAGAATTTATAGGGGTTGGCTGTTTCCACTTTATTGCCCAGTTTCCTGTTGCCATACAACTGTCCTTGCTTGGCCATTGTGTTCCATATAAAGGGGAAGAGTTTCTGCCGCTTTTCCTGTTCCGTTTTGCCACCAAAAAGATGCTGGATACCTCCTATATCATTGGTGTATTTGCTATTGTGCATAAGCGCTGCATCCGCCCCACCAAACACTTCCTGCCAGCGCATACCGTCCAATGTAACGATGACCAGGTTTTCTGTTTGCTGCTGGGCCATTGTATGCATGCCCATCATTAGCAAGGAGCAAATGCCCATCAATTTTTTCATGTACATGGATTTGATGCTGCAAAGGAAACCTGTTATACAAGGACATGGTGGGCAGGTGCTGCTATTTAAGGGAGAGATAATACAGTGGTCATATTGCAGTAACAAGGTGGAAACAATTGCGTAACCTTGCCCTCATTCCCTCCTTGAAGGCGGGGGCCAAGTCGCAAGTCATTGAAATAGACTGTATTAATAACGGCCCTTGCTATTACTTGTTCAGGTTGGTGGCCACTGCCACATGGCTGGTACTATTTGCAACGGGTAATGCAATGGCAGTCCCAACGGTATGGTCCGTTTCAAAGGTCTGGCCAAGTAGCATGGCGATGGTGGATGCAATCTGTTGCTGGTAAATATGCTGCTCCGTTTTCATTTCGCCCGTTGGTAAAATGCCCGGTCCCAATAGGGCCATCCAAGTTTCGCCACTGCCCTTCACAAACGTGTTGTGCTGGTTCCAAGTATTGGTCTTGCTGCCACGGCCATGGTCGGTGGTAATGATGAACGTGGTATTGTTTTTATAGAAGGGATCGCTCTGCACATAGTACCAAAGTTCAGCAATCATCCGGTCCACTTTGTTGGCTGCATGGAGGTACTCGTCGTACCTGCTGCTGTGTGCAAACTCATCTGTTTCACCAAGGCCGATGAATACCACTTTGGGATGCTGCTGCTTGATGTATTCCCTTGCAGCCAAGTAGGTAAGCTCATCATGCCTTGTGGCCTGCTTTTCGGCCACCACATCCTGCACCTGGTTAATGAGCTGGTACATATTGCTGCTATCGGCACCGTTCAGTGCTTCGTAGCCGCTGTTTATTTCAAAGTGGCTTCTTTGCTCATTGAGTATGAACGGCAGTATATTCCAGGAGGTAAATGCCACCACTTTCCCTTTATAGGCATCCTGTGCATTCAGGTATTCCAGTATATTGGTATTGCTGTTCAGTATGGGTTTGTTGGGAACGAATTTCATATCGGCATGACCGGTGAATATTTCATTGTATCCCGGATAGGAAAACTTATAGATGTTCTTCACGCTCATTTTGTTGCCATGGTTCCTATTGCCATACAACTGGCCTTTCTTGGCAATCAGGTTCCAGAAAAAAGGCATGAGCTTGCTCCTCCTGATGGCCGTATCCTCATCCCAATAAAGTTCTTTCAGCAGTGCAGTGTCGCTTACATATTTGGTATTGTTTATTAGGTCTTCATTGGCACCATTGAAAACTTCCTGCCAGCGGAAACCATCCGTGGTGATGATAAAGATGTTCTGCGTTTTTTGAAGCGGCTGTGCCTTGGGGCCAAGGCATATCAAGAAGGATAAGGCAATTAATAAGGCTTTCATTGTAATGGGTTTTGCAAAGCAACTATCCTACTATGACCTTAATGTAAGAAGGCGGTTAAATAAGTGTTACCGCAGGTTACTTTACTTCATGCTTTGCCACTCCTCGCAATGAAAGTGTTTGGTTCAAATAATGATATTTGTGGCATTTATCATACGTATCAGGGAAAAGTTGAGACTTGATCTTGAGACTTCATTTGCCAAGCTGTGCAGTTGCGGTAGGACACGCAATTCGATACTCCTTTTAGCAAGCTCCTGCAAGGGGTTGCTGATTGTGGTAACAGCAAGTGGCTTTATTGTTTCATAGGAAATATAGTAACCCGCGCATTTATCCAACAGTAAAAAGCTGTCCGGTGGCATTTCATAACAATAAAGTATTGTTTGCTGAACTGCCTGTAACCAACCTGCTTCAATGGCCAATACAAAACCTGTTGGCGAAGCGCCCAGAAACCTGTCTTTATCTGCTGCTGAACTGGTTGGCGCTGCATGGAATGAAACCCTTGGACAGTTCCTTGGTAGCAGGTAATTATGCAGCATCCTTTCCGACACTGCAAAAACAACATCCCCTTTTATGTCATTGAAGTGGGATGGTGATGGCCTGGGCTTAAATGTTGTTATGCCAGCATCCTCACTTATATGGAACAGTTGATTGGTATGCATGTACCAATATTTAAGCAATGGTGTCAATACATTCTTCTGCAAACCCGAAGCTCATGGTCATGCCTGCGCCCCCCATTCCGTTGACAATGTACACATCTGCCAAGGGATTCAAGAAGGTACCTGCTTCGCCACTGGTGAGTTTGGGGTAAATACCGTTCCATGTTTGTGTGGGTTCCCAATCGTTGGCTTCACAAAAACTGTTGAGGTATTTCTTGATCAACTGGTTTATATCGTTCCTGTCAAAGGGTTCAAAGGTTAGCCCATACTCATGCGAATCGCCAACTGTAAGTTCACCCTTATCATTTTGTGAAACCATTACATGTATGCCCCACTGTAG
>JAHEZD010000072.1 GCA_023251255.1 Chitinophagaceae bacterium
GTATAGTCACCCGTAGCCATTAGGGTAAGGCCATAGTTCATCCAGCCACGTCCATTCTTGGGTGCTTTAACAGTGGCTTCTTTCCAAAGGGATTCCTCCGTTGCCCAGACCTTGTTGCGCTTATAGGTTCCCAAAGCATGGAAGCCCAACAGTAAGAGGGCAGCCAGGGTAAAAGCCCATTTGCCCATTCCTTTTTGTAGGGATGGGTAGCTGTTCAATAGGTTCCTCAACAAGCAAGCGGCTGCAATAAACAAACCGATATAGGGGAAGAAAGTACGGTGGTCATTCAGTACCTCTGCAAAAGGTACCACAGAGGATGTGGGCACCAATGCAATGAGGAACCAGAGTATCCCAAATGCAATGGGCCTGTTCTGCTGCTTGAAAGAAGTACGGAATGCAATAAACAATAAGGCTGCTATAAAAAGCAGGCCTGCTACTACCTTGTCATCATAATAATGGTCAACCAGTTTCCAATCAGTATCCACCACCAAGTTGATCGGCAGCACAAAATTGTAGGCATAGTGGAAGATGACGAAGGGCTGGGTCATCAGGTACCACAATGGGTTTGTTCCCCCTGCTTGCCAATGTACCGGTGTATAGGCCCTTGAAACGGAGAAGATAACAATGCAGGCAAGCAATGGAACCAGTACCTGCTTGAAGGAACGGAATGCAGTGGAAAACTTGGTGAACCATTCCTTCGCATTCAAACCTTGTTCAAACAGCAATTTGTACACAAACAGCAGTGGCACAAACATGATGGTTGGCTCCTTTACAAAGAATCCAATGATGCAGGGTATAAAGTACAGCCACCATTTCCTTGATTTGGGGAAATGGATATAAAGAATAAATGATAGCACGATCATCAACGTGGAAAATGAATCGGACCTGGAAATGATATAGTTGATGGTTTCCGCATTGGCGGTATGCAATAGGAACCAGGCCGTGGCAAAGAGTGCAATGATGGAGTTGTACTTGCTGGCAAGGCTCTTGTTCAGTAAGTCCTGAAAAAGGAAGAAACAGAGGATGCCCAACAGCAAATAGCTGATGAAAATGGATACATGGAACATGAACGGTTCCGGTACCTTCTTGCCAGCCAAGTAATAATCAATGGCATTCAGTGTGGTCAACCCCGGACGGTAAGCCTGGTTTAGGGGCAAAGTGCTGGTGGTAGCCGCATCCTTGAAAAAATGGGGGATGTTCCTGATACTGCGGATATTCAGGTTGTCAACAATGGTATGCGTATCATCAAAGTGGAAAGCATTGTGGAAATGGTTGGAATAAGCAAGCCCCGTAAGCAATAATATAAGCAGCAGGAAGGCAATCTTCGTTTTTGGGTTCATGAAAGCAGTTAGTTTTTGCAGAATAAGTAGCAAAATAAGGTTAAGCTTGTTTTTGACCAACTAAAACATTTTTTTGATCATGAAAAAAAACTGATCAAGTACCAACAAGCCTATAATACCAGCGGTGTGTCAGTTTTTTGCCGTCTGCCACAACTCCAGGATAGCACCTATTATTATAGGTACCAACGTAACAACTGGTAGTTTTACTATAACCAGAAATGGCACTACCACTTCAGCCCATATACAAGAAGGTATTTCGGGAAGCGGGGCCCACCTTACCAGCTTGGGCTGCTTTATATAGTGGCCCCTTTCTCTGCCAACCTGTCTTGATCCTAGAGGTATAAACAATCCAAAAAATGTTAAGAAAAAAATGTTAAGAAAAAAAACTTAACAAAAAAAACTTAACATTTTTTAGCAAAAGAATGCACTGGTTTTTGTTAGGGTGCAGCTTCGTTGTGCAGCAAGGGCCCCTGCGGTGTTTAGTAACCTGTTTTGCACCACCTCCATCGGCTCGTCGTACCTCTTTGTCCAGCATGTCAAGAATTGAATGTCAAGAAAAAAAACTTGACACGAGAAACTTGACAAGTGGCATGTCAAGAATTTGATGTCAAGAAATAAAACTTGACACCAGAAACTTGACAAGTGCTGGTACCAACGTAAAACAACTTGACCTGGTACATGCTGGCCGCGTTTGCTGTCAAACTGTCCTTTGGTTTTAAAAATCTGTCAATTACTGAATTTCCCCCTGGTTCCCTACGCAGTTCGCCATGTGGATATGTCACGGATTGAATGTCACACGAAAATCCGTGACATTCAATCCGTGACATCCGCTTTTGCCGATGTTCCTGTTCCGGCTCCCCACGGAACAAAAAATGAACGAACGCCTCCGGTGGTGTTTTATTTCTTCTTTGCGGAGTTTCCTCAGCGTTGCTGGGCGTGGCATCACAAAAAGCGATGGACTGAACCTTGCAAAGCACAACAAAAAAAACTGTATCGCATACCTTCTTATCAAAGCCAGAGCGAATGGAGGGCCCGCCATGTACCGTTTCAAAAAGGAAGCAAGGTAGCAGAAACAAAACAGCAACTATATGAGTATCAACCAGATTAGGGAAGAAATGGGTTTCAGCCAGCAGGAGCTGGCGTTTTTGCCCTGCTTGACAAGTCGCAGGAATTGGCCAAGGTGGAAATTGGCCTCTCCGAAAGGGGCTTGTTTATTGCCGCCATCACTACAAGGAGGGCGGAACTGGTTGGTGGTCCATACTGAAAAGCTCAGAAGCTGTTTAAAATTAGTTAATAAAATAATAAGTAGACGATTTTTGCCCGCCTGGCCATTCGGGTAGGAGCGAAACGGGCGGATTTTACAGCCATAGTCTAGCGCCTAAGGTGAAAAATCCAATCCCGCAAAATGCCCAGATGAAAAGCTGGTTGGTGCATATGTTCTATATATACAAAGGGTAAAGTCACTCAAATTTAAAATACTAGCACTTTCAGATGTTTTGTTGTCTTTCGTTACATCAATTTTTTTATTTCATCCAAGGTTGTGTTTAGAATTTTTGGTAGTGCTTCTTTTTCCAATTGGGAATAATTTACCTCAAAGTTGTTGAACACATCCACAGCAATACAGTATTTAGGATTTAGAATATAGTCTTTGGAGAAATTTATTTTTAGGTACCTATATAAAATATCAGCAAACATTCCTAGCTCATCTTTTTTGAAGCCATTTAATTTTGCGATAAACCAAATTGCTCCTATTTCTTCAACTCCATTCTTTTGAATTGTAAATACATGGTGTGGAGTTACTTGCACTAGCAATCCTTTAATGGTCAAGATAGAATCAGCTTTTTCTTTCCTTAAGAATTTCATATCCTTGGATGGCCTCCATTTTTTCAAATCAAAGTCTTCGTAATTGTATAAAATATCGATATTCCTTTTGTACATTATTTTTATTCGTTTGGATTCAGTTTCTTCATTTCTTTCTATCAACTCATCTCTTCTTTCAATTATTGATTCCAAATTATTTAACCTGAAACTTTTACTTATGGCACTCCAGCAACTAATCCAATAGTCACCACCTCCTTCAGAATCACTTTTTAATTTATCTAGCTTTAATCTCATTACAAAACTCTTTTTGCTTTTATCAGATTTGTGCCTGAATTCAACAATGTTTTTAATAGATAGTTTTTCCATAAATACACTTGATTATACTTAAATAAAATAAGAAAGTTGTTATTCTGCGAACAATTGATAAAAGACATAGACCCCTAAAGCAGCAAGTCCTAGTTTCGCCAAGTTTTCTCCAAAGCCGCTCATTGGGTCTGTTATATTTACTTTATTCAACTTTTCAATATCTTTCATCACTTCTGCCATAGATGGGTATCTGTTACTTGGACTTTGCATCGTCATTTTATCAACAATGGCATTTATTTGAAAATCTTCTATTCGCCCTGTTGTTGAACCTGTAAGCAGTTCCCTATAGATAATACCCAATGAATAGATGTCTGCACGGTTATCTGCATTTCCTGTAGCCCATTGTTCAGGGGCACAATAGAGAGGTGTGCCAATACAGCCACCATTAGTAAGATTTTTGCTTTGTCGATGTATTAATTTCCCAATGCCCCAATCTGCGAGCATAGGGTCATTTCCATTAAATAAAATATTTTCAGGCTTCAAGTCCCTATGAACAATACCTTGATTATGAGCATGGCTAAGGGCATCTGCCAAGAAATAAATAATACTTGAAGCATCATTGCTTGAATAAGCTTGACTCTTCATTTGAAGATACTTAAGCTTATCTCTTAAGCTACCATCAGCATAAAATGGCATTACATACCAAGGGTTATTAATGTCAATGTTGTAGTTCAGTAGCCTTACAATATTCTTATGGGCCAAATTGGTCATGATATTAATTTCTCTTTTAAATCTTTCAAAGTGGTCATTGTTCCACTGATAAAGCATTTGTTTTACAGCGAATTGTTGTCCATCATTAGCTTGGTAAAGAGAAACGATGCCTAAACCACCTTGCCCAATTAGTCTTATTTTATTTATTGGTAACATCTTTTGTCATTTAAGAGTTGGGATCTATTGCATTGATTTATGGCTGTCAATTAACTATCCTGCCATATACGGTGACTTTAACGTTGGGTGCAAGGGTTAATACAATTCCTTCGCCCAGCGATATACTAAAGCTTGCCTTTTTAACAAGTTTGCCATTTGAATCATAAAAGGTACCAGTAGAGGTATATGCAAGCTTACCATTGTCGTGATAGACTGTTCCTGATGATGTGCGTGCGAGCTTACCATTTGCATAATATGCTGTTCTGGAAGATGTAAGAGCAGGCTTGCCATTGTCGTGATAGGCTGTTCCTGATGAAGTTCGAGCCAGTTTGCCATTGGAATGATAAGAGGTGCCTCCTGATGTATGGGCCAATTTCCCATTGTCATGGTAAGCTGTGCCAGAATCAGTCCATTTTATTTTTTTGTTTTCATGATATGTTGTCATTGTGATATTGTTTAAATTTAAATAAATCAGTTCCCCTCACTATGCTTATTTCCTTTCTATTAAAGATTCGTATAGTTTGTTTCTCCAAAAGTTTAAAGAAATAATATCATCGTGTTCAAATAAATCTTCAACTTCCCTTAGTAGCTCAAATAATTTAAATGTGCTATCAACTGTTATGCTCATTAGTTTTTTGACAATTCTGTCCTTATATATTTGGAATTCCGGTTTTTTTGAACGCTTTACTTTATCACGTATGAAAGCTTTTACATCTTCAGGGTTTGCAAGCGAAGAGATTTTTTTGGCATCTTCACTAACTTGCTTAATGAAAAAGTCAATGAGTGTTGGCAATTCTTTAATCTTTTCAAACACAGCATCAACAGTGCCTCTATGCTGATAATTCAATAAATCTACCGGGAAGGCATTATTTTCTTTTTTTATTCCGTAAGGTTTTAAATAAATACCGCTTGTTTTATTTTTTTCGTTGTAGTTGAGTTTAAACAAGCCATTAAATGACACTGCGTTCCTTTTAACTTCATCATTTTCCAAGATCAAGCTAAATGATAGACTGAGGCTTTTATCGATTACTTTATCCCTATTGAAAGTGAACGACACATACACATTAGAATCATCAACGACATAAGTGTCTATATAAATTTCATCCCCATTATTTTCTACATACTTTCCAAGCGATATCAGTGCAACAAATACAGAAAAATTTATTCCAAAATTTTTATAATCTTGACTAGAAGTTAATGCCCTGAGATAAAACTTCTTATCTTCCTTTTTATAAAGGAGTCTAAATTTTTTTTCTTCTTCATTGTTTTTGTTTTTCTCTTTTAGGTAGTCTCCGATTTCTTCTACTAAATCTTCATACTGTTTGTCCCTACAATAATTTGCAAATTTGCTAAAGTTGTAAATATCCAGTACGTCAGTTTTTGCATTGTACCTCGTTTCTGCTAATAGTAAATCTGATTTGTTTGTTTTTAATACGAATTTGTCCTCAACTGAAAACAGTTCAAAGAGGGCTTTCTCCGCATCCATCAACTTTAGAAGATGAACGTCTTTTACTTTACTCACGATATCAATTTTTTCACATTGAGAGTCAAGCGTATTTATGGAGTTAAGAAGTTGCTTCGAGTTTCCAATTTTTAGAATTTCAATATTGCTTTCATGAACCTGAAATATTTCTAGTAGTTCTTGTTTATAGTCAGGAGCATTGTCTAAAATTTTGGCAAGTTGTTTTTTGGTTATAAAACTATCAGTTTCATATCCTGCAAAACTTTCAATTTCTGTATTCAAAATCATAACTGGTCTTTAATTAATTGGTAATTGATGTACTTAATTTTGGTCGTGAGGTGGATTAGAGTCGTTTCCATAAGAGTCTTTGGCCCTTATCTGCCCTTCCCTGTTGTGGATGACTAATTCCGATCGCTGGTTTCGTGCAATCTCTCTAGCTATATTAATAGCTTCTGATTGCGTGGAGGTAATGGCAGTATATTTTTCATTGCCTGCTCCCTTAACGGCCCAATCCTTGCCACGTGGTACTACATGCTGATTCTTTCCCATTGTTCATGAGGTTAAAAATTAAAAATTCGGTTACATACAGGCACAATAAGCCTGTATGCGTTTAGCATGGATGATTGGATGGATGTACTGTTCAGGAAAAAGGGGAAGTGGAGTAGATTGAACTAAAGGGAGGATAAAATATTTCCGTAATTAAGGAAGCCTAAAATTGGCGTCCCCCTATATTTGCAAAATAACCACCGGAAGAGGCGGCACCCCAAAGGGTGCCACGAGTGTTGCAACTTTTTCTCTACCGTTCTGTAAGCCTTGATTGCTCTAACAATCAAGGCTTCACTTTTTAAAGAACTACTGTGTATTTTTTTCTACAAACTCTTTGCCAAAAAAATTAGTTTTAACAAATGCGTCAAACTTTCATATAAATCATTCCGTTTTGCCCTGCATCCTGCCTGTTACTGACTTAGATACTTATAGTTTGTCATGTTTTAATTAGTTTTTGCCTTTCTGCTGCTTTCCTTAACTGTTACCTTTTTGTTTTTACTTGCCACAGTTTTATTTGATTTTTTATCTGCTATAAGTGAGTCCCTTTTTTTTGCAATCAGGTCATTCAGGTCAATAGAGGGAAGTATATACCTGCCAAATGGTGCGTTGGCGGTAAAGCTGCTAATAAGCCCTCGCAAACTATTGAGGGCAATATAAACGGTTGAATAGCCTTCTATTTCTGCCTTCTGCTGATCACTCAGCTTTACGCCATCGTTGAACTTGAAGAAACAACCAGCTTCTGCAAATAGCCTATAGCCTGGGAGTTGCTCCTCTGTATTAATTTTTGCAGAGATGTAAACCTGTATAAAATCTTTTATTTGTATCCCAAAATCTATATCTATTTCATAATTGCCCATATCAATATCTGCCTCATTACCCTTAGGGGGGGGCAGAATATTGAAGTCCATTTTGGTAATGGCGAAATCAAGGATGCTTAAGGGGGATGCATTCGCTTTCATTAAGATGCTTTTTGCTTGTTCAAATGGTTTGGTTTCATGTCCAGAATGGCGGCACTATGTTCAGATGCCCCGGTTCCACTTTGCTTGGTAAAGCAGTGCCACATATTTTGCTTGTGTTGGTATCTTTTGATACCCAAATTGTTTACTTGGTTAAAAACAAAATCGCTATGCGATTCTGCATTGTGTTTAACCTTGATTTCAAAACCAAATTCAAGAACTTCTTCAAACCTTGCCATCATATCCATGTTCACATGCTTCGCACCTCGGAAAAGCTGTGTGATATAGCTGGCAGAAGAGCCAACCATTGCTGCAAGCTCCTTTTTGTTGATATTCTTTTCGTCGCAGGCTTTTTCTACCTCACTTAAAATGCGGTAGGAAATCATCTGGGCATTATGCTCAATTTCTTCATTCTTGCTTTTGAAAGCAAACAGGTCCAGGTACTCTTCGTTAATTTGTGGGTGCTTCAATTGTGTACTCATATTTTGCAATTTTGTGAATGATGGGAATTTCTTTCTTGCTTACTTTATCTGACTTTTTTTTCGGGTAAATTTCTGCAGTTACAATAATGTAAATGCCCTCTGGTGTTCTTTGTTCCTTGCAATAAATGCGGTCATTTTCTTGTCCCTTAAAAAATTTCATCGCTGTTACATCCTTCGATTTGTCATCAATATCTTCTTTGTCATAGAGGTCTGTATTCTTGTGGCCTTCCAATATAAGTGCCACAATATGCCTGAACTTCTTTAAATGCCTATTTGATTGACGGATATAAGCAAGAATTGCCTCTTTGTTTTCCTTGTCAATGCAAACCGCTTTTTTCCCATCGGCCGATATATTTAGTATTTCACATAACCGTGTCAAATAATTAAGCTATAGATTAATTGTCCAAAATTAAGCTATTGGTTAATTTGGCCAAATTTTTTTTCTCTTTTCAAAAAATTGCCTCCCCAGTTCTCATTAGTTTCCAATAACTTTCAATCGAAGCTGCTATCCTTAGTTTTGTGCCAAGTCTGTGCATGGCTAACTGAGGATGGTAAATAAAAACCAGTTGATAACTGGTTATTTAAATTGTCTTTTCGTATTTTGTACCAAACCCAAAATTGAGCATGGCTGCAGTATTGCAAAAAATAAAAAATACCCACCGCTATTTCTTAATGGTTATCCTATTAATAGTATGGAAACCTACTACTGTAGGTGGTTGGTGTTCCTAAAGCAGCGCCTTTAAAAAAATCGTCGCCCCAGCAAGCTGTTTTCACCTGCTGGTTTCGTAGTGAGAGAGGTTTTTAGAAAGCAATCGAGGTTGGTGGAAAACACAGAACCTCGGCGAAGACTTTGTAGTTGGTTGGTGTTTTCACCATAGCCGTCAACTTAGTGAGAGGCTCAATTAAAAAAGTCCTTGGAAGAGCAAACCGAACTCGTGAACTCAATGCTTATCAGCATAACTTTTTCAAATTTAGTTTTCGTTCATCCCATCCTGCAGGTGAAAACACCAAACAAGGGCTAAAGCATTCACGGATTTGTTTTAATTGCTGAAGGAAAAACCTGGTGCTATAGTCCTAAACCAACATTCAAACAGCGGCATAAAAAAAGCCCGGCTCTGTGAACCGGGCCCTTGGCGTCTTTGACCTTAGCGTAGTTTTTTCTTTGGATCCGCTTTCTTCTGTGCTGAACTTTTCTTTTTAGTAGGCTTGTTCTTCCTAGGTTCAACTGTCTTTTTGGGCATAGATTTAAATTTATGGTTAGTGAATTATTTACTCATGACTGCAGCGTTTTCTTCCCTTTCTTACATGTTGTCCTTTCAGAAGCGGCAACTGTACAGCCAAGCTTAAGTAAACAAAGATATGCCTATAAGCAAGCGTAAATCGAAATTTAAACAAGATTAGCAGCTCGGGCATATTGTGACCTTTCTTTCTCTGCAGCTTCTCTCCCCAGTTCTCATTAGTTTCCAATAACTTTCAATCGAAGCAGCTATCCTTAATTTTGTGCCAAGCCTGTGCATGGCTAACTAAGGATGGTAAATGAAAACCAGTTGATAACTGGTTATGTAAATGGTCCCTTGTATTTTGTAGTGAATAACCCGCTAACTTGGGTTTGCTGCTATGCTGGCAAACGTAATAACATCCCCTCTTTTTTGTTCGCTATCAGCAGCGGCCCGTGCTGACCGGATGCTGTTGAGCTTTTGTTCCTATCTTCATCACCCGCCCCGCATTGGCGGGGTCGGGCTGCAGTTCCCGGCTGGACGTTATAGATTCCAGCACAGCAGCAGGCCCTGCCCATTGTACACCTACTAAACCCAAAATTGAGCATGGCTGCTGTATTCCAAAAATCAACAATCACCCACCGCTATTTCTTAATGGTTATCCTACTAATAGTATGGAGACCTACTACTGCACAAGAAAAAGGGAATCAAAGCGAAAAATATGCGGACGCTTATAAAAAATACCTAACTGCTACTTGTCCAATAAGAAAAGACAGTATCCAGCACTTTGTTTATTTCTCAACAGATAGGGAGGCCATCATTAACCACCCCTTCCTGCAGCATCCTGTTTTCAAAGGGGCCCAAATCATGTATTCCTGGAGGGACTTTGAATTTAAAAAAGGGAAATATGACTTTACTATTTTAAGGCAGGACTATGAATACCTAAAAAAGTTTGGCAAAAAAATCTTTGTGCAATTACAGGATGTCACCTTCAACCCTAAGTATAAAGCCATTCCTGACTATTTAATGACCGATGAATACAATGGCGGTGCCACCTTTCAATACAATGATGCAGGAAAACCTGAAGGCTGGGTTGCAAAACGTTGGAACAAAAATGTAAGGGAACGGTTTGCCTTGCTGCTGCAAGCATTGGGAAACGAATTTGACGGCAAAATAGAAGGCATCAATCTTCAGGAAACGGCAATTGGCGTAAGTGCAAAAACAGACAGCAGTTTCTCCGAGCAGGGGTATATCCAAGGTTTAAAGGAAAATATGCTGGCGTTGAAAAAATCGTTCCCAAACTCAACAACAATGATATATGCCAATTTTACCCCAGGGGAATGGCTACCCTGGAACGATAAGGGATACCTTCGTAGCATATACAAATATGGGGAGGAGATTGGTGTTGGACTTGGCGGACCGGACTTAATGGTAACAAGAAAGGGGCAACTTAACCATGCACTTACATTGATGCATGAAGGGCAATATACCGTTCCATTGGGCATTGCGGTACAGGATGGCAATTACTTTGGTAAAACCGGTGATGAAAAAGAGGATGCAGGAAATAAGCCACGGCAAAACCTTGTTCCGTTATTGCATGCTTTCGCCAAGGATTTTTTGAGGGTAAGCTACATATTCTGGGTAAATCAGGAACCCTATTTTAAAGAAGATGTACTGCCCTGCTTTTCAAAAGACCAGTAGGGGAGTACTGTGTACAACATAAGGATTGGTAATATTGGGGGGCGGACAATTTTTGTTGAGCTTTATATCTTAACATCAACTTTTAATTATAAATTTAACTTCAGTTTTGGGAGGACGTTTTTCAAAATCCCAACATCCCCAAGCGCTGTACATTGTACACAATATCTAATGACCCTTATGAAAATGTCAAAACTTTTTATTTTTTCCCTTCTAATTCCTTTCCTCTCTTGTAAGAAACACAGCTTTACAATTCAAGAAACCAAGAGACTTGAAGGCAAATCAGAAAAACAATATGTTGAAGGAAGCATTATATCAGGATTGAATTCAAATGACACAATCCTTTATTACAAATTTGATTTATTAACCGATTCTGCAACATTTAAAGAGAGTTCTAAACTAAATATTGGAATTAGTTATTCACGCATAAAGCAAGATAGCTCCTTCTCCGTAAATATTGGGTTTAAAAGTATACCCAAAAGCTTAAAATCCGACACACTCCAAATTGTAGATTCTGGCAATAGAAAATTCTTCACAAATTTCAGCAATGGAAATCTGCACAAGGGTACCGAAGCTTCAGTTGGTTTTTTAAATGACAGATACTTCACCCCAATCACATCAACTTTTCTTGCAAGTGAGGGAAAAATGAAAGAATTCCTAAGGCTATTTGAAAACGATATTTTTGAAGGGTTAAACAATAATGATAAAATGGTATATTCCTCTATATGTCATTTAGACGGTTACTTTCAGCATATAAGCATGACAGTAACATTCAAATGAGACTGCGTACAACATGGGGGGTATGCAAGTTGGGCTTGACAAGCTAGCACTGATGATAAGCGTATTACTGAATAACTTAAATGACATAACATGAAATTTGTAGGAATACTATTATGTATAAACCTGTTTTTTTCCTGCAAGCAAAAGCAGGAAGGGAATCAGGTCAATACACAGTTGCCACTTGACAGGCTGAAAGCGGGAAATGAGAAGTTTGTAAGTGGGTATCCCATACATCCCCATGAAACACTGAATAGGATCAGGGAGTTAAAGAAAGGACAGGATCCTTTTGTTGTTCTTGTTAGTTGCTCCGACTCACGGGTGCCGCCGGAATTAATATTTGACCAAGGATTGGGCGATGTTTTTTCCATACGTACAGCAGGCAACATCATAGGGGAATATGAATTGGGAAGTATTGAGTATGCTGTTGAACATCTTCATTGCAAACTAATCGTGGTAGTGGGCCATGAAAACTGTGGCGCTGTTCAGGCATACGCAGCATCATCTGGAAACGAAAAAAACAACGGCGACCACATCCACAATTTGGTTAATTATATAGCTTCCGAAGAAGAGCAGAAAATTATTCCCGCTAACCAGAAATCGAATATTGACATGTTGGTTAAGGCCAATATTGCACATGGTGTTAATTTATTAAAGTCATCCACTCCTGTTTTAAAACCCCTTGTGGACAAGAATGAGGTAAAAATCATCGGTGCTTATTATGACCTTGATACCGGGAAAGTTTTGTTTGAATAATTGATGTTACGCAAAGAATGTGGGAATAATGTCAGCCTGAGGCCCTCGAAGGCGATCTGGTTTCCAAATAGGTTTCGACAAGCTCAACCTGACATCAGTATTTGATATTTTGCGTAACATCAGTGAATAATTGAAGAAAGGCTGTAGCAGATTGGTGTTCCTAAAGCGGCGCCTTAAAAAAACGTAGCCCCAGCAAGCTGTTCCCGATTTTCGGAATTGGCATTTCACCTGCTGGTTTCATAGTGAGAGCAGTTTTGAAAAGCAATCGAGGTTGGTGGAAAACACAGAACCTCGGCGAAGATGGAAGCGAAGGTTACAGCGAGTCCAATCCCTTGCCATTGGCTATGCGCATCCTTTATAGGCACTTGTTGGGGCTATCGCTTCCAAGAAACAACTTACAACGCATAAAAAAGGCAGGAACCCGGTTCCTGCCTTTCCTTATCAACTATTTCTACTAAGCCTTTCTCTTGATGCTGCAACCCACCGATTTGCTTTCCTTCACCGTAACGGTTTTACCGGCCACGCTTTCTGCAATGGCTTCCTTGGCATGTTGGCGCTTTACGTTATCTGGTTCTGATGGGTTATCGTCAATGGCCCCCTTGTACACCACTTTGCCTGTAGCATCCAATAGGAAAATTTCGGGTGTACGGGTGGCGCCGAATGCATCGGCCACTTTGGCGTTCCTGTCCACTACATAACTGTAGCTGTAGCCCTGCTCCTTGGCATAGCTCTTCATGGCTTCATAGGAGTCTGCATCGCTTCTCTGCGCCTCGTTTGAATTGAGGATGA
Organism: Chitinophagaceae bacterium; assembly: GCA_023251255.1. Classification (GTDB taxonomy): domain Bacteria; phylum Bacteroidota; class Bacteroidia; order Chitinophagales; family Chitinophagaceae; genus UBA1930. Next base: position 13,078 of record JAHEZD010000072.1, read on the forward strand.
TCACACCAATATTGTTCTGGATGGCATATTCAGCAATCTGCTTGGTACGTTCCTGGTTCTTGATCACATAGGGGCAGGTATTGCAACTGAACATGACCAATACGCCATTCTTGTTCATGGCATCCTTGATGGCCACTTCCTTTCCGGAAACGTCCTTCATCTTCACTTCCGTTAAGGGTGCCTGTGTGCCTACGGGTATGGACTGTATATTCTGTGCAATGATGCGGCCTGCGAAAAAAGCCAGCATGGAAAACAGGATTACCTTTTTCATGGTGCGTGTTTTTGTTTTGAGGTTATAAATGTATCGGCATTTTTGGTGGGTTCCAAACCACCCATCGTTTTTTGCTTTTGTTTATCAGCTTCCAGTCTGAGCAGCATGATGCTCAGGTTCAGCTCAAAACCGATCAATAGGATCAACGAGTTGATATAGATCAACATGAGCATCACCAAAACCGTTCCAATGGAGCCATATACCTTGTTGTAACTGCTAAAATTGTTGACCCAATAGGAGAACAGCACGGTGGTGAGCAGGATCAGCACCGTGGCAAAGAAGGAGCCGGGCGAGAAAAGTTTCCACCTTTTGGTAACGGACGGCGCAAACTTGTAAATAAAGGCAATGCCATAAAAGATAAAGCCCACAATGATAATCCATCTTACCCCGTCCCACCAGGGGATCCTTGCCCTTCTTTTCATGTGGAAGAGCCCCTTGAGTATAATGGCCAATTGTTCCTGCCCCACCAGTACCAGCAAGGAACCCAATATGAGCAGGAAAAGGATGGCGATCATTTTGATGGCCCTCCAACGCCGATGGAAGAAATAGGCTTTCTTCTCGGAAATGGATTTGTCGAATGTCCTGATAATGCCGATCATGGCATTGGAGGCATAGTACATGAGCAGCACGAAACCGAAGGAGAACACGCCCACATGTTTTTTCAGCAGGTCATTCAACAGGCTTTCTATGAACTTGTACGTGGTGGAGTTGGGGGTAAGGTCCCTGAACAGGTGCAGTATCTGCCGCTTGAAATTGATGGCCTCTGGAAAATAGGGTATGATGGAAAACAGGAACAGCAGGGCTGCGGGCATGGCCACTACCAAGTTGAACGATATGCCCGCTGCACGTTCGTACAGCCCCACTTTTTTGATCTGCTTGGAAAACACATGGGCCACCGCATGCAGCGAGAATCCCCAAAAGCCCGGGGGGGAAATGGTCTTGCTTTTCCTTACCAGAAAAGCAACGGGTGGCAAGGTGAAAAAAATGCGGTCGAGTTTTGTCACTGCGAAGCTGTTTGAATTTGATTGGCGGAATTCCTCATCGTATATTTTTTTAGCGAAACAAGGCGAATTTTGCAGGCATAGCTGGTTGCCTATGGCGAAAAATTCAACGCAGTTGTAGCCAAAAAATTACATGGGGAAACCGCTGAATTGAATTTAAACAGCTTCTAAGGTGCTTGGTTTTGTTTCTTTTGCTCCATATAGGTATCCAAGGCTTTTTGGTATTCCTTGGCGTACTGCAAATGCTCCGTATAGGAACTGCTGAAATGGCTGCCGCCATCCAAGTTGGCATTGGCCACAAAGTAAATATAATCCGTTCTGGGGGCATTCAGCACGGCATCCAAACATTTGGGTGAAGGGGTGCATATAGGACCGGGGGGCAGGCCTTTGTTCCTGTAAGTGTTATAGGGCGACTGGAACTGGGTATGCTTTTCGTAAATGCGCTTGAGCATGAAGTCCTTGAGGGCAAACTTTACGGTAGGGTCTGCTTGCAGGGCCATGTTCCTGTGCAACCTGTTCATGTACACACTGGCAATTTTGGGCCTATCGCCTTCATCATTGCTTTCTTCCTCCACAATGGAAGCCAGGGTGTAGATTTCGTTGGGGGAGAAGCCCAGGTCCTCTGCTTTTTTGGTCCTGTCATTCTTGTTCCAGAAACTGTTTTTGGCATCGTGGAGTTTCTGGAAAATTTTCCGCAATGAAGTGTTCCAGTAATAGGTATAGGTGTCGGGAATGAGCAGGGTGAACACGGTATTGCTGTCCACATTGAAGGGTTTCAATGAATCATTGGAGTTGAGGAACTGCATCACTTCTGTGGAGTCGTTGGCGAAGTTCCTGCTGATAAGCCTAGCAAGGTCTTCCTTTGTCCTTAACTTGGTAATGATCAATTTGGACTGGGCCTGCTTGCCGTTCTTCAGCATCCTGGCAATGTTCAGGAGGCTTTCGCCCTGCTTGACTTCATACTTACCGGGTTTGAGCTTTTCAAAACTGCCCATTGCACCGGCCAGTGCGGCAAAAACGCTACCGTGCTTGATGATGCTTTTTTTCTCCATCAAGTTGATTACAGAAGCCTTGTCCGTTTGGCCTTCTTCCACAATGAATGATTTGGTCTTTTCTGTAAAAGCAGTGCCGCTGCCCAGAACAAGCCAAGCTGCCATGCCACCAACAATCAATAGAAATAGTAAAAAATAAAGGAACCTTTTCATGGTTGGTGAATTTTGCCTGGCTGTTTAGGGGCACCAGTATTTGCCCAAAAATAAAAGAAGGATGGTTACCGATGATGGGATTGGGTAAATATTTATCAAAGGGATATTGCAATGGTCTTATTATAAAGGGTTATTGCTGTTTTATCTGTTAATAGCTATCCTTTCATAGGGTTGCGGCTCATTTTGAATGATTGTCAGGGCCTGCCACGATTTTCATAGAATTCCTATAGAAAATCGCCTTCGGCAGTAGTTCGACAAGCTATGATATTGCTGCGAATGGCACCCGATAGACATCGGGTTAGTGTAAGATGTTAAAAACCATTTGTAAACAAATGTTTTTTTATGCTTACCACCAAGGCACAAAGGCACTAAGTTTAAAAAGCTCCGCTTTTTCCTTTGTGTCTTGGTGGTAAACCCGATGGCTATCGGGTGTCATCCCTGCCTTTGCCGGCCGGCCTGCCGGCAAAGGCAGGCTCAATGTGCTTGTTTGCGGAGCAAACATTGGTTGCTCGGGTTTGACAACCTGCTTTCGAAATGAGTCACTACCCTTCATACCCCTGATGGTTTGTGGCTCCATATTTGAAACCTTCCCTGCTGGATAATTAATGCAGTTTGGCTAAAGCCTTTTGGAGGAAGCTTCCGCTTGCCGTTGGCTTAAGCCAACGACAATGAAGCCGCTGTAGAAATGGCTTTAGCCAAAGAAAAGAAGCTACCGATTCAGTTTTTTTGCTTTTATCAATGGCCAATCATTGCAATTTGTGTTAACGATCATTATTGACTATAAATAGTAGTTATGAAAAATACCTTTCTAGGAATATGCCTGCTTGGTCTGATTGCCTTTGCGGCATGTAGGGACAATCAGGCCAATAAAAAGGTTCCTGACCTGTCGGCTGACAGCATAGGTACAGAGGCTGATGCCCGCTTTGTTGCAGCTATTGGCGAAAGCAACCTGATGGGGGAGCAATTGGGCAAATTGGCCCTGTCCAATACCTTGTCAAGGCCTGTGGTGCAGTTGGGCAGGGACATGATTGAATATTACAGCAATCTGAATACGGAACTGGGTGGCCTCGTGCAGTCAAAGAGCATGGGCCTGCCTGAAGTGCTGAACAAGGAAGACCAGGGCAAATATGAGGAGCTTCTATTAAAGGGAAGTGTGGATTTTGATAGGGCCTATTTGCTATTCCTTGCAGGCCGCCTGGAGCAGGAACACAATGCTTTCAAAAACGAGATTGAAAGGGGGCAGGACCACAATATCAGGCAATGGGCATCGGCCAAGTTGCCTTTGTTGGAGCGGCAGATGGCCATGGTGCAGAGCATGCAGCTTAGTAGTGATGATAAACCCTGACCCAATCATTCAATACATTCCTTTATCCATTTTACACAATCAGGTGCATCTACAATGGACCATGAGTGCGGGTGCCTGTTGCCTTCCAAACGGTAGCCCTTGCCGTAGGCGTTGATGAAACTTGCTTGTTTGTTGCCCTGCTTGATGAGGAAATTGATCATGGCCGATTGGTCCAGCGCATTCATGTCATACAGGTCCGCTCCCCGGTTGATGATCCACCAGTTCACGTCCACATCATTGTAAATGCGTACAGGAACATGTTGCAGGTACTTCGCATTGCCGCCATCTTTCTCCGCTTTGGAGAAGGTGGAGTAGTAAATGTATTTTTCGCGGAATGCTGTTGGCGGGCCACCTATGTTCTTTTTGAATTCAGCAATGGCATAAATCGGTTCCTGGTTGTTGGGGTTCCTTTCATGGGCCTTTTCAAATTCCCAGTAATGGTTTTCCAGGTCGGTAGGACCGTCAACACTATAAACAGCTTTTGGAACAACGGCAGTTTGGGTGCCGTCGGCATAGGCCATTTCCGTATAACGTATGCTGAACAGGCCCCCCATGGAGAAGCCGCCCAGCACAAATTTGTCTTTGGGCAGTTGGTATTTTTTGATGGCATCCACAAAAGCATGGTTCATGAAATCCAGCACATCGGTATTCAATGTAAGGCGCTGGTTAACAGATAGCACCAATACTGCAATACCATTGTTGAAGCTTCTTTGGCATAGGTCACGGTTACTGCTGATTACGTATTCCACCCTGTCCCAAGTACCGGGCAACAGTACCAGTACGCCCTTTGCTTTTGTTGGGGGAACGAGTGCATAGTAGAGCAGGCTTTTGGAATTGCCGTCGTTCATGTACATGTCCGTACTGTCAGTTTCGGCTATTACATTCCTGTGCAGGTGCTTGAGGTAGGCACTGTCCAGGTCCAACAGTTCACCATTTACGAAATGGCCTTCCAACTTATTGGTACTATTGGGAAAGAGGACCTTTCCATGCCCGTTCAATAGGCCATCCACAAAGTTCCCCTGCTGTATAAACCCATTGGGGAAAACATACTTGCCCTGTCCGTTAGGGTTGCCCTTCTGCATGGAACCGGTATAGGTGGAGACCTTCCTTCCTGCGGTATACCATGTTAGTGTACCTTTTCCTGCGGCCATGTTGTTAAGGCATCCTCCTGTCCAGTTGATGGTCAAGCTATCCGAATCAGTATAACCATTGGACACCCATACTTGGCAGCCGGTATGTTTGTCTGCAATGAACCTGCCCGTGGTGACCTGGGCATGGGCAGCCAGCAAGGCCAAGCAGGAACCTGCCAATAAAAATGCTTTCATGCTTGAAGTTGAAAGATGAATGTACGGAACAGTCAAATGAATTGCAAACTAACCTGCAATCATGATAAGCTGGGCGAGGAGGTTTGGTACAGGGAGGTCCTGTTCAAATGCAACAATCGATGGACGACAAGGCCCAATTGATATAAACCATTATTCTGTTCATTGGTGCTGCATCTCTTGCATGGCATTGTTGAAAAGCTGTATGCCATTATAGTTCACTTGCCATGTAACGGGCAATGCTTTTTTTAGCATGTCGCTCACACCGCAGTATTTTTCTTGGGACAATTGGACGGCATTGAGCGCAGCCTCCTGATAGCCATCAGTGCCATTGAAATTATACTGCACGTGCATGGAAACATATTCAATAGGTGCCTGCTTGCTGAGCTCGCCTGTCACTTTAATATTCAGCTCCTGCACTTCCTTCTGTTCCTTCCGAAGCTGGGACACTATGTCCATGCCGGTACAGCCGGCCAATGCAGTTAGCACAAATGGCTTGGGTATAGGCCCATGATCCTCCCCGCCAACCCTTTCTGGGGCATCCATCACAATGGTATGGCCATTTACCAGCGCATTGAACTGCATCTTGCCCATCCATTGGGCCTCTATTTCGTGTTGTGCCATATAAGTAAATTGACTATCGTATGAAGGAAAGTATGTCAGGTTAAGCTTGTCGAAACCTGTTTTTAATCAAGATTGCGTTCGCTACACCTGCCTTTGCCGGCAGGCAGGCTTCGACAAAGCTCAGTATGACATCCAGAACTTCAATTACTTTCCTTCATACGATAGTTAGTTAAAGTAATTTTATTGCAGCACAAAACTAAACCCGCCCAAGAAGATAAAGGGTGACATTCATCACAAAAGGAACAGTTGACCATTGATGGGCCCCGCTTCAACTTGAGTAGCATACCATACCCTTCAAGTACGGGGCTGCGAAATCATTTTAGCAGGGTTCCCTCCATTTCAATATATTTATCAAGTTAATAAAACATGTATAAAATGAGCATCATGAAATTGAACCGTCAATACAGCCAATTCGCTTTCCTATCTGCCTGCACTTTCTTTATGTTCTGTTCCGGCTTAAAGGCACAGGACTGGAGCGGCATGAGCTATGCCTATTACCAGAACTACCCCGGCTATATCATTACCAATGCAGGGGATACCGTTAAGGGGTTTGTGGAGCATGGTGATAGGACGCGTAACCAGAACAAATGCATATTCTATACGGACGTTAAGGACAGGAAGACGAAGAAAACGTACAAGCCCGATGAATTGAAGGGCTATGCTGTGGGGGATAAGGTGTACCGCTCCATGCATTACAGTGGTGGGCTTTTCAGTAAGCCGCTCAATTTTGTGCTGGCGGTGAAACCGGGCAGGATCACACAATGTACCTACTATACCAAGGACGAAGGTTATATTATTCAGGTAAGGAAGATCAATGAAACGGATGCCCAGTACGATGAACGTATCTGCAAGGCTGAACTGGTATGGTACAAGGAAGGGGAGGACCCTATTTCAAACCCTACTTTACTGTTGGGCTTTGCCAAGAAGGTAAGCAAACTGGTGGCCGACTATCCTGAACTTGCCAAAAAGGTGGAGAACAAGGAAAAGGGCTATACTACCTTGAAAATCCTTGACATAATTGATGAATACAATAATTGGTGGGCAGCCAAACAATAATTAACGGATGTTATGCAAGATTTTATATGTAGATGTCAGGTTGAGCCTGTCGAAACCTTTTTGGAAACTAGCTTGCCTTCGGGTAGTTCGGCAAGCTCACTATGACAAGGCTGACATTATTCCAATGCTGTTTGCGTAACATCAGTAATTAAAATAAAAGGCCCATCATTTTGATGGGCCTTTTTATGTAACTGCACTTAACGTACAACATCTTCCAGTTCCACCTCGTCATTATCTCCTGCTGCTTCCAGCAATGCATCCTGAATGGTATTGGTATCGGCGTGTACTGCCTGCTTGTTTTTTGCTTTCTGTATTTGTTGGGACAATACTTCCACACATTCGCTTACGGAAGTTTCAAAATAGGCACTGTGCTTCTTCACAAAATGGTCATTGCCCGGTACTTCCAAACGTATCTCGCAATAGTCGGTTTCAGGATTGCCGGCTGGGCCCTTGAACAGGGTAACATTGGCCCTGATGATGGTGTCACTTTTTAGTGTACTTACTTTTTCTTTGATAAAGGTTTCCAATGATTCGCCTGCATTGAACCCCAGGGATTGTATGATGATATCCATATAAATTGTTTGGTGCAACTGTTCCCATTATTGTGCCACTAATCCTTGGCAACAAGCATAGAAGGTTACGGTTAAGAATATGCTGTAAAATTGTGGGGGCAGTTGCTTGGAAAAAATGACGAAGGTCACCATTGTGGACATATCGATTTGCTGCGGCTTTGACCTATCCGCTACCACAGAAACATACCTTCTTTTTTATTGGTACCAGTGGCCAATCAGAAAACAATTTCGTATTTCCTTTCATCAAAGCCTACTGCGACCACTTTATTGTTCAGTTCTATCACGGGCCTTTTAATGGTGCTGGTACGGGCGGCCATGATTTCAATGGCGGCTTTTTCGGTAGTGGCATTCTGCTGTATGGCGGGGTGGAGGCCCTTGAAGGTGGTGCCCCTTTTATTGAGGAACAGTTCCCAGCCTTTCTGGCTGCACCACTCCGTCAATTTGCTCTCGGTGATATCGTCTGTTTTGTAATTGTGGAAATGGTAATCAACTTTGTGTGCATCCAGCCACTTTAGGGCCTTCTTTGTTATATCGCAATTGGGTATGCCATATACAATGTATTTCATTGGGGATTGTTTTGAACCAAATATAAGGAGGCTAATTATCCCATACATCCATTTTGTTTCGCCATTCAGGCGGTTTATATTTTATTTTGCAGCACATAGGAACTCCATTACGAAAATGTATAGATGCTTACTGCTTTTAGGGCTTGTTTTATTGGGCTATCAATTGGCTGCACAGGTGGCGCCCACGAAGGCGAAGAATGAGTTTGGCCTTGTGATTGGCAACACCGTTGAAGCGGCAACAGGTAAGGCTGTGGCCTTTGCTACCGTGGTACTGGAACGTATGGAAGACAGTACCCAGCGGGTATTCCAGGCGGCTGACAAGAATGGTTCCTTTGAGTTTGAGAAGCTTCCCTTTGCACTGTACCGGTTGAAGGTAACGGCATCGGGTTTTGCCAATGTGGTGCTGGACAGCATCAACGTGCGTGCGGAGCGTTATGACTTCAATTTGGGCGATATCAAAATGAAAGCTGCTTCATCCGAACTGGGGGAAGTGGTTATCTATTCGGAAAAGCCATTGATCGAGAACAGGGATGGCAAGATCACCTACAATGTGGGCGAGAGCGCCCTGAGCAATGGTTCATCTACCGCAGAACTGCTGAAGAGCATGCCGCTGATCAACAATGACCCCAATGGCAAGATCCTATTGAAAGGAAAGGAACCCAAGATACTGATTGATGATAAGCCAACGGACCTGACCGCAGACCAATTGAAGGACCTGCTGGAGAGCCTGCCCGGTAGCAGCATTGAAAAGATTGAGCTGATGGTGAACCCTCCGCCACAATATGCCACTGAAAGTGGTGGGGTAATCAATATCGTAACAAGGAAGGGCAAGATTGGCATGACGGGCAAGACCACCTTAAGCGGGGGCACAAGGGGTGAAGGCAATTTTGCTACCAATATCAGTTACCGGAGAAACAGTTTCTCGTTCAATACCACATTTGGTATCGGGGCAAGTTTACTGCGTGGTAACAGTTATTCCAAGCGGCAGAACATCTATACAGATTCTACCAATCAATTCAACACGGAGGGCAGTTTCCGGAACAGGAACCTGCGCCCCAATTTACGGCTACAAGTGGATTATGAACTGAACAAACAGAGCAGCGTGAACCTGACCTATCAGGGGAACCTGAACTATTTCGATAATTTCAGTACCACACAATACAGGAATATCAATCGGTTCGGGGAAACCTACAAGATCAGCACGAGGGAGAATGCCAGCAATGGAACGGGCTATAGCCATGGGCTAACTTTTGCCTATACCCTGAAGGGGAAGGACCCTGCTGAAATACTCCGTTTCATTATTAATGGCAATCTTGGCAAGAACGACAATGACAGGGATTTCTACCAGCAGTTCCTGAACAGTGCCTATATTACTACGGGCGATAGCAGCCAGAGCCAGTTCTACAATAGTTACAACAATAGCTACAGCCTGCGGTTGAACTATGATAAGCCTCTGTTATGGAAGGGGAGCTTCTTCTCCACGGGTGCCAGTTTCCAGCGGGGCAATTACCACAATGCACTCAACACCAGTTTCCTGCGGAAACTGGATACCACTTTTGTTCCCAATGACCTCTTGAGCAATGATTTCCGCTACCACCAGAACATTTCCACCATCAGGGCTGCCTTCACTTTTACCTTCCCTGCAGACCTGCGGTTAACGGTTGGTGCGCAGGCAGAACATACGCTGATGAACTTTGATTTTATCAAGGGCAATTCAAGCAATGTGGAGAATGATTACCTGAACGTTCTGCCAACGGCTACCATCCGTAAGGAGTTCAGCCGCGAGCTGAACACTGCGCTGGTATACAGGGCAACCATCCGGAGGCCGGGCCTAGGTGAACTGAACCCCAACATTGATTACAGTGACCCCTATAACCTGCGTTTCGGTAACCCGGTACTGCTGCCTTCACTATCGGATAACTTTGATTGGAACCTGAGCTGGGTCAAGGGCAAGTACTATATCAATACTTCATTGGGCTATAACCGGGTGAAGGATATCATCAATAGTATCAAGACCCTGGCAGATGGGGGGAAGACGCAGACGACCTACCTGAACATAGACAATAGGAACGAATATGAAGCAAGTGTTTGGGGCGGTTATACCTTTACCAAGAAACTGCGGATGAATGCGAGTGCAGGCTATACGTTCAACCAGTATGGGGAAACAAGCAAAGCATTGTATAAGTACAGGGACGGTGGCACTTTTTATACCAGTGTGAACTACAGTTTCACGCCTACCAATGTGCTGACCTTTGAGGGGAATGCCCGCTATAGCAGTTATGCGGACCCGCAGGGGAGGAGCAGGAGCAATTTAACGATGACACTGGGGGTACAGAAGAAGTTCTTCAATAAAAGGCTGATTGTTGGCTTCAATGCGATTGACCCATTTGTGGTGCAGAAGTACACTACGTTTACGTATGGCAGTAATTTCAACTTGGAATCTTTCAATTCCACACAAACAAGGAACTTCCGTGTATCGGTTGCTTACCAGTTGAACAAGATCGTTACGAAGAGCAGGATTACGGACAAGCAAAAAAAAGAGGCTTTGGAGAAGATGAAATTGAAGGGTGTGCCTGTTAAGCAGTAGGTCTTTTCGTCATTGCGAGGAGTTGCGAGGAACGAAGCAAAGCAGTCTGCACTATACTTACAAAGCTTTGTTCTTTTTGAAGGACAATGTCCTTAAGCTAAGGATTGTCAGCCTGAGCTTGTCGAAGGCAACTTAGAAAATTACGGTTTAAAATATCGGTTTCGACAAGCTCAACCTGACATTGTACTTCTTAACTTAATGACATTGTTCGAAGGGCCTAGATTGCTTCCTTCGTTGCAATGACGGCCATTTTCTCGCAATGACGGCCAGTTCGTTGCAACCAACGGGCTGGTTATCCGCCAATCTTCCCTTCCAGTTCCATGATCTCCTCAAATAACTGTTCGTATTTTTTATCCTGCTCTGCTTTTTGCTGCTGCACTTTTTTGTATTCGGCTTCCAGTTGTGCAAACCGTGCATGGTTGGTATAGTTCTCCGGTTTGGCGAGGTCTGCTTCTATTTGTTCCTTGTTTTTATTGATGCTGGCCAGTTCCTCCTCCACCTTGCTGAATTTTTTCTGCAACTGCTTCAAATCGTTCTTCAGGGTATTCAGTTCATGGTTGCTCTGCTGTGGCTGCTGCTTAGTTTCTTTTTTTTTTACTTCGGCAGTCTCCGTTTTGGCACCTTTTGTTTCTTCCTTTGCATTGGCCAGTTTCTGCTTGGCCATCCGCTCGTTCCAATCAAGCCATTCCTGGTAACTGCCCTTGAATTCCTTTATTTCATGGTCAACGATTTCCCATATTTTATTGGCTGTTTGGGAAATGAAATAACGGTCGTGGCTCACCAGTATCAAGCTGCCTTCATATTTGTTGAGTGAGTCTGCCAGCAGTTCCACACTGTGCATGTCCAAGTGGTTGGTAGGTTCATCCAGCATCAGGAAATTGGACTTGCTCACAATCACTTTTGCCAGTGCCACCCTTGCTTTTTCACCCCCACTGAGCACCTTGATTTTCTTGTCTGCATCATCGCCGCTGAACAGGAAGCAGCCCAGCAGTGAACGGAGTTCCAGTTCGTTTTTCTTGCTGCCGCATTCCATCATTTCTTCGAGTATGGTATTGTTCAGGTTGAGCGCCTCCAACTGGTGCTGGGCATAGAAACTCTCTTCCACATTATGCCCCCATTCCCTTTCGCCTTCAAATGTTTCGGCACCTGCAATGATGCGTAGGAGGGTGGACTTTCCCTTTCCGTTGGCACCAATGAGGGCAATCTTATCGCCACGGTCTATTTCTGCATTGCCATTCTTCACAATTTCAATATCGCCAAACTTCTTGCTCACGTTTTTCAGAGAGCTGATGATCTTGCCCGGCTGCTTGTCCACCTGGAAATTGATCTTGATGTTGGGCCTTTCCAAGGTTACGTTTTCAATACGTTCAATCTTGTCCAACCGCTTCACGATGCTCTGTGCTGCGGCAGCCTTACTGGCTTTTGCCTTGAAGCGCTCCACAAACCTTTCCTGCTGGCGTATATAGTCCTGCTGGTTTTCGTAGGCCTTCTGCTGCATGTCTATCCTAATGGCCTTTTCCTGTTCGTAGTAGGCATAGTCGCCGCTGTAGATATGGAGTTCCTGCTGGTACACTTCCACAATCTTGTTCACCATCCTGTTCAGGAAATACTTATCATGGCTCACGATGACCACACTGCCCTGGTAGTGCAACAGGTACTTTTCCAGCCATTCAATGGAAGGAAGGTCCAAGTGGTTGGTAGGTTCATCGAGCAGCAGTACATCGGGCTGCTGCAGGATCATTTTTGCCAACAGTACCCTCATCCTCCATCCGCCGCTGAATTCCTTGTAGGGCCTGTGCAGGTGCTCGTTTTCGAAGCCGAGACCCTGCAGCACTTCCTCCGTTCTGTGGTGTATGGTATAGCCACCGGCCACATCGAGGTCGTGTAGTTTGTCGCTGTACTCAATCAATAGGGCTTCATCCTCGCTGTTCTCTTCCAAGCGTTTGCCCAGTTCCTCAATTTCCTTTTCCAGTTCCTTGACCTTTTCAAAAGCACCCATGGCCACTTCCAAAATGGATTCATTGGTATCGAAGCTCAATAGGTCCTGGTGGAGGTAGCCAATGGTGGTATCACGGCCTTTTTCCACTGTTCCCTTGGACGGGGTGTACTGGCCAACCAATACTTTTAACAAGGTGGATTTGCCTGTTCCGTTGTACCCGATCAGGCCCACCCTGTCGCCGGGCTGTATATGCCAGGTGGCATCTTCCACAATGACCCTTGCACCAAATTCAAATGTTACGTTCTGTAAGCCTATTAGCATTGTCCTAGTGTGATTTTATGAACGGGCAGCCATTGTTTATGGTGGCCCGGTTCCTGTTTTGGCGCAAATGTAACCCTTGGAAGGTTTCTGTGGTTGATTTGGTGAATGTTTGGGACAGTTTAGGGTTTTGTTGCTGTTGAAGCTTGTTGATTGGTGGGTCTTCGAAGCTGTTTACATGGAATGCTGCACTCCATTTTTCAACAGGGCCCTCTTGCTTGGATGGGTAGTGAGCCATTTAGAACCATTGTCAGGGTAGGGAAGACGGTAATTCGGCTTACCGACTTAATTTCTTCCCAGTAAAAAGCAAATGGCGAAGCCATTGTTTGTCATTCTTACCTACCGGCAGGCTGGGTCAATGCCGATAACTCGGTAACCTGACTGCTGCAAGCAGCAATGGATTACCCAGGGCTGACAACCCAACTGGTCAAAATGGGTCACTACTCTTGGGTGCCTGGTTGCCATGTTATTGCTAATTCCATTATTTTCGTTAGGGTACATCATCAACAATGCCCTTCGTATCATGCAGCCCATCAATTTACGCTCGTTCAGCCAGAAAGTCCGTTACCATAAGAAGACGTTTAAACGTTTCCTGGGGAAGATTGAAAGGAACCCTCCCAAGAACCTGCATGCCATTGCGGAGGTGGTGGATGCACAGGTTTGGCAGGAAATAGATTGCCTCAGTTGTGCCAATTGCTGCAAGAAGATGACACCTACTTTTACCGCACAGGATGTAAAGCGCATTGCCGCACATTTGGATATGGAGCCAAGGGAGTTCAAGGACAAATGGCTGTACCAGCCCAAGAACGATAAGGACTGGGTAAATACCATGCAGCCCTGCCAGTTCCTTGACCATTCAACCAATATGTGTTCCATCTATGAAGTAAGGCCGGCTGACTGTGCAGGTTTCCCACACTTGAAGAAGAAGAAAGTGGTTGACTATATCCATGTACACCAACAGAATATTGAGTACTGCCCAGCTACCTATAAAATGGTGGAGAAGATGATGGAGATAATTAAATAGGTTGTCAATCATAGGAATAACTGATGTTACGCAAAATTTTATATACAGATGTCAGAGCCTGTCCCGACCATTCCTATCGTGTGGACACATCTTTTAAAGGAGTAATTGTCAATTGTACCGTGGGTACTTCTTCTTTTTTGTTCTTAAGTAACTGATTGGTGCGGTACGGGTTAATTGGTTTCCCAGCCGTTCCATTTAGCTAGTGTTTAAGCGAAAGACAGTGTGGTACCAACAGGCTTTCTTCCTCTTCTTTTGGCTTGGCCCAAAAGAAGCAAAAGCCCAAGGACAACCCGAATGGCTCCGCCCGTTTGTCCACCAGCGCTGCCCAAGTGTGGCCCGCTGTGGTTTGCTGCTGAGAGATTGAGTTTTTCGGAATGATTACGCACATGGATGAACGGAGTTTGTATTCCAGCACTGCACCCATTCCTTTTGATCCCGTGTCCTATGGACGGGACAAATTCCGATTGCATCGGAAACGGAATGGCTGAGGTGCTCAGGGGCAGCCTGCTCGATGTATGAAATGAAAGGATTGCTGCATTAATGGCTAGTGACCGATTTCCAATTATTAGTAGTTGGAGAATATAGATGGCTCCCATGTCTTGCAAAGATGTGTCTACACGATAGGACCATTCGGGGTTGAGTCTGTCGAAACCTGTTTGGAAACTAAAATCGCCTTCGCGAACCTCAGGTTGACACTATTCCAATACTGTTTGCGTAACATCAGTGAGTAAAACTCAGGCCAATTACTTTGGTGGCCCCACAAAAAAGGGTACCCACAGGGCACCCTTTCAGTTAAAATATGCTTAACGTGCTACTGCACCACAATACGTTCAATCCATTGTTGCTTGTTATTGGACAACTGTATCAAATAGGTTCCCCTTGCTATTGGCTGTGGCAGTTTCAACTGCAGTTGGCCCTTGCCGGAGGAAGTAACGGTACAGTTATATGTCCTTCCGTCGGTGCTTTTCAATGCGGCCTTGTAGGTGCCATCCCCACCATCGACTATCAGGGAGATGGTTTGACCCTGCCCAGCAGGATTGGGATACACTTTCAGGTTGCCCCTAGTGGACAGGGTGGAAGGGGCAATGCTTGCTTGGTTCCTTCCCTGTTCCACTTGTGCACAATTACTGATATTGATCACGACTATATTGCTGTATGACACTGCACCGCACACGGTAGAAGTAACCATCAGGCGGTAGTAAGTTGTAACGGACAGGGCGCGGGGCTGGAAGAAAGAGGTCCTGCCAGCACTGTTGGCAATATCCGTCCATGGACCGGCAAGGGAGGTGGCATATTGCCATTGGAAGCTCACCGTACCATTGGTATAGTGGCAATCCTGCAATAGGGACAGTTTTTCTGGCGTGACAGTATTGCAAAGGGTTTGGCTAAGGGGGGCCACTGTTCCTGCTTCTATTGCTGGGTACACCAATACCTGAACCGTGTTACTGTAAGCACCGTTGCTGCAGCCATCTGCAACCCTTCTCCGGTACTTGGTATCAGCAGCAATGGCAACAGCATTGTAAGTAGGTGCATTGGCGTTGGCAATGGTTGTCCATGAGCCGTTTGCCGTGCTTATTTCCCAAGTGTACTGGAGGTTGCCGCCACCGCCACATGCATCAATGATATTCTCTATGATACCGGGCGCTGTATTGCTGCAGGTAACCTGTGCCCCATCAATGATACCTGCTTTTAGCGTGGTATACTGTATGGTAAAGCTTACTGTGTTTGAATAGGCAATACTGCCAGCATTGTCTGTAACCTTCCTCCTGAAAGAAGTTGCCACAGCAATGGGGGATGGCTGGTAGTGCTGGCCATTGGCAGAAGCGATGTCTGTCCAGTTACCATTGTCATTCAACTGCCATTGGTAAGTATAAGGTGCCGTGCCGCCAGTAGCTGCCGAAGCATTCAGCAGGGATGGGGCAGTGTTTTCCATCACGCATTGGCTGGTAACTGCCGCAATGGTCCCTGCCTCCAAGGGTGTAGCAGGAGCTGCTGTTACAATGATTTCCGCTACGTTGGAAACGGCGCCTGCTGTACAGGTGCTGGTAAATGCTGCCCGTCTGTAATAAGCAGTTTGCACGAGGGAAGCAGGTTGGTAGGAACTATTCGTTTCGCCATTGATACCGGACCAGGTGCCATTGGCGGCAGCGCTGACCTGCCACTGGTAGGTAACGGGACTGGTATTGCCAGTAGCAAGGGCGGTGGATACCAATTGGCTAGGGACACTACCGCTACCGATTGTTTGTGTGGCGGGTGATATAGTGCCACCTATAAAAACACTGATAGAAACTTCATTGCTATAGGCGGATGTACCTGCACCATCGGTGACCTTCCTCCTGAATGTGGTGGTGGCAGAAAGATTGGTTACTGATAAGGATGCAAGATTGGCGCCTGCTATGCTGGTGAATGCACCCGTACCTATTTTCTGTTCCCAAGCATAGGTGAGGGCACCGTTGCCACCACTTGCGGCAGTAGCATCATTGATGCCGGTATTGCCCCCTGTACAGGTACTATTGGATATGGCTGCTATGCTGCCTGCTACCAAAGGAACGGTGACGGGTATATTGGTAACCGTTACCAAAGCGGTATTGGAATACTTTGGCCCCTCACAAGTGCCATTGGTAGCACTCCTGCGGAAATAGGTTGCTTGCAGTAGTGCGGGAGGAATATATGTTGCAGCATTGGCATTGGCTATTGGAGTCCAAGGCCCCACATTGCTGGGTGCGGATTCCCACTGGTAGACCAGCGTATTGACGGTTGATGTGCCATTTATGTAAGATGTCAAGGCCGTGGGTACGGTATTGTAGTTAACCGTTTGTGAACCCGGCAGAATTGAGCCTGCTGTCAGTGCAATATCCAACTGCACGACTTCGAAATCGGAACGTAGGTCACCTGTGTTGTGCTTGGTCCTTACTTCGATCGTGCTGGTGCTGTTCAGTGCAGTGGTATTAAGGGACACAAACGAAGTGGAACTGGTAGGATTGCTTCCTGAACCGATCAATGTCCCATTGAGATAAACTTGGTACGACTCGTTTTGGCCTACCCTGATCTGCAATCGGTAATTGCCGCAGGGGAACCCTTTCCTTTTGGCAACCAAAGTGAAATAATCCACATCTACCGAACAGCCATACCATGGGGAGGAGTTGAAAGGTACGGCCGGCAG
>JAHEZD010000073.1 GCA_023251255.1 Chitinophagaceae bacterium
TTGCCAGCTACCGTGATGAACTGATCATATCCTCCAAAGCGGGTTACTATATGTGGGAAGGCCCCTATGGCGAGTGGGGCAGCAAGAAGAACCTCGTGGCCAGTATGGACCAAAGCCTGAAGCGCATGCAGTTGGACTATGTGGATATATTCTACCACCACCGTCCCGACCCCAACACACCCTTGGAGGAAACCATGGCTACCTTGGACCTATTTGTCCGTCAGGGCAAGGCCCTGTATGTAGGCATTTCCAATTATCCTGCAGACCAAGCCGCAAAGGCATTTCAATTATTGAAGCAATTGGGTACGCCCTGTTTGATCCACCAGCCCAAATACTCCATGTTCGAGCGTCGGGTGGAGGGAGGTTTGCTGGAAGTGGTAAAGGAATATGGCGTGGGTTGCATTCCCTTCTCCCCACTGGCCCAAGGCTTATTGACCAATAAATACATCAATGGCATTCCCGAAGGCTCAAGGGCCACCAAGGGCGTTTTCCTGAAAGCCGAGAACATAACAGCAGATAAAATTGAGCAAATAAAAGCATTGAACAATATTGCCATTGGCCGCAACCAGTCATTGGCACAAATGGCATTGGCCTGGCTGCTGAAAGATGATCGGGTAACCTCCGTGCTGATCGGTGCCAGCAGGCCCGAACAGTTACTGGATTCCATCAAGTGCTTGGACAATATCCAGTTCTCAGCAGAGGAACTGCAGTCAATAGAAACTATTTTAGCGGGCCATTACTAAAGGAGCAAGAATTGTTCACCACTGCTCAAGTGGCAGTAAATTTGTTTGGCAAATGCAGTGATGGGGGAGGCAATTGTATTGTCCAATCAATCCATAACTTCACCCATTGCTGCAAGGTATGCCTGGGGCGGTAACCCATCATCAGTTTGTACAGCAAGGCAACCCCACCAGCATCACCGTTCAGGACAGATCACTTTTAAAGCAGTACGTTGAAGTATTTATTGACCATTTCACTTTCTTGTTGCTTTGCATGGCTACATGCCCAGCACCCATCCCTTATTGGTAATGGCTGGGCTTCCAACTCCATCAATACGGCCGTGTTCAGGAAGAACAGTGTGGTAAGCTACAAGGATTTCCAATTTGCCGCTTACTACGATTCCTTGGGCAATATTGTACTGGCCAGGAGGAAATGGCGCTCCGATAAATGGACCGTGAAAACAACCCACAAGCAGGGGGATATCCGCGATGCACACAACAGCATCAGCATCATGATCGATGGCAAGGGATACCTGCACATGGCATGGGGGCACCATGCCAGCCCATTGAACTATTGCAAAAGTGTGGAGCCATTATCCATGGAATTAACGGAGAACATGCCCATGACCGGAACAAAGGAGGGGAGCGTAACCTACCCCGAGTTCTACAAATTCAGTAATGGCGACCTCCTGTTCCTGTACAGGGACGGAAGTTCTGGCAGGGGCAACCTTATCATGAACCGTTACCTGCTACGGGAAAAACGTTGGGTACAGTTGCAACACAACCTGATAGATGGCGAGAGCAAGCGCAATGCCTACTGGCAGGCCTTTGTGGATCACAAGGACATTATCCACATCAGTTGGGTATGGCGAGAAAGCGGTGATGTGAGCAGCAACCACGATATGAACTATGCCAGGAGCGAGGATGGCGGTATTACTTGGAAGAAGTCGGACACTACGGCCTATTCATTACCCATTAATATAGCCAATGCGGAAATCGTTTACCGCATACCGCAGAAGTCCGAACTGATCAACCAGACATCCATGACGGTGGATGAAGAAGGCCGTCCCTTTATTGCCACATATTTCAGGTCACCTGCATCCAACATTCCCCAATACCAGTTGATTTACCTGGATAAGGGCAAATGGTACTGCAGCCAGGTATCCAACAGGACAACCCCTTTTTCATTAAGTGGAAGTGGTACCAAGAAAATTCCCATTGCTAGGCCACAGGTACTGATCGATGAAAAATCAATAACCATTATAGTTAGGGATGAGGAAAGGAACAATACGGCATCAGTTTATTCCAGCAATGACCTGCTGAATGGCAACTGGCAAGTGAAGGACCTGACCAAGGAAAGCTTGGGACAATGGGAGCCAAGCTTTGACACGGAACTATGGAAGCACCGAAGGATACTGCACCTGTTCACGCAGTACACTTCACAGGGCGACGGGGAGAAAACAGTAAGTACAAGTGTGCAGCCCGTAAGGATTGTGGAGTATTCAGGGAAGAATTTGTAGCATAAGAACAATAAGAACCAGATGGTGTACCGGTTTGAATATACTTTCTTGAGATGAATGCCAGCTACAGCTTCCAACACAAAAAAATAAAAGATGAAATCAATCGCAACCATATTAGCCATTCTCTTTACCAGTGCATTGTTTGCCCAGAAGGATACGGGCAAGGTTTACCTGTTCTGCTACTTCAAAGGCAGCAGCAAGGATGGCCTGCACCTCGCTTACAGTTTGGATGGCTACAAGTACAGGGCATTGAACAGTGATAGTTCCTTACTGCAGCCCGCCGTGGCCAATGACAAGCTCATGCGTGACCCCTGCATCATCCGTGGTGCGGATAACCTGTTCCACATGGTATGGACAGTAAGCTGGAAGGACAAGGGCATTGGCTATGCCTCTTCCAAGGACCTGGTGCATTGGAGCGAACAGCGGTTCATACCCGTGATGGCCCATGAAGATTCCACCAGGAACACTTGGGCGCCCGAAATAAATTATGATGCCAAGAAAAAGGAATACATCATTTATTGGGCATCCACCATCGCCCATCAATTTGGGGCTGTGGACAGTATTGAAGGGGGCTACAACCACCGTATCTACTATGTAACCACCAAGGATTTCAAGCAGTTTTCCAAGGCCCGATTATTATATGATAAGGGCTTCAATGTAATTGATGCCAGCATTGTGCAGGCCGGTAAGGACAAGTTCATCATGTTCCTCAAAGATGAAACCCTGAAGCCCGTTGCACAGAAAAACATACGCATGGCCACCAGTCATCAATTAGCGGGGCAGTATTCAGTACCGTCTGCGCCCATCACAGGTAACTACTGGGCCGAAGGGCCAACAGCCGTTAAGATAGGGGATGAGTGGGTGGTGTTTTTTGACAAGTACCGCAACCATGAATATGGTGCGGTAGCATCAACCGACCTGAAAAATTGGAAGGATATATCCAATAGGATAAGTTTGCCGAAAGGTATTCGCCATGGAACGGTATTTACCATAACCAGCGCCGAGTTCAAACAGTTTTTCCCTAATAACTAATATATGGTACAATTAACATGAAGTCACCTATAAAAGCCGCTTTCGACGGGTCTTTCGTCATTGCGACCTCCGTCATTGCGACGAAGGAAGCAATCTGCATTTTCCGTTCTTGCGAGGAGTTGCGAGGTACGAAGCAAAGCAATCTGCACTACGAAGAAGCATTCTTCTCCGAAGACCGTCATTGCGACGAAGGAAGCAATCTCGCGACCTTTTAGTTCAATCACAAAAATGAAATACACAAGAAGTACATTATAACATAACGATTACCATGAAAAGATTACTCCTCCTTATTGCATGCATTGGCCAGGTAGCATTGGCCCAGTCCCAAACCAAGACCCGTGAAAGGCTGTCACTGGACAATGGCTGGCATTTTTACCAAGGCGATATCCCCATGCCCATCATCAAGGGGCAGGACATGAGCTACGGCAATGCCAAAGCGGGCAAGGCCTGGGGTGCAGCCGCCCCCAATTTTGATGATACGGAATGGCAACTGCTGAACCTGCCACATGACTGGGCCTTGGAAAACCCTTTCGATTCCACGGAGAACTCCAATCAGGGCTACCGCAAACGTGGCATTGCCTGGTACAGGAGGAACTTCAAAGTAGACAGGGCCGATAAGGGCAAGCATTTGGAGCTGCAGTTTGATGGCATTGCCACCCATTGCACCGTTTGGTTCAATGGTACGGTGATGCACAGGAACTTTTGTGGCTACACATCCTTCTATATTGACATTACGGCCATGGCCAAGTATGGTGATGACCTGAACAATATTGCCATAAAGGTAGATGCTAACCCACAGGAAGGCTGGTGGTACGAAGGCGCAGGCATGTACAGGCATACATGGCTGGTAAAGACTTCCCCCGTACATATCATCACCGATGGGGTGTATGCCCATCCCATAAAATCAAACGGTGCATGGAGCATTCCCATAGAAGCTACTGTGGAGAACACTGGCAAAACAGCCACCCATGTGGAAATAGCCTCCACCTTATTGGATAAGAACGGGAATCAAGTGGCGAAAGGCAGTACCATGGCCAGCATTACCCCCTTGGACAAGGCACTGGGCAAGTTCACCATACCTGTTAGCAATCCTGTGTTATGGAACATTGAAGCGCCCACCCTCTATAAAGTAAGGACCGTGGTATCTTCCAATGGAAACCCAGTGGATACCTTCTATACCACCTGTGGCTTCCGTACCATCAGGTTCACCACCGATTCCGGTTTCTACCTGAACGATAAGCGCATCAAGATAAAAGGCGTTTGCAACCATCAGGACCATGCAGGCGTAGGTACCGCTGTGCCCGATGCCATTTGGGACTTCCGTTTGAAGCGGCTCAAGGAAATGGGCGTGAACGGTTACCGCTGTTCGCACAACCCGCCTTCCAATGAGTTCCTTGATGCCTGTGACAGGATGGGCATTGTGGTAATGGATGAAAACAGGAACTTCAATGCCTCTCCGGAATACATGCGCCAGTTGGAATGGATGGTGCGCAGGGACAGGAACCACCCCAGCATCATACTCTGGAGCGTGTTCAACGAAGAGCCCATGCAGGGCACGGAAATAGGTTATGAAATGGTGCGCCGCATGAATGCCGAAGTCAAGAAACTGGACACCACCAGACCAGTAACCGCTGCCATGAGCGGTGGCCTGTTCACCAGCCTCAATGTATCACATGCCGTGGACGTAATGGGCTTCAACTACCAGATACAGGATTATGACCGCTTCCATAAGGAACGTCCTGAACTGCCCATCACCAGTTCCGAAGACGTATCCGGTTTAATGACCCGTGACGAATTCGTTACCGATAAGAAGAAACATGTAATTGGTTCCTACGACACGGAAAGACCAAGCTGGGGTGCCACCCACCGTGTGGCATGGAAGGCCATTGCGGAGCGGCCCTTCATGGCTGGCTGCTTTGTATGGACGGGCTTTGACTACCGTGGCGAAACACAGCCCATGGAATGGCCCACTGCCAGTTCAAGTTTCGGTTGCATGGACCTCTGCGGCTTCCCCAAAACAGCCTTCTATATCCACCAGGCACAATGGGTGGAAGATAGGCCCGTACTGCAATTGGTGCCACATTGGAACTGGCCAGCAGACAGCATTGGCAGGAACATCAAAGTAATGGCCATGGGCAATGCGGAGAAAGTGAAGCTCTACCTCAACGGTAAGCTCATACAGGAAGCACCCATCGATAAATATGAAATGGTTAGCTGGAACGTGCCCTACCAGCCCGGCAAGCTGGAAGCCGTGGGCTATACCAACGGTAAGGAAGTATCCCGCTTCAAAGTGGAAACGGCTACTGAACCCGTAAGCATCCAATTGGTACCCGATAGGAAAACCATGGTAGGGGATGGTTGGGATGCCACGCCCATCACGGTGCTGGTGCTGGATGCCAAGGGACGCCCCGTACCAACGGCCAACCTGCCCATTGATTTTTCCGTTACCGGGCCAGGCTCCATCATTGGCCTGGGCAATGGCGATGCCAATAGCCATGAACCCGAAAAGGGCAACAGGCGCAGCTTGTACAATGGTCTTGCACAGGTGATTGTACAGAGCAGGCCCAATAGCAATGGTACCCTCACCCTCACGGCCACATCCGGCAACCTCAAAGCTGCCTCCATCACCATCCAGGTAAAGGATACGGTCCAAATACCTGTGGTAGCTATAGCAAGACCCTACTTGGTACTGGACAAATGGAAGGTATCGCCCTTTGCCGCAACAAGGCCCGACCCCAATGTGGAGCTGGCCAGTTATGACCAGAACACCTGGCAGCCCTTCAAGCCCGGACAGTTGGTAGCTTTTGCCAGCGGCAATTACGCCACTTTCCGTACCAGCTTCAAGCCCTATGCTGCACAAAGGACCAATGGTGGCAAACTGCTACTGAAAGCAGTGACTGGTAAGGCCGAGGTTTGGATAGACAGGAAACTGGTGTTCACCAAAACAACTGTCGAAACAGCAGACATACTAGTGCCTTTCCCCCCTTCACCCAACGAACAGAAACTGAATGTATTGATAGAAACGGAGAAGGGCGAGAAAGCCGGATTGGGTGGACTGGTAACCGTGAATGCACTGGATTGATTGTGCTCCCCTAATATCAACCAGCTAAATATTGCTACGAGTTGACCATGATCGCTAGTTCTTCCTTCCCATACTATAGTCCCTTGTTATACAATGGCCCATGTCTCTTCGGGACACTTTATGGGTAGGAAAAAACAATCAATGTACATACGTTCCATAGGAACGTTTTGTGCTAGTGTATTAAGTTGATATGGATTGTTGGTTAAGGGGCCAGTATGAGGGATTTAACTGGTTTGGGTGGGACTGGTAACAGTGAATGCGATGGATTGATGTGCTCCTCTAATATCAGCCTAAATATTGCTACGAGTTGACCATACTGGCTAGTTCCTTCTTCACATACTATAACTCCATGTCCCTTCGGGACACTTTGTGGGTAGAAAAAACAATCAATGTACATACGTTCCATAGGAACGTTTTGTGCTAGCTCATCATGGGGGATTGAATTATTGGTCAATACAGCCATGCGGAATACCTGCCCAGAAAGTTTGACGAACCAAAGAACGATAGACGTTATATTGAAAGAATATGCGTAAAGATTGGCGTGGATTGTTGTATGCAAATGGGTCTACCTGTACGTGAATGACCTCATAAACATTAGCACAAAACGTTCCTACGGAACGTGAATCCTTTTGGGAATTGCATTCTATCCAGAAGACGTTCCCAGCGGAACGGAAGCGGTTTTTAACTATGATGGCTACAAATCATGTAACCGCTTCCCCTCATCACCACTAAACCTACTATGCTTGGCTTGACCCAACACCTGCTTCCCATAAATGCTGTTGTGCCCCGATAGCAGATAGGCCACCACGCAGGCAATGGCCATATATACACCACATTCACTGCCAAACAGTTCCATGGCCATCACACTGCAGGCCAAGGGCGTATTGGTAGCCCCGGCAAATACGGCCACAAAGCCCATACCTGCCAAAAGCCCCGTTGGCAAGGGAATAAAGTAGGACAGGGCATTGCCCAAAGCCGCACCAATAAAAAACAGGGGGGTCACTTCGCCACCCTTAAAACTGGCCGCCAAAGTGAGGATGGTAAATGCCATCTTCAACGCAAAATCATAAGCGGGCAACTGTTGGTCAAAGGACAGTACCATGGTAGGTATACCCAAACCAATATATTTGGTAGTGCCAATGGCCCAAACAGCAAGCGCCACCATGACACCACCCATCAGGGGGCGGAAGGGCGGGAAGGCAATCTTCGATTTGAAAACGGAACTGGTAAAGTGGATGGTTTTACTGAACAAGGCGGCACATAGACCAAATGCAATACCCGCAATAATGGCATAGACAATAGGCAGCACGGAAATGGGCGGAACAAGGGGGATATGGTAATGCGTGTGCTGTGTATGCCAAAGTTTGGTAACCAGGTCTGCAATGATGGCAGCCGCAAATGCAGGGAAGATGGCATCGTACTTCAAGCGCCCAATAAGGAACACTTCCAAACCGAAGATGGCCCCTGCCAAAGGTGTTCCGAATACTGAACCGAAACCTGCTGCAATAGCTGCAATGAGCAGGATCTTCCGCTCGCTGGCCGTTAACCTGAACGGTTTGCTCAATTGGTCCGCAATGGCCCCTGCCATTTGCAAAGCCGTGCCTTCACGTCCTGCTGAACCGCCAAATAGATGGGTGGCCATGGTGCCGATGTACACAAACGGCGCCATGCGGAAGGGGATGGTTTCTTTGGGGTTATGGATAGTGTCAATCAGTAGGTTGTTGCCCGGCTCAATGTCCTTGCCCAAATAATAGTAGAGCAGCCCAATGGCCAGTCCCCCAATAGGCAACAGGGCAATCAGCCATCGATGGCTTTCACGGTAATGGGTCACCCAATCCAGCGATTGCAGGAAACCCGCCGAAGCGGAGCCCACAGCAATACCAATCAAAGAACTGATCAATAGCCATTTCAGGATATAGGGCATTGCAGGATAACGCCTGAAGAATGCACGAATTGATGAGGTGATTGTAGTGCTGGTAGGTTGCTGTTGTTTTGTTGACATAATATTCCTGATTAAATGTGTTCACATTAGTAACCAGGCGCCATCAGCTTTTTAGGGCGGTTCAATTAGGAAGACACCATTTCCTTTTAGTCTAAGGCAAATGTAAGGGATTGTATTGACCAACGCAAACCCTGACGGCGGCTCTTCGCCCCGTCAGCGGTTATCCGTAATCTCCATACTGGATACCACTTCTCTTAATAACCAATAGTATAGGCTCCGTTAAAACCGCCGTCAAGGCCAAAGCCGTTGAAGGGGTAAGTCCCTTCTACCGATGAGGAATTCCCCAAACCCTGACGGCGGCTTACGCCCCGTCAGCGGTTGTCCGTCATCTCCATACTGAACACGACTTCTCTTAATAACCAATAGTAGGCTCCATTAAAACCGCCGTCAAGGCCAAAGCCGTTGACGGGGTAAGTCTTCTTCTACCGATGAGGAATTCCCCAAACCCTGACGGCGGCTTTATGCCCCGTCAGCGGTTGTCCGTCATTTCCGTACCGAATACTATTGATACTTCAAAAATATCCCCGTATCAAACGGTGTCCACAGGCAGCATTTTTGGCCGCTGGCCTTGAGGCCATTGTTTGCCCAGGTATTGCAGGTGTGGAAAAGGCTATAGCTTCCATTGGCCTCGTAGAAAGCATCGGCATTGCCGTAATTGGCCGTGGTGCGTATAGGTTGCACATGCCCGCTGGAATCTTTCTGGAAGCTGTTCAGTATATAGCTGCACAGTTGGTCATACTGTTTCCGGGTAATCACCATTTTCTTGCAGGAACTGTCTTCGGTCAACTGCTTATAGAACGTGGCATGGATGGCCGTTGTACCAAGGCCAAAAGCAGCTTTGAAGGCCACTTTGAAAGTCAGGTCACCCCAAGTGGGTGTTTCCAGATAGAAGCCCTTATCGCCCCAGCCCATGGCCAGCCATTGCATGGAACTATCTTTCAGGATGGTGTTGGCGTACTTCACTTCATTGCTCCAATCCATCTGCTGGTTCCTAACAGGAACTACGATGTCCGTATGCACCCCATTGGTTTTGATATAAATGGGTACATCATTGCCCGCCACTACGTTTTTGTTTACGGCAATCCTTGAAAGGCAGAAGGCGGAAAGCAGGTAGAAGGCTACCAGTGATACAATGGTGAGCACGGTACGCAATAGGTATTTGAAGAACTTTCTCAAGGTATGGGGTTGTTTATGGTTTGTTTTTTAGTGGGCCAATCAAAACTAGGGTAGTTAATGTTCTGAACAGGAATATCATT
The DNA here is from genome assembly GCA_023251255.1 of Chitinophagaceae bacterium. Lineage (GTDB taxonomy): Bacteria > Bacteroidota > Bacteroidia > Chitinophagales > Chitinophagaceae > UBA1930. The sequence goes on from JAHEZD010000073.1 coordinate 9,612, forward strand.
ATTCATTTTCCGTATCAAGCCTGTACATGATGTCAGTTCTCAAAACATATTTGATTCCCTGCGTTACCGCAGTCCCCTCATGTTCCAGATCGTGAAAAAAGATAAGGGCCATACCTTGTTTGGGCTGAATGGTTAAATGGGTGAAACGAGTTTCACCGCCTTCGTAATTATCGTTCAGGTAAATCATGAAGGTAAAATAGCTGGCTTCCATCTCATTGCGGATATAGCTCTGGTCCCTGTGCCGCTTGAATGCCTGTCCCGCTTGGTATTTATAGAAACGGAACAGTTCATTTAGCCCCACCGCTTTACTGTTGCCTATTTGAGCAGGTGCAAAGGGCTGCAACTGTAGCCAAAGCTTTTTGGCCAGTAAGCTGTCCTTGTAAATGACCCGGTTGTTATTGCGCACGGTTCCCACAAGCATTTGTCCCTTTTCCGTTTCCACAGTAGCTGGCTCATAGCCCATGGATTCGCTGGTGGAGATAAATGCGGCACATTCCTCGGCAGTCCAGAAGTTGTCAATGGTGAAGATGTTGTTGGTCAAAGTATTTAGTTGCATAGCAGTGTTTAAAATGAAGCTATTGGTGCTTTGCTTCAGTCAACTATTTGAAATGGCTTTCATGCTCCTTGTCAATCATGGTCATATCCATCTAGCCTATTATTTCATCAACTTCAGTGCGGTGTCCAACCGCTGGGCTGCATTGTCCCAATTGATGATATTGAACAGCGCATCCACAAAGTCTGTCCTTTTGTTTTTGTACTTGAGGTAATAGGCATGTTCCCAAACATCGATCACCAGTAGGGGTATGGCTCCCCATTGGGTCAGCTTTTCATGGTTCTCACATTGCAGCACGGTCAGGCTGTCGCTATAGGGCTGGTAGGCCACAATGCCCCAGCCGTTACCGTCCACATTTTTGGACGTTTCGGCAATCAGGGCTTTCAGTTTGTCGTAGCCACCGAAGTTCTTTTCTATACGCTTCAGTAGGTCGCCTGTAGGTGCCGTTTTCTTATTGGTAAGGTTGGTCCAGAAAATGGAATGCAGCACATGGGAAGAGAAGTGGTAGGATAGCTTCTTTGTCCAGAAGTCAACGGTTTCCAGTCCGGCAGGCAGGTTTTCATCCAATGCCTTTTTGATCATGCCCAGGTCCTTGTTGGCCGCTTTTACGGCACCGCCATGGTGGAAGGTATAGTGCAGGTGCAGGGTTTCGGCATCCATGTACGGCTCCAGGAAGTTCTCATTGTAGGGCAATGCCTGCTGGATGTAATTGCCGTTGGCATCCACCAGCTTGTCAATATCATTGTAGGTGAGGTTCTGTGCAAAGGCATTTGTGGTGGACAACAAAGTGGCCGCACCCAACAGGGATCCCGATTTTAAGAAGTCTGCTCTGTTCATAAAAATAGTTTTATACAGATGCCCAATACGGCTGCTATGGCAATGGCATAGGGCTCCTGCATTTTCTTGATGTACAATAAGGCGGATATGGTGGCAACAGCTATCAGTGCTGTTGGAACGTCCAGGATGCTTTTTTGGGCAATCAGGATGACTGCACCCACTAGGGCCCCCACAACGGCTGCGGTAATACCGTCAACAAAGGCTTTGATGGACCGGTTCCCGGCTATCTTCTTGAAGTAGGGTGCCGGAATAACGGTGAACAAATAACAGGGCAGGAAGGTGGCCAGTGCGGCCACCGAAGCTCCCGGGAAGCCTGCCACCAAGTAGCCAATAAAACCAACCGTGATTACAACGGGCCCGGGCGTGATCATGGCAACGGCAACGGCATCCACAAATTGCTGTTCCGTTAACCAATGGTTTTCCGTTACAACGCCTGCATGCAGGAACGGGACGATGGCCAATCCGCTACCGAAAACAAAGGCACCTGCTTTGGCAAAGAAGATGGCAATTTTTGTGAGTGCCGAACCTTCATAGTGCCAGAAGCCCATCTGCAAAAGAACAAAACTGTTAGCTGTTGATGGGTTCAGCCATTTTGGTGGTGCTTTTACAAACATGTACAAAAGCCCGGCGGCAATGAACAATGAAACCTGTTCCTGCTGCGTGAAGAAAGTAATGGCCGCTGCTGCAATGAACAACAGCCATAGCAACCAATGCTGCTTGAAGGAAACCAGGTTGAATTGGCCGATTGATTTGGTGGTGAGCTTGTACGAACTGTTGGCAATGATGCCAATAACGGCGGCCCCCACACCATAGAAAACGGCCTGCATCCATGTAAGCCCGCCGTATAGTTTGTAGGCCATGCCCAACAGTACCACCATGATGAAGGAGGGGATGACAAAGGCCAGCCCTGCGAGGGTTGCCCCCAAAATGCGGTAATGCACAAAGCCTATATAAATGCCCAATTGTGCGGCCAGGGGCCCGGGTGCCAACTGTGCCAGGGCCAGGCCCTGTTTATATTCCTCGTCCGAGACCCACTGTCGTTTTTCAACCAGGTCCCTGTGCATATAACCAACTAGGGCAACGGGCCCACCAAAACCGGTGGAACCCAATTTCAGGAAATATAGTACCAGTTGCCGTAAACTGTATGTTGGTTGCTGTTGGTCTGTCATGATTGATCCTTTGAGTTAGTAGCGCCAGCACCACTATATTGGGTGGTGACTCAGTTTGAATTATTGTCAGGAGCTTGTCGAAACCGAATTAGAATTACGATACAAAATCGCCTTCGACAAGCCCGCCTGAACGGAACGGGCAGGCTCAGGCTGACACCTACTTTTCAAACTGAGTCACTACCCTATATTGGATTGGCGCCATTGTGTCGTAATAAAAATAGTATTAATCGGTCAATGAATGGGCATTATTCTAGCTGGGCTGTGGGATATTCCTATTTTCTTTCCTCGTCATGCTCCTACGCTTGGCGAAGAGGTTTTTTCGGAGAAATGAAATTCCTTCAATCACCAATGGTAGAGTGTTATTGGTTCCTACCTGTTGGCGGAGTTAATGCTTCCAGAATCAGGTTAAGTAGGTAGTACCTCATTGCCCTTCGGCTTCAGCCAAGGATAATGATATTGGGTGGGTGGTATTGGCCTAGCCCAAGCTTTTCGTTTTTGGGCTAGGCCCAAGTAGTGATCGTTCTTTTCATAACCCCGACTTAAAGCCCGCTTGAACGTCCGCCAGTGCCGGTTCGGATGGGGGACGGGCAGGGATCGGGGCAATGAAGCTATTGTGTTGAACAATACCATAAAATTGGAGCCTGTTTACTTTGTCTGGAAGCCCGGCAACTTGACCATCGCCCAACTCAATAATGATCCACTCGCCATTTTTTGCCTTAGCAATATCCATGGAGAAGAAATTGCTTTCAATGTTTTTTGCAATATCCTTGAACAGGTCAAGTGGTGGCTGCTCATCTGCTGAATATTCACCTTCTTCCCAATAATCATAACAGCCCAATAATTGTCCGTATAGAAAGAACAACCGGTACTCCTGTTTTAAGGGCATCCCGCTTTTGGAGTGTATTGTCAAGTCGTTGAGTTCCATAAATTGCCTGAGTACAAGTCCCTCGTTAAGGTCTGTGCCCTGTAGTTCGACGAACCTCCCAATTACGGATATTACTTTTTCCCTGTCAGATGCCAATGGGATGAAGCAGGCCGTTTCCCAATAATGCTTTTGCGATTTTACAAAGTCTTTTACAATCAAAGCTGAATGTTCAAATGCCGCAATACCGTTGAAAACCTGGTCATAGTCCACTTGTTGGTTTTGAATGGGGAACCAAATGGTTTTTGGCGTGTGCCCACTAATGAGCGGGTAGCTGTCAGGGAAATAATGGCAATGCTGGTATTGGGTTGGGGTATTTATCAATTGGTAATTCTTTGTCAGGAGGCAATGGTACAGCGATGCATACTGATTGGGTTTCAGCATCCAACCACGATAAATGATTTTCTGCAAAGTATCGCTGCACTTTATTTGCCTTGTGGCCAACACCGCATCCTTGTCACGTGTCAGTGTTTCGTAACTGAAGAGAAATGTGGTACAACCATTTGCCTTAGCAGCAATATATTCATCTTGGTAGTCCATGTCTACCGTTTTATTATCAAATGGATTGTCGCAGAAAAGTAGGTTCATGTTTAATTAATGGTGGTGGTTATTGTTCTTACATTCCGGATCATATCGCTAAATAGGTATTCGTCTTACTTCTTGACCCTTGATTTAATGTATGCTTTAATGATAAACACAATTAGTATGAGTAAGAGCAAGTAGTTAAATAGTATGCGGCCGGTTTTATTCCCCCTTTCAATTGTTTTTACGGATACAGGATCAATTAATAATTTGTTTCCGGCACTTAACCCAATAACCTTTATTCCATTGGAACCTGTTGCCAACTTCTTGGTTTCATCATTGCGGATATCTATACTGATGCTGTCCCCATTTTTTAGTTGTTCTATTTGTTTTCTAAGTGTGCCATTTTCTCTCACCAGATCCAAAGCTCCTTCCGAAATCCGGAACTGGCTTTGATATTCATTGGTGGTGAAATCATAAAACGAATTCCTTCCATCACTGTCAAAATAAAATACTGGCTTCCGGTTGATGACTGTTTGCAGTTTGGTGAGGGCCCCGCCATAATAATAGTTGTCATAACTTAAAATAGAATAGAGGATCCACCCGAAAATAATAACAATGCATAACAGGGGCAATAGGGTATAGATGCTTTTCTTGCTCATTAAGTAGATGGCTATATTATCATTTGAGTGTTACTGGGTCTCGGTCCACAATGTTAAGGGTTTTATGCGCTAATAGGTTTCCCCTTTCACGCTTGGCTTAGGGACTCTTCGGAAAAGTAAAAAAATGGAAGGGTAAGCCAAGATGACTTTTCGTTGGAATTTTCCGGTATTGTTGCAGCCATTACTAATTATTGCATGGCCTGTAAAATTGCTCGTCTCCATCTTCTCCATCGGGAAAGTGGATAAGTAGTTTTCGGGAACTGTCTATTTTCAAAATGGAACCACCATGTTTCCGTAATAGGAAATCGTAAGTGTAATCAGGCTTTTTATAAATGGTGTCGCGATAGACCACTTTGTTATCCATAAGGAAGGAAACGATGCTGTCTTTTTCTATTGATAATTTGTTAATAGAAGTAATGACTGTATCCCCACGGAATCCAATCCTTTGGTACATGCACCAATGTTCAATGGTTGACGCTGTATGTGTTCCACTGTCTTTTAGCATCTGGTTACTTTGTTCACGATTGGCAACCTGCTGACAGGAATATAAAAAAACAATGAAAAGTAGTCTTAGCATATATTTTTAACTGTTAGTATTTAGGAAAGCCTAAGAGCCTGTTTAAATTTAATTCACTGAATTTTTGTATGATGCCTTCGGCATCTACTCTTGCCACTAATAGCACCAATTTGCACGAATGATTGCACGAATAATCCAACATTTATTCATCATTGCCGCTTAGCGGCAACAATTAGTGAAAAAAATTCGTGTAGGTTAGTGCCACCTGCCTTTGCCGGCAGGCAGGTTCGTGGCTAAAAAGAGGCAATTGAATTTGCATAGCAAATTCCTGAAATCAAATTTAAACAGGCTCTTTCGCCTTATCAATAATCCATGGAATAGAAACTGTAAATTCCACTTGCACCAATTCATATTTTTCTTTATCAAAAAAACTCAACGAATAATCTCTGTGGAAACCGATGTTGAAATAATCGGTAATGTTAAATAGGTCAAGATTATAACTGTTGTTAGCAGTTGAGATTTTTGCAGCCTTTCCTTTAACTATTTGCCCAATAAAGTGGAACCATGCACCGTAATAATGCAAACCATTATCAAGTTTCATTATGTGGTAGGTCTCAGCTTCTTTTTCGTAATCAATTCCTAAATCCTCAAAGAGTTTTTTTATAACATCTGGATAAATATCATGCCTATAAGTAGCAAAGTTTTCACACATAGTGCATGTGCAGTAATTCGCACTTCCTGCTTTCGCATGTTGATAGCCAATGAGGGTTGCTGTTTTATCAACATTGAATTCCCAGTCTATAAATGTCACTTTTTCCAATGCTACCATATTGCTTACAAATAAAAGTAGTGTTTATAGATTAATTGATAACAAAAGGCAACTTATTATAAAGCCGAATCTGACAGTCAGGCAGTGTTATGGTTTTCAATAACTAACTTCATCCATCCCCATGCTAACCCCATAGTGACTCCATAGTAACCTTATTAAACCTTATAACTTACATGTATAGTGGCCCTTCCCCAAAAACACAGGATACTTCAGGACAGCTCCCCTCCAGTATAAACTACTTTGTGGCCCTAACATCTGCAGGCCATGTATAACCTTATCTTAAAGAAAGCTATAAGCATTCTTCTTCCCTTCTCTTTTTTCCAAACGGCATCTGCACAGTTGCAACCAGCCGCAGTATTCTCCAGCAATATGGTGCTGCAGCGCGACAAACCCGCTCCAGTTTGGGGCAGGGCAACACCCGGCACCAAGGTCACCGTTCGTTTCATGAAGCAGCAGGTAAGTACACAATCCGATACAGCAGGCTACTGGAAGGTAGTGCTGAAAGCCATGAAGGCCAATACCGATCCACATACACTGCGCATACAGGCAGATACCTTGATTGAACTGAACAATATACTGGTGGGGGACCTGTGGCTATGCAGTGGGCAGAGCAATATGGAATACCCCATGGACAGGAAATGGAAGAAGTATGCGGCGCCCAAACATGGCACTGATGTATCGGCGGAGGAACTGGCCAATCCCAATAAGCCCGATGGTGTCAGGCTGCTGTATGTGGAGCGTACCCTGAACAAGCTGCCCCTACTGCCCACCAAGGGCTGGACGCTCAGCAGCGATACCATGCTGCGTTTCGTATCCGCCATCGGCTACCATTTCGCCAAGGAAATCAATGCGGAAACAGGTGTGCCCATTGGCATCATTTCCAGCAGTTGGGGCGGTACCAAAGTGGAGGAGTGGACACCCGATTGGGCCTATGAACAATCGCCTGTTTTCAGGGATTCTGCTGCTACCAGGAATTTCAGGATCAATGGCCTGCATCCCGGGCAGAAGTTCAATGCCATGGTCAAGCCCCTATTGCCATTGGCCATCAAAGGGGTATTGTGGTACCAGGGCGAGAACAATTGCAATACCAACGACCAGTCATTGTACCCTGATAAGTTCAGGCTGTTGGTGGATACATGGAGAACACTGTTCAATGACCAGCAACTGCCTTTTTACTATGTGCAGATTGCTCCCTGCCTGTACACCAACCGTGTGAAGGACAATCCAAGGGCCAAGGATGAGTTTACCCTGCCGTTGACATGGGAGGCGCAGGCAAAAGGACTGTCCATCAGCAACACGGGCATGGCAGTGACCACGGACCTGGTAGACAACTTGAACGATATCCACCCATCCTATAAGTGGACCGTGGCGCACCGCTTGGCCTTATGGGCAGGGGCAAAAACATACAACATTAAACATATTGAATATTCTGGCCCCATTTACCAATCCATGAAAGTGGAAGGGGATAAGGTGCTGCTTTCTTTTGCCCATGCCAATGGGCTGAAGAGCAGTGACGGTAAACCCCTGACATGGTTCACCATTGCCGCTGCGGATGGGAAATTTGTACCCGCCACCGCTGAGATTGTGGAAGGTAGGGTAGTGGTTTCCTCCCCAGATATTAAACAACCTGCGCATGTACGTTTTGCATGGCACGAAGCGGCACAGCCCAACTTGGTAAATGCAGGAGGCTTGCCAGCATTGCCTTTCAGGACCACCCTATAAATTCATGGACCTGCTCAGGATGGTTCAGGATGATGGGGATACAGCCTTGTTATACTATTGCACCACAGAAATATTTTCTGTTTACGATTGCCCTACTATAACGGTTTGCTTTATGAAGAAAGTTCTACCCTCTCTCCTCATGCTGGTCCTTGCATGTATTTTATTTCACGGAAAACTGGTTGCCCAGAATTACGTTAACTGGATTGGTGGTGTAAGTACGGACTACTTCAATGCCAATAACTGGAGCGATAATACCATGAATTTTGCGGTGATGAACAACAACTACCTCACCATTGGAGCGGGCAGTCCCAATAACTGTTTGCTGGTGGGTGGCAATTCATCCAATGTGGCTTACCGCCCGGGCAAATTGAATGTTACGGCTGCTGGTGTGTTTACCTGCAGCGGGGCTGTATATCCCAATAACAGCGATTCATTGAACGGTAATATTACCATCAACTCCTCCGGTGATTTCAATGATAGGAATATCCTGTACATAGGCAACAAAGCCAATTGCAACCTTACCATTAATGGGGGGAAATTGTCATCCAAAAATGCTACGTATATAGCTGCTGGAACAGGAGGCACTGCCACGGTAACCCTGAATGGCGGCAACCTGTTTGCAGGTGGGGGCGGGGCCAATATGGACCTGTCCATAGCCAATGCCACAGGGCTTACGGCCCAATTGAATATTTATGGCGGTGCTGTTACAGTGGGCAGGAACCTGTTGATCGGCACTGGCGGGCATATACATATTACGGGCATTGGCTACCTGAAAGTGCTGGGTGATAAAGTGGCACAGATGAACGGGTTGATGGCAGGTGGGCAGTTGACATGCACTGCTGGCAAAACATTGGTGGCCACTTATGATGGCACCAATACCACTGTGCAGATACCGCAGAATTCCAACAGCATGATTGTGGAATACCCTGATTCTGTTGTGCTGCGTACCACCAACCTTGTTTGCGCCATTGAAAAGAACACGGGCAATGTACTGTCCTATCGCTACAAGGGCGTTGAAACAGTGGCCAACAAGCCTACGGACACGCACCAGTACATGTACCATGACTTCACCACTTCCTATGGCTTTGAAACTGTATGGGGCTGTACCTATGAAATAGTGCAGGACAGTACGGAGTTTGCACATATTGTTTTCAAGCGTCCCTATACGCCCAGCATTGGGCATGTGACGCCTGTGGACTGCGAACTGCACTATGCTTTGAAGAAGGATGATAGGGCCATTTATGTGTACAGCAAATTGGAACACAAGCCCAACTATCCAGCATTTGATATAGGTAGCTGGAGGCAGGTTTGGTGGATAGCCTATAACAATAGCGGCGTGAACCTTTGCGAAAGGATCTATACGGATTCATTGCGTAGCTGGCAGATGCCTTCCAATTACGATTATACTACTGCGGTTGGTAGTGGTGGCCCACAGGAGATCGTGAAACTGACTACGGGTGTGCGTGCCGGAAAGTTTGATGGCAAGTACGAGTACAGCTTGCGGTTCTGGGACTATCCTGTTTGGGGGCATGCCAGCAATATCAACAGCATTGGTTCATGGTGCGTGAATGCCAGTTGCGAATACTACAATGAAGGACCCATGCACCATGACCTGAATGCGGCTGCAGGAATTATTCACCAGTGCATGAACGGTGTACATTATGGCGATTTGGGCATGGTGTCCGATACACTGACCAGTTGGAAGAAAGTATATGGTCCCTACCTGTTGCTGATAACGGACAAGTCTACTGGCGACAGTAACTGGATGGCAGCCAAGGAAAGGCAGGTACTGGAGAAGGCGCAATGGCCCTATACCTGGGTAAAGGACTCCGCTGCTTATCCTCCTGCTTCTTTACGTGGTAGCATCACCGGGAAATACGTAGTTAGCGATGTACTGAAAACGGGCTATACTGGCAGTGGTGCCTGGATCGGGGTAACAAGCCTGGCCGATGGTGCCACCAATTTCCAGTTTGAAAGCAAGGACTACCAATATTGGGTGAAGACAGATGCCAGTGGCAATTTCACCATTCCCAATGTGCGTCCCGGTACCTATTCCCTGTTTGCTTTTGTGGACGGTGCGGTGGGCGAGTACAGGCAGGACAATGTAACGGTTACTGCTGGCGGTACCAATAACCTTGGCACCATTACCCGTACCATTGACAGGAGCTATGGAAGATTGGTCTGGGAAATAGGCACCCCCAATAGGATGAGCAATGAATTCAAACTGGGCGACTTTGACTACTGCGAAGGCAATATACAGAACAAGTTCAGGGATACTTTCCCGGCCACGATTGAATACAGTGTGGCAGCCAGGAACTGGAAAGATAAACTGCCCTATGCCCATACCAAATATCCCGATGCGGCCACGATTCCCAATCCGGTGGATGCTTGGAAATGGAGGCTGAACTTTGTGCTGCCTGCTGGCTTCCCCACTTCGGGCAATGCAAGGCTCACCATTGCCTATGCAAGCAATGACCATGCACAGCAGTGGATCTATGTGAACAACGAAAGCAGTTTGTTTACCAGCTACTACCCCAATAATGGCGATGGCAATGCGTTTATCCGCCAGGCCAACTATGCAAAGTATAGTTACAGCCAGGTGCTGATTCCCATGAACAAGTTTGTGGTGGGCAATAATGTCATCACCTTGGTCATGCCATCAAACTCGGGCTGGGTAAGCCATTTGATGTATGACTATATCAGCTTGGAAGCCAATGTGCCGGCCCTACCTGTGGAGTTTGCCTCGTTCACGGCCACCGCTAATGCGGGCAAGGCCTTACTGAAATGGACAACCGCTACGGAAATAAACAACGACCACTTCGATATAGAAAGAAGCAAGGACGGGATTGTATTTGAGCAAATAGGAACGGTAAAGAGCATGGGCAGTCCTTCATCGGCAAGTGCCTACAGTTTCACGGATGCCCTGCCTTTCCTGAAGAACAATTATTACCGTTTGAAACAGGTAGACAAAGATGGAAAGTTTGACTACTCTGCCACAAGATTGGTAAAATTCGATGGCCGGGATATGGTGAGCATCTATCCGAGTCCTGCTAAGGATCATATCACCATTCAGAACCTGACAGGCAGGCCCATCAAGCAAATAAGCATCTATACCGCCGAAGGTAAACTGCTCTATGGGAACAGTGCGGTGAATGTGGATACTTATTGGGTGGATGTATCAGCCTTTGCGGTGGGGCTGTACATCGTCAAGGTAAGTGATGGGGAGAAAAGCAGTTCATCAAAATTCAGCAAGAACTAATCAGGCCCTGCCGCAAGCAGGCTTATTAACTGATATTACGTAAAATGTCAAATACTGATGTCTGGTTGAGCTTGTCGAAACCTATTTGGAAACTGAAGCCGCCTTCGAGGGCCTCAGGCTGACATTATTCCCACAATCTTTGCGTAACATCAGTTAATAAAATAATAGTAGAATATAGTTTATTCAGGATGGTACAGGATGTGTGCCGGGTAACTGCATTCTACTTTCATCTCAACGATTCATTATTTGTCAACTCAAAACTCTGCCGTATGAAAAAAGTGCTACACATGTTAGCCGTATTGCTCTGCATCTCCCTTGTATCAAATGCCCAGACAACTTATTACTGGGTGGGTGGCTCCGGTAGCCAAACCACCACTGGCACCTCCGCCATTTCATGGTCAGCAGCAAGTTGGAACACTGCCCAAGATGGAACTGGTACGCAAAGAACTGCATCTGCGGGTAATGATATTTTAATATTTGATGGTAATGCCGCTGGTCTTGTTTCCAAAACAATTTACATAAAGGATATGCCTGTTCGTGATTCTGTTGGACAGTTGAAATTGATCAATGGAGTCAAGGTATATTCACTCTTAATTGCTGCAACTTCGGCAAGCCCTGGTACTGTTACTTTTGGAAGTACCTACGGAGGCGTAACGGTTGGTGTTACTGGCACAGGAACAACCTTCTTGGATTCCCTGAAAAAAGGGGATTATATTTATACTTCTGCTGTTAGTGATTATACAAGAATGGCCGAGGTTTTAAATGTAACTTCCAATACTGACCTCACCATTGCTTCTGATGCAAGTGTAGCAAATACTGGAACGAGCGTTACTTACTATAGAGCCAATGCAATGTACATAAAAGGGAATCCTGGTTTGACGATTGATGCTGGTTGCACATGGGGGTTGGGAATTTCAGTTGGTGGTTCCAGCCAGTTGGGGCCTTATGTAATTGCTTTGCAGCCTGGTGCTACAGGAACCATCAATGGGGATTTTAGTTTTTTGAGTAGGGGTAATGGCGCAAGATTGGTAGCACAGGACCCAGGGTCGTTGGTATTTGGTTCTGGTAGTAATTGCAATGTGAGTATTAGCGGCGGCAAGTTTTATATGTTGGGAAATACCTGTGGAGCAGGTTCCGCAGCTTCAACCAACTTTGCATTCAATACAGGGACTCCAGCCATTGTTTTCCAAGCAGGGAGCAGCTACAAGCAAGGTACTTTGCAAACCAATACACCATTTGGTGTTTCCCATGTGGCCACATCGCCTCTTGTATATAGTCCGGCCGTTTCTTTCTTGCCCAATAGCAATTACTATTTTACCTACACCAATGGTTACCAACCCTATTTCTTTTCCAATGGTGCCACATTTGGCAACTTGATTTGGAACAGTACGGCCACTCCGGGAAGTACATCCACTACCACTTTCTTTTTGAACCCTGCCCGAATGGATACCTTGCAAATCCTTGCAATGGGAACACCTGCAAGCCCAACGAATGCTGGTAAGATCCCATTATATGGCGACTATATAAACAACAGTACCACCACTTGCAATTTTGGTACAATGCTATTTGCGGGTTCGGGCACAACACAGAAGATCTCCGGTACCAATACTGCAGCTCCCATAGGAAGCCTGATTATTAACGACAATGCCAATGTGCAGCTTTTGAGGAACGTCACTGTTGTTACTGCTGCAAGTGTACTGGGCAAATTGGACGTGGGCACTTACACCATTACAGGATCGGGCACACCTACTTTTGCCAACAATAATGCACTGAACAAAACATATGATAAGCCTTCAGGTAGTTTATTGCCGGGGGGTGTTTATGCCACATCTGGAAGTAAAGCAATTAATGTAAATGGCATTAGCACCATATTGGTTGGGTCCACTGTTACCTCATCTAGCCATCCAACTATTTTCCCGGCAGGTACTTTTGTGGTAAGCTATGGCGGTAGTGGCAACTATACGCTATCCAATGCAGCAACGGTTTCCGCAGATAGCACAAGTACACCAACACTTTCCTTAACCTTTACTTCTACTGCAGGTACCATTACTACTGCTAACACGGGGGGACTGAATGCTTCGCTTCCTTCCTTTACTACCTATAATTTCAATAATGCTACCAATTATGTTTTTAACGGGACATCGGCTCAGGTTACCGGTGCATTGTTGCCTGCTACACTCAATAACTTAACTACAAGTAACGCAAGTGGAGTAAGTTTAAGTGGTGCCGTAACTGTTAATGGCACACTATCCATTACCACAGGCGCATTGACTACCGGAAGCAATAACCTTAGTTTGGGAACAACTTCTTTGAACAATACGATTGGGCCTTTAGGTTCATTGTCCATAACAGGCGGCAGTACCGATTTTGCAGGCAAAGCGCTAACCATACAATCAACAAGTGCCGGTACAGGGCGGATTGCTGCTATTTTGGGTGATAATGTAACTACAGGTTTATTGAATGCTGGCAACGTTACCACCCAAGTGTACATTCCTGGTGGCCGACGCACCAACCGTTTCCTGGGCCATCCGTTTTCCACGGCCCTTACCATGGCCAGTTTGATTGACAATATCTATATAACAGGACCCGATGCCAGTTTCGACGCTACAACAACTGGTAACCCTTCTGCTTTCTGGTTCAAGAACAGCAACCAGACCTGGACTGCCTTTACCAGCACATCCGATGCCAGTTGGACCCAGTATACGGGCATGAGGGCATTGGTACGTGGCAATAGGTCCCAACCCACTTCACTTACAGGCGGCAACCCAACACCAAATGCAGTTACTTTGGATATGACAGGTGCATTGAACACGGGTGCCCAAACCATTGCCGTGCCAACTGGTTACAGTGTGGTCAGCAATCCTTACCCATCCCCTGTGGATATTGGTACAAGGTTAAATGCTACGGCCAATATCGGCGCTTCCTATTATGTTTGGGATGCCAATGCTGGTCCATCTGCCGGTGCCTATGTGACAAAAACGGTCAGTGCCACGCCTTATAGTTTGGCCATGAACGGAGCATTTGTGGTAAATCCAGCATCTGCCACCAGCATCAATTTTGTGGAAGCAGATAAGCAGGCCACCGCCTCTGCCAATCTTTTCAGGACAACGGGCAGGTCTGGGTTACTGGAACTGCAAGTACTGTACAACGATTACCCTGCAGACAATATGCTGGTTCGTTTCAATCAATCATCAATTGCGGCAAAAGATGTATTGGACGGGGATAAGCTGGCCAACCCTGAAGTGAACCTTTATGCACTGAGCGCTGATAACAAGAAATTGAGCTTGGACACAAGGCCATTTACAGATTCATCCATTATTCCCCTGGGACTGACCGCTACCAAGGCCAACAGTTTCAAAATAAAAGTGTCCGATAAAGGCCTGGATGAGGAAATCTATTTGAAGGACAAATTCCTGAACACCATTACCAAATTGGAACTGGGTACCGAATACCCATTTGAGGTAACTGCGGTTGCTGCTTCCCAAGGTGATAGCCGTTTTGAACTGATGATGAAGCTTGCCCCTGTATTGCCAGCAATGGTGCCCACTTTCAGCATCAAGCTTAGTCCCAATCCTGCCACCGATGTATTGACAGTTAGCTTCACCAATGCGGAGCAGTTAAGTACCTCCATTTCCATCACCAACTCAGCAGGGCAACTGATGAAATCGGTGGATGCGGGCAATGCTCAATTCGGCCAAATAAAGATCAATATAAAAAGTTTGGCAAAAGGTACTTACTTTGTAACGTTGAACAGCGGCAAGGAAAGGAAAACAGCAAACTTGCAGGTTCAATAATATGACCATTTAACTAACGATTAACCCAATTAATACAATTCTCATTAACCAACTAACTTACCTTATGAAACTAAAAATATCAACCACACAGATTATCATTTTTGGTTTGCTCCTAGTGTTCTTTGTAATTCCATCCATCTCACATGCCCAACCTCCAGTATTTACAGATGATGTGAATGATGATGTACCCATTGATGGTGGACTGTCCTTGCTGGTGGCCGCTGGTGTTGGCTACGGTGTCAAGAAGTTGAGGGCAAGAAAAGCAATGAAAAGCTAACTTGTTGCATTGGTAAACTAGGCTATCCTTTATAAACGGCTTTGCCATATTGAGCCTGTCTGCCTTTGTTGGCAGATAGGTTTGTAGAAGATTTGTCGAAAAGGGGTTCCAGAAATCGTTTTGAGGATCAATAACATAAACAAATCAAAAGCTACTACTTCTTAGCATAGGCCCCCGTCATTCGGGGGCCTATTTTATTGTACCTATGCAGTTCACCGATAAAATTTGGCCTATGCCCGCCTGCCCGTGATTAAGCAGCAAATCAGGTTGGCACAGGATGCATGTAAAGTTTGTTTGGTTGAATTTCCCGCTTTTAATGACTGCTTATAATTGATTGTCGTATGAAAATTTCAAGGGTCCATGGCTATGTACTTGTGCTGTATGTACTGCTCCATCATTCATTGCCGGTGGATGCACAGAAAAATAGGCCCAATACATTGGCATGGGCTGCCAATGTAGGAGCAAAGTCCTTCCCCTCTTCAACAAAGGAATTCAAGGTTGACGCAATAAGCGATACTTCAAAAGTGGTTACCAAGCAGATACAAAAAGCCATTGATGAATGTGCAGCCAAAGGTGGCGGCATTGTTTCCTTCAAACCGGGTACCTATGTTTCTGGCTCCATTTTTATTAAGTCCAACGTTCAATTGAAAATAGATAAAGCTGTGCTCCTTTTAGGTTCGCAGAATTTTGATGACTATCCCGATATGGATACCCGTATTGCCGGCATTGAAATGAAATGGCCGTCGGCATTAATCAATATTGTTGATGCAAAGAATGCTGCATTAACAGGAGAAGGAACTGTAAATGCAAGGGGCAAGTTCTGCTGGGACAAATACTGGAAAATGCGTAAGGAGTATGATCCCAAGGGTTTGCGCTGGATAGTGGATTACGATGTGAAAAGGGTGCGGACCGTGCTGGTGCAGAACTCCACTGATATTACCCTGAAAGGGATCACTTATAAAAATGCTGGCTTCTGGACCATCCAGCTATTGTATTCCAAAAACCTGACCGTTGATGGCGTTACCATCAGGAACAATGAAGATGGCAGTGGCCCAAGTACGGATGGCATTGATATAGACTCTTCCTCCTGGGCATTGATCGAAAACTGCGATATTGACTGCAACGATGACAACTTCTGCTTGAAAGCTGGCCGGGATTGGGATGGCCTGCGTGTGAACAGGCCAACGGAGTATATTGTTATCAGGAAATCCATTGCCCGCCGTGGTGCGGGGCTGGTGACCCTTGGTAGTGAGACATCGGGTGGCATCAGGCATATACTGGCCACTGATTTATCTGCTAAGCATACAGACAATGGCCTGCGCATAAAATCTGCTTATACAAGGGGCGGTACCATTGATGACATCCATTTCCGGAACTCCAAACTGGATTCCGTGAACAATGCTTACCAGTTCAACCTCAATTGGTACCCGGCCTACAGTTATTCCGAACTGCCCAAGGGTTATGTGTACGATTCCGTTCCCGCACACTGGAAAGCCATGTTGCAAAGGGTTACACCAGTTGAAAAGGGAACGCCCCATGCCAAGAATATTTTCATCACCAATGTAGTTGCCACCCATTGTACCACGGCATTTGTGGGTGGGGGCTATGAGCAATCATTGCTGGAGAATTTTGTTTTCACGGATTGCAAGGTAACTGCCACTCAAATTGGCCTGTTGGAGTATACCAAGAATTGGAAATGGAACAATACTTCCATTGACATCAGCATTAAAAAAACAGAAAAGAAAGCTAAGGAAGAAGGAGGTATAGAACAGAAAGAAAGATTGAAAAACTAAACTTGGTATAAACGAATTCCAATTGCCATACTGAGCTTGTCGAGGTATGGTTAACGGCAGCCTAGTTGAAATTCGATTTCGACAAACCTGTCTGCCGACAAAGGCAGGCTCAATCTGACAACCGTTTCTTTAAAAGAAGTAAGTAAAATTGACTTAGTACAACCATGAAACATTTATATAAAAATTGCATCGTTGTGGGAGCAATATTGTTTTCATCAATTATATTGAACGCACAGCGATCCATCACTTCATTTGACAAGGACTGGAAATTCATCAAGGAAGACGTTGCACAGGCTTCATCGGCAGACTTCAATGATGCCTCCTGGCGTTCCTTGAACCTGCCGCATGATTGGAGTGTTGAATATCCTTACAATAGGGCCAACCCTTCTGGAAGGGGCGGAGGTTTTGTGGAAACAGGCATCGGCTGGTATAGGAAAAACTTCACGCTGGATGCATCCCAATCCAACAAGAAGTTCTTCATAGAATTTGACGGGGTCATGATGAACAGTGATGTTTGGATAAATGGACACCATTTGGGCAAACGGCCTTATGGTTATATCAGCTTTCAATACGAACTGGGGCAGTACCTGAATTTTGGTGCTGGCAAGAAGAATGTACTGGCTGTTCGTGCAGACAATTCCTTGCAGCCTGCATCCCGCTGGAACAGTGGTTCAGGTATTTACCGCCACGTACGATTGGTCAGCACTGGCGATATCCATATTGACAAATGGGGCGTTTTTGTTTCCACCCCTAAAGTGGGCAATGATAAAGCAACTGTCCATGCACAGATAGCGGTCATCAATCAATCCTCCAGCAACAGCAACATCGTTATTGAAACCTCCATCATTGCTCCTGACGGTAAAATGGTGAAGTCATTGCAAAGCAAGCAGGCTGTCAATGCCCAACAGCAGGAACTGGTACAACAGGATATAGTGGTAGACCAACCAATGCGCTGGTCTGTTGAAAGCCCTGATATGTACAAGGCCGTTGTAAAAGTGATGCTGGGAAAGAATGTGTTGGATGAATACACTACAAGCTTCGGTATCAGGACCATCCAGTTCAGTGAAGTGAACGGTTTTTCATTGAACGGGAAGAACATGAAGATAAAAGGGGTTTGCCTTCATGCGGATGCGGGGGCTTTTGGTAGTGCCGTACCATTAAGAGCTTGGGAACGGAGATTGGAACTGCTGAAAGGCTTGGGTGTTAATGGTATCAGGACCTCGCATAACCCAGTGGCACCCGAGTTCCTGGACCTTTGTGACAGGATGGGTTTCTTGGTGATGGACGAAACATTTGATACATGGAACGCCAAGAAGAGCAGTGCGGACTATGGCTATAACCTGTATTTCACCAATTGGTGGGAGAAGGATACGAGGGACCAAATTGTGAGGGACAGGAACCATCCTTCCATTGTTATTTATAGTGTGGGTAATGAAATCCATGACAACTTGAACGATAGTGCAGGTTTCAGGAAATACAGGATGCAGCAGGACCTTGTACACTCATTGGATACAACAAGACCGGTTACCATGGCATTGTTCCGTCCTGCATTATCCAAAGTGTACGAAAATGGGCTGGCCGATATGATGGATGTGGTAGGGCAGAACTACCGCGAGAATGAATTAGTGGTGGCACATGAAAGGAACCCCAAACGCAAAGTAATAGGAACGGAGAACGGACATACCTTATCGGCTTGGTTGGCACTCCGGGACAAGCCATATATGTCGGGTCAATTTTTATGGGTGGGCATAGATTACTTGGGCGAAGCAGATTGGCCAAACATTGCCAACGGACAGGGCTTGCTGGACAGGACGGGCTTTGCAAGGAATATTGCCTTTCAAAGGCAGAGCTGGTGGACGGATAAGCCAATGGTGTATGTGATGCGCAAGGAAGGCAATGCTGGTGCAGGCGATTGGGTCAGTGATTGGAGCCCAACAGATATTGATACTTATGATGAGGCAAGGATACAGGTATTCAGTAATTGCGATGAAGTGGAACTGTTCCTGAACGATGTATCGCAAGGTGCCAAACCAAGGCCGGAAGATGATGCTTCGCCACGTAACTGGTCATTCACTTTCCATACGGGCACACTAAAAGCAGTGGCCAAAAATAAAGGTGTTGTTGTGGCAACACAGGTGTTGAAATCTGCTGGTGTGCCAGCAAAGATCCTGCTAAGCGCAGATAAAAACAAAGTGGCCAATAATTGGGACGATGTAAGCTATATAACAGCAACAGTAGTGGATGAAAACGATGTGCCTTGCCTGAACGCAGACAATCAATTAACGTTCAGTGTAACAGGTGCAGGTGTTTTGGCAGCAACAGACAATGGCGATTTGTCTTCTACAGAATCCTTCTTGGCAAACAAGAGGTTCTGCTTTAAAGGAAGATGCATTGCTGTGGTTAAGGCCAATGCAGGTGAGGGGAAGATAACCGTGACTGCATCATCCGATAAATTGAAAGCAGCAACAGTTACCATAGATGCCACCAAGTAAATAGTAGTATACCGGCTTGGGCTTGCCGAAGCTGTGTTAAAACAAATCAACATCAACCAATGAAACTTCATACAAAAATATTTTTCCTGCTCATTGTCTGTTCAGCAAGTAGGCCATTACATGCCCAACGCCAAATGGAATACCTTACAAGGGGCATATATGCAATTGATGAAGGAGATGGAAAAGTATTTGTTAGCTGGCGCTTGCTCGGCACAGAAACAAATGACCTTGGCTTCAACCTCTATAAAACGATGGATGGCAAAACAACCAGGCTCAACAAGGAGCCACTGGTTCAATCTTCCAACTTTGTAGATGAACAGGCCGATACATCAAAAGCCAATACCTATTTCGTAAAAGCCATCGTCAATGGTAAGGAACAAGCTGCTGATAAGCCTTTCATCTTGCAGCCTAATGCAAAACCTTATTTGGCCATTCCATTAAGAACACCAGCAGGTTATTCTGCCAACGATATTTCTGTTGGGGATATGGATGGGGATGGTGAATATGAACTGGTGGTCCACATGACAGGTAGGGGGCATGATAACTCACAAGCTGGGTTTACTGACCCGCCCATCTTTCAATGCTATAAGCTGGATGGCACTTTCTTATGGCAGATCAATTTGGGCAAGAATATTCGCGAAGGGGCACATTACACACAGTTCATGGTGTATGATCTGGATGGTGATGGTAAAGCGGAGATAGCCATGAAGACTGCTGATGGCTCCGTTGATGGCAAAGGCAATATGATTGGTGACAGCACCAAGGATTACAGGAACGATAGGGGCTATATCCTTTCAGGACCAGAATACTTAACTGTATTCAACGGCCTAACTGGTGAGGCCATCCAAACAATCGAATACACGCCACCAAGGAATTCAACTACACAGAACCCAACGCCGGAGCAATTGAAAGCGGGTTGGGGCGATGGTTATGGAAACAGGATGGACAGGTTCCTTGCCTGCATTGCCTACCTCGATGGTGAGCATCCAAGCTTGGTGATGTGCCGTGGTTATTACACAAGGACCATCCTTGCTGCTTATGATTTCAAGGATAGAATATTGACCAAGCGCT
>JAHEZD010000012.1:0-18411 GCA_023251255.1 Chitinophagaceae bacterium
GGTATACATCCTTATTTTTCCATGAAGCAGGTACATAGATGGTCTTCCTGTACCATGTGGCACCCCTATAATAACCGGGCTCATCATCACACACATCATGTGCATTGAAACTATGCGGCAATGAAATGTTCTCCCATTTCATGGTGGACACATCGGCGGGTTTATCACCTCTGTAGAACTGCCAATTGGAATTGATGGACTGCACAATCCTGTTCTGTGCAGATACAAAACTTTGTACAAGCAGCATAACCAATACAAACCAGATCCTATTCATGCCATTGCCATGCTTCAATATTTCCTTTATGTTTTTCCTTGCCTTCATCGCTTGTTAAATTATGCTGCTTGTATGCTGTTTATAAATAGGTTAATGACTGATGATTATTTTCTGGATGCTGCTGAATTTGTTGTTGTTTAAAAGTTGCAAGTAGTACATGCCATTTGGATACTTTGTTATACCAAAGCTTTCTGTGTTGCTGTTCATTGTCTTCTTCAAGAGTAACTGACCAGTTGCCGAGAACAATTGAATGGTTGTTGTTCCTTCTGTTGCATTGCTTTTTGAAGCAACAGTGATATAGTTACTTGCAGGGTTTGGATAAACCGTTATACCCGTTAACACGTTTTTATCATCAACAATGGTTAAAGGCTGGGATTCCGTTCTTGCTCCTGCACCTGAACCCGATGTAATCAGCAGTTTAGGGCGGTAAGCATCCACAGCAGATTGCTGTGAGGAGAAATTCACATTGGTGGAAGCACCTGTAACCGTTGATACCAAGGCCAATGACAATGTATCAATGGAGAGCCCCTGTACGGCACTGGTAATGTCCCAATATTTGTTCCCCAAAGCTGTGGAACCGTTAATGGTTGCCAATAAGGTTCCATAAGCTGGCCTATTGTTATAAGTGATACCTGTTTCTGTCCATGTATTGTTGCTTACTTTATACAATTGCCATTGTGTGGTAGCTGCATCGGTATTGGCATAGTTCATATACAATTGCAATTGTGCATTGCTGACCGTACCGCGGGATTGTGCTGGCACCTTGAACTTCAGGTAATCAATTCTGGTAAAGCCAACTGTTGCATCTTTCTTCAACATCAATAAAGTATCCGTTCCGTAGTTCGTATCACCATAGGGGCTGCCATCCCTCAAATAAGCGTCGGCCCAACAATCCAAGGTGATATTGTTCGGTTTGAAACGGTAGGTCCTGCCTACATCAGGTAAAGCTGTTTTCCTTGTATTGAACTGCGGACCAGCCGTTGGGTAATTGCCTTCGGAGAAATCATAGTTGGCAGGAGTGGTCATGGAGCTGTTCCAAGCAACGCTGGATAGCTTGGCCACATTGACTGTTTCATTGTCATCAATACCTTTGATGCCGCAGGCGGAAGTGATGGCCGCATCCGTATTGGCACTTGCATACCAGTTGCCATACACAAATTCTATTGCACCTGTTTCCTCATACAATTTAATTTGGAAGTTGATATTGTTGAACTGCTGTGGCGAAGTCTTATCTGCTACATTTTTATATTGGATGGTGCAGATCCTTGCTCCAGTGGAACCACTGGTGTAGACCCTGTATTCCGGTGTACCAGTTCCCGATTTCAAATCATGGTTGTAGGGATAGATAATATCGATATCGGAAGCGGTGATGGCACTGCCAGATGTGCCATTGTAGCCTGCATAATAATAATGGTCAGTCGAAGGGGCCGCACCTAGCTTGATATAGCCGTTACTGTTCAACACAAACTGCGTATAGTTGGTACCATTGAACGAAAAAGTGAAACCAATGTTCTGTGTGGATGAATTGTCATCATCATAGGTCATGGCTGCACCTGCGGCATTGGTGGTAATGGCTGTACCATTGGTGCCCAGATCCGTATAGGTACCTGCAATGCTTTGGGCAGAGGAAGAATCAAAGTTCCATGTAGTAGTTGCACCATCCTTGATGCCCTGATAGGCCAGTTTCTTCTGGTTGTTGCTATCAAAAGGCAATGGCCAGTCCGGACGGCCATAGAAACCCGGGATCCACGAATCCGCATCTGTCACGTTCCATGTGGTGATACCGTAGAATTTGTTGGGAGCAATTGAATTAACGTGCCTTGCCAGGAACTTGTACTTGCTGAACTGCTGACTGGCAACCGTAGCGGTGTAGGTCTTGCTTAGATTGTTTTCGGGATTCATGGAAATGTCCAGTTCAGCAATATGCACCATCAGGCCCTTGGCCAGCATGGTATCAATGACATTGCTGATATTGTTATTGTCCACGTTCTTGCTCTGGTGCATCTGGAAGCCAATGCCATCAATTGGGGCACCCTGTGCTATCAATGTATTCACCAAAGCATTGATGGCATTGAACTTTGCGGTATTGCTCTCATGTGCGTAATCATTGTAAAACAGCAAGGCAGATGTATCGGCGGCATGTGCATACTGGAATGCCCGGAGGATATAATTGCTGCCCAGATGTTGCTTCCAAATGGAATTACGCATCACACCATTGTCATCGATCACTTCATTCACCACATCCCATGAAGTACACTTGCCTTTATAATGGCCAACAACAGTTTGTATATGTGTCTTGAAAATATTTTCCCATGCAGTAGAATCCCCCACAAAGTTGGTGACCCATGTGGGAATGTTCTGGTGCCATACCAATGTGTGCCCATGCACACGCTTACCGTACTGCTGCGCAAAGTTGACCAGTGTATCTGCATCGGTCCACGAATAAGTGTTCTGTGCAGGGTGGATGACGCCAAACTTCATAGCATTCTCCGGTGTAAGGCTACTGTATTCCCTTGCAACTATGGCCCTGTAAGTGGCATTTGTTTTAAGTAACGGCACGCTGACCGCTGCCCCAAACTTATAGGGGCAGAAGCCTTGCAATGTGGTGTCCGATACTTGTGAATACAGCACTTTAACATTCATGATGAGTACCAGTATGCAGCATGCTGCATACGGTACACGGTTAGTGAATCGTGTTTCTTTTTTCATATAGCCAGCCGTTTTTATTTGCAGTTAAAAAATAAATTTTATTGCATCAGCATTTCCCGGGCAGGATGGAATCAAGCAAATCGTTAATCGTTATGTATGCCAGTTTGGAGCTTATTCATATGGAACCGCCTTCGACAAGCTCAGGCTGACACGTTCAACATCTTAAAGGGATGTTTCCTTTTTATCTTTGGTTTTTCTTTGTTTTATTTTCTTTGCACCATAACCTACACCTGCTGCAATCAATAAGCTCAGGCCACCATCAATGGGCACACCATCATCAACATCATCTGCGCCCAAACCAGGTTGGGCGTGAACAAGGCAAGGCACCAGTATACAGGCAATAAGGATGATGAATTGTATGTTTGATATTTTGAGTTTCATTTTGTATAGTTTGATTGTTTACCATTCACCGTATCCAACTTCCTCCAACTGGTGAACAATGGAACCTGTGAACTATTTGAACTATTTTACTTATTGAACCTGTACTGGCTGTGTTGCCTTTTCAGTGCCATTGCTCAGCGTTATATAATAGGTTCCCTTGGCCCATTTCTTCACATCAATGTTTACCTGACCTGTTTGCACCTTGCCCGCATCAATTGTTTTTACTACCTGACCATTTATATTGGCAATTGAAATAGTAGTAGCCTGTAGTTCTTTATTGCTGAACGAAACCAACAATACATCTGATACCGGATTGGGACTGAGCTTCACTTCAAATTGCGTAGCAAGGGCAACTGGAATAACAGGAGCAATTGATTTGAACACCAGTTCAAACCTGCCTTCACCCTGACTTGCAGCATTACCTGTTACAGTAAAAGGATAAGTTGTGCCTGCGGCAAGCTTCACTTCACTGTTCAGGAACCTGTCCCTCAAATAAATATCGGTACCTGCTTCGGCATCAACATCCTTTGCATCAATGGAGTAGTCCGCCTGTAGGCTGGTAACGAACCCTAAGGGAACAATGACCTCTTTCGTTTTATCCAATGGCCTTCTATCAATGGCCAAATGCTTGCCATCTTCTGAGAGGGTATAAAAATTCAGGTTGCTGTTATCCAACTTTACGGCATCTGTTGCATCAAGGCTGGCTTTTGTTCTATCATCATTGAAGAACAATAACAACCTGTCCTCAAAAGCATTGTTCCTGCTCAACTGCAACTGCATAGTGTTATTGCCATAGGCTGATGTAGTAGCCGTTCTTAAGTTATAGCCTGCAGCCTGCGCATTGCCAGCTTTATGCGCCTCCTTAAACGTAGCAGTGGTAGTTGCAGCCACGTTTACGAAGAAGGAACTGTAAGCAGGCAGGTAACGGTATGTTTCGCCACTTGCAGTCATGTCACCAGTGATGTACTGCCCCCTTCCGTTCACGCCACCAGTGGGCGTCCATATATAGAAGTTGGTACCTGAAGTAGCATTGGCATTGCTGTTGGCTGTCCTGAACTGGAACACATCCAATGGTGCACAATAAGGATTGCTGATCAGGTTGTACCCCGAGTTCGTTCCCTTGGTCAACGTAACAACAACATCATTGCCATCATTGATTTTACCGCTCATGTTAATGGTAGCAGCCAATGGTGTTGGAGAAGACGTCAAGACACCTGATTGACCTTTTGGACCACGTACCAATGCCCTCATGCCCTGGCCAACGTTCCATATATTGCTGGTGCTACCTGCAGCCACTGAAGCTGTTACCCCATCATTACGGGTGTAAGCAGTCCAACCTGCACTGGTACTGCCATTGCCAGTGGTGGGGTCATACCAATATGCAGAAGGATTGTTGGTACCTGTAGCAGAAAAACCTGTGCCTGCCACGCTGGCATCACCGTCATTACCTGTTATATCAATATCATCTGTAAGCTCACTTAAATTAATGGATGAACTAAATGGATGGCCAAAGAAACGGTAGGCCCTTGTTCCTCCAGGAATGTATTGTTCAATAGTGAACTTGCTACCTGAAACAGATTGGTCAATGGATGCACCGGCACTTACATAAACCCTTGTACTATTGGTTGCGGATGTGGATTTAAGTGTGGTTGTAAAACCATTTGATTTGAAAGCACCTGTTGTAACATTCAACGTACTTCCAGCGCCCAATGACATGTTAGTAGCAAGGGAGATATAACCTGATGCAGTTTTATCAACTACTATGTTCAAGCCATTTGATATACCAGTTGTGGTAATGGTCTTATCTGTATTGTTTCCTGTAAAAGTCAGTATACCACTATTGGCAACTGCTGTTGAAGAGACACCAAACACACCTGCCGTATGGTTCAGGTTTCCTGTTAAATTCAGTAAGCCCCTTGCAGTGGAAGGGCTGGTAGCGTCAGACAAATAAAAAGTGCCACCAGATATATTCAGGTTGCCACCAATGTTCATTGTTTGGTCAACTCCCGTATTGATGTTGCTTGACACTATTTTAAGGCTTCCTCCAGATATATTCAGGTTCCCTACAACGTTCAATGTCCTAACGGTGCTTGTACCACTCTGAAAGATAGCGCCAGCACCAGTGGAAATAATATTGAAGTCCCCATTAATGGTCGTTGTTGATGGAGATACCAAGTATGTATTTGAAGCTGCACCGGCTAAGCTTGGCGTATTCCAAATAACATTGTAGCAATTAGTTGGCAGAGATGGTATAGTGTTTACGGTTCCAAACACTTTTACCGTAGACCCTGTGGAATAAGTGGTATTTGTTTTAGGGATGCCGTTGCCATCTGCATTTTGAATATACGTACCATTAATAATGGTTGTACCGCTTGTGCCAATGGCAATGGTGCTTTTATTGTCAATGGTTCCATTGATGGTCATTGTAGCTCCCGCTGTTGTGGCCAATGTGCACCCACTATTAATGGTCAGTGTTCCAGCAACAGCAAGGGTAAGGTTCTTTGCTGTAAAAACAGTACCCGAACTCAATACTATATTTCCATTGCAGGTTGCTAAAGCTGTGCTGCCCGCATTGTTGAAATTAAGTGTCCAACCACTAACAGTTAATGTTCCATTTACTGTCCATGCAGAACCGGGACCGGGGTTTGTGGAAGGTGTACCTGTACCATCTGTGTCAAACGTAAGGTTGTTATAGGTACGCCCACCAAAAGAAGGAACAGGTTGTGCAGCAAAACTTGCTGATGCCCGGTAAACCATGGTAGAGCTTACGCCAAAACCGGTTGTTGTATTAATAGCAGTGAAGACTTGGGTTACTGTACTGGAGGCATTGGCGGTATAATGAATATAGGTACCGTTAATGGTTAACGTTGAACCCAGATTGGCAGATGTTGTTCCTTGATGGATCAAGGTAACACCTGCAGGAATGGTTGATGCTGAAGTATTTGTCCAAGCATGTGTAGGCAATATGGTAATGGTATTCCCGCTGGCCACGTTCCCGTTGGGCGGAACTGTTGCGGTAACCCATGCACTGCCATTATAGGTCTGCCAGTTAGTGGCTGAAGTAAGTGTTACTGCACCTGTGCTTTGGTAGTCGCCCGTAACTTGGGCATGTACTTGGAACAAGCATGATAGAAAGCATACAAGTAAAATTATTCTTTTCATAAGGCTCCGTTTTGTTTGGGCAATCGTTATTGTTTGGTTACGGTAATGGTTCTTTCTTCTGTGGAAGAAGCTAGTTTCAGGAAATAGGTTCCAGCACTTAATAATGGTGTTGACAATGATGTTGATGTGGCACCGGCCTGCATGGCCAACTGTTTGGTTTGCAGCACCTGGCCACTGATATTCATGAAACTGACATGGATGGTTTGTGGTGTGGCTGATTGTAGCTGTATATCAATCCTGTCCTTGAATGGGTTCACAACCGATACATTGAAAGAAGCCTTACTGTTCCTCTTTATTTTCACAATGGCCGAATAGCTGCTCTCCCCATTTTTATCGTTCTGCTTCAGCCGGTAATACACCACATCCAATGCAGCTACATCATAATCGGTCATGCTGTACTGGTTGATATTGGATGAAGCATCGCCCTTGGCATTGATGGTAGCAATTGATGCAAAGTCCCTTCCATTGATGGAACGCATCACTTCAAAATCCTTGCTATTGATTTCATTGCTGGTGGTCCATTGCAGCAGCACATTGCCATTCTTTTCAAAGGCATTGAAGCTGTTCAATGTAATGGGCAATATGGAAGACGTGGCAAAACGGAAGGTCCTTCCAGCATCTGGCAAGAAAGCATTGCGTGAATTGAATTGCGGGCCGGCCAAAGGATAATCACCGTTCCTGAAGAAATAGTTGTTGGCGCTACCCAAACTGGTTGTCCACGTAACCGTGGAACCCTTCGCCACATTCACGGATTCTGCTACAGTTGCACCCTTGATACCAACTGCTGCGGTAACCGATGTGGAAGTGTTGGCCGTAGGGGTCCAGGTGCCATATACAAAGTCTATCACATTGGTTGTCTCATAAAGTTTTATCTGGAACTCCATATTGGTGTACTGGGTAGGGGCCAATTTATCAGCCAGGTTCTTGAACTGTATCGTGCAGACCCTTGAACCCACGGCACCAGTTGTATATACCCTGAATTCAGGTGTACCGGAACCAGTGGTCAAATCATGGTTATAGGGATAGATCAGGTCAATATCCGAAGTGGTGGTCACGCTTCCTGTATTGGCATTGTAACTTGGATAGAAAACGGTGGTAGAAGAGGGTGCGCTTGCCCCCAGTTTAATATATCCATTGCTGTTCAGCACAAACTGTGAATACACCGTTCCATTGAAAATGAAATCGAAGCCAATGTTCTGCACAGCAGAATTGTCATTGTCATAGGTCATGGCAGCGCCAGTAAAATTGGTAGTGATGGCGGTACCATTGGTTCCCAAATCCGTATAGGTTCCTGCAATGCTCTGCCCACTGGCCGCAGCCGCGTTCCAAGCTTGCACCATACCATCCTTGAACCCTTGATAAGAGGTTTTCTTCTGGTAGCTTGCATTGAATGGTAAGGGGAAGTCGGGCCTACTGTAGGTAGTGGGAATCCAGGAGTCACCATCCGTTACGTTCCAAGTAGTAATGCCGTAGAACCTGTTGGCTGCTATGGCCTTGCCCATCCTTGCAAAGAACTTAAACTTGCCAAACTGCTGGCTGGCCACAGTAGTATTGTAGGTCAGGCTCTGGTTGCTTTCGGGGTTAACGGCCACATCCAGCTCGGAGATATGTATTTTCAGGCCTGTGGTAAGCATGGAATCCACGGCCCGCTGGATATTGGCATTGTTGGTATTCTTATTTACGTGCATTTGCATGCCCACCCCATGAATGGGAACGCCACTGGCTACCAGCCCACTCACCAGGTTCTGTATGGTGTACAGTTTGGCAAAACTATTATTGCTGCTTTCATGGTTGTAATCATTGTAGAACAGTAAGGCACTGGTATCGGCTTCATGTGCATACTGAAAGGCCCTGGCTATATAGCCTGCACCTAAATGCTGTGACCATAAGGTACTGCGCATGGTGCCGTCATCGGCCACGGCTTCGTTCACCACATCCCATGAAGTAACAATGCCCTTATAATGACCAACAACGGTCTGTATATGTGTCTTCATCACATTTTCCCATGCAGCAGAATCGCCCACAAAGTTGGTCACCCAATCTGGTACATTGTTGTGCCATACCAAAGTGTGGCCATGTATGCGCTTGCCGTACTGCTGTGCAAAGGCAACAATGGTATCTGCATCTGTCCATGAATAGGTATTCTGGAAAGGATGGATCACACCAAACTTCATGGCATTTTCGGGTGTCAGGCTGCTGTATTCCCTTGCGACCAATGCCCTATAAGATGGATTGTTTTTTAAGATGCTGGCACTGATGGCCGCACCAAATTTAAAAGGTGAAAACCCACCTAATGTGGTATCCGGCATTTGTGCCTTGCTTGCTGCTGCAAACAGGGACAAAATGGCAAATAGTATAATGGTTATCTTTTTCATTGCTTATACCGCCTTCGACTATCCCGATAGTTATCCGGGACAGGCTGACGGCTTTGTTTTATTTATTTCTTTTATCAAAAAAATCTATGAGTGAATAGATATTGGTATTGATTTCTTTCATTTTGCTGAGCAACGGCCCGTATACATCGTACACGGTGTTCACAATACCCTTGTTGGCATCGGTATTGGATGGGTCCACGTTCTTGTTCTCCGGGTCATTGTCCTGGTACTTGAACCAATGGAAACCCACGCATACCTTGGACTCCAGTAATGCCAAAGTGAAATTCTGGTAGAACAGCCCCCTATCATTTTGGGTATGCACCAACCAGCCAGCACCGGAGTAATTGGTCATTTTTGAGTCCTCCCCTTTCGTGTACCATTCAGTAACAATAAAAGGCTTGCCACTCCAACTTTCCCAGTTCTTCATGTCCTGTGCTACGGGTGTCCAGAACCTGTAATAGTTGATGGCAATCACATCTATGTACTTGCCAATGGCCCTGAAAAAGGGTTCCACTTTCAGCTCATAGGAATGCAGGCGGCTGCCCAAATAGAGGTGATTGGGGTCGTATTTCTTGATGGCCCTTGAAACAACGGAGAAGTACTTCTCCCCCATCAGCCCAAGGAATTCATTGCGTACCGAATCATTGATGGCAGCCTGTGAAAAGTGGTGTGCTTTCATCCATTGCTTGGCAGCAACGCAGCCTGGATCAGTTGTATCTTTTTTTGCTAGGTACCTATCGAGTGATTGTTTCTCAAAAGGCAGTTCATTATCGGAGAAGTAACCAAACAGGTTCTTATCGTCTTTGTTAATGGCCAATTGTTTGGCATAGTTGTCGCAGAATGCTTCGAACTCGGGGTCAAACACAAAGATGGTCCTGTCTGGATAGCCCATGTGACCGGACTCCTGATAGGTACCGCCACGCTGCTTGCCATAATCGCTCATGAAGTTCTTGATGATGGTATAGGCAACAGGTTTCCTGCTTTGCAGCGATGTATTCCTGAATAGTTCAACGTTGCTCCATGCACCCAATGCGTTGAAACCGTTCTTTGTCAAAAGGTCCTGCGTATCTTCTGCCCACTGGCTGGCGCCACCGTACTTTTCCTGCATGGCCTGTTTCTCCCTGTCGGAAGCCGCCGGGGAAACATTCACCACGCCCACATTAATAAAGGCATTGCCATCCGGATCAATTACCCACCAGCGTCCATTGTCCTTTACCGCACCGTAAAATCCTGTTCCTTTAAATGGCTTGTCCTTCCTGCCCCCGAACTTGTCCGTTGCCACTTTACTTGGCTTGAAGCCAATCAATGTCTGCATGGTACGGGTGGGGTACTCACGCCAGGGGCCATAGGTTTTTTCCTTGCTGTTCACAATGCTTGCTTCCACACGCAGGGGATACTCCGGGTCCGGCTTTTGGGCAATGGCTGAAGAAGCTACCAACATCAGCCCCAATGCTGCCGTAATATATTTGTTGTTCCTGTTTGACATAATTTCAATCATATTAACTGCCTTCGACAAGCCTGCCTGCCGGCAAAGGCAGGCTCAGGCTGATAGTCCTACTATTGTATAATAATTGTTTGCTGTAATTGCTGACTGCTTCCTTTAATGATCAATTGATAAACGCCTGCTGCTATGGACTGTCCCACCGGCAAGGCCATGCTTTGCGTGCCATTGATGTTCCCCAATGGTTTCGTATAAACAATTTGACCTGCATTATCAATCAACAGTAACGAGTAGCTACCTGCATCCATATCCTTCAATTGCAGGTTGATGGTTTTATTGACAACAGGATTGGGGTAAACAGACAGTTCATTCCTGCCTTTGATGGACATATTCACTTTTACAATGGAGCTGTACCTTGCCTCGCCAGATTTGTCCATGGCCTTGATCCTATAATAGTTATTGCCTGCAAATGGATTGTTGTCTATGGA
This sequence comes from Chitinophagaceae bacterium, assembly GCA_023251255.1. Classification (GTDB taxonomy): domain Bacteria; phylum Bacteroidota; class Bacteroidia; order Chitinophagales; family Chitinophagaceae; genus UBA1930. Next base: position 10,831 of record JAHEZD010000012.1, read on the forward strand.
GGTGTAAGTACTATACCCTTTGGCAGCAACAGCTTCCAATGAACTGAAGGAAACACCATCGCTTGATTTTTCCACCGCATAGCTATCAAGGTTGGTTTCATTCTCCACTTTCCAAGTGATGCTTATTTTATTGTTGGCAGCAACAGCATTGATGGAAGAAAAACGAACAGGTAAGGTTGTTCCAACCTGGCCAACAGTAAATGCGGAAAATGCATTATAGGTGTTGGTAGCAGTGTTCGCCGTATTGTCGCCAGTACCGGCAAATACGCCCCAATCCGTACCATATCTTGCCATGCCGATATTATTGGCCAGTGCAGCAAAACCGGAGCCTTCTAAAGCGGTGGGCCAGTTGAGGCTCACTATTGCATTGTCGGTATTGGCCGATACACGGTTAATCACCCAAACAGCATCCACAATCATTGTTTTCTGCGTGGCAGTTACAGCCGTGCCGTTGGGCAGGGCATTTTTGGTCACCCCCTGAAAAACACCTACTGTAAAATCGGAAGAAGTAAGGGGCGTTAATGTTACCGGAAGATAGGACGCACTGGTACCAACAGGAAAAACGGCAGCAGCAATAACCCCGCTCATTTTCAGGGAACCGGTACTGCCGCCGCTGGTATTGGTAACAATATAGCTGGTAGCCGATGCCCCTGAAATGGATGCAGCAGAAGGCACTTCCAGCACTGCATTACCTGCAATGGCCAGCTTACCTGTAGTGAATGTAATGGTGGAACCAGCAGCCAAAGCAGCATTTGAATTCAGTGTAATAAAACCTGTTGCAGTTTTATCAACCACAACATTCGTAGCACCTGCAATGCCTGTAGTGGTAATGGTTTTATCCGTATTGTTGGTAGTGAACGACAGTACACTTGTACCGGGTATGGATACCGCACCTGTTCCAAAAACACCACCCGTATGGTTGATGCTTCCGGTAACATTTAAATAACCCTTACCAGTGTAGCCCGTAGCCCCTGTTATTTCATCGGCAATAAAGAAAGTACCACTGGAAACAATCACATCCCCGTTTACGGTGCAAACCTGATTGCCAGTAGCCGCCGTAGCAGGCTTTATTACCCCCAGTTTGCCCCCATTAACAATAAGGTTGCCGTTCACGGTCAGGGTCCTTGCCGTTCCTGCTCCACCTAAATAGATATTCGCAGTACCTGTAGACTGAATGGTTAGGTTGCCATTCACCGTTGTTGAATTGCTGGTGGTATTCACAAACGTGTTGGCCAGTGTTTGCCCCGGGCTGTTCCAGATTACGTTGCCTGTAATGGCAGGCAGAACAGGTATATTGGAAACAGTGGTAATACCTGTTACCAGAATAGTGGAACCAGCATTGTAAGTAGCTGTACTGTTGGGCATGCTGCCACCATTGGCATCATGCTGGTAAGTACCGTTCACTACCAAAGTAGCACCGGAACTGAACGAAATAGGTTTGGTGCTTTTGTTTACCAGTGTGCCATTAATGGTCAAGGCGAATGTGTTGCCAACACCCAATGAATCTGTGGCATTAATGGTCAGTGTTTTGCCAGTAGCAATGGTTGCTGCCCTTATGCGTAAGTAGGTATTGGTTCCTGTTAGGGTTACGTCGCCGTTCAAGTTCAGGGCTACGGTACTGGAGGCAGTATAGAAATCCGCTTTCCAGGTATCCACCAGTAAAGTTCCGTTCACAATCACTGGTGTAGTGAAACCGGGTGAACTGAAGGAAGGTTGGGTAACTGTGGTACCGTCAGTGTCGAAAGTCAAATTGTTATAGGTCCGTCCTCCTAAGGATGCAGTGGGCGTAGCATAACTTGCAGAAGCACGGTACACAACAGTTGAGTTTACCCCTAAACCGGTGGCGGTGCTTATTGCGGTGAATACCGTACTTGGAGCAGTGGCGCTTGCATGGATATAAGTACCATTGATGGTTAACGTGTTTGCAGAAAAGGCTCCTCCAGTACCTTGGAACAATAAAGTAACCCCTTCTGGCACAGTGGCAGCAGCCGTATTGTTCCATGTGTGGGCGGCCAATATGGTAATGGTATTGCCACTGGTAAATGTGGCCGCATTGGGTGCTGTGGTAGCTGCGGCCCAAGAGCCTGCACTATAGGTTTCCCAATTGGCGGTTGTGGTCAGCAATACAGTGCCTGCGCTCCTATAATCACCTGCCATTTGACTGTTGGCAACAGTCATGAACAGTGAACTGAACAGGATGAATAAAATTCTTTTCATAGTAAATAGTTTAAAGCAATCCTTCCAATATTAAGATAATGTCAGGTTGAGCCTGTCGAAACCGAATTTGTGAAACGCCTTCGACAAGCCCGCCTGAATGGAACGGGCAGGCTCAGGCTGACATGCTTCTATTTCAAAGGCCTGAACCTGTAAGTATGCCCAGCTTCCGGCAGCACGGAGTTCTTGTTGCCAAAATTTGGCCCCTTCTTTTCATAATCCCCATTGCGGAACTGATAGGGCTTACTGGGCTCGTTCATGGTTTCATCCCATTTTACACTGGAACCCTTGGCCACATTGACGGAACTTTCCACATCGTTGCCCTTGATGCCCACAGCAGCCACACTCAAAGTGCCAGCTATTTCCGTAGCGGCCCATTCATCATATACAAACTCAATGATATTGCTGCCCTCGTACAATTTTACCTGGAAGCTGATGGATGCATATTGTGAAGGATTGATTTTATCCAGGAGGTTCTTGAACTGAACGGTACAGACCCTTGAACCATCTTTTCCTGTGGTGCCCACTTTATATTCCGTGTTCTTGTCGGCCACCATGTTCCTGTTGAAGGCATACAGTAAATTACTGTCCTTTACATTGATGGCACAGGCCCCACCACCCATGGCAGTGCTGTAATAGATGCTTTTTGATGAGGGTGCCATTACGCCCAATTTGATAAAGCCATTGGTGTTCATCACGAAGCTGTTGAAGCTTTGTCCATTGAACTTGAAATCAAATCCTATTGGCTGTACAGATGAATTATCATCATCTGCACTTAGGGCAGCGCCTGAGAAATTGGTCGTAATGACTGTTGCCTTCTTGCCAACATCCTTGTAGGACCCTGTTAGGCTTTCTGTATGCTTGGCATCATAATTCCATTGTGCAGAAGCGGAAAGGCTTGCTGCTATGGCTATTGCTGTAAATATGTTTCTTTTCATCGTTGTTTTGTTTTCGTTTGGCAGTTGGTTGTCATGGAGCCTGTTGAAACATGGGCAACCAACTATCAGACTAGGTAATGAGTGGTTCTTGTCGAACGATTAATAACCAAGGTTCTGTGTAAGTATGGGGTTCGTGTTTATTTCACCAATAGGTATGGGGAATACCAAGTTGTGTGCATCAATCTGTACAATGGGCGATGTTGCATTCAACTTGATGACATACTTGGTAAAATGGTTGTTCATCACATCAAGTGCTCGGCCTGTTCTAACAAGGTCAAACCAACGGTGGCCCTCCAGGTTCAGTTCGATCCTCCGCTCCTTTTCTATGGCCAACCTCAGCGTTGATTGGGTCAATGTTGCTGCAGTCAAACCTGTTAAGCCTGCCCTTACCCTTACCCTGTTCAAGTAAGTCAAAGCAGTAGCAATGTTGGTGGGGCTTTGCTCATTCAATACTTCTGCATACATCAGCAATATATCCGCATAGCGCAGTACAATCCAGTCAGGGTCCGCATCCAGATCAGCGGCAGCCACATCAGCATATTTCTTGGTAGCATAGTAAGTGTTCACCACCGTGTAGGAAGCAGCGGTACGCTTGTCGGCAGCGCCATTGGCAGCCATGGTATCCACTAGGTCCTTCCTCAAAGTGTTGAACAGGTACCCCGTACCCACACCGCCCGCATTGGAAGTGCTTGCAGCAAAGTAGTTGGTAAAGGGGCTTCCCGTGCTGGGCACATTGCCCTTGGTGTACCTAACCGCAAAAACAATCTCGGCATTCATTTCATTGGAGGTCAGGAATATATCGCTGTAGTTGGCAAGCAAGGAATGCGTGGTGCCATCATACGCAGTAATGAATTCATTCAGCTTGTTACCAGCTTCAGTGTACTTCATCTCTGTCAGGTACACTTTTGATAGCAGGCCTTTAACGGCTGTCTTGGTTACCCTTCCCAGATCCGTAGTGGATGCGTATTTAGCAGGAAGGTTCACGTCGGCATCCGCTTCTGTTAAATCCTTTTCAATCTGTGCATAGATAGCGGCTACCGGCTGCCTACCATATTGATAGGATTCAGCAACGGTCTGCACTTCGGTGGTAACCAATGGCACATCGCCCCATATCCTTACCAGGTTAAAGTAGGCCAGCGCACGGATGAACTTCACCTCGGACTGGAACCTGCTTTTCACCGCTGCATTCATGGGAACAGGGTCAATACGTGCCAGCACCACATTGCAGCGTGCAATGCACCTGTACATATAGGTCCAGGAAGATTGCAGTACAGGGTTGGCAGAAGTGAAGGAGAAATACTCAAACTCACCAATACCGGTCCCTTCCACCACAGCCGTGGTATTGTCTGAAGCCACTTCACCATAAGGGTAAATGCCCCTGCTGCCGCCAGCTTTACCGTACATATCCTGCAAACTTGCGTAGGAAGCCGTAACGGCGGTAGCGATGCTTGCAGAGTCCTTATAGTAGTCGCTGCTAATAATCCTTGTAGGGTCGGTCAGGTCAATGAAGCTCTTCTTGCAGGAGGTTGCTGCCAGCAGGGCAGCCATCCCTAAAATGACGGTCGTATATTTATTGGTAATTCTTTTCATAATGACGTTTTTAAAGCTTAGAAACTGATGTTGGTGCCGAAAGTGATGGTACGGTTCAAAGGATAGGTACCTTGGTCCACACCATAGGTTGGGTTCACTGAGTTGCCATACAAATTGGCTTCGGGGTTGTAACCAAAGTACTTCTGGAAAGTATAGAGGTTCTGTCCCATCACATACAAACTGGCTGCTTGTATCCTTAACCTTTTAATGATGCTGCTGGGCAGGTTGTACCTGATCTGCACGTTCCTGATGCGCAAATAGGAAGCGTCAAACAGTTCATAGCTGGAGAAGGAAGTCAATGAAGAAGGCGCATTCAGCACCACCCTGGGTGTCCATCCATCCCCTTGATCGGTTTCTGATTTCCAGCGGTTCAGTGCATTTTCACGGGCATTTACCTTGCCATAGAAGTTGTACACATAACGGTCCACGCCATTGATGATCTTTCCGCCAACAATTCCTTGGAGGGAGATGCTCAAGGACCATCTCTTATAGCTGAAACTGTTCTGGATACCATAGGAGAACTTAGGATAAGGGTCGCCCAGCAACTGGATATCGTTTGCATCAATGATGCCATCAGGCTTGCCCAGGGGGCCACTCACATCTTCATATTTAATGTCACCGGGTTTTGACCCGCCAGAACTCCATACTGCACTGCTGGCCACATCGGCAGCATCCCTGTACACCCCAATTTGCCTGTAACCGAAGAAGCTGCCCATTGGCAATCCCGGTACCACACGTATGGCTGAGGTATAACCAAATACCGGATCAAACAGGATCTGGTCACTGGCACTGGCCAAAGCAATCACCTTGTTCTTGCTCCAGAATATATTGGCAGTGGTGGTCCACTTGAAGTCTTTCTTGTTAATGTTGGTGGTTTGCAGTTGCACATCCACACCATCGTTCCTCACTTCGCCCACATTGTTCAGCACACGGGTAGCAAAGCCCACCACAGAAGGCACGTTCCTGTTCAGTAGCAGGTCAGTAGTGGTCCTTCTATAAGCCTCCACCGTTAGGTACACCCTGTTCTTGAAAAGGCCCAGTTCCAAAGCAAGGTCCAATTGTTTATTGGTTTCCCAGGTAAGGTCCTTGATGGAAACGGAGTTGGGGGCAAAGCCATAGTTCCTTGTACCGCCATTGGTGCCAAAAACATAATTGGCTGCTTGCTCATAGCTCTGCCAGTTGTAATCACCAATATTGTTGTTGCCGGTCACACCATAGCTTGCCCTCAGTTTCAGTTCACTGATGGTCCCTGCATATTTCTTCATGAACTTTTCATCGGCAACCCTCCAAGCAGCGGATACTGATGGGAAAGTGGCATACCTGTTGTCCGAACCGAAACGGGATGAACCATCGGTACGTACAGCAGCGGAGAAAATGTATTTTGATTTGTAACTGTAATTGATACGGCCGAATGCTGAAACCAGTGCACTGGCACTGTAGGATGCTGTACCAAAAATGGTACCTGCACCTGTTACGTACTGCACGGCATTGCTGGTATAGGAAGAAGCCTGGCCGCTGGCCGTGCCACCTTCGCTGGTGTTCTTCTGTGAACCATAACCTACCAGGGCATCAAACTTGTGGCCGCCCTTCACTGTTTTGCTATAGGTCAGCGTATTTTCCCACACCCAGTTATAGGAATTGCTGTTCTGTTGCTGCGCATTGATACCGGCCAAGGTTGGCGTGCTCAGGTTGGCATTGGGTGCACTGCCATTGGCAAGGGTGGCAGGTATATAATAGTTGCGGCGGTTGAAAATCGCTTCACCACCCAAGGAGGTCTTGAAGTTCAGGTTCTTGATAATTTCATATTCCAGGTAACTGATCATTAACCCTTTGAATGAATTGGCCTTGTCCTGGTACAGGTTCAGGGTAGCCACTGGGCTGTACAGCCCACCAATGGCAATGGCATTGCTGAACGTGTTTACCAATTGGCCAAAGTCGCCGTTGGGCTTATACACAGGAATAATGGGAGGCAGTAACAATGCATCTGTTACCACAGCACCCAAATTGGCCTGCCCTCCATTGGTAATGGAGGAGCTGTTGAAACTGCCGGCGATGGGCTTTGTTTGCGTAACGCTGAAATTGGGCGCAATGGTCATGCCCATTTTAAGCTTGGAAGAAAGCTTGGCATCATAATTTGCCCTGAGCATATAACGTTCAAAGGAAGTTCCCGGCACAACGCCAGTTTGGTTGAAATAACTTCCTGTGATATAGAACTTTGAAGCTTCCGAGCCGCCAGAGGCAGCTATTTGGTAATTGTCCTGCTTGCCTGTCTGGAAAATTTCATCCTGCCAATTGGTATTGCCATATTGGGTGGGGTCGCTCAAAGTGGCAGGGAAAGCGGTACCAGCATTGGCATAAGCTTCTTTCGTATAATCCAGGTACTGGTCAGCGTTCAGCAATTTGATCCTTTTGGATACATTGGCAATCCCATGGTACACATTGGCAGAGAACTTTGTTTTGCCATTGGTGCCCCTTTTGGTGGTTACCAGCACGATACCGTTACCGCCCCTTGAACCATAAATGGCAGCAGCGGCAGCATCCTTCAGTATTTGTATGGACTGGATATCTGCAGGGTTGATATTGTAGAAATTGTCTGAATTGTTCAAAGGATAGCCATCCACCACAAATAATGGGTTGTTACCGGCACCAATGGACCCCAGGCCCCTGATACGGATATAGGGATTCTGTCCCGGCTCGCCAGTAGGGGTGGCAATGGTGGCCCCGGCCACCATACCTACCATGGCTTCCGCAGGGGACGCAACAGGCAGGTCCTCAATCTGCTTGGCAGAAAGGGAAACCACCGAATTGGAAGCCTGCCTCTTGGTAGTGGTACCATAAG
>JAHEZD010000012.1:18421-84682 GCA_023251255.1 Chitinophagaceae bacterium
CCACCACATCATCAATTTGGGAGTTCTGTGCTTTCAGGCTCACATTTACCGGCCCGGTAGGCTTACTGGTAAATTTCATTTCCACCGTTTCAAAACTCACAGAAGTAAAAACCAGTGAAAAATTGCTGCTGTTCTTTACTTTAATGGTAAAGGAACCATCCGCTTTTGTGGCCACCGCATTGGCCGTACCTTTTTCCGTTACGGTAACCCCTTCCATCGGGGCCTGCTTGTCGTCCTTTACGGAACCCTTAATGTCGGTAGTGGATTGTGCATACAAAGCGGTATGCAATAGAACGGAGAGTACCAGACTACATAGGAGACGTAGTTTTCTTTTCATAAAGCAATCGTTTTTAGAAAGGAACTTTAAAAATATTCCCCAATCATTCAAGCAACAGAATGTAGCAATCGGGAATTTGATACCACAAAATTGACAGTTTAATCCTGCCGCTAGGGGGGATTAATGAAAATGAATGGGTAGGATTTTGTAAAAGATGGGCTGTAAACCATGTTTTTAGGCATAAAAACGGAAAAACCTACCCAGCCGCTGGTATTTTCCACCCCCATATTTCCCGACGGTCAACTATCCGTTCCTGTTCCATTCCGGTGTGGTTACCGGTCCATTAATTGAAGGCTTGCCGACTAAGCAAAAAAGAAATAGTTAGCTGAATAACCAATATTTGCTTCGCAAAAAAGCACATTGGACCTGCCTGCCAGTAGGTAGGATGACAGGTAACCACCAAGGGCTCTAAGGGCACTAAGTTAAAAAACTGCGTTTTCCCTTTGTGAACTTTATGCCTTTCCCGAATGGTTCTATCGTGTGGACACATTTCTGCAAAACATGGAATGAAAACGATGGCTATCCATAATTTCTAAATAGTAACAACAAAATCAGCCGTCTATTGATTAATTCCCCTGCCGCCTAAACCCCACCTGCGTAAAATCATCTAAGCACCTCATCCGGTTCGGTTTCCGATGAAATCGGAAGTGCTCCCGTCCGCTAGGAAACGGGAGCAAAGAAGCGGGTGCAGTGCTTGAAAAGACAAACATCACCCATCCATGTGTGCAAGCAACCCGAAAATCTGAACCGTCAAACAGTAAAACTCAGCGGGCCGCACTTAGGGCAGCGCTGGCCGGCAAAACAGGCGGAGCCATTGTGTTTGCCTAGCCTTTTTTGGTCCTTTTTGCGGCGATGGCAAAAAGGACAAAGCCCATTAGAACCACACTCCAGGTTTCTAGTGCAAAAGCTGGTTAAATGGAACGGCTAACCAAACCCAGTCCCGCATTACGTACCTAGAAACAAAGGGACAAGCACTAAAGTACAATTGAGGCTCACTCCTATCCGGTCAGCGGTTTTGGTTCCACAAAACCACTGGCGGCACTTTGGCCGCCCAACGTATTTTGTTCCATTTTTGAACATTCCGCCCAACAAAAAAGATGCGTTGGCTGCTTGCCCCTATCTTTATCGCTTTAACGTCCACTATACCCAATAACGTAACGCTTGAGCTTCTTCATGGTCCATTCCCTGCTTTTACAATGGTGGCAATCCCGGCCTTACCGTGTTATATGGATACTTGTTCTGCTTGCTTGCCCACAAGTGTCCCCCGCCCAAATGGTGGACAGCAAGATCCAGCAGCAGCAGGAACGCCTGCTCAGCAAGAAGCAGCAGACCGAACTGTTAGTGCAGCAGCAGCAAAAAGCCCTATTGGAAAAACAGCGCTTGCAGTTGGCAGAGCAGGAAAAACACCTGCTGAGCATCCAGTACCAGCAAAAGCAGGACGAGTTCACCCACCAGCAGAAGGAACAGGCATCCCTTCTCCAGAAAAACCAGTTGCAGGCAAAGTACGAGGCCTCCATCAAGGACAAGCAGATCAGCAGCCAGAAGGAATCACTGAGCTATAACCACCGGTGGATATTCTTCCTCCTGATGCTCTCCCTATTGGTACTGGTCATTGCAGCCATCATTTTCGTCAACCACCGCAAAACCAAAAGGCTCAGCCAGTTGGTGCTTACCAAAAACAGGGAACTGGAACAGGTAAGCCTGGTAAAGGACCGTGTACTGGGCGTGGTGGGGCACGATATGCGGAGCCCATTGAACATGCTGCTGTCCTTTTCCCAACTATTGAAATACGGCAGTGTGCCCCCTGAAAAAATGGAGGGCTACCTGAACCAGTTGGAATCCACCCTGCACCATACTTCTTCCTTGATGGACAACCTGCTTTACTGGGCAGCCAGCCAAATGCAGGGGTACAAACCTGCTATCAATAAAGTCATGCTAACTACGGTGGCCGCAGATATGCTGATGCTTAGCCAACCAATGGCCGATGGCAAAGAAGTGCACCTGACCAACACGATACCAGCCGATATAGCCGTATGGGCCGATGCAGACATGCTGGCCCTGGTACTGCGCAACCTGGTGAACAATGCCATCAAGTTTTCCCCTACAGGCGGCAAGGGAAAAGTATCCATTGGTGCCGCAAGGGAAAACGAAGTGGTGGTCATCACCGTTACGGACAATGGAGCAGGCATGAACGAAAGAAGCAGGCAGGAATTCAATGATACAGGCATGCAGTACACCGGCAGCACCATGGGCACGGGCCGCGAAAAAGGCATGGGCCTGGGCCTGCTGCTCTGCAAGACATTTATCCAGCTAATGAACGGTAAGATCATGGTGCACCAGCAGGAACAGCTTACTGGCTGCACATTTAAAATAGTATTGCCCCATGCGTAACATGAACCCTTCCTTTCCCTCCGTTAAGCAAGGGCTGCTCCTACTGTGCCTATGGATACTGGGCTCCTCTAGGGGCGTTGGTCAACCACCTGCCATTTATTACGGCGCCTATAAACTGTTTACAAAGGACTCTGCCATCCAGCCCCTGGCAGCATTCAATGCAGGTGGGCCTGTACCGGCCAATACCTATACGGCCACCACTACATTGGGGGCCACTAACCCTTTATTGCGGTGGAAAAGCCCAGCGGCAATAGCCATAGCAGGCAATGGCAATATCTATGTGGCAGACGACAAGGAGAACAGCATTACCCTAATAACCCCCAATGGCCAGGTGCACACCATCGTTGGCAAAGCCGCCAAAGGCAAAGCCATATTCAACGGGCCTTCGGGCATCGCCCTGGACAAGGAGGGCTGGCTGTACGTGGCAGACTGTTACAACCACCAGATAAAGAAGGTTTCCCCTACCGGCACGGTATCACTGCTAGCGGGAACCGGCAAACCTGGCCATGCCAATAATAGCAATGGGCTATTGGCCAGCTTCAACTACCCCGTAAGCCTGGCACTGGACACCGCTGGCAATGTGTACGTATCTGACGAGGGCAACCGCCAAATCAGGAAGATTACGCCCAGTGGTTCCGTAAGCACCCTGGCCGGTAGCGGTACCACCGGTTCACAGGACCATAGCAATGGCCTGCTGGCTTCCTTTAACCAGCCCAATGGCATAGCCGTGGACAAGCAGGGCAATGTATTCGTAGCCGATCAATTGAACCATAAAATCAGGAAGGTCAGCCCATCTGGTCAAGTGTCCACTTTTGCGGGCACAGGCCTAGCTGGCCTGGCCAACCAGCGCAATGGCAGCAGCGCCAGTTTCAACCAGCCAAGGGGCATGGCCGTAGATGCCATTGGCAATGTGTATGTGGGCGATGTGGGCAACCACCAGATCCGGAAGATTACTGCCAATGGCGAAGTAACCAGCTTTGCAGGCAGCGGAATAGCCGGGACCACAGATAATGAGGACGGTCTGCAGGCAGCCTTCTATTTCCCCAATGGGCTGGCAGTGGACAGCAAGGGCGATGTGTACGTGGCAGATTACCTCAATAGCTCCATCAGGAAGGTTACGGCAACGGGCTACAGTATTTTCCCCAATACGTTGCCTGCTGGCATCCGTTTCAACAATACCACAGGCATGTTCAGTGGCAGGCCCCTGCAATGGCTGCCCGGGCAGGAATACACCGTCAGTGCCTATAACCTGCAGGGCAGCAGCACTACCACCATGGGCATTGCCGTGTCCGCACAGCCGGGCAATGCCCTGCAATTTGATGGCTTTGATGACCTGGTTACCGTACCCAATGCCCCCAGTTTGAACCCTACTACGGTAACCGTGGAAATGTGGGTACGGCCCAATCAAGACAATATGGGCTGCCGCTACCTACTGAAGCGCAACTCCCTCTCCCGGTTCGATGATGGCTATGCCATTGGCATGGACAGTAGCAACCGCTTCCAGGCCGTCATGGTTTCCGGCGATGGGGAAGCCAGCGGGCAGCGCTTTGTGAAGCAGTTGCAGCCCGCCGACATGGGCAGGTGGTACCATGTGGCCGCCGTGTTCAGGGCAGACTCCATGCGCCTCTACGTAAATGCTGTGTTCCAGCGTGCTGTGGCTACCGGTTTCCCATTAAGCCATGGCGTCAATGCGCTGTCGCTTGGTTTTGATAAATCGGCCACTTTCACAGCCGATGAAGTGCGTGTTTTCAATACGGACCGTTCCGCATCCGTTGCTGCTGATATGCTCAATACACTTCCCACCGATATGCCGGGCCTAGTGGCCTACTACAATTTCAATATGGGCAGCCCCAGTGGGCAGAACAGTGCCTACACCAATCTATACGACCTGTCGCCCAATGCCAACCATGGCAAACTGCAGAACTTCCTCACCCTGAACGGCAACCAGTCCAATTGGGTGGAGAGCTATGCCATGGTAGTGCCCGTGGCACAGGGAGCCACCCATATTACCACCACCGGGTTTACGGCCAATTGGCTGCCTCCCCATTTGGGCATGGCCGAAAATTATGTGCTGGACATTGCAGAAGATGCCCTGTTCACCAAACTGGTACACAGCATCAGCCTTATCCAGACCAATAAAGCGGTTGATGGCCTAAAACCCAATACTGTTTACTATTATCGTGTAAGGGCCAATAAGCATTCCGTGGAGGGGCAGGGCGCTTATTCCAGTGTTGTACACGTGAAGACATTACTTTAGTGGCAATATTTTACATAAGGTACTATTTTGGCGACCCTCCTTCTTTGCCCAAATAATCTTCAAAATTTTTATAGCTTTTAAAAACTGATAAGTAGGCTTTATACGTAGAATAATAATACCGGCATTGCATAATTAGTTCACTTTCGTTACGATCCAACTTGCTGCATAACATATCATATTTTTCAACCTCCTTAATAAGTTCCTCGCACTCCTCAATAGTTGCTCCGTTATCCCCATATAAAACACCTATTGGCAATTCATGAAGCGTATAGTCCAAATAATCCCTCGTCTTTCTTTCAGATAATTCAAGCAGTTCCTTATCATTAGGCGAAATACTTAATCCTTTTTCCAAAAGCGCCCAGCTTGAGTATTTGGTGTCTTTTGAATAGCCCTGATAACTTATTAGATGTTGGTCAAGTCTTAAAAGCGCTTTGATTGCTTCCACATTGTTTTGTTCCACATGGTCTGAAAGAATTGGATAAATTAACTTTCCGTAGAGTGGTTGTCGGATGATGATTTCTTTAGCGATTAATTCGGAAAGCATGTACAAGATATCTGCTAGCGAAAAGTTTGCATTTACATCTATTCCTCCGCCATTAAAAAGATCCTCAATTTTTTTGTTCTTGTCGGATTTAATAAAGATCTTAGTCTCAATGTCTATATAACGCTGCAAAAAAGTCTCTTTGTTCATGAAATGTTTATTTGTAATATCACCTAAAAACAGCCATTTCCAACCACCTGCCACTATTTGTCTTTAGTAAAGAAAATGCTTTCTCCACTATCAGGATCACCAATAATAAATTCTATCCTGTATCCCGAAAAGCTCCTGTCTATATGGGCCGGTGTAAATCCTGCATTGTCGCACTGGAAGGATATCTCGTTCAGTTCAAATTGCCAGTCCACAACATACTTCCCAGTTTCACAGATATCAATGTTTGGGGTGTGCGACAGGTAAAACGTTCCGTCAGGCCTGAATTCAAGCTTATATAAGTGGTATTGGCTTTTGGCAATAAGGCCACTTGCGCCAGTGATATGGTAAATGCCTACAAGGTCCTTATTGGTGGGCTTGGCGGTAAATGTATCATGGCAGGAATCATACAAAAAAGCAATGGCAGCTATGCCCAATGGAATACCCATCAATATAAGTCCCATTTTCCTAGTCGGGTTTCTTTTATCCTTTTTTGATAGCCCCATCATCAGCACGATGGCCCCTATAATGAAGAGGGCAGCTAGTATAAACATCAGCAATAAAAAGCCTATTCCCATTAAATTCATAGTCTGTAGTTGTATTTGTAAATCCTAACCCGCGGTCCTGTTCTTCCATGTGTCCTTCCGAGGATAGGAGGAACCTGCTCCGCTACATAGAAAACCGCTTCCAATTCCCCTTGCCCGTTTTTGTGGAATCCTCAGTCAGGTCCGTTATTTCAAACATCTCAAATTTGTTTTTGGACAATTTCCTTACCAAGCTGGAAAATGGTTTGTCATAAGTCATATAGTGCTGATCAAAAACAGACTGTCCTACCTGTCTCCAGTAATTATTCTTAAGTGTCCACACCAAAATGGATTTATAATGGCTTGCACAACTTGAATAGTATTGCCCAATTTCGGATACACCATCTTCATCAATATCCCCAATAAGGAACAGGTTGCCTGGATGGCAGCAATAGGAATCTGTTTGAAGCCTTGGCAAACTGGTATCCGTGAAATAATAAGCTTCCCCATCCCAAGTATCTTCGTCACCAAACTTGCAGTAATTAAGTGGGGATAAAACAAACACCGAGCATTTCCTGCCCTTTCGAATATTCCCCAATGCCAACAAGCCTTCAAAATTTTCGATTACTCCCTTTTTATCATACAACAAGGATGGGCATGTACCATTCTTATATTTTGTGAAATAGTATTTTAATACGTCCTTTTGTCCATAGAGAACGGAATCAGCAAAATATAACCAGTCAACTGAACTTACTTTTTGGGCATTTCTTGTATCCAAAGCGGGCGATGTGGTGACTGATTTGCTAGGGCTTGTAGGTACTTTAATGGGCTTATTCTTGCAAGAGGCAATCACTGAAATGATAAAACCTGTAAAAACAAGTTTCAACAAAAACACTACTTTATCGAGGTACGAATAGGTCTTTTGCATTTGTAATGGACATACATAGCCAGCCACAAGGTAGAACAAAAGTGCAATTGAATTAGCACTGCCTAATGGCAACCATTCCAACTATGAGGACAGGGTACCCATTTCGCCACTATGCGGCTGAGAACATTGTATTACAAAGATTCTTTCCATTCCACCAAAACTTCCACTATTGCTTTTTAGGTGTTTGTAATGCGGCTATTGTTACTTGGTCACGATATGGAAGGGTCACTAGCATCCCTAATTTCTTGTCCGTGCAAATATTGCTGACAGGGTTAATCTATTCGGCGGCAATGGCTTAATCATTGAGCCTGTTCTCTATATCCATTCGCTCATGTAAGATCCTGATTACCTCGATCGTTTCATTCAAGACCCTATAAAAAATGAGATGGGATTTTACCTTTGACGCCCGATAGCCTTTTCTAACATGCTCCATTGATTTGCCACTACTGCTGTTCTTGCAGATATAATTGATTTCATCGAATACCAGCTTATAATAGCGGTCCGCTTGGTTTACAGACCACTTCTCAGCCGTATACAGCCAGATTCCTTCCAAGTCAGCAACAGCTTTTTTGCTAATAACAAATGGAAGGGATTTCATACCAACTTACTGTGGAGCTTCTTTAAATGTACTTTCGGGTCAAAATTTTTATCCATCCCACTCTTCTCCCCATTAGCAAGGGCCTTATCAAGGTCCTTCATCTTCAGTTCCTCCGCCTCCAATAACCTTAATGCCGTTCTAATTACTTCGCTTGCAGAATTGTATTTGCCGGACGAAACCTTAGTAGAAATGAATTCCTCAAAATGTTCGCCTAATAAAATGGATGTATTGCGTGCCATGGGCTTTAACCTTTCCATAAAAGTACCAATAATTGGTATTTCAGCAAAAATATCATCATCCGGTAGTAAGTCATTTGAAAAATAGGTCGTCAAGCCTGAGCCTGCCTTTGCCGGGAGGCAGGCTTGTTGAAGGCAGTTCCCGCACTCCGTTAGGCAGGGCAGGGTAACAACTTCCTTTGAGTAGCAATCCAACGAAGCCATGTCCTTCCGACGATAGGAGGAACCTGCCAGGCACCTGTACCAAAGCCCATCTCCCTACCACCGCCCGTCAGTTCCCACTCCGTTCGGGAGGACGGTAGCCCGTTGTCAACCACTTGCCACTGTTGAACAATGTTTGTTTGATTACAGTACAAATATGCGGTGGACGAAATGGGCGTTTTTTCGATTTTTATCGATTGTTTGCGATTTTTTGCGATTGTTTGTGATTTTTATTGATTGTTTGCGATTTTTTGCGATTTGCAGGGTGTCGAATTTCTTTTGCCTGCCTTGCCATCAACCATGCCCCCCACCGCTCGCTTTAAGCATCCTCCAACACGCCGACGATAGGAGGAACCAGTTGCAAACTGGCTTTCATTGGAAATCCGTAGATAGCTTGGCACTTGGCTTCCGCTCAGCATCTACGGATAAGCCCGCTCTGGTTTGATAAGCAGTCTAAGAAGAGCGGGGCATGCTCTTTTTGCTCACCAAAACTCCCACCACTTTTTTTTCTTTGGCAAGTTCCATTCATTTTCACTGTACTTTTTTTGCCGTTCATGGTAAGTACCGTTGTCTTTATACATCTTCCAGATGTCAACCGCTGGGGCTATATCAATTACCCTGTCCTTGTGTGTAATCACTTCAAAACCGTGCTCAATGTCCCAACGGCACCTGAAGTTCCATGTAACGTATGCCATTTCATCTCTTGAATCGTTACCAATACTGATGGTTTCAGGCCCTATATAGTTTTTGAAATCGAACGTTGCCGTAAGGGATGAAACGTTTGGAAAGTTAGGTTCTACTTGTTCCCAGGATGCATACTCATTAGCAAGTAAACGGGGAAATTCCCTTTTTAGGTTTTCTATGATGGAGTGTTTAATTCTCTCCTGATGTGCTACCTGATACAAGTAGGCATTTACCTGTTCCTGCGAAATGCGGCAATTGTCCGCTGATGTAACGCCATCGCCAATCCATATATTGATCCTTCCATTGGTGACCACTTTGTCCGTTACCAGTTTGTAGGTATCATCGTACAAAAAGTAGCCTGTCCATGTGGCTAATTCTATGAAACCCTTTATTGCATAAAGAGGCTTCTTTCTGCTTCCAATATTTTCGATTTGGATAGTAGGTATTTGGCTATTTGCTATGTCCATTTCACCAAGAATACTAAATGCTTCTGTTAGTTACAAATACTGGGGCCAATAAGTTTGCAGGCACCTACTTTGCAACTGTAATTTCAGGCAAGGTAAACGTCCCAACTAAATTTATCAAGTTGTCCCTGTGTGCTTTTAAGTTTGGAAAGAATTTATCAATGTCATCTCCATAAGCCCGCTCACTAACTCCAAAAAGTAAAACAGCTTTCAGCCCATTTTTATCAACTACAGATTTGTAACGATAAACGTTTCTCTCCACCATGCTTACATATTTTCCGTCCGGCGTGTTTTCGCTAACTAAAAAGTCAAGCATCACTTGTCCGTCCTTCTCAAAAGTCTCATAATTCACAACTGGATTTGATGCTTTCATTTTTTTAAGTTCAGCAATCTTTGTAGCAACAACGTCTTTAAGCCTTGTATTGCCTGTACTAATTTCGAGCAAAATAAGTTTCTTAAATTTCTCGATTGTGTCGCCCTTTGCAAGATATTCTTGTTTATAGTAATTGTTTGTTGGGTGAGAAGTCCAAGCTAAATTATAAGAAGTTTTGTCAAAAGAAATTTGTTCTGCAACGCCTAAGTATTCTGTTGATTTTGTTGTTTGTCCAAAGGCAAATGTTGTCAATAAAAGTCCAAGTAAAACTGTTGTGATTTTGTTTTTAAAATTCATTTTGGTTGTTGTTTAATTAGTGGTCGTCAAAACTTGTAGGCAGTTACAAACTGGCTTTCATTGGAAATCCGTAGATAGCTGTGCACATGGCTAACACTCGGAATCTACGGATAGCCCGCTTCGATTTTATATGCAATCTCACGAGAGCGGGGTCTCACCTGCCGAAATACCCATCATTAGAATTCCTCACTAAACAAGACTTGATCATCTTCAAAAATGTGCTCTTGGCCGAAACCAAAAAAAACTTATTACGCCTTCTACAATTAAAAAAATAAGTGGTTGAAATCCTATGAAGTACGAGATGATTTGCATATAATACCGGGAAGAATAGGAGGGAGCTTCTGCATGATGCGTATCGGTATATATTTGATGTTAATGAAAGTTCGAAGCTTTTTCGTTCATTAAGTTTATTTGCTGCGGCTTTGTCTTAAGAATTCCCTAGGAGATACTGCAGTGTGAGCCTTGAATACCCGCGAAAAATGAGACAGGCTGCCAAAGCCAACCTTTTCCGCAATTGCAGAAAAGGAAAGCTGACTCGACAGTATCAGATTTTGGGCACGTTCAACTCGCTTTTCACTGATAAAATCGGAAAACCATGTGCCGTAATGTCTCTCGAACATCCTCGAAAAATGTTCCGGGTTGTAACCGGCTCTTTGGGCCAAGAATTTTACAGTGAGAGGTTGTTCGATATTCAAGTGTATGTAACTGACCGCCTCCATGATTGGTTCCGGGATATAGGAAGACAATGTTGGCTCTGCAATCGTAGTGCTGAGAAAACGAGATATCAGTTGTAGTAAGATGCCTTGTGTTTCTACGAACTGATTGAGTTTTTGCGATTCATTATACTGCTGGTATTCTTTATAGAATATTTGTTTTTCGTAGAAACCTGGGTTGTCCGAGCGGTTTATACCGCGGCCAGGATTGATTTCTAAAAGTCGGACAAAATTAGGCTGGTCGGTTGCTCTCGCGGGTACGCTCAATATCTTTCGTTTATCAACGAACATGGATGAGCCATCTGACGATATTTCAAAAAGATGAACAAAGAATTGTTCCAAATTCGTTTTGCAATTCATATTACAAAGCGTGAAGCTTGGTATCATATATAAATGCCCCGGAACAAGCTTGTAAATGCCAGCAGCATCAGAAAGTTCGGCTTCACCTGAAGCAATATAATATAAGCGATGATACGGACTGATGACGTTTTTGTAATTCCATCGTTTATCCAAACTTACATGATCTGCATTGAGCAATGAAAAGTTGCTTTTTAAAATATGGCGCATTCAATATCTGATTTGTGCAAATCAAACTCTTTTTTATTAAATATTTTTATTTAAATCAACGCTAGCTTTGCCATCATATACCAATCATAAACCAGATTAATGCCAATGAAACTGAAAATAAAAACATTGTTTAGCCTTGTGCTGTTGTGTGCTTATAGCTTACAAGCTCAAATAGTTGAAAAAATTATATACGTTGCAGATACTGGAAATGACAGCAATACGGGCACAGCACAGGCTCCCTTTAAAACTTTTGTACGTGCTCAGCAAGCTGCGAGAATTTTGACGCGGAAAAACAATTCAGTAACAGTTATGGTAAAGGGTGGTACTTATTATTTGTCTAGTCCGCTAAAATTCACCCCTGAGGATGGTGGGTCACTAAACACCCCTGTTGTCTATAAAACTTATCCAAATGAGAACGTTGTGATTAGTGGTGGTGTGAAACTCAATACGAAATGGGAAACTTATTTTGGCAATATCAAAGTAGCGGATATTGGCAAAGGTTATAACTTCGATATGCTGTTTTTAAATGACGACAAGTTGCTTACCTTGGCAAGATACCCTAACTATGATGCGGATAAAATACCGTTGCAGGGATGTGCCAATATCAGCAGCCGTATAGCAGGCTGGCAAGACCCGGCAGGTGGGTTTATCAGGGCTATGCATGTAACAGGCTGGGGTGGGGAATCCTATAAGATAATTGGTAAAACAGGAGACAAATTGCAACTGCAATGGGTTGGTGACAATAACAGAGGCAGCATCGCAAACCTGAACAGGCAGGTTGCAGAAAATATCTTTGAAGAACTGGATGCTCCAGGTGAGTGGTTTTACGATAAAAATACTGGAAAACTCTACCTTTATCCTTTGGTGGGAACTGATTTAGACAAAGCTTCGTTTACCGGTGCTATCAGCGAAGAACTTATAAAAATTGAAGGCACGCCTAAACATAATGTATCGTACATCAGTTTTTCTGGATTTACATTCACCCATACACACAGGACACTTTTTACAAAACCTTATGAAGGCTTATCTCAAGGTGATTGGGCGGTAGCAAGGGCTGGAACAGTCTTTATGAGCAATTCAGATCATATAGATGTAAAGGATTGTAATTTTGTTAACATAGGTGGTAACGGAATATTTATAAGCGGACGTAATCATCATAATACGATCAGCGGATGTGATTTTGTACATCTAGGTGCTACTGCTATTGCGGTAGTGGGATTGCCTTCTTCTACATGGTATTACTGTACATGGTCAAATAATAAACAATTGCCTGGTAATCTGACCAATGAAGGACCCGCAAGCGAAGATTATCCGAGAAATATCACTATTCGGAACTGTTACATGTTTGATAATGGAATGTTCGAAAAACAAACCGCAGCGGTATTGATATCCATGAGCCAAGAGGTCACTGTTAGTCATTGTACGGCTCATTACGGCCCACGTTCAGGTATCAATATTGAGGACGGAACTTTTGGCGGTCACACAATAGAATACAATACTATATTCGATGAAGTGCGAGAAACCAGTGATCATGGTCCCTTCAATTCATGGGGACGTGATAGATGGTGGGGACGAAGCAAAGGTGAAGATTCAAGAAGATATGCTTTGCTGGACGCTGTTAAACCGAATACAATCCGCAATAACTTGTTTTATAATCCGCCGGGTCATGCCTCTTATGGTATCGACCTTGATGATGGCTCGACAAACTATATTATATACAACAATCTTCTCGTAAATTGTGGATTTAAATCCCAACTTGGGTTTAACCATATGATTACAAACAACATCATAGTGAATGCGTTGGCAACATTTCATCAATGGGTTTTGCCTGATATGCAAAAAACGGTTGCCCATAACATTTTTGTAAACAAGACCCCATATTACTGTCGTACTCGTGATTTTATGCCAAATACGGGTTTGATAGATAGTAATGTTTTTTGGAACCATGGTGATCCGGTCATCTTGCAGATCGACGCAGGAAAAGGATCGGGTGGCAAAATCAGTGCGTCTCCAACTTGGGAAAAATATAAACTCGACCAGCATTCGATAACGGCCGATCCACTTTTCTTGAACGAGTCTACTGGCCAATACATTGTTAATGCAGGTTCGCCTGCTTTGAAACTTGGTTTTAAGAATATACCTATGAACGAGTTTGGAAAGCCGGGCTATCCGGTACCTTTTGGATTTGAATTGACAAAGAGTGATCTGCCTGTAGGACGTTTTGCACAGTATCAGCTAAACACTAATAAGCAAAAGCCAAAAAATGACGAAAAAGTTGATCTTGGCCCACTCGACGTTCCATGATAAATAAATGTGAGTTTTGGATACCAGTTCTTCGAGATGTTCTTTCAAGGCATCCCGAAGTATCATAAAATGGATATTCATCCAAAATATCTACTCGCCAATTAATTGAATTTTTTTTCATGTATTCATCCTCTCCTTCTTATCGGCATGGTGTCTTACCTGCCGAAATTTTTCCATCACTAGAAAAGTAAAGAACCATCATTGCGAAGCATATAACTATCTGCTCATGCCGTTTTTTTGCGAGGCACGAAGCAATCTGCCCTTCAAAACCATAAAATGCCTACTCTTTCACACAGTTCATGCTACCGTTTCTGCTTCTTTTTGTCGTGTTGTTGTCCGTATATGTTGCAGAGTTTTGGCACGTTGGCTTGGTGGCTCTTTTGCTGTTTTTTGTTTGGCTTTGTGTGCCTTGCAAATATGCCTGAATTGATGCGTTGGTTAATTATAATAAAAGAAGCAACCTCACTTAGAGGTTGCTTTAGTAAAATGTTGATCCTTCAATTATTTTATTTATTACATCATCGGCTTTTCCCAAGCCCCTTTTGTATTAACGCCTGTTTTTTTAGCTAAGTTTTCCAACACTTTTATTTCTTCATCAGTCAAAACAATTTTAGAGCCTGCAATGGCATCCTGCACCTGTGTTATCTTTGTTACGCCAATGATGGGTAAAGTGTGTTTGGCTATTGCCCAGGCAATGGCTATTTGGGCAGCAGAAGCGTTTCTGCTTTTCCCTATTTCTTTCATTGCATTTGTTAATTCTTCTAATTGTGGAAGAAATTGATTATAGGTATTGGCCCTGCCACTTCCTTCAGGTAAAGGATTTTGTACATTGTATTTGCCGCTTAATGCACCTTGCTCCAATACCATGTACGCAAAGAAAGCAATGCCATTGGTTTTACAGTAATCTAAAATGCCTGCATCTTCCGAGGAACGGTATAACAAACTATAATGATTTTGTACAGCAGCAATAGTAAATCCTTCCTTTGCTAAAATGCTGTTGGCTGTTTTAATTTCATCTAGGTTATGGTTAGATACGCCTACATTTTTTACTTTTCCGCTTTTTAATAAAGGAATTAATTGGGGTGTCCACCTTTCAACATCCGTTGGGTTATGAATCCAATAAATATCTATATAATCTACACCCAAACGCTCAAAACTGCTTTGCAGCATTGCTTCGGAAGAATTGTTATATTGGTTGGCAAGTTGCGGGGTAAATTTTGTAGAAAGTAAGACCTGCTCTCTCTGGTATTTTTTTACGAACTCTCCTAAGATAGTTTCTGAACTACCCATACCATAAGCAGCAGCCGTATCCCAAAGATTCAACCCTTGTTTCATGGCTTCATCAAATACTGAACTCAAATCTGCCACAGTCAGGTTGTTGCCAAAAACTTGGTCTCCACCTGCAAAACCGCTTCCCCAGGACCAGGTGCCTAATGCTATTGAAGGTAAATTTTTCATCTTTTATTTTTAATTGGGTTTAAATAAAATATTGCGGATACAAGAATTGTTTTTAAAACTTGTACCCACAGTTATTTATTTTTTATGCTAATAACTTAACCAACTCTTCTCCAACGCTGGCGGCAGATTGTGGGTTTTGCCCTGTAATTACACGACCATCTACTTGTACATTGTTTGACCAATTAGGCGAATTGTGATGAATAGCACCATTGGCAATTAATGCATCGGCAAGTAAGAACGGCACTATGTGCGTTGACTGTACTTCCTCTTCTTCTCCATTGGTAAATGCAGCTACATTTTTACCCTTTACTAAATAAGAACCGTCACTTAGTTTTACATTAACCAATGCTGCCGGACCATGGCAAACTGCTGACACAATTTTGCCAGATTCATAAAACTCAGGAACTAATTTTAATACAGCTGGGCTATTAGGAAAGTCCCACATGGTGCCATGACCACCTGCAAAAAAGATGGCATCGTAATCAGAAACCTTTGCATCATCTAATTTAATGGTGTTGGCAATGGCATTGCGAAAATCTTCTCTGCCAAGATATTTTGCAATTACAGGGTCGCTCATATCTTCCAAACCATCGGTGGGTGCCGCACCGCCTTTTATAGATGCAATAGTAACTTCTATACCGCTTGCTTCTAATTTCTCCAGGGGATGTGTTACTTCTGCTAAATTAAATCCCGTAGGTATTCCTGTTTCTCCTTTTACGTTACAACTTGTAACTACAAATAATGCTTTTTTCATTTTACTGTTAAATATTGTTTTTAGAAATTTTGGTCGGCTACTGCGTAGTCAATTTGGTTGAAGTGCGGATACAATGGAAATGATGCTATTCTTGCTTTTACTTCATCTAAGGCTAAACCATTGAATACAAGTACTGCTCCTGCTGAACCGTCCTTGATGTACAAGTGTTCTAATACGCCTTCTTTTTTAAGTGCTTCCACTTTTGCAAATTCTTTTGGTAAAACTTCCTGGATGTTTTCAACTTTACCCAATACAGTGCTTACGATTATCTTACTCATTTTTTTAAATTTTAAATTGTTGATTATTGGTTTTTTGATAACGCAAAGTTGCTATCAAACTTTGCCTCCGCTATTGTATAAGACGGTTAAATGTTTAGCGTTTTGAAAAAATGTTTCTATAATACTTTGAAAAAATCTGCCATTTTATTTACTGCTTGTTCTACATATTCAGGAATGTCATACATGGCAATATGAGTAGCTCCATCTACAATAAACAATTCCTTTTTACCGTTCGCAAGTTCATAAGCCTGTTCGCTCCAAAATTTTGTATCAGCTATACTGCCCGCTATTATCAAAAGTGGTTGTGTAAGAAAATCGCTTAGGTAATCAAATACTGAGAACGTAGTCATCTTGTCTAAACTTGTGAAAAGGAAACGACCTTTTGAATTGGGGTGCTGCCCTCTTGTCGTTCTATAGTAATCATATCCTTCACGCAACATTACAGGAGTTTGTTCATTTATATCTTCAAACTTTTCCGGCACAAAGGGAACATACATCGGCTCAGCTCCATTAGCCTCTGCCGTTCTTTGGTGTCTCACAAATTCAAGCGACTTAATTAGTTCTGAAGCAGGCATAACTACACCAAATTGGTTTCTTACAGCTTCTCCCATCGGTGTTCCGCTTACAGTAGCTACTGCTTTAAATCTCCTTTCTGTTTGAGCTACGCTCCATGTATAGCCACCCCCTGCACAAATACCATACACCCCCATTCTTTCAGTATCAACATAAGGAAGTGTAGTTAAAAAATCTGCTGCACAACGGGCATCTTCAACCCTTACTGACGGGTCTTCCAGCAAACGTGGTTCACCTTCACTTGCTCCCTGATGCGATGAATCGTAAACCAAAACTACATAACCGTGTTGTGATAGTTTTTCAGCATATAAGCCAATTGTTTGTTCTTTTACACCACCGGCAGGATGAATACCAACCAACGCAGGATATTTTTTATTTTCATCAAACCCTTCGGGTAAATGAAGATTTGCGGCAAGTTTATTTGCCCTGTTTTTAAATGTTACTGACTTTGTCATTTTATTGATTTGTTTTATTGTTAAAAATTAATTGAACCTTAGTACCATATCCGCAACTCTTTTACCAAGAACCTCTCCAGTTAACATGTCGCCTTCTGCCATAGGAATATTGTCAGTTGATTGTGCAATTGCACCTGCCCATGCTCCTAAGCGGTTTATTCCATTGGGGTCATAGTGTGTTTCTCCTAAACTTATCCAAATCATCCCATGTTGCATGGCAAGTGTGTTCATGTATTGCATGGTGTTGAATTTGTCGCCAGCAGGTGTGCCTGAAACGGTGAAGCCAGTCGCTAATTTGTCTTTCCATTTCCCGGCAAACCAACTGCCTACGGAAGCATCAGCAAATGCTTTGAACTGTGCTGATATGCCACCCATATAAGTAGCCGTTCCGAAAATAATTGCATCGCTGCTATCAAGTGTGGTAAACACTTCATCGTTTTGGTAGCGACCATCAATGATGTCTTTGCTATTAATAGCAATTAAATTGGATATAATTCCTTCAACTTTTGATGCCCCTTTGTTAACTGATTGAGCTAATTGGGTAGTATGTCCCGAGCCGCTGAAATAAATTATTGATACTGTCTTCATTTTTATTTATTAAAATTCACTGCAAAGATGATAAGCTTTGATGCTATAACTCTTGTATAAAACGGCTATTTGTTTAAGCTGTAGAAACAAAAAAAGCTATCCCTAAACAGGGATAGCTTGAATGCAACCAGTAATTTCTTTACTTTATGCCAATAGGTATTACATCAATCAATTCAAGCGATTTTACCATGTGCTCAACTGTGGCTTTGTATTTTTTAAAATGGCTTGTTTGTATGTGTGCCTTATACGCATCCACATTTGCATAGGTTTCTAATATGGTTATATGGGTTAGATTATTTTTATCGTAAACGGCTGAATATGCCAATACCCCTTTTTCCTCCAATTTCAATGCTGCTTTCATCTGTTCTTTTAAAGCTATCATGTATGGTTCTAATTGCGAACTGTCAACCGTAATTTTAGCAATACGCATATAGTTATTGAACGATTGGGCAGCCATCTTATTTGAAAACATTAATGACATCAGCAATGCAGTTATGATTGTTACGATTGATTTTGATTTCATAATTGATGATTATTTTAAGGGTTCATTCTTTTGAAAATACCCTGCAATTGTTCCGGACCGGCTTTGGATAACATTTCGCTAAGTCCAAAAGTCAATTCGTTTTTACCTTCTTTCATTTGCTGAAAAATGGCATCTATAAAAGCACTAACCGGTGGATGCTCGTTGTGCAAACCGGTACCACCAAGGTCAGTATTCAATGCAGGCGGAATTACTTCTATTACTTCAATGTTTTTTTGGTGAAGTAAATACCTTAATGATAATGTTAAGGAGTGAAAAAACGCTTTTGTACCGCAATATACCGGTACTTTGGTAAGCGGTGAAAATGCTAATGCCGATGTTACATTGATTACAGTATCTAAACTATCAAGCTGAGTAAACAATGTAATTAAATGCAATGGTGCTAACACATTAATGGTTATTTCATTTTGTGCCTTTTCGTAAAAATCTTTATCTGTTGGGTGCATCCAGGTTTGAATGCCTGCATTGTTTACCAGTATATTCAAATCGCTGTGGTTGGCGGCCACCCAATTATAAAGTTCAATACGGTCTACCTCATTTGCTAAATCGCAAACCTTAGTAATTACAGCAGGATGCTTATCCGACACTTCTTTTAGTACATTTTGTCTTCTGCCGCAAATTATTACAGTGTTTCCTTCTTGCAAAAATCGTTCTGTAAGACCTAAACCGATGCCAGTGGCACCACCGGTAATTAAAATTTTGTTTCCTGATACTTTCATTTTTTTATTTTTTGTTTATATTTTATGCATCATATTAAAATTTAAAACCTTAGTAATTTTTCGGCATTTTTATATGCAATTTTTTCTTTGTCTTCGTTCGATACAGATGCTGTTTCAAGAAAGCCTCTTGTATTTTTATCAATTAAAAAAGGGTAGTCGCCTGAATAAATTATTCTGTCTGCCCCAATCTCGGATATAGCAAATTTTAATTGTGCTTCCGAAAACAAACCACTTGGTGTAATGTAAATATTACTTTTGTAATAGTCAGAAATTTTGCGGTTCAATGTTAGTGTTTTACTTAGTTGGTCATCCAAACGATTTAAGTAAAATGGAACTAACTCTCCCCAATGCCCCGAAATTAATTGCAACTTAGGCAGCTTATCAAAAATACCGGATGCAATAAACCTGATGATGGCAATGCCTGAATCTATATGCCAACCATAACCTGCAGAAGCAAACATAGCCCCTGCCACAGCCAGCCAATTAGCACTTTGATAGTAATGCTCTGCTATGTTTTTCTGAATAGTGGCAGGATGTATGTATAACGGTACATTCAATTCTTCAGCTTTAGAGAAGACGGATAAAAATTCCGGTTCATCAAAAAAGCGACCATTGAAAGTGCCAGAAAGCATCGCCCCTTTTAAGCCCAATTGCTTTACGGCTCTTTCAAGTTCCTGAACAGATGCGTTTGCATCAGCAAGTGGCAAAATCGCAAAGCCCGAAAATCTATCAGGGTGCAATTTTATGAGCCGTGCTAATTCATTATTCGCTTCCTGGCAAAGTTCTATTGCTAATGTTTTGTCGGTAATGTTTTGTGGACTTCCTGCTCCATAAGAAAGAACTTGCATTGTAATGCCACTTTCGTTCATAAACTTTATTCTGGGTTCTCCCACATCTTCTATGTCGTCAAGAGTCGGTAGTACAATTTTCATCAATTCTTTTTGAACAGCATCATTGCCCGTTGCTCCGCCATTCTGTTTTGCATTAAAGGCTGCTACTCTTTGGGAAATATTACCAAGAACAAAATGTTCCTCTATTGTGATAATTTTTTTAACCGGGTTCATGTTTTGATACAATTTGTTTTGTGCCAAAAGTGGCGAGGCTTTGAAAAAAGAACCTGCTCCTAATAAGCCTGTTGAAATTCAAAATTGCTTTCTGTCCATCTGGTAATTTTTGCTATCTTTTTCTTTTTGAAAGCAATGCCAGTGCATAATTCAACTGTATCAACACCAATAAACCAATGCTGATGTAGGCATTTATAAAACAAAACAAGGCAGCAATGGTGTATAAAGTTTGCGATTCAATAATCCGTGCTTTAATATTTTTAGTTACTGTCTTTTCTTCGTCTCCTTCTATGGCAATAAGTGTGTGTTTCCGGGCATAGTACCAATTTAAACCTAAAATTTGCCCTAACAAACTAAGGTTTAACCAATAGAGAAAAATTGAAAATTTGAAATGGATGTACTCACTCAAAAATGCCGTAGTGAATGGCATGATAGAGATTGCCAACAGAAAAAAAAGATTTATCCAGTTTAAATTTCTGTCGCTCTTTTCAATGTAATGAAATTGTGTGGACTGTGCCAACCAGTAAATTCCCATCGTAATAAAACTCAGGAAATAAGTAAGCAGCTTAGGGGCTAAATTTAGAAATGTATGGAGTAAATCTGTTTCTGTATGTACTAATGTATTTACAGGAACTTTTAAATCCAACGCCAAAAATGTAAGAGCAATGGCAAACACACCATCGCTGATGGCTTCTATTCTTTGTAACCTGAATCCTGAAATGGAATTGTATTTATTCATTTTTTGCCAAAAAATTATGGCAAAAATCGTTACAGTTCGGGGTAAATGAATTGTACAAAACGGCTATTCTTCAAAATCATCGTAGCGGAAATGCCGAACATCCGTTTGAAAAAACGGTTGAAATGCGCCTGATCGGTAAAGCCATATTGCAAAGAAGCATCAAAGAAAGATTGGTTGCCTTGTATAACTGCTCTAAGCACTGCTTTGATTCGCTTCCAAAGAACATATTGGGAGAAGGGGACTTCTACCTGTTCCAAAAACAAATGGCGGGTTCTTTCGGGAGATAGATAAATATGATTGGCAACTTTTTCTAAGGTTAGGCTTTCAGCGATATTTTCATTAATGAAATTTCTTGCTTTGCTTACCCGCTCATCCATTTTTTCGGAAGGGATGAAATAAACTGAATGGCTGAATATGTCGTACAATAAATTATCTGAAAGGATTTTTATTTCGGCAGTAGAAAGATTGTCTTTTGAAAAATCATTTTTTAACTGCTCCATACGTTCTTTGGTTAAGATGGTTTCAATGTCAATAAAAATTTCTTTGTCCAAAATTCTTTTAAGTTGCTTTCCTAAAAAACTTTTACTTTCTACATAATAAACCAAAAAAGTGCCGACAGGGGCAGTGCAGGAATGTTTAGTGTATTTATCAATGATAAACCCTCTCAGATTTTTATAGTGCTTTTCTTCAATCACACTATCGTAAGTATATTTTGTGCTTACCACAATCTGGTAGCAGCTATGATAATGCACATCTACGATAGAAATATCGGTGTAGAAGCACATTACGTTGGTGGTATCTAAAGTAACTGTCATTTTAGGATATGCGTATTTGCATTTATCTGATTTAGAAATTATCACAAATATAGTTGTTGGCAGTTGATACAGTTGCGACTGATGATTTTTGAGATACAGAGGATTAGTCTTCGCGTTATTATTTCCTTCGCTTCTCCTTCGTACCTCCTTCGCCCCTGCTTCGGTGGTCCTTCGGTAGGGCTTCGGTCGGCACCGAAGCGGTACCGAACATGGACCGAAGGAGTACCGAACAAGGACCGAAGGAGGTTCGGTAAACTAACGGTTGTTTATAGGGATATTGGTCGTCATCCGATAACTATCGGATGACGGCCGCCTGCAGATGAGTATGTACTCTTTAAAGGGATAATCGCTCCGTAGGGTAATGCAGATTGCTTCGCTAGGGCTCGCAATGACGGCCTGCGTGAGGAGGTGCATTTTTCATAAGGTATGCCCTCCGTAGGCAGTGCAGATTGCTTTGCTTCGTTCCTCGCAACTCCTCGCATCCGATAGTTATCGGATGACGGCCGCCGCGGAGGATGCTGCCTTCGTAGGGATGCAGATTGCTTCATGCTTCGCAATGACGAAGAAGATTGCTTCGCTTGGGCTCGCAATGACGGCCCGACACAAAAATGCCCCCTGCTTATCACAAGGGGCATCCCATTATTTCTTCCTGTTTCCTTTTACCTTCCTGATGCCGTACCCTACCCCGGCGGCCACCAATAAGGACAGCCCGCCATCAATGGGCACATCATCCGCCGGGAGGTCATCACCGTCTATGGCCAATGCCTTGAGGGAAAGGAGGCAGGTAAACAACATGACCATCCCCATTATTCTATATGCTTTTTTCATTTGATTGTTCTTTTGTATTAAGATTGACGTTACGTAAAAATTTAATACTGATATCAAGGCCTGCTCCAGCTATTCGGGATTGAGCCTGTCGAAACCTGTTTGGAACCAAAATCGCCTTCGAGCGCCTCAGGCTGACATGATTCCTTACTATTTACGTTACATCAGTTACTGATTAAAAACCACGCTTCCTGCCTATGGGGCCGGAAGCGTGGCAATGGTTATTGCTTCACTATTTTCACTGTTTCCTTGGTGCCATTAGTACTGGTTACTTCCAGCATATAGATGCCCGTGATCATGGTGGACATGTTGATGCTGTTGCTACCGGCGGCTGCTTTTTGCTGGGCCACTACCCTTCCCCTCAGGTCCATCATCTTCAAGGTGTAGGTGCCCGCTGCCTGTGGCAGTTCCACTTTCAGCAGGTCCTTTACAGGATTGGGATATACCCTGATAGCTGTGGGCACTACCGTAACCGGTACCGCTACTGCCTGCTTGGTGAACACGACCTTGAACCTGCCCGCTCCCCTGGTGGCGGAGTCACTGGTATTTACCGTGAAGGCGTATTCAGGATTGCTGTTCATGAACTGGACAGTATGGGTGTACTGGTCTATCAGGTAGATGTTGGCACCTGCAAAGCCTGCATAACCGGAGAAGTTCAGTTTGAACTGGCCGTTGGCCGTACTGGCCACATTAAGCGCCACCGTATCGTTGATAAAGTTCAACGGTCTGGTGTTGATGGCCATGCCCTTGGTACCCTTGATGGATTTCAGGTTCTGGCTGCCCGTGTTCATGGATTCTATATCATCTGCATTCAACTGCTCCGTTGTGCCATTGTTGGCAAACTGCAGAATGATTTCATCTGCCTTGGCACCGCTGGCCAGTATGTACCCTATCCGCAACATATTGGGGTTGGACTGTGTCCTGAAGTAACCGTTGTTGGCAATATTCGTTTTCTGCCCTTCATTGAAACCAAGCGTAATGTTGGCACCCGGTACGGCACCCTTAATAAAGATGGCCTGACCGTTTGCTATCACATCGCCCTTGGTATCGTCCAGCCCCGTGTTGCCGCCCGTGAACGTACTACCGTTCCAGTAAGCATAGTTGCCCACGCTGTTCTGCGGTCCGTAAATGGCGTAGCTGTTGCCAATGGCGGCAGGGTTATCGGCCTTCAGTTGTGCAAAGCTCACCTCACTTGGGTAAGGGTTACCGATCATCAGGTAGTTATCGTTTGCCACCGTGGCATCGCCATTATTGGTATAGGTAATATTGAAGCTGCCCATGTTCCTGTTGGCATTGCTCAATGTACCAGCAGCCATCATGACCGCATCGCTGGTGTACAGCACGGTTCCGTCCAGTAGGGAACAGCCAAGGCTGCGTGGCCCGCGGATGTTCATACGGTAGCCATTGCCCGGTGCAAGGTTCTGCGTATTGGTACCCAGTACAGATGCCCATCTGGTACCCGTAAGCTTGCTGCCATCGTACATAAACATGGAGCCAGCATTGGTAGCCGTGGCATCAAAGCCATTGCTGTTCGGTGACAGTGCAGGGCAAACCGTTCCACCCGTACCTGCACCGGTAATATGTACCTGCTGCTGCCATGCGGCGGCAATGCTTTGGTTGAAAGGGGAAGCTACCAAGCTCCAGGTCCTGGCTGGCTTGGCCGGCACAAAACGCTGCTGCACAAAGTTGCCCGTACCATAGGTGAAAGTGCCCGCTACCGGTGCTATGCGTGCGGTAGCTGCTGCGGTGGACAGTAATATGATATTGCTATTGCCTAGGTGCAGGTTACCAGCAGTGGAGGTCAATGTGCCACTGATGCTGATGCTGCTGCCCAGTACCACACCGCCCGTGCTGTTAATGGTCACATTCTTCACAGCCGTCATGGTGCCCAAGGCAGCCGTCTGTACGGTGCTGCCGTTGAATTCCAGGCTACCGGCCGTGGCCGTGATGGAACCGCTATTGGCTATGTTGCCAGCTACTTTCAATGTACCTGTAATGGTGAGGCTGGCGCCAGTTTCTACGGTGATGTTCCTTACGGACTGTGTGCCGGTAAGTACAGGCATATTGGTGGCCGTGGCCAGGATGGTGGCATCGGAAGTACCTGTAGGTACACCATTGCACCAGTTGGACAGATCTGTCCAAACATTGCTGCTGGTGCCTGTCCAGCTACCATTGGCTTTTACGTTCACCACTGCAGTGGCAGTGGATGAGCAGCCACCATTGCTTACGGTGTAAGTGATGGTGGCACTGCCCGCACCGGTGGCGGTAACCAGACCTGTGCTGCTGTTAATGGAGGCAACGGATGCATTGCTGCTGCTCCATGCACCATTAGGTGTAGTGCTGCTGAGCGTATTGGTGGAACCGAAGCAGAGTACCGTATTATTGGTAATGGCTGCCACTACTGGGTAACTGTTTACGGTTACGGTAGTGCTGGCCGTATTGCTGCAGGTGCCATTACTAACGGTATAGGTAATGGTGGCCGTGCCGCCCGTTACGCCTGTTACTTCGCCCGTGCTGCTGTTAACGGTAGCTATATTGGTGGCACTGCTGCTCCATGCACCGCCAGTGGTGGTACTGGACAAAGTGGTGGCCGCTCCTGCACATACCGTAGTGGTGCCCGTAATGGCAGCAACCGTTGGCGTGGCAGGCTGTGCACTGATGGTGCCCGTGGCCGCTACTGAAATGCAGCCTGCGCCCGTTTTGGAAGTGATGCTATAGGATGCACCTGCGGCAATGCCCGTAAATACCCCGGTGGTATTGGTGTAAGTGGTGCCATCACTGCTGAACGTTAATCCTGTTAGGGACGAGGTTACACTGATGGTGGCCGTAGCCGTGGTGCAGGTGGGTTGCGCAATGCTAACAGTAGGTGCAGCGGGCGGTGCCGGTGCGCTGCTGATGGTACCCGTGGCCGCTGACGAAATACAGCCCGATGCATTCCTGCTGGTAATGCTGTACGTACTGCCTGCGGTCAATCCTGCAAACACGCCTGTGGTATTGGTGTAGGTGCTGCCATCGCTGCTGAACGTTAGGCCCGTGGTGCCCGATATTACCGTTACCGTGGCCGTAGCCGTGGTGCAGGTAGGCTGCGTTACGCTTACCACTGGTGTAAACGGTGCACCCGGTTGTGCATTGATGGTACCGGTAGCTGCGGTAGATACGCAGCCACTGGCATTCTTTGCGGTAATGCTGTAGGATGTACCCGCAGCTATATTGCTGAACACGCCCGTAGTATTGGTATAGGTGCTGCCATCACTGCTGAAGGTCAGTCCAGTGATGGTGGAAGTAACGGTAATGGTGGCCGTAGCCGTGGCACAGGTAGGTTGCGTTACGTTAACCGTTGGTACGGCTGGTACGGCAGGCTGCGCATCGATGGTACCGGATACAGCGGCAGAAACGCATCCTGCACTGCTGGTAGTGGTAACACTGTAGGCAGAACCTGCTGCCAGGTTAGCAAACACCCCTGTGGAATTGATAAAGGTGGTGCCATTGCTTACCAGGGTAAAGCTGGCTGCCCCTGCCGATGTTACGGTAATGCTGGCAGTAGCGGTGGTACAGGTGGGCTGCACAATGCTTACCGCAGGCGTAACCGGTGTAACTGGCTGGGCATTCACTGTGCCCGTGGCCGCTGTGGAAATACAGCCGCTGGCGTTCCTAGCAGTAATGCTGTAGGATGAACCTGCCGCAAGGCCTGCAAACACGCCCGTGGTATTGGTATAGGTGGTACCGTCACTGCTGAACGTGAATCCAGTTAATGCGGAAGTCACTGTCACCGTGGCTGTTGCCAAACCACAGGTAGGCTGCGTTACGCTTACGGTAGGTGCAGCAGGTGTAGAAGGCTGTGCATTGATAGTGCCAGTGGCTGCTATGGAAATGCATCCAGCGGTATTCTTTGCAGTGATGCTGTAGGTGGAACCTGCAGCCATGCCCGTGAATATACCGGTGGTATTGGTGTAGGTAGTGCCATCATTGCTGAACGTAAATCCAGTTAATGAGGAGGTCACTGTAACCGTTGCAGTAGCTGTGGCACAGGTAGGCTGTGCAATGCTCACCGTTGGTGCAGCGGGTGCTGCCGGTTGTGCATTCACTGTACCTGTTGCTGCGGTGGAAATACAACCGCTTGCGTTCTTGGCGGTGATGCTGTAGGACGAACCTGCGGCAATGCCAGGGAACACCCCTGTTGTATTGCTATAATCCGTGCCATCCTTACTGAAGGTCAATCCAGTGGTGGAGGATGTAACGGTTACGGTGGCTGTTGCCACTGTACAAGTAGGTTGTGTTACGCTTACGGTAGGTACCGTAGGTGTGGCTGGCTGTGCGTTGATGCTGCCTGTGGCTGCTGTGGAAATACAGCCGCTGGCATTCCTGGCAGTGATGCTGTAAGATGAACCTGCCGCCAAGCCAGTGAATATGCCCGTGGTATTGGTATAGGTAGTACCATCACTGCTGAAGGTTAATCCAGTCAATGCGGAAGTTACTGTAACCGTAGCCGTAGCGGTAGAGCAGGTAGGCTGCGTTACGCTTACGGTAGGTGCAGTAGGTGTAGCTGGCTGTGCATTGATGCTGCCAGTAACTGCTGCGGAAATACAACCGCTTGCATTCTTAGCTGTGATGCTGTAGATGGAACCTGCAGCTATGCCCGTGAATATACCGGTGGTATTGGTGTAGGTAGTGCCATCATTGCTGAACGTAAATCCAGTTAATGAGGAAGTCACTGTAACCGTGGCCGTAGCTGTGGCACAGGTAGGCTGTGTTACGCTTACTGTAGGTACAGCAGGCGTAGCTGGCTGTGCATTGATGGTGCCTGTTG
This sequence comes from Chitinophagaceae bacterium, assembly GCA_023251255.1. GTDB lineage: Bacteria > Bacteroidota > Bacteroidia > Chitinophagales > Chitinophagaceae > UBA1930. Next base: position 45,600 of record JAHEZD010000012.1, read on the forward strand.
TGGCAGTGGACACACATCCCCCACTATTGGTGGTGGTTACGCTGTAAGCGGAACCTGCCGCCAGGTTGCTGAACACACCCGTTGAATTGATAAAAGTGGTGCCATCGCTTACCAGTGTGAAGCTGGTGGCCCCTGTGGAGGTAACGGTCATGCTGGCCGTTGCCACTGCACAGGTAGGCTGCGTTACATTGACTGACGGTGTACCGGGTGCCAATGGCTGCACGTTCACTGTACCGGTTGCTGCTGCCGATATGCAGCCCGCTACCGATTTGGCCGTGATGCTGTAGGCCGCTCCTGCTGCTACCGTAAACACGCCGGTGGTATTGGTATAAGTGGTGCCATCACTGCTGAAAGTGAGGCCAGTTAAGCTTGAAGTAACCGTTACCGTAGCCGTAGCGGTGGAGCAGGTAGGCTGTGTTACCGACACTGTTGGAACAGCAGGCACAGTTGGTTGTGCATTCACTGTGCCCGTTGCTGCAGCCGATATGCAGCCCGCAGTGGTTTTGGCAGTGATGCTGTAGGCCGAACCTGCTGCTGCGGTAAACACGCCAGTTGTATTGGTATAGGTAGTACCATCATTGCTGAAGGTCAAACCTGTTAGTGACGAAGTAACCGTGATGGTAGCTGTTGCTGTGCCACAGGTTGGCTGCGTTACGCTAACCGTAGGCACGGCAGGTGTAGCAGGCTGTGCATTGATGCTGCCCGTGGCCGCTACGGAAATACAACCGCTTGCATTCCTGGCAGTGATGCCGAAGGTGGTGCCTGCAGCTACTGTGAAGATGCCCGTGGTATTGGTATAGGTGGTACCATCATTGCTGAAGGTCAAACCTGTTAAGGAGGAAGTAACGGTTACAGTGGCCGTAGCTACCGCACAGGTAGGCTGTGTTACACTAACCGTAGGTGCTGCTGGTGTAGCAGGCTGTACATCCACCGTTCCAGTTGCCGTAGCGGATGTGCATCCTGCGGCGCTGGTGGTGGTTACACTGTAGGCAGCACCGGCTGCAATGTTGTTGAATATACCAGTGGCATTGGTGAACGTGGTTCCGTCAATGACCAATGAATAGCTGCTGGCCCCAGTGGATACCACTTTGATGCTGGCCGTAGCTACTGCGCAGGTTGGCTGTGTTACCGTTACCGTTGGCGTACTTGGTGTAGGAGGTTGTGCATTCACCGTTCCGGCTGCTGCGCTGGATACGCAACCATCACTGTTCCTGGCAGTAATGCTGTAGGCGGTTCCTGCCGCTACGGTAAACACGCCCGTTGTATTGGTGTACATGGTACCATCACTGCTGAAGGTCAATCCTGCCGTGGCAGAGGTAACCGTTACCGTGGCAGTGGCACTGGCGCAGGTAGGCTGTACAATGCTTACGGTAGGTGCAGCAGGTGCGGCCTTGAAGGCGTTCACCACGATGGATGCCGATGCGGAACAGTTGCTGCTGCTGATCACTTTTACGTAATAGGTGCCGCTGGTGCTTACCGGATTGGTTACTGCTGCCGTAAGGGCCGGGTTGGAATAGTATTCAACCGTTAACCCTGTGGTGCTGCTGGTAATGCCCGTGCTCAAGTTAGCCGTGAGTGCGCCGCAAACAGGTGTTACCGCTTGTGTGGTTACCACAGGCAGGGCATTGACGGTGATGACTGCCGTGCCGCTCTGCGCTTGGGCATTGGTATTGTTGTCTGCCACACTGATCAGCGTATAGTTAAATGTACCTGCTGCACCCGTAGGTGCCGCTACCGTTACCGAACTGCCAGTAGTGGTGGTTACCGTTTGGTTGGAACCACTGTTTATTTTGTAGGTGAACGTATAAGGTGCTATGCCATTGGCCCCAGTGAACGTAACAGTAGGTGCGGTGCCGTTCAGGCACACGCCTGCTGTTCCTGCAATGGAGGCCGTAGGCTGTATGAAGGTAAAGCCTGCCAAGGAAGCGGTGATGCCTGCCTTAACCACCGATACGCTTCCAGAAGTGCCTGCTGCTACCACTGCCGTAATACTGGTAGGGGAAACTACGGTAAACGAGGTTGCCGCCGTGCCGCCGAAACTTACACTGCTTACGCCCGTGAAGTTGGTACCCGTAATGGTAACCGTTTGGCCAGCGCTGGCACTGGTGGGCAAGAAGGAAGTGATGGTTGGTTCTGCCACCACTGCTATGCTTACGGTGGTGGTGCTGGTACCGGCCGCATTGCTGGCAGTGATGCTGTAGGCCGTGGCTGCCGTTTCCACTGTTGGGGTACCGGAAATGGTACCTGTGGCACCGTCCAGGGTCAAGCCGGCAGGTAATGGCATATTGAGGTTGTAACCGGTTACCTTAATGGTACGTATCCTGTCATTGCCCAAATCTGCTACATATACATTGCCTGCATTGTCTGCCAGTATACCGGCAGGGCTGTTGAACTTGGCCGCCGCACCCGTACCGTCTGTGGTACCTGCACTGCTGCCCGCTACAGTGGTCACAACGCCTGTGGCCGTGGCCACCTTCCTTATTTTATTGTTGTTCTGATCGGTTACGTACACATTGCCGATACCGTCAAATGATACATCCACCGGATTGTCAAATCCAGCTGCTGTACCCGTGCCATCGGTAGCATTTGCCGTGCCGCTACCTGCCAGTGTGGTTACCACGCCTGTGCTGATCACTATTTTGCGTATCCTGTTATTGTACTGGTCTGCTATGTACAGGTTGCCGTTGCCATCGTAGGTAACGCCAGAAGGGTTGCTGAAACTGGCAGCCGTTCCCGTGCCGTTTACAAAGCTGGCACTGCTGTTGCCAGCCAAAGTGCTTACCAGACCGGAGCTGATGATTACCTTACGGATCCTGTTGTTATTGGCATCGGCCACATATACACTGGAACCATCGGTGGCTATACCAATAGGGCTGCTGAAATTGGCGGATGTACCGCTGCCATCTGCAAAGCCATCGGTACCGTTACCGGCCAAGGTACTTACTGCACCAGTGGCTATCACTATTTTGCGTATCCTGTTGTTCAATTGGTCAGACACATATAGGTTGCCCAATTTATCTGCCACGATACCAGTGGGATAGTTGAAGCTGGCTGCTGCGCCCGTACCATCTGCAAATGCATCGGTACCGCTACCGGCCAGTGTGCTCACTGCACCGGTACTGATGACCACTTTCCTTATTTTATGGTTGTAGTAATCTGCTATGTACAGGTTGCCTGCCCCATCTGCTGCCACACCGTAAGGGTGGCCAAATGTAGCGGCCGTACCTGTGCCGTTTGCCGAACCATAGGTGCTGCCAGCCAATGTGGTGGTGGCACCATAGGTGGACGACGGAATGGTACCGCCCGTATTTACGGGTGACAATGCTGCAATGGCCGTACCTGTAGTGTAGGCCTGTGGACCCGCATAGGTAATGCTCGGTGCCGTCATCATGGTAAAGCCAGCCAGAGTGGCCGTGCCGCCCGGTGTGATGACTACCACACTGCCCGATGAACCCACCCCTACCGTGGCCTTGATGCTTGTACCGGAAATAACGGTATAGGCAGCCGGTGTACCGCCAAATGTTACGGAGGTAGTACCCGTGAACCCTGTTCCGGTAATGATCACTGTTTGCCCTGCGCCTACGGAGGTTGGGGTAAAGGAAGTGATGGTGGGCACTGGAAGCACTACGCTGATGTTTACCGTAGCAGTAGACGTGCCTATATTATTGGTGGCCGTAACCGTATAGTCGGCAGCAGGTGTAACAACGGTTGGTGTACCTGTTATGGTACCAGTGGTGCCATCAAAGCTCAAGCCTGTGGGCAATGCTGGTGTAATGCTGTAGCCCAGTAGGCTGACCTTGCGGATACGGTGGTTGCTCTGGTCGGCCACATATAAATAGCCGTCCCCGCCCAATGCTACACTGTAGGGATTGTTAAAAGAAGCGGTAGCAGCAGCGCCGTCCACAAAAGTAGCATTGCCATTACCTGCTACCGTGGTTACTGCGCCCGTTGAAATCACTATTTTGCGGATGCGGTGGTTGTTCTGGTCTGCCACATACAAATTGCCCGACCCATCTGCTGTTATGCCTGCCGGATTGTAGAAACTGGCAGCCGTGCCCGTTCCGTCTGCAAAGCTTGCATTGCCACTACCTGCCACGGTAGTTACCGTACCGGTACTGATAACAATCTTCCTGATACGCTGGTAGCTCTGCTCCGTTACGTATACATTGCCTCCATCATAGGCTATGCCCATTGGGCTGCTGAAACCTGTTGAAAAGGTAGTTACGGCACCTGTGGCTATTGCTACCTTGCGTATGCTGCCATTGCTCTGATCGGCTGCATACAGGTTGCCAGAACCGTCATAAGCAATGCCCTGTAGGCCATAGAAGCTGGCATTGCTGCCCGTACCATCATTGGAACCGGGATAGTAATTGCCACCTGCAAGCGTGGTTACCACACCTGTAGCTATGACAACCTTACGGATGGCGAAGTAGGACTGGTAATATCCATTGCCCTGCGTAACGTACAGGTTGCCTGCACCGTCCAGTGCCAGGCCATGGGGGTAGTAGAAATAGGCATTGGTGCCCGTGCCATCCTGCTGCGAAGCAGTGCCCGCACTGCCCGCAAGTGTTGTGGTAACGCCTGTAGCAATGACTATCTTACGGATGATATGGTTATTGTAATCGGCCACATAAACGTTGGTACCGTCTGATACCACGCCCTGTGGATTATAGAAACTGGCGGCAGTTCCGTTACCATTGGTGGAACTTGCGTTACCGCTGCCGGCCAATGTGCTTACCACGCCTAAATTGATAGCAGGCACGGAACCGCCCGTATTCGTAGGCGTTAGCGCCGCTATGGCTGTATTGGTAGTGTATACCTGCGGTGTTGTATAAGTGATAGCGGGTGCCAATAACAATGTAAAGCCGGCCAAGGTAGCCGTACCACCGGAAGTGGTCACTGTTACGCTACCTGTGGCACCTGCGCCTATGATAGCGGTAATGCTGGTACCGGAGTTAACCGTATAGGATGCCGCAGCCGTACCGCCAAAAGTGACGGCAGTAACTGCGTAGAAATTCGTACCGGTAATTGTAACCGTTTGTGCAGCACCTGCACTGGTGGGCGTAAAGGAAGTGATGGTAGGTGCCGCAGGGGTTACTGCAATACTTACCGTAGCTGTTCCTGTTCCTACCGTGCTGGTACCGGTAACGGTGTACACCGTAGCCAAAGAACCAGTGGTGGGCGTGCCGCTGAAAGTACCCGTGGTACCATCAAAGCTCAAACCTGCTGGCAAGGTGGTGGGGCTGATGCTGTAACCTACCAGTCCTATTTTGCGGATCCGCTGGTTGCCCTGGTCGGCCACGTACAAATAGCCGGCTCCGTCTACCGCAACACCATAGGGACTGGAGAATGAAGCTGCAGCAGCGGCACCATCTGCAAATGCATTCGTGCCATTGCCTGCCAAAGTGCTCACTGCACCCGATGCAATCACTATTTTGCGGATGCGCTGGTTGTTCAGGTCGGCTATGTACAGGTTGCCCAAACCGTCGGCCACGATGCCCGTGGGGGCGTAAAAATTGGCCGCCGTGCCCGTGCCATCGGCAAAGCTTGCACTGCCGCTGCCCGCTAACGTAGTTACCACATTGGTGGATGCAACTATCTTGCGGATGCGGTGGTTGTTCTGGTCGGCCACATACAGGTTGCCGCCATCATAGGCAATGCCCGTTGGGCTGAAGAAGGTAGCATTGGTACCTGTACCGTCACCAAACGATGAGCTGCCATTGCCTGCCACGGTGGTTACTGCACCTGTGGATATGACTATTTTGCGGATGCGGTGGTTGTTCTGGTCGGCCACGTACAAATTGCCTGCACCGTCATAGGTAATGCCCTGCGGAGCATAGAAAGAGGCACTGCCACCCGTGCCGTCACCATACGAAGGATAGTAACTGCCACCTGCCAGGGTGGTTACCGCGCCCGTGGCTATCACTATTTTGCGTACTGCGCAATAGTAATAATCCCCTTGGGTAACATATAAATTACCTGCACCGTCCAGTGCCAGGCTATGTGGATTATAGAAATACGCATTGGTGCCCGTGCCATCCTGCAGCGAAGCAGAACCTGCACTGCCTGCCAACGTAGTGGTAACGCCCGTGGCTATCACTATTTTACGGATGACCTGGTTATTGTAATCTGCCACGTACACGTTGGTGCCGTCGGAAACCACTCCCTGCGGACTGTTGAAATAGGCCGATGTGCCCGTACCGTTCTGGAAGCTTTGGCTGCTGCCTGCCAATGTGCTTACCGCACCTAGGGTTATGGCTGGCACTGCACCACCAGTACTGATGGGAGCCAATGCCGCAATAGCTGTACCCGCTGGATAGGTTTGTGGGCCTGCATAAGTGAAAGCTGGCGGCAATAACAAAGTAAAGCCTGCCAAGGTAGCCGTACCGCCCGTGGTGGTTACTGCTACGCTGCCCGTGGTACCCGATGCTACTACCGCTGTAATGCTAGTAGGCGAAACAACGGTGTAGGAAGTAGCTGCGGTGCCACCAAAACTTACTCCGGTTACTGTGGAGAAGTTGGTACCGGTTATGGTAACCGTTTGTCCCGCACCTGCACTGGTAGGCGTAAAGGAAGTAACGGTAGGTGTTTGGGGAATTACCGTAATGTTAACGGTTGCGGTACCGGTACCCACTGAATTGATTGCCGTAACGGTATAATTGGCACCCAAGGTACCCGTAGTAGGCGTACCGCTGATAACCCCTGTAAGGTTACTGAAACTCAATCCTGCCGGCAATGTTGGGGTAATGGTATAACCACCCAAACCTATTTTGCGGATGCGGTTATTGTACTGGTCGGCCACGTAGAGGTAGCCCGCTCCATCTATGGCTACACCAAAAGGACCGTTGAATGAGGCAGTGGTAGCTGTACCATCCACAAAAGCACCAGTACCGTTACCTGCTAGGGTAGTTACTGTACCAGTGCTGATGACTACCTTACGGATACGTTGGTTGTTCAGGTCTGCCACATATAAACTGCCGGAACCATCTGCCACAATACCTGTGGGGCTGTAAAAATTGGCTGCACTGCCTGTGCCGTCTGCAAAGTTAGCGCTGCCACTACCTGCTAAAGTAGTTACCACACTTGTAGCGATAACTATTTTACGGATGCGGTGGTTGTTCTGGTCGGCCACATATAAGCTGCCGCCATCGTAAGTAATGCCCATTGGGCTATAGAAATAAGCAGCCGTACCCGTGCCATCACCAAAACCTGCATTGCCATTACCGGCGATGGTGGTTACGGTGCCTGTGGCAATGACTATTTTACGGATGCGGTGGTTATTTTGGTCGGCCACATATAGGTTGCCTGCGCCATCATACGTAATGCCTTGAGGTATATAGAAGTAAGCATTGGAACCTGTGCCATCCTGAGAACCAGGGTAGAAACTGCCCCCTGCAAGCGTGGTTACCGCACCCGTGGCAATCACGATCTTCCGCACACTGCAATAGTAGTAGTCACCTTGGGTCACATACAAATTGCCTGCACCATCCAGTGCCAGTGCATGTGGATAATAGAAGTACGCATTGGTACCCGTGCCATCCTGATTGGAGGCATTGCCTGCACTACCTGCCAAAGTGGTGGTAACACCTGTAGCAATGACTATTTTACGGATTACATGGTTGCTATAATCTGCCACGTACACATTGGTACCATCGGATACCACACCCTGTGGATTGTTGAAATAGGCCGATGTGCCCGTACCGTCCTGGAAGCTTTGGCTGCTGCCTGCCAAAGTAGTCACTACACCAGCAGCTACTGCAGATACTGCACCGCCTGTATTGGTAGGTGCCAGGTCCGTAATGGCCGTGCCAGCGGTATAGGTTTGCGGGGTGGCATAAGTAATGGAAGGAGCTATCAAGAAGGTATATCCAGCCAAGGTGGCCGTACCGCCCGTGGTGGTTACTGATACGCTGCCCGTGGTGCCGGCAGCAATCACTGCTGTGATGCTGGTACCGGAATTCACTGTATAGGAAGCCGCTGCCGTGCCTCCAAAAGTTACGCTGGATACTGTATAGAAGTTGGTACCCGTTATGGTTACCGTTTGACCTGCACCTGCACTGGTTGGTGTAAAGGAAGCAATGGTTGGTGTAGCCGGCACTACAGTAATGCTTACTGTAGCGGTGGCGGCACCAGCCGCATTGGTACCTGTTATGGTATAAGTGGCAGCCAAGGCACCTGTGGTAGGTGTACCGCTAATGGTACCCGTGGTGGCACTGAAACTTAAACCTGCAGGCAATATGCCACTGATACTGTAACCCGTAACATTAATTTTCCGGATGCGGTTATTGTAGAAATCGCCAATGTAGAGATTGCCGGCATCCATCACCATTCCGTTGGGGGCGTTGAAAGAGGCGGCCGTGCCTGTACCATCTGTAAAGGTTCCGCTTCCACTACCTGCAAATGTGGTTACATCGCCCGTGGCCAGCACTACCTTACGTATGCGTTGGTTACTATTGTCTGCCACATATAAATTGCCCACACCATCTGATGCCACACCTGTAGGGTTGTAGAAAGATGCAGCAGTGCCCGTGCCATCTGCAAAGGCGGCTGTAGCATTTCCGGCAATGGTGGTTACCACACCTGTGCTTGCAACAATTTTGCGGATGCGGTTATTGTTGAAATCCGTGATATATATATTGCCGGCATCATAGGTGATACCTGCTGGATTATAGAAATTGGCGGCCGTGCCCGTGCCGTCCGCAAATGCGGCGGTGCCGCTTCCTGCTACAGTGGTTACCACGCCCGTGGCAATCACTATTTTGCGGATACGGTGGTTCTGGTAATCCGTTACATACAGGTTGCCTGCGCCATCACCCACAATGCCATAAGGATTATTGAATGACGCACCTGTTCCTGTGCCATCTGCAAAAGCTGCGCTCCCATTTCCTGCAAGCGTGGTTACCAGACCTGTGGCCACCACTATTTTACGGATACGGTTATTGTTTCCATCTGCTACATACAAATTCCCGGCACCATCCAATGCCACACTGCGTGGGTAGTAAAAAGAGGCAGATGTACCGGTACCATCCTGGAAACCGGCACTGCCATTGCCTGCAAGGGTGGTAACCACACCTGTAGCAATGACTATTTTACGGATGCGGTGATTGCCATAATCGGCCAGGTACAAATTGGCACCATCCGAAGCCATGCCAGATGGGTTATTGAAAGAGGCTGATGTACCTGTGCCATCCCCAAAGGTCTGCGCACCGCTACCAGCCAGGGTAGTTACCACGCCCGGCGTAGCGACTGGTATGGCACCACCGGTAGTGGTTGGGGCCAAACTGGTGATAGCTGTGCCTGCACTGTACGATTGCGGACCTGCGTAAGTAAACGCTGGTGGCAGCAGGAAGGTAAAGCCGGCCAATGTGGCGGTACCGCCATTGTTGACAACCGTTATGCTGCCCGTGGTACCAGCAGCAACAACTGCTGTAATGCTTGTAGCGGAAACCACCGTAAATGAAGTGGCAGCCGTGCCACCAAAAGCCACACTGGATACTGCATTGAAATTGGTACCTGTAATGGTTACCGTTTGGCCAGCACCTGCACTTGTTGGACTGAACGAGGTAATGGTGGGAACGGCCGCTGTAACGGCAATGCTTTGCGTAGCAGTGCCCGTGCCCGCACTGTTGGATGCACTAACGGTATAGCTTGTAGCCAAACTGCCCACGGTTGGCGTACCACTGATCGTACCCGTGGAACCGCTGATGCTTAAACCTGCAGGCAATGCTGGCGTGATGCCGTAACCATATACGCCTACTTTGCGAATACGGTTATTGTTGCCATCGCCCACATATAAGTAACCTGCTACATCTGTAGCAAGTCCATAAGGATTGTAAAAAGAGGCGGTGGTAGGTACGCCATCCACAAAAGTGGCGGTACCGTTGCCTGCCAATGTGGTTACCACAGCTGTGGCCACCACTATCTTGCGGATACGGTTATTGTCGCCTACATATACATTGCCCATACCGTCATAAGCGATGGAAATAGGGTTGGAGAAAAGTGCTGCTGTGCCTGTGCCATCTGCATAGCCAGAAGAACTACCGGCCAGCGTGGTTACTGCACCAGTAGCAACAACTATTTTGCGGATGCGGTTATTGCCACCGTCTGCCACATACAAATTGCCTGCGCCATCATAAGTTATGGCCCGTGGATTGCTGAAAGCTGCTGCTGTGCCTGTGCCATCTGCAAAAGCGGCTGAGCCCGTACCTGCTACAGTAGTTACAACGCCAGTGGAAATAACTATTTTACGGATACGGCTGGAACCATAATCTGTTACATATAAGTTGCCAGCGCCATCCGCTACAATGCCCGAAGGATTGTAGAAAGTAGCTGCAGTACCTGTTCCGTCCACAGAAGTACTTGAACCACTGCCGGCCAATGTAGTTACCGCACCCGTGGAAATAACCACTTTGCGGATACGGTTATTGCTGTAATCTGCTACATATAAATTGGTGCCATCTATGGCTACACCGGAAGGGAAATTGAAGTAAGCAGCAGTACCTGTACCGTCCTGGAAGGCGGCACTGCCCTGACCGGCCAAGGCAGTTACCGCACCAGTGGAAATAACCACTTTGCGGATACGGTTATTGCTGGCATCTGCCACGTATAAATTGGTACCGTCCGATACGATGCCCTTGGGCTGGTTAAAGTAAGCAGCCGCACCTGTACCGTCCTGGAAAGCGGCACTGCCCTGACCAGCCAATGTGCTTACTGTACCCAAACTGATAGCTGGTACCGCTGAACCCGTATTGGTGGGTGTCAATGCAGTGATGGCCGTACCAATGGTATAGGTTTGTGCTGTAGTATAACTGATGACCGGAGGTGACGACAGCGTAAAGCCTGCCAATGTAGCCGTACCGCCCAAAGTGGTAACGCTTACACTGCCGGATGTACCTGCGCCTACCGTAGCGGTAATGCTGGCAGTACTGTTCACCACAAAGTTGATAGCAGCCGTGCCGCCAAAGCTTACTGCGGTAACTGCGCTGAAATTGGTACCTGTAATGGTTACGTTCTGTGAGGCTCCTGCACTTGTGGGCGTGAAGGAGGTAACAGTAGGTGCAGCAGGCACTATTGCTATGCTTACCGTAGTGCTGTTGGAACCAACACTATTAGCAGCGGTAACCGTAAATATTTTCGCTATGCTGCCCGTAGTGGGCGTACCACTGAAAGTACCAGTGGTGGCATCAAAACTTAAACCCGCAGGTAAAGTGGTGGGGCTGATACTATAACCTACCAATCCTATTTTGCGGATGCGGTGGTTATTCTGATCGGCCACATACAAGTAACCGGTACCGTCCACTGCTACACCATACGGATTGTTGAAAGAAGCGGTAGTGGCTGCACCGTCCACAAAAGTGGCCGTGCCGCTACCTGCTTGTGTAGTTACTACGCCTGTATTGATGACTATCTTACGGATGCGGTTATTGTTCATGTCGGCCAAATACAAATTGCCCGAACCGTCTGCCACAATTCCCGTTGGGTTGTAAAAGTTGGCTGCCGTACCTGTGCCATCTACAAAGCTTGCCGTGCCGCTGCCTGCCAGGGTGGTTACTGCGCCGGTACTGATTACTATTTTGCGGATTCTTTGGTTGCCCTGATCTGCTACATATAAATTGCCCCCATCGTAAGCAATACCTGTTGGGTTATAGAAAGTAGCAGCAGTGCCGATTCCATCGGCAAAACTTGTACTGCCATTGCCTGCCACGGTGGTTACCGTGCCTGTGGCAATGACTATTTTACGGATGCGCTGGTTGGTCTGGTCGGCCACATACAGGTTGCCTGCACCATCATAGGTGATGCCCTGCAGTCCATAGAATGAGGCACTTGTACCCGTACCATCATTGCTGCCCGGATTAACAGCACCTGCCAATGTGGTTACCACAGCAGTGGAAAGCACAATCTTCCTGATGGTGCAATAACTGTAACTGCCCTGGGTCACATATAGGTTACCTGCACCATCTAGCGCCAATGAATGCGGGTAATAGAAATAGGCACTGGCACCGGTGCCGTCCTGGTTACCGCTATTGCCTGCACTGCCAGCCAATGTGGTGGTTACGCCTGTAGCTATGACTATCTTACGGATGGTATGGTTGTTATAATCTGCCACATATACATTGGTACCGTCTGATACCACACCCTGTGGACTGTAGAAACTGGCCCCTGTGCCTGTGCCATTGCCGGAGCTTGCACTACCGCTACCAGCCAAAGTACTTACAACACCCAAGGTAGCCACCGGTACCGTGCCGCCTGTATTGGTGGGTACCAAAGCAGTGATGGCTGTACTTACAGGATAACTTTGCGGTGTGGCATAACTGATAGCTGGTGCCAATAATAAGGTAAACCCTGCCAAGGTAGCTGTGCCACCAGTGGTGGTAACTGCCACACTACCTGTGGCACCTGCACCTAATATGGCAGTAATGGAAGTAGGGGAAACAACATTATAAGATGCCACTGCAATGCCGCCAACAGTTACACCTGTAACTGCGGCAAAGTTGGTACCTGTAATGGTAATGGACTGGCCCGCACCAACTGAGGTTGGTGTAAAGGATGTGATAGTGGGTGCAAGTGGTGTAACGGCAATACTGATGCTTGTAGTACTGGTACCGATACTGTTCACTGCTTTTACTGTGTAGCTAGTAGCTAACTGTCCCAATGTGGGCGTACCACTGATCGTACCCGTAGTACCATCAAAGCTCAAACCTGCTGGCAAGGTGGTGGGGCTGATGCTGTAACCTACCAGTCCTACCTTGCGGATCCGCTGGTTGCCCTGATCGGCCACGTACAAATAACCGGCTCCATCCAATGCCACACCATAGGGACTGGAGAATGAAGCTGCAGCAGCGGCACCATCTGCAAATGCATTTGTGCCATTGCCTGCCAAAGTGCTCACTGCACCCGATGCAACCACTATTTTGCGGATTCTCTGGTTGTTCATGTCTGCTATGTACAGGTTGCCCGAACCGTCGGCCACAATACCTGCGGGGCTATAAAAATTGGCCGCAGTGCCCGTACCATCGGCAAAGCTTGCACTGCCACTGCCCGCTAACGTAGTTACCACATTGGTGGACACCACTATTTTGCGGATGCGGTGGTTGTTCTGGTCGGCCACATACAGGTTGCCCCCATCATAGGTAATACCTGTTGGACTATAGAAATAGGCAGCCGTGCCTGTGCCATCACCAAAAGTTGCATTACCGTTACCGGCTATAGTGGTTACCGTACCTGTGGCTATGACTATTTTGCGGATGCGGTGGTTGTTCTGGTCGGCCACGTACAGATTGCCTGCACCGTCATACGTAATGCCCTGCGGAGCATAGAAAGAGGCGCTGCCGCCCGTGCCGTCACCATAGGAAGGATAGTAACTGCCGCCTGCCAGGGTGGTTACCGCGCCCGTGGCTATCACTATCTTGCGTACTGCGCAATAGTAATAGTCACCTTGGGTAACATATAAATTACCTGCACCGTCCAGTGCCAGGCTATGTGGATTATAGAAATACGCATTGGTGCCCGTGCCATCCTGATTGGAAGCAGTACCTGCACTGCCTGCCAACGTAGTGGTAACACCAGTAGCAATGACTATTTTACGGATGACCTGGTTATTGTAATCTGCCACGTACACGTTGGTACCGTCGGAAACCACTCCCTGTGGATTGTTGAAATAGGCCGATGTGCCCGTACCGTTCTGGAAGCTTTGGCTGCTGCTGCCTGCCAATGTGCTTACCGTACCGTAACTAACTGCTGGCACTATACCACCAGTATTGGTAGGAGCCAAAGCGGTAATGGCCGTACCTGCTAAATAAGTTTGCGGGGTAACATAACTGATGTTTGGCGCTGTGAGCATGGTAAAGCCGGCCAAGGTAGCCGTGCCGCCTGCTGTGGTTACTACCACGCTGCCATCTGCACCAGCGCCCACAATAGCTGTAATGCTTGTGGTGGAGTTCACCGTATAGGAAACGGCTGCCGTGCCACCGAAGCTCACAGCAGTTACCAATGAAAAGTTGGTACCTGTTATGGTAACGGTCTGGTTAGGGCCTACCGATACGGGTGAGAAAGAGGTAATGGTGGGCGTTGCGGGTGTTACCGCAATGCTTACCGTGGTGGTACTTGCGCCAACGCTGTTCACACCTGTAATGGTATAGACAGTAGCTGCTGAGCCTACTGTTGGTGTACCGGAAATAATACCGGTAGCGATATCAAAGCTTAAGCCTGCTGGCAATGTTGGGGTAATGGTATAACCTGCCAAACCTATTTGGCGTATACGCTGGTTACTTTGATCCGCTACATACAAGTAGCCTGCCCCATCTACTGCTACTCCATAAGGATTATTGAATGAGGCAGTGGTAGCTGTACCATCCACAAAAGTAGCGGTACCGTTACCGGACAATGTGGTTACTGCACCTGATGAAACCGCTATTTTACGTATACGGTGATTGCTTTGGTCAGCCACATACAAACTGCCCGAACCATCTGCCACTATGCCTGCTGGGTTATTGAAGCTGGCTGCTGCACCTGTGCCATCTACAAAGGTGGCATTACTGTTGCCTGCCAGTGTAGTTACAACGCTTGTGCCCACTACAATCTTGCGGATACGCTGATTGTTCTGATCGGCCACATACAGGTTGCCTGCATCATAGGCAATGCCTATTGGGCTGTTGAATAAAGTAGACGTACCGGTGCCATCAATGAAACCGGAACTATTGGTAGTGCCTGCTATAGTAGATACCGTACCGGAGCTGATAACGATTTTGCGGATGGTATGATTGTTCTTATCTACCACATATAAATTGCCTGCACCATCATAGGTAATGCCCTGAGGTGAATAGAAAGAAGCATTGGTGCCCGTACCGTTCTGACTGCCCGGGTAATAATTACCGCCTGCCAATGTGGTTACCGCACCTGTGGCAATCACTATTTTGCGTACAGCACAATAGTAGTAGTCACCTTGGGTAACGTATAAATTGCCTGCGCCATCCAAGGCTAGTGAATGCGGACTATAGAAATAGGCATTGGTGCCCGTGCCATCCTGCTGCGAGGCATTCCCTGCACTGCCCGCCAATGTGGTGGTAACACCAGTAGCTATCACTATTTTCCTGATGATATGGTTATTGTAATCTGCCACGTATACATTGGTGCCATCCGATACCACGCCTTGCGGGCTGCTAAAAGTGGCAGCCGTACCCGTGCCGTTACTGGAACCCGAATTGCCGCTACCGGCCAAAGTGCTTACCGTACCAAGTGAGGCTGCGGATATGGCACCGCCCGTATTGGTGGGTGCCAGTGGCGTAATGGCTGTATTGCCCAAGTAGGTTTGTGGACCTGCATAGGCTATAACAGGTGCTGTTAATAAAGTGAAGCCTGCCAAGGTGCCTGTGCCGCCAGTGGTGGTTACCGATACACTACCAGTGGTTCCAGTGGCAACGACTGCCGTGATACTGGTAGCGGAAACCACATTAAATGAAGTGGCCGCTGTACCGCCAAAGCTTACTGCAGTTACCGTGGAAAAGTTGGTACCTGTTATGGTAACCGTTCTGCCCGCGCCTCCTGCTGTTGGCGTAAAGGAAGTAACGGTAGGTGCAGCAGGAATCACTTCTATGTTTACCACTGTTGTGCTGCTGCCAACACCATTGGCTGCTGTAACAGTATAGTTGGCTGCCAGTGTACCAACGGTTGGTGTGCCACTAATGACACCTGTGGTGCCATCAAAACTCAGGCCTGCTGGCAATGCTGGACTAATGCTGTAACCTACCAAACCAATCTTGCGTATACGGTTATTACCTTGATCGGCTACGTACAAATAGCCTGACCCATCCACTGCTACACTGTAAGGATTGTAAAAAGAAGCGGTAGCTGCGGTACCATCTGCGAAAGTAGCAGTGCCATTGCCAGCTAATGTGGTTACCACACCTGATGAAATGACAATTTTACGTATACGTTGATTACTTTGATCTGCCACATATAAATTGCCCGAACCATCTGCCACAATACCTGATGGGCTGTTAAAACTGGCTGCAGCACCTGTGCCGTTCGCAAAAGCGGCATTACCATTACCGGCTATGGTAGACACCACGCCGGTAGCAATCACTATTTTGCGGATACGTTGGTTGTTCTGGTCGGCTACATATAAATTACCCCCATCGTAGCTAATGCCCGATGGCGTGGAGAAAGACGATGATGTACCGGTACCGTCTGCAAAAGCGGAACTTCCACTACCCGCTACTGTTGAAACAGCACCCGTAGCAATGACTATTTTACGGATGCGGTTATTGCTCCTGTCTGCCACATACAAATTGCCTGCACCATCATAGGTAATACCCTGAGGGCCATAGAAGTAAGCATTGGGGCCCGTGCCATCCTGATAGGTGGGATAGTAATTGCCACCTGCCAAGGTGGTTACCGCGCCCGTGGCAATCACTATTTTGCGTACAGCGCAATAGTAGTAGTCACCTTGGGTAACATATAAATTACCTGTGCCATCCAGTGCCAGTGCATGCGGGTTATAAAAATAGGCATTGGTGCCCGTGCCATCCTGCTGTGAAGCAGTACCCGCATTACCTGCCAACGTGGTGGTAACACCTGTAGCAATGACTATTTTACGGATGACATGGTTATTGTAATCTGCCACATAGATATTGGTGCCATCGGATACTACCCCTTGAGGGTTGTTGAAATAGGCCGATGTGCCCGTACCGTTCTGGAAGCTTTGGTTGCTGCCTGCCAATGTGCTTACTGCACCATAATTCACTGCTGGTACCGCACCACCTGTATTGGTGGGCGACAGTGCAGTGATAGCAGATCCCGTAACTGTATAGGATTGGGGTGTTGTATAGGTTATTGCAGGTGGAATCAGGAAGGTAAAGCCAGCCAAGGTGGCTGTGCCCAACACCGTGGTAACAGTTACGCTACCTGTGGTGCCTGCGGCTACCGTTGCAGAAATAAGGGTTTCCGAAAGCACAGTATAAGAAGTGGCGGGTGTACCACCAAAGCCCACACCTGTTACTGCGGAGAAATTGGTACCTGCTATCAATACGGTTTGCCCTGCACCTGCACTGGTTGGCGAAAAGGAGCCAATGGCAGGTAGACCTGCATTGACAGTAATGTTAATGGTAGCGGAAACGCTGCCCGCATTGTTATTGGCGGTAACCGTATATGTTGTGGCAACGGAGGTAACCGCAGGTGTGCCGCTGATGATACCTGTGGTGCCATCAAAACTCAACCCTGCAGGTAATGCCGGGCTAATGGAATAGCCCACGATGCCCACCTTACGGATACGCTGGTTACCTTGGTCTGCTATATATAAATTACCTGCACCATCTACAGCCACACCAACCGGACTGTTGAAAGTAGCAGTGCTGGCATCACCATCTGCAAAAGTGGTACTGCCTGTTCCTACAAAACTGGTTACTTCCGAGGTAGACAAAACAATCTTGCGTATGCGCTGGTTGTTCTGGTCCGCCACGTATAAATTATTGGCACCATCAAACACTACTCCAACAGGTCCACTAAATGTAGCGGATGTACCTGTGCCATTGTTACTGCCACCATTGCCATTGCCCGCCACCGTAGTTACCACGCCTGTAGCAATGACTATTTTACGTATGCGGTTATTGTTCTGGTCGGCCACGTACAAATTGCCCAGCCCATCGGTAGTGATGCCCATGGGCGAATTGAAGCTGGCTGCTGTACCTGTGCCATCGGCAAAAGTACCGCTGCCACTACCTGCAAGAATGGTTACATCACCAGTGGACAGTACCATTTTGCTTACATAGTTATTGTACTGACTGGTGAAATACAGGTTACCGCCATCGTACACGATTCCGGTAGGGTAACCAATGCTGGCGCTGGTACCGTTGCCATTTGCTGTATTGCTATTGCCATTTCCTGCAATGGTGGTAACCACACCTGTGGCTATCACTATTTTACGGATACGGTTATTGCTAAAATCTGCTACGTATAAATTGCCTGCACCATCCAGTGCGAGTGCCCTGGGGTTGTTGAAGTAGGCCGATGTTCCCGTGCCATCTCCAAAAGCATTGTATCCCTGGCCTGCCAATGTGGTTACCACGCCTGTGGCTATTATTATTTTACGGATGCGGTGGTTGGATTGGTCTGCCACATAGAGGTTAGTGCCGTCCGACACCATGCCGTATGGATTATAGAAATTGGCTGCTGTGCCTGTACCGTCCTGGAAGCTGGCTGTTCCGTTACCTGCTAGGGTACTCACCGTACCATATACTACTGCTGGCACGGCTCCGCCCGTATTGGTGGGCGTTAATGCTGTAATAGCAGTTCCGGAAGTATAGGTTTGGGGTGTGGCATAACTGATGGCCGGTAATATGAAGATGGTCCTGGCACTTTGTACGGCTGAGTAAATGCCCTGCCCTGCAACTGAAGTCTTGTTGGCCCTAACCCGGTAATAATAGGTAACGCCACTGGATAGCCCAGTAATGGACTGTGAAGTACCCGTTACGGACAGTGCATTGTAACCCGTGAGGATGGACGCACCAAAAGTGGAGCTCGTAGCCACATCCAATAAATAATTGGTAGCGGTACCAATGGTAGGGGCATTCCAATTAGCGGTGAAGCTGGTAGAAGCCACGTTGGTAGCAGCAGTGGTTACTGCTGTTACCATGGCATAACTTTCTACCCAGTTGGAAACATTATTGGCCAGGTCAAAACCGTGCAATGTTCCTGTATTGGCATTGCTGGTACGGTCGGTCAGGGTATTGATACCGGTATTTACATCACCTGCCGTTCCCTGTTCAAAACTATAGTAAGCTACCAAATTGGGGTTGGACAATGGGTTGATGGTATTGGCCATATCGGCTGCTACCTGTGCGGTCCTGTCCGTTTTGAATATCCGCAGTTCATCCATGGAAAAGTTGGCCAATGTGCTGAAGTCCGATGTGCCGCCAATGGTAATGGCACCGGTACTGTAGTCCAGTGCAAACCCTGTGGACGCAGTTTGCTGCAGCACACCATTTACATATAAGGAAACACTGGTAGAAGTAAACATGGCTGCTACATGGTACCATGTACCTGCACTGTAGGCTGCCAATTGCGTTGCCTTGGCCTGCGTGCCCGATCCGGAAGAGGCTGCGGCAGAAAACTTCCCATTGTCCAAGTAAATGGAGTAGGATTCATTATTGGACACCCCTGCTCCCCTACTGTTCAATTTCAGTACAATAGGTATGCTGCCCGTGGTGGTCAAGGGTCTCACCCAAGCTTCTACCGTAGCGGTTGCAGGTTTTAAACTGGTGGCATCCGGTATGGTTACATAGTCTTTTGTACCATCAAAGTTCAGGGCATTGCCCTGCGCATTTGATGCAACATTAACAGTAACCAAAGCCAGTAAAACAAAAAGCAAGCGGGAAAAACCTGCAAAGGGTAAGAATGATCTCATAAAGTGTTCAGTAAAGAGTTAATCGAAAAAGCAAGGGTGCTTTGGGTGAAGATGCCAACCAAACAAGCAGCGGGGAAACTTAATTGATGAACAGGCCATGCCAGTAGATAACAGCTCCATTTGGGTAGACGTAAAAAACGTGGCCAACTGATTTGCCTCCAATAACCACCCAACCTATATATTTACAAAAATCCAGTGCGGTATGTACAAATGTGTGGTCATAGACGATAACATGATAGAAAGGGATGCGATGCTAATGCACCTGTCCAGATTGAAAAACATTAAGGTAATAGCAGAGTGTGCCGATGGCCTATCTGCTTTGGATGTGCTGAAGGAACAGAAGGTGGACATTGTTTTTTCGGATATTGACATGCCCGAACTAACAGGCATTGGCCTGCTCAAAAGCCTGAAGAACCCTCCTGTGTTTATCTTCATCAGCTCTTACAGCGAGTATGCGGTGGAAAGCTTCCACCTGGACGTGATAGACTATATTGTAAAACCGGCCAGTTTTGAAAGGTTGCTGAAAGCCATAAACAAGGCCATTGAATACATTGAGCTCAAGAAAAAAGCCAATACACCTGCCTCTGTAACGGAAAGCATTGCTTCTACTGAACCCTTTGTGAGAACGGTAAATGCCGAGGAGTATTTCTATATCAAGGAAACCTCAGGCC
Source organism: Chitinophagaceae bacterium (assembly GCA_023251255.1). Lineage (GTDB taxonomy): Bacteria > Bacteroidota > Bacteroidia > Chitinophagales > Chitinophagaceae > UBA1930. Next base: position 65,670 of record JAHEZD010000012.1, read on the forward strand.
ATACCAAATTGCAGATGGCCGATGTGCTGTTTGTGGAAAGCATGGGCGACTTCTCCAAGTTCCACACCATACAGGGCCAGAAACATATTGTGCTCATCAGCTTGAAGAACATCGAAAAACAGCTCCCTAACAAAATATTCAAGCGCGTGCACAAACAGTATATCATTAACCTGCTGCATATTGTATCCATAGCTCCAGCAGACATTATCCTTACCAATCTCCATACTGTTCCCCTCAGCAATGCCTACCGGCAGGACCTGCTGGAAACAGCAGTGGACAGTAAGACCCTGAAGCGTTTTGGCTGAACCACCATCCTATTGCAAGTATATGTTTGAGCCGCTCCTGCACCACAAAACCCAGCAGTCCTCCTTACAGGTAAAGGGCGAAGTTGCAGGGGAAACCAGTGAATTAATGTACAATTCCTCCGGTTCAGCCAGATAAATATATCTTTATCGCCTTCTATCCCATAGAACGCTGCTATGATTGTTCTGCAAAAACTGTTCAGGTACCTTTTTACCGTTACCGTATCATTGGTCTGTACCCAGTCAATTATTGGGCAAAATATCCTTTTCAGGCACCTGACAGTGGAGAATGGCCTGTCGCAAAATGCCGTAATGGCCATTGCCCAGGACAAGCGTGGCTTTTTATGGCATGGCACACGCTATGGACTGAACAGGTATGATGGCACCCATTTCAAGGTATACAAGAACAGCCCCAATAACAACAACAGCATTTCCGATAACCTGATCAATGCACTGCTCGTTGATGATGAAGGCATTCTTTGGGTGGGCACTTCCAATGGACTGAACAAGTACAACGCTGAGAAGGATGAATTCGAAAGGATTGTAGCCAATCCTTCCGACAAAGGCAGTTTGAACAATAGTTCCATCAACTGTATTTACCAGGACAGCAAGAAGCATATCTGGATCGGGACAAAGAATGGCCTCAACTTGCTGATTGACAAGAAAGGCAATAGGTTCCAATCAACTTTTGGCACGAAGCAGGACCCGATTGGCAATTATATCAGGATCATTTTTGAGAGTTATGATGGCAATTTATGGGTGGGTACCTCCACGGAACTGATTGAAATGAGTGCAGCCAAAGGTACTTACCAGTACCGCAGTTTCCGCCATGACGAAAAGGATGCTGCTAGCCTGAGCGCAGATTATGTGACTTCCATTGTGGAAGATAGCAAACATAATTTATGGGTGGGCACTTTGCATGATGGTATCAACCTATACAACAAGGCCAGCAATTCCTTTACGCGCTTCTATCAAAATACCAGTAGCTCATCCCCCATCATCCACAATAATATCAGGAAGATGATGCTGGACAAGGATGGTAAGATCTGGATCGGCACACAGGATGGCCTGAGCATCTTCGATCCAATAACAAAGCAGAGCATTTCCTACCAACATGACCCTGAAGTAGGTACCAGCCTCACCAATAATTCCATCCACAGCATTTTCCAGGATGTACATGGCACTATCTGGATCGGCACTTACCATGGTGGCATCAATATGGCCTATTCCTACACCACCCCTTTTACCATTTACCAGAACAAACGTTTACCATCCAGCCTCAGCAGCAATATAGTGAGTTCAATCGTGGAAGATGGTAGCCACAATCTATGGATTGGTACGGAAGGGGGTGGCCTGAATTATTTCAATAGAAGCGATGGCAAGTTCACCAGTTACAAATACAACCCCAATGATAGCAGCAGTATCAGCAGCAACCTTATCAAGATTGTTTACAAAGACAAGGTCGGCAATATATGGATTGGCACTTCCTATAGTGGGGGACTGAATCTATTGGACCCATCCACCAAAAAGTTCAGGCACTTCTCAGTTGAAAGGAGCAGTAAGGAAACGGTGAGCTTTGATGAGGTGGTGGCTTTATTGGAGGACAGTAAAGGCAATATGTGGGTGGGATCGCAAAGCGGGCTGACACAGTTGAAGAAACGCAATGGCCAATTTGAAACACATACCTCATTGGTTACCTGGGAGAACAAGCTCCACAGGAAAAATATCAATGTGCTGTTTGAGGATTCGCAGAAGAACCTATGGATTGGCACTTCTGCTGGCCTCCATCTATTGAGGAACAATAGTGACAGTGTAATTACTTATTTGAAGAATGATGCAAGCAGTTCAAACCTCCAATCTGACTTCATCAATTGCATGATTGAAGACAGTAAGGGCAGGATCTGGATAGGCACCTATTATGGTGGCATTAGCCTGTACAATGCAGCCACAAATAATTTCACCACATTTACTGATAAGGAAGGCCTGCCCAATAACAATGTAATGGGCATATTGGAAGATGCTGCCAATAACCTATGGTTGAGCACGGACAATGGCCTGTCCAAGTTCAACCTACTTGATAAGAGTTTCAAGAACTACACCACCAGCGATGGACTGGCGGGCAATAAGTTCAACAACAACTCCTTCTTCAAGGACAGCAAGGGGGAAATGTTTTTTGGGGGGAACAATGGACTTACGGCTTTTGTTCCTAACAAAATCGGGACGAATAAATATGTGGCCCCGCTTGTCTTTACCGGATTGAAATTATTTGGCAATGAGGTAGGCATCAACCAGGAAGACCAACTGCTGGCACAGGATATCAACTCCACCAAGGAAATCGTGTTCAAGCATGACCAGAATATCTTCACCATTGATTTTGCACTGCTCAATTATATCAAACCTGAGAAGAACAGATATGCCTACAAATTGGAGGGCTTCGATAAGAACTGGAACTATGTAAGTACCACATCTGCTACATACAACAACCTTCCGGCAGGCAATTATACGTTCTTGGTAAAAGCGGCCAATAATGACGGAGTGTGGACAGCGGCCCCTACCAGTATCCAAATAAAGATACTGCCGCCACTTTGGAAAACATGGTGGGCCTATTGCATTTACATCATTGCCATAGCTGCCATTGTTTTTTTCTTCCTCCGTTTCTTATGGATGAGGGAGCTTTTTAAACGCGAACATGAACTGCAGCAGTTCAAGTTGAATTTCTTCACCAATATATCACATGAAATAAGAACACACCTCACCCTCATTTCAGGACCTGTGGAGAAGCTGTTGGCAAGTATCAAAGAAGAAGGCTTTGCCAGGAAGCAATTGCAGCATGTGAAGAGCAATGCAGACCGTTTGCTGAACCTGGTAAGTGAACTGATGGACTTCAGGAAAGCAGAAACCAATAACCTCCCCTTGCACGTAACACAGGAGAACATCGTTCCCTTCCTTGAAGAAATACATAGTGCCTTCCATGAAATGGCTGTTGCAAGGAATATCAGAATACCTTTTATTGCGATTAACAAAAACATTGAAGTGTATTTCGATAAAAGGCAGATGGAAAAAGTAGTGTTCAACCTGCTTACCAATGCCTTCAAGTTCACGCCCGATGGTGGCAATATTTCCATTGAAGTGCTGGACAGGAAGAACGAAGTGTCCATTAAAATCATGGATGATGGAAAAGGCATTGCCCCTGAGAACCTGAAGAGATTGTTTGCCAATTTCTTCCAAGTGAATGATGACCAATCCAATAATACGGGTTATGGTATTGGCCTGGCCCTATCAAAAAGCATCGTGGAGCTGCACAAAGGGGAACTGACCGTTGAGAGCGACCTAGCAAGCGAAAAAGGAAATGGCCATACCACTTTCACGGTAACACTGTTAAAGGGCAAGGAACATTTCAATGCAGAACAATTACTTGGGGAAGGGAAGGAAACAGCCTCATTTGTGGAGCATGCCACAGCTATCATGGTTGACGGAACCGACATGGAAGAAGCCATCAAGAAACCGGTTGTTTTATTGGTGGAAGACAATGATGAACTGAGGGCCTTTATCAATGAATCATTGAGCAACCAATACACCATTGTGGAAAGCATCAATGGTTTGGCAGGTATGGAAACGGCCCTTGAACATATACCGGACCTGATTATCAGCGATGTGATGATGCCGGAAATGGATGGCCTCACCATGGCAAAGAAACTACGAACAGACGAGCGCAGCAACCATATACCCATCATATTGCTCACAGCAAAAGCTTCATCCGAAAACCAGTTGGAAGGGTTGGAAACAGGTGCGGAAGCTTATATCACCAAACCTTTCAGCATCAAAGTGCTGGAACTCCATGCCCGTAACCTTATTGCTTCACGGGTGGCCATGCGGCAAAAATTCAGCCGCCAGGTAATGCTTGAGCCCAGGCATACGCCCATCAATACCGTGGAGGAGGATTTCCTGAACAAGGTCATGCTGATCATTGATGAACATATGGATGACCCGGAATTTGGCGTGGCCATGCTTTCCACAAAAGTGGCCATGAGCCAGCCAATACTTTACAAGAAATTGAAGGCCCTGACCGATATGTCCGTAAACGATTTCATCAAGTCCATACGGTTGAAGAAAGCAGCCTACCTACTGCAGCAGAAACAGATGACGGTATATGAAATAGCCTATGCAGTAGGGTACAATGACCGCAAATATTTCAGTCAGGAATTCAAGAAACAGTTTGGCAAAACCCCAAGCGACTACGCGCAGGGGGAATAAAAGGTGAATCAGTACCGCTTCCAAGGATTATCCCCAAAGTCGTTATTGCGAACAAGGTGAATCAATCTTTACCTCCGGCTAGATGGTAATTTAGGCAGTTTTCAGTAGTGATCTATCTTGAATAGTTGAGTGTCAGCCTGTCCCGGATAACTATCGGGATTGTCGAAGGCGGCTTTCTATCGTAATTCTAATTCGGTTTCGACAAACCTGCCTTTGCTGGCGGCAGGCTCAACCCCGATGGAAACTTGGGGCAGGCTCTGACAATATTTCAAAATGAGTCACTCCCCGGATTTTTGTTATCTCTTTCCAATTGACATTTCAGTTGCTTTTGGGAAATACGACAGTAACAGTAGTAGTTTGTTTCTACACTAAGCTGCTACTTTCTCCGCATCCTGTTCATCCATCTTCGTTACAGCCAACATAGCAGCATACCCTTTTACGAAGTATTGCCAAAGTACCATCCCTGCACCCACAATAACAATGTTCTTCATGATGTACTGCCCCAGTAAAGTGAAGCCATAGGGCTGGTGCCCAAATGTTTTTTCAGGGAAGAATATAAAAGGTGTGAACGTAAAGAACATATGAACAAACATCAGTAATAGTGTTGGTTTCATCCAAAGCCTGCATATCAGCAATAAGCCAATGGCACATTCCGAAACAGCCAACATAACCAACGACAACTGCTTGGGCAAAACATGGAAAGTAATGATGTTGATCGTATCAATGGCCAGTTTTTCTGCGGGGCTATAGCTATGAAAGAATTTCAGGAAACCAAACCAGCAATAGATGACACCAATGCAGATACTGAGTATATGTATGGCAGGGAACCTTTGCTTATTGGATGGATTTTTCATGTAGCTCAATAATTTAATCACTGATGTTACGCAAAGATTGTGGGATGATGTCAGCCTGATGCCCTCGAAGGCAATCTGGTTTCCAAATAGGTTTCGACAACACTTCGACAAGCTCAGTGTGACATTCCTCAATCCCGATGAAAATATCGAGACAGGCTCTGACATCAGTATTTGACATTTTTGCGTAACATCAGTTAACCAGTTACAGGTTCTGTCTGTGACTGGCACTTTGAGCAAACGTTCAATGGACTGTAAAAAAAAATTCACCGCTTCCATAAAAATGAATGGGGTTCACTGTTCAACCAACAGGGATATGTGTTCAAAACTTATTTTTTTATAGCTGCAACTTTTGTTGGAAAAGCAGACTGGCCCATTAAATTAGTTATTGCTAGGCCCGTTACATTGTTGCTTTCCAAAACATGCGCAAAATAGGATGGCCTATTACTGCCCCATAATACCGAACAATTATTAACATTAAGGGAGCCTGCCGTATCAAAATAAAACCCTGATGTAGGCGCTTTTACAATGCCTTCCAGCATACTTGGACGGCGGTCGTACACCCCACCAGCAATATTCGTCGTTTTATTGATTTGCAGGTCAACATTATCAAAATGGATACCCGTTATTTTGTCCTTTGTTTCAGCACTTACATACACCCCATTCTCGCTGCGGCATTTAATATTGCTGAAGAAAATGTCGCTCACGTTGCCAACCTTGCCTTCCGTAGCGCCTTTGGGAAAACGCCAGTTGGCATCCTTGTTATTGGCCTTAGCCCTGCGGTAAGCCGTTACATAAATAGGTTCTGACTTGCCCCACCAAACATCTGAGAAGAGATGGGAGTCTATCACAAAATTGGAGAATACCACATCTGTTACGGTTCCCTCATCCCTGTTCTGGATACCGATACCACGGTTACTTTTGGTAATGATACAGTTATTGAAGACAATATGGCGGATACTGTCCATATTTTCAGAGCCAATCTTTACGGCACAGCTTCTTGAGGTCATGGTGCAGTTGCTGACTGTGATATTTTCACAAACACCAAATTCCTCAAATTCCCTCCTGTTCTTTAAGCAGATACAATCATCACCTGATTCTATGTAGCAGTTGGTGATGCGGACATTCTTACTATGGTCCAAATCAATGCCATCGCTGTTCCTTACTTTAAGGCTATTGAGCAAAGTAATATTTGAAATGGCCACATCATCACAGCCCACCAAATGCACTGTCCAATAGGCGGAGTTACGGATCGTAAGGTCTTTGATGCGGATATTCTTCCCACCAACAATGGTCAGTACATGCGGCCTAGGGTCTATGATGTTGAAAGGCTTCAATACATAGGAATCTTCCAGTTCAGCTCCCATAAAGGAGATACCGTTCCCGTCAATAGTGCCACTACCTGCAATGGTTACATTGACCAAATTCTCGCCGCCAATCCAAATGGTGCCCTCCCCTTTGTTGTTACGGAAAGCGCTTTGGGTATAAACATGTTCATCAGGGTTCGCCAATAGTTTTGCATTGGCTTCCACATGCAGTTCCACAAAAGACTTCAAGTCAAAAGGTCCAGTTAAAAAAGTTATGCCAGCAGGTACCACTACCCTCCCGCCGCCTGCTGCATGGCAGGCATCAATGGCTTTTTGAATGGCTTTGGCATCGTCTGTTTTACCATCACCAACAGCTCCATACTGCTTTATGTTGAACAGGTTATTTTCCTGTGCGTAAACAACATTTGCGCACAATACAATACTGCAGCACAAGGCAGTAATGGTTCTTCTCCTAACAATATATCTCTTCAACATAGCATCTATTTATTGGTGGTCAATGAAGATGGTCTATTTTCAGTTTTGCTCCCCCAATTAGTGGGCGCATCCTGTAACCATATTTCCAATTTACCGCCACTGGTGAACAAGGAATGATTGATATAATTTCTATTGTACAAGCTACCATTCAACAATACCTTACTGATGTAGGGCGAAGCAGTGGAAGCTTTATGGCAAATAATATCTAGCTGTTTGTTATTGGGCAATATAATAGTTACAGCATCGAAGATCGGCGAACACAGAAGATATTCATTGGACACAGGGTCCAAAGGATAAAAACCCATTGCAGCAAACACATACCAAGCACTCATTTGCCCAGCATCATCATTGCCACCCAATCCGCCTGCACCATCACTGTATTCATTTTGCAAAATAGCCCTGACTGCTTTTTGCGTTTTATAGGGAGAAGCCGTGTAATTGTACATGAACGGAACCTGGTGCCCCGGTTCATTGCCATGCCAGTACTCATTCTTTGCAAACAGGCTGTCCAATTGGGTTTCAAGCACCTTTGCTCCACCCATTAGCTTGGCAAGACCAGCAACATCCTGCGGCACATAAAAAGTATATTGACGGGGCGTACCTTCTGTTATGTATGCCTCCCGTTTGTCTGCATGAAAATCCTCAGACCATTTGCCATTGGCATAACGACCACGCACCATACCAACCGAACCATCAAAAACATTTTTGTAGTTGAAAGAGCGTTGATGCAGTTCCTGGTAATCATCCATTTTGTTCAGGCCCCTTGCCACCATGCTCAATGCATAATCATCATAAGCGTATTCCAATGTTCGGCTTACCTGTTCCTTCTTATGGAAAGCCTCCTGCACACTATCTTCCATTGGAATGAAACCATATTGCAGGTAGGAAGGCAAGGCACGCCTACCCATGCCATTGATATAATCCTTAGTCGATGCCGTTTCAAAAGCATTTTTACGCATGAGATTGTATGCGCTGTTCACATCATAATCACGGATGCCTTTTGTATAAGCCGATGCTATAAAAGCAGTAGTATGGTCACCAATCATCGCTGCTGTGTAATTGTTCCAACATGGAAAGATGGGCAGCCAGCCACCTTGCTCCCCTTTTAAAATCAATGACTGTACAAATTGATTGGCAAGCTTAGGTTGCAATATTTCCAACAAAGGCAACTGTGCCCTGTAGATATCCCACATGGAGAAATCATCGTAGTAATTGCCGTTTATCTTTTTCAACGCATAGCTACCTGCAAACTTTGGGTAGCTGCCATCCATATCATTGAACAAACGTGGATGCTGCATGGTATGGTACAGACTGGTATAAAAGACCCGCTTCACTTTTTCATTTGCTGTTGCAACGGTTATTTGGCCCAAAGCCTTTTGCCAGGTGGACCTAGCATTATCCATAATGGCTTTGAAGTCCCAATTGGGCATCTCATACCGCAGGTTTTGTTTGGCACCTTCCATGCTACTGAAAGAAGTCCCCATCCGTATTCTTAGCTGTTCCCCCTTATGCAGGTAAAAGCCAAGATAGCCACCGCCTTCTTTTTTATTTAAAATGCTATCTGCTGGATAAATAGTTGCCTCACTGAAGGTACCACCATTGCTTGCCAGTCTTTCAAATTGAATGAAGAAATAACCGCTGAAGCCAGCAGGTTTTCCCCAACCTTGATAGATGCGATGGGCCGGATTGTAGCCATACACTTCACTTTTAGCAACATCCACTTTCACAAACCCTTCATTGTAATCGCTATTGGGTGTAATGAGCAGAAACAGGCTATCATCTTGCTGCATGGTGAACTGCATCATGCCGCAACGCAGTGTTGAAGTAATTTCTGATGTGAGATGGATAGTAGGCAAATCCAACTTGTAATAATGTGGTGACGTTGTTTCATTGTCATGGGAAAAGGGAACAGTTACGCCTATTCTCAACTTGCCTGTAACCGGCATGATGGTGACACTTCCATAATCCTGCGTGCAGGAGCCGCTAAGCCAATGCGTGGCGCGGAAACCACTCAGCAAACTGTCCTTATAGAAGTAAGGAGGTATACACTTATTCTCTGTCAAACGTGTTTGTGGCGTAAACTGTGTCATGCCAAAAGGCAGGCCTACAGATGGAATGGTATTGGCATTTTTTTCACTGCCGGCTTCGCTGTGCTTGGTAGCATTCACCGTTGTAGATGGTGCCGTACCAGATAAAGGTTGCACATACTTCACCAGGTCCTGTGCATGAATTGGACCTGATAGAATTGTACACAAAACCGCAAGGAGCAAACAGTCCATTTTCCTCATAATATACGAATTTCTTTTCCCGTTTTGGTTCCCAGTTCAATACCCTGCAACGACTTATCCCTCACGTTCTTCAGCACCATCACTGGCAAGGCGTTCTTCACAGGAATATGGATACCGTTCAATTGCAGCCCGTTCACGTCATCAAACACCATGGCAGTCCTAAAATCATCCTTTTTGTACAACAGCAGCTTTATGTTCTTCATCTGCAACCCCTCCACATGCCTTACAAACAGGCCCCAGGAGGGCAGTTCGCCAAACATGGAGAACTCAGGATAGTCTTTCTCCGCTTCTGTAATCAGGTGCAAAGAATCCAACGGAAAACAATTCACCTGTTTGCTGGCCCCACCTTCATAGCTGATGCTGATATTTTCCAGTACTACGTTCTTAACAGGGTGGTTGGGCAGGCCACCAATAGCAGAAGGAAATACATTGTGCTCATAGATAATGGCGGTAGGGTCCTTGGAAGAATGGTTCCAGGGCGATACGCTGATAACCTTTTTACCATCAGGCACAATACCTTTCGGGTACTTCAATAAAGGCCCTTCCATTTCATACCCTGCATCGGGTTTGCCCAATGGCACTTCCACCGTTACATCTTTGATGAAGATGTTCTTGATGGAAGAATACACCGCATCCTCATTCCTATGACCCGATTTTATAAAGATGGCATTGCCGGTATTCTTTGCCCTAACATTTCTAATGTCCACATTCTCCAAAAAGCCGCCATCAACGGTTTCAATGGCAATGGCTGAACGGTAGGTATCGTACACTGTTAAATTGCGTACCGTGATATTTTTAAAGCCACCCAATGAACCTGTGCCTATTTTAAAAGCATTGGCGCTTGAACGCAACGTACAATTATCAATATAGATACTATCGCAATAGTCATTACGCCTTGCTGACTTCAAGCAAATGGCATCATCGGCAGCATTAATGAAGGAATTGGTGATACGCACATTTTTACAATCAACAATATCAATACCGTCATTGTTCCAATAAGCAGTACTTTCCAGTTTAATGCTATCTATAGTTAGGTTCCTGCAACGTTCATAATGCGTTACCCAACTGGAGGCATCCTTGCAGGTAATACCTGTAATCTCAATATTGCTGCATTCTTCGAAATAGAAAAGATTGGTCCTTGTGTTTTCTTCAGGGCGTTTGGTTTTCCAATCCTTGGAGGTTAGGGTACCTTCTTCCAACCGTTTAAAAATATCTTTCACCACTTCACGCCCCTGTCCATCAATCGTGCCTTTACCTGTAATGGAAATATGATGTTGTTTCACTGCAACAATCAGTGATGGACGTTTCACACCATCATAATCCTTACGCTTACTGCTCCCCTGAATTACAGCCCCGTTTGATAAATGCAATTCCACTCCAGACCTCAATTCAATGCTACCTGTAATAAATATTCCTTTAGGCACCACAACTGTTCCACCTCCATTTCTTGAGGCTTCATCAATGGCTTGTTGAATGAATGCTGCGTTATTGGTTGCGCCATTAGCAATAGCACCAAATGCAGTGATATTGTATGTTTTCTGCTGACCAAAAGCAGTGGCCAAGAACACAGAAAACAACAAGGATAAAACAGTATATTTCATAGTGGGCAATTGCTAGAATTTACTGGTTGACAATGAAGGCGGCAATACAATTGAACCCCAGATAGATGGTTTGCTATCCATCTCCAGTATCAATACGCCACCTTTGGAAACATCTTCATGTTCTATCCAACTTTGCTGAAAGGGTTTGCCATTCAATGTGGCAGACTTGATATAAGTATTTTTATCGGACAGGTTATTGGCCTTGATTACAAAGTCCTTACCGTTCTCCTGATGGATAACCGTTTGCTTATAAGTGGGTGAATTGATCAGGTAATAAGACTGTCCTGCATTGGGATAAAGGCCCATCAAATGGAAAGCCAACCAGGAAGACATAGCCCCACTATCATCGTTGCCCGGGATACCGCTATGTGATGTGTTGTAGTTCTTAGCGATGATTTGCTTGATACGGGTGCTGCTTAAATCCGGCCTGCCAATCCAATGGTACAGGTTAGGTGTGAGGAACGAAGGTTCGTTGCCAACATTATAGAGTTCCCTGTCAAATAATGTATTTAAGCGTTTCTCGAACGCTTCCTTACCACCAGATTTTTTTATCAATGCAGCCACATCATGCGGTACGGACAACGAATATTCCCAACTGCTGGCCTCATAAAAGAAACCGCACCACCAGCAAACGCAGATGGGCCAATCTTGGGCCAATGGCGTATACCTAATATAACTTGCACGCCCATTGCCCACATCACATTGAATACTATCTATCCATTTACCAGAAGCATCTTTGGGCATAATAAAACCTTTACTGCCATTGTCTTCAATGGGCCGCCACAGGTTTTGCCAGTTGCTGGCTTGTTTAAAAAAGCGATGGTATTCACCCATTCGGTTCAGGCCCTTGGCCACAGTTGCCAAACAGTAATCATCGTAAGCATATTCCAATGTACGGTTGCCGGCTCGGACAAAATGGTTGCTTACATAGCCGATTGAATTATAGTCAGTCAATCCACCCCTACCTTCCTTCTCCTCATTCCCCCCCGGTGGTATGGTGGCATCTTTTAACATGGCTTCCAGTGCCAAACTATAGTTAATGCCTTTGAGCTTTTTTACATACGCATCGGCAATCAGTACCTCCGCATTGGATCCCCCCTGTGTTCGTCCATTGCAGTTGCCACTCCGTGCATCTGGCATATAACCTTCTCGTTGGTAGATCTGCAGCAATGCATTGACTATAGCTACTTGACGGGATTCATTGATTAACGTAATGAGTGGATGCGAAGAACGGTAAGTATCCCAAATAGCATAGAAATCATCGTAATAGGGCTGTCCATTTTCCCATAAAGGATTTTCATTGGTCCTATCAACAGGCATCAACATCGTATGGTACAATGCGGTGTAAAACATGGTCTTCTGTTCATTGGAAGCATCTTTGTCAATCTCTATCCTGCCCAATAAATTGTCCCATGTAGCCTGTGTTTCCTGCATGGTTCTTTCAAAGTTCCAATGCGGGATTTCAGCGTCCATATTCTGTTTTGCTTTTAATGTGCTGATATACGAGATGCCGATCTTCATTTCTATGGTATCACTTTGCAAGGCTTCAAAGAACAGCATGGCCCCTGTTTTCTTTCCTTCATCAAACTGTATCTTTTCCCCTTCAAACAACTGTTCGCCTTTCCACGTTTTGAAGGTGGTAAACGGATGATTGAAGGTAGCATGGAAATAAACGGTATAGGCAGCACCATTGTTCCAGCCACCACGGATCCTACTATAGCCTTTTACCTCATTGCTGGAAACAATCTCCATTTCAGAACCCACAAACTGCTGTGCTTCCCTTGCATCAGGTATGGGCTTCTCCCCTAAGAATTCGCCTGCATCTATCTTGATCGACTTCCTGTTTTTATTGTTGAAAACAAAACGGTAAAAAGCGGCTTTGGGCGATACGGTAATTTCTGTTTTGATATTGTGCTTGTTCAGCAGGACACTGTAATAACCTGTGTTTGCTGTTTCATTGCTCCGCAAGGATTCCTGTTTAATCGTTTCATCATTACCACCAAAAGGCATTACGGAAATGTTGCCATATTTGGGGCCACCACCTGTACCACTAACATGGACCTGGCTAAAGCCATAAACCGCCTTATCAGCATCGGATGAATAGCCGCTATTGGAGGTCTTAAGGTTATCTGGCCCCGGCTTTACCATACCATAAGGACAGGATGGCCCTATAAAAATATGCCCATCCCCTTCTGAACCTATGAATGGGTCAATGTATTGATGATAGCTTTGAGCCTGTGCAAACTGTATAAAAATACAAGCAGCAATTACCATTTTGGCCATTCTGTTATTGGAGCCCATACAAAACTTGCTACTTAGCCATTTCATGGAATCAGTTATTAGATCAGTTAACAATTTCTATTAAGAAGCTGAAGGAATAATCCTGGTAAGGCAGGCGGTACTTTTCCAAAGGCAACACCCCCCAGCTATTGATTCCCCCTAATCCCATCTGCACTTTATCAATGTGGATGTTCAGGAAGTTCCTTGGCTCAAGTTCCAGCCCATGCATTTGTTGCTTTGTTTCACCTGCATACAAATCATCATCATCAAAGGGGTAACTATTGAATTCAAAAGGAGCATCCCACTCCTGAATTACCAAGCCTTTGTTTTGTGTATTTAAAAAAGAGGCCTTGCGCACATCTGTAAAATGCCCTGTTTCCTGTGGCCTTATGTATGGATGCCACAATGCACCAGCATTGGCCATGTAGGTATTAATAAGAGAGGATGCCTTCCTGTCTGCATAGTTTTCCCATGGGCCCCTGCCATACCAGTTCAGTTTGCTGAATGGTTGATCGATATTCATTTGCATGCCAAAACGCATGAGCATGGGATAATCACCCTTTACCCTCTTGAAACTGCACTTCACTTTAACAAGCTTATCAGTACCGATTGCATATTCAGTTGTCAGAACCGCATCACCATTCAAAACACGATGCGATATGATGATATTTCCCCCATCTACCTTTATGGATTGCAGCACCGCACTGTCCATGATATTTTTCCAGACCTTCAGCTTTTTCTGGGAAGCTGCACCAAAGTCATTGTCAGTAGGTGGCCGCCAGAAGTTGGGAACCAATGGACTTCTCATTACAGGTACACCAGAAATGATGATATTCTGCAGGTACCCTTTTTTACTGTCAATAATGTACTCGGTTGCATTGTCTTTTATTTTCCAGTAAGCAGTGGAAGAGTCTACCACAATTTTAGTGGGGAAAACATAATTGCTCTTTAACGGTTTATCGGCCAGTTTAAATTGGTTACGGACCAGTTCATAACCAGCAGGTAATAAACGTTCTTCGTTTTGTATTTGAACATAGAAGTTGATAAATGTTTCAAAATCCTTCATACTAGCAGTAGCATCATAATTAGTGATCTTTATTTGTATGGTTTGCTGTGGGTCAATACGGATATTTTTTTCTACCCCTTCCTTGACTATGGAGCCATCAGCTATCAAATTCCATTTCAATTGCGCATACACTGGTTCAAAAAACTGTTGATTGAACAGTTCCACTGTTCCATCCTCCTTATTGAAAGATTTGACCTTGATGTTGCTATGAATGTTCTTTACTTCATACGCATGTGGGTGCCAGCTTCTATCTGGTGCCACTAGGCCGTTGCAATTAAAATTATTGTCACTGGGAACATCTGCTGGGCCATAATCTCCACCATACGCCCAAAACATTTTTCCTTTATCATTTTTCTTTGCAAAACCCTGGTCTACATAGTCCCAAATAAAACCGCCTTGCAATGATGGATATTTTTCAATGAGGTTCCAGTATTCGGCAAAGTTCCCTTCACTATTGCCCATGGCGTGTTCGTACTCACACATAATGAGTGGGCGCACAGGATTGGTCTGTGCATATTTTTCTATTGCATCCGGCGTTGGATACATAGGGCAATAGATGTCTGTGTTCCATTCCAAACCGGCCCTTTCATATTGTACCGGCCTGCTTTTATCCAATGATTTCAACAAGCGGTAGGTATTGTAAAAATTGATACCGTTACCCGCTTCATTGCCCAGGCTCCAAATGATGATGCTTGGATGGTTTTTATCGCGATAGAACATCCGTTTTGTCCTGTCTACATGCATAGCTTCAAAAGCAGGGTTATTGCCTAACGTTCTTGTGATGTCATACCCCATGCCATGACTTTCAATATTGGCCTCATCAATAACATAAATGCCATATTCGTCACAGAGCTCGTACCAGCGTTCATCGTTGGGGTAATGACAGGTACGCACTGCATTAATATTCAACTGCCTGAACGTTTTGATATCGTTCAGCATGCTTTCCTCAGATAATGCATGACCTGTATAGGGATCATGTTCATGCCTGTTTACCCCCTTGAATAAAATGGGCTTGCCATTGAGCAAATACTGGCCGTTGCGTACTTCAGTTCTCCTGAAACCAACCTTCTTTGTTTTAACTTCTATTGTCTTTTGGTTGCCATCTTTTAGTTCCAATATCAGGGTATAAAGATTGGGAGCTTCGCCACTCCACTTTTTAGGGTGTGGTATCATACTTTCAAATGGTATGGCTGACAATCCCTTTGCAGGAACTGTTTTATTGTACAGTATTTCTTTACCATCATTGCTCTGCAATAGGCAAGTAACAAAAGCTGTTTTTGTATTGCCTGACAATTGCACCTTAGCAGCAAAAAGGCCATGGGTATAGGTTTCATCCAGATCCTGCTTTACAATGAAATCCTGTATATGTAGCAGCGGCTGGGCATAAAGGTACACACTGCGTTCCATACCACTGACCCGCCAGAAATCCTGGTCTTCCAGATAGGCACCATCACTATAGCGATAGACTGCTGCGGCTATTGTGTTGGTTCCGTCTTTTACTACATTGGTGATATCAAACTCTGCTGGCAGTTTACTGCCTTCGCTATAGCCAATCCATTGCCCATTTACCCATAGGTAAAAAGCACTCTTTACATCGCCAAAATGCAGGATTATTTTCCTGCCTTTCCAGCTTTTATCCAATACAAAGTTCTTCCTGTAGGAGCCTACAGGGTTTTTATCATGGGGAACAAATGGGGGATTGGGGTTCTCAGGTGCAAAATCATAGTGGATGTTGGTATAGATGGGATAGCCATAGCCCTGCAGTTCCCAATTGCCCGGTACCACAATGTTGCCCCACTTGCTGTCATCGAAATTGATGCGATAGAAATCCTCTGGCCGGTTAGCAGGGTTTTCTGTATAATTAAATTTCCAGTTGCCATCCAGTGAATAATAAAACTGTGATGCTTCTTTTTTATGCTGAAGCGCCAGTGTGCGGCTCTCGAAAGGGAATGCATTATCATGCGATGGCAATTTATTGATTTCATAAACAGATGGGTCTTCCAGTTCCTTGGGGAAGGCAGCAAACTGCGCCTGCACTGCAAAGGACCAACTTATGCATACTATTAATAACAGGTTCCCTCTCATATTACTTACGTGTATTGATTAAGTTCAGTATTACTATTGATGTTCAATGATCGAACGGTATTTATGGTGCAGTGCTTTGGCTGTTTCAACGGGATTGCCCGTTGTTATTGTTGGATAATCCTTACGCTGGTTTACCCATTTCCATTCCCACTGGGCAATCTCTTTTTGAAAAGCCGCCACATCCACTTCCTTCCCTGCAAGCATTGCAGCACCCAGCTCTTGGAAGAACTGCTGCCACCTTGGTTTATAGAAACTGTTTAATAGGCCGCTCCATTGCCGGCAGGCATATTCGTTCAAAGGACAATTGGCATTGCCCCAAAGCGTAATCAAATCCTTGGCGTTCATTTCATACAATGCTTTTTCTTTTTCGGTGGCCCCCCAACGTCTTGCATCGGCAATCCATGGACCCAATAAGAAGTCTTTCCTTGTTGCCAATAGTTTGTCCATATCATCTATCAAGTCAATGAACTGTTGGCTGTAGATATTGAAATCGGCATTGTTTTTTTGATGGTAGGCTGCTACAAATTTCCGTTGCAAGGGCAAAGCATAATTGGCCAGTACCTGTCTCGTAACATCCACCAAATCAAACTGGAAGCCATCGCTGTTCCTACAGGTTGCTGCGGCTTGTACCATTTCATCCCAGGCTGGCAACAAATCCTTTGCATCATAGTTCAGGTTTGTCTTTGTCCATCTCGTGGAAGAGTCCAGTGTTGGCCTTCCCTGAATGATGGATTCGGCACCATCACGTTTATACTTATCAGCAGGAACGGTATAAACGGTTTGCCTTAATACATCCCAAGCTTTTAAGGCATGTGCATCAGCGACGCCATACCTGTTACGTACATATTGTGGCAGCCATACCCCAAGGTCAATGCTTCCGTTGCGCCAAGTATTGTCCATCATCAGTTCGTACATCACAGGGTTCTGCTCAATGGCCTCCATGGTTAAGCCAATACCTTTTAGTTGACCGCTTTTACTGTCATGCAATGCTTTGGCAGGTTCCATAGCAACGGTTTCCATACGCCCGAACAGGTTGGTATTGCCACCAAAATTGTTGAGCATGTTCCATATCCATGACTTGCCATAAAAAGCTTCGGTGCGTTTCCACACGGGTTCTATTTCTGTTGCCAAATCAAGCAATAACATTTTATCGTTTGGCACCGCTTTCAGCAAAGCCTCTATCTGTGGGGCTTTCCAGAATTTCCTGTCGCTATAGAACAGCCAGCCTTGCATTACCCAGATGGCTGCGGTATCAGCTTGCTTCATGCCATCATATACCCTTGTGCTTAGCTTGCTCAGGAAACCGGGTTCGTCGGATGGTGGTTCGTTCTCGTTGAAAGTGTCAGCAGAATACAAATGGTCCGTACCAAAGAAAGCAGCCTGCTTTTGCAGGAAGCGTTTGCCAATCTGTGCAAACAAAGGGTCTTCCGAATCCAGTATATAAGTATCTGCAAAGCCATTGGTCCAGTTGGTTTGCTTTAGTTTGGCAGTGGGGAATTTCTGCTTGAAGGCAGCAGGCACATGACCAGTAAATGCTGGCAGCACAGGTTTCATGCCCAATGCCCTTTGCCGTGCAATGATTTGCTGTTGCAGTTTAAAATGCTGTTTCATCCACGTGAGTGGCAATGGACCACCATAAGCATCCAGGTTCCCCATCCAGAACCAGGAGAAATAGGAAGGCCCACAGAAGAAACCCTGCAGGTCCTTATCTGTAAAGCCCATGTCTTTGTACACTTCGTACCAAGTATATTCTTCGCCTGTAATTGCAAGTGGCATATTGATACCGTGCAGGGCCATCCAATCAATTTCCTTTTCCCACCGTTTCCAGTCCCACCAGCTCATGCTGTAATTGAAAGTGCAATAGTTCATGTAATAGCGGTACTCGTAAGGGGTTGTTTTGTGGACTTTCGACTTAATAGCAGGCAGTATCGCTGGCAGGTTCAGGTTACTGCCATTCCAGGTAAGCTGGCAATGGCAGTATTCATTCAGGTAGTAATATAAAGCAGAGGCAATGGCCACCCCATTATTGCCACGCAGCACAATTTTGTTGTCAATACTTTCAATTTCAAACACATCCTTGTTGCTTTCAGCAGGCAATGACTGAACAACAAACGAAGTTGCCTGCTTGGGTACAATCCTTTGCAGCAGGGCCCTTGAGGCACTGGCATCCAACTGTGCAGATGCGGTAATCAATGATGCAAACAAAGTTGCTACCGTAAGAATTAAACACTTCATGTATCAATAATTTTAAAAGCCTGTATCATTCGCTGCTCCGCCACTCGCTACTCACCATTCCCCATTCACCACTCACCTTTCACCATTCCCCTACCAAAACACCGTGTACAAAGCCACCAATATGCTGCAGATAATGAAGGAGCCAACAATGAACCCGGGCGTCACTTTGAACATGGATTTATCCAGTTCTATAACATGTGTATCGTTTGCAGGTTTTGGCTTCGCTAGGCTGATGATCACCATCATAAT
>JAHEZD010000074.1:0-28094 GCA_023251255.1 Chitinophagaceae bacterium
TATTGGAGAACTTGGTGATTCCTGATAGTTTTAACTACGATAAGATAGCAGCCATTTCCAATGAAGCCCTACAGAAATTCAAAAAAATCAAGCCGAAGACATTAGGACAGGCATCAAGGATTTCCGGCGTGAATCCAAGTGATGTGCAGATTCTGATGGTATATATGGGCCGATAGATTCACATTGCACAAAGAATTCAATCATTCAAGCAGCCTATCTAATAGGGCTGCTTTTTTATTCCTGAAATAATTTCCAAAATGCTTTTGCTAAGTTATGGAGGGTAGGAGAGCTACATCTAGCTAAACTATTTGAATCATGTGACAAAATATGTGTTACAATTATATTATAACACATTTATTGTCACACACAATGTGACCTTTTAATGGTTAAATTATTCTTGTCACAAAAAAATTGTCACATATCATTTCGATAATCAACTAGATGTTGCTATTGTACAAGGCCTATCAATAGGCCATTTAAAAATTAGCCGCTTATTGAAGCATCATTCACCTAAAATTGGATAAACGGTTTTACCCTTCCCCACAAATCGCTAGTTTTATAGCTACCTTTTATAAACCAGAACAAACATGAGAAAATTTCGACTCCTCTTCATGGGGATGATCCTTCCATTGCTGTCGCAGGCCCAGGAAACATACCCAATTAACGGAACAGCGGATGAACGTACGGGAACCTATGCTTTTACTAACGCAACCATTATTAAGGATGCCGAAACAACCCTTCAAAATGCCACGCTGGTAATCAAGCAGGGGAAAATTGTTGGTATCAATGTTACGGTTCCAAAGGAAGCTGTAGTAGTGGATTGTAAGGGAAAGTTCATTTACCCCTCCTTCATTGACCTGTACAGTGATTATGGCGTGGCTCCCCAAGCTACTGCAACATTGGGCGGACGTGGTTTTGGAGGATTTGACAGGTCCTCACAGTTTACCAGCAACACCAAAGGGGCATATAACTGGAACCAGGCCATCAAGCCGGAAACAAATGCATTTGAAAGTTTCCAGTTGAACGAAGCAAGGGCAAAGGAACTGAGGGCAATTGGTTTTGGAACAGTAGTGGCCAATAACCAAGATGGCATAGCAAGGGGTACTGGGGCACTGGTTGCCTTAGGTAGCCAAAAGGAGAACATGGAACTGGTAAAAGAAAAGGTAGCCGCATTTTATTCTTTCAGTAAGGGGACATCCACGCAGGACTATCCGGGAAGCTTAATGGGATCCATAGCCCTGCTCCGCCAAACCTATTTGGATGCAGCCTGGTACAAAACAAAACCGGCCACGGAAGGAACAAACCTCAGCCTGCAGGCCTGGAACGATAATTTATTGCTACCGCAAATTTTTGATATCGGGAATGATAAATACAATGCGCTCCGTGCCGATAAAATAGCCAAGGAATTTGGAACAAGCTATATCCTCAAAGCCACGAATGATGTGTACCAAAGACTTGACGAGATAAAAGCCACCAAGGCCACGCTCATTTTGCCACTGAATTATCCTGCAGCCATGGATGTGGAAGACCCGAACGATGCAAGGATTGTGGCACTGGCAGATATGAAGCATTGGGAAATGGCACCATCCCAACCGGCCATGGTGGAGAAAGCCGGTATTGTTTTCACGTTGACAACAGCGGGCCTCACCAACAGCAATGATTTCTTGACCAATCTCCGTAAAGCCATCACCAATGGGCTGAGCGAAAAAACAGCGCTGGAGGCACTTACCAAAACACCCGCCACCCTGATCAGTGCCTATGATAAAGTAGGCAGTTTGGACGCAGGGAAACTGGCCAACTTTTTTATTGCCAACAGCAACATCTTCAAGGATTCCTCCAGCATTTTCCAGAACTGGGTGCAGGGCCAAAAATATACGGTGAAGGAAGAAGGCTGGAACGATTACCGGGGTGTGTACACTTTTTCATTGAATACCAAAGGCATCATCAAGACCTATGAAGCAGTTGTAAAGGGACCTGTAGAAAAACCGGCTGCCACGCTAAAAGCGCAAGGCGATACAACCACTACCAACATTACGTTTACCGTGAGCGATAAACTCGTAAAAATTAACTGGACCAGCCGGGCAGATTTTGGTAGGCAGACCAACCTGAGCGGAATTATTGGCAACGATGCCTGGGCCGGTAATGGCTATCTCGCCAACGGGGATGTAGCCACCTGGAAAATGGTTTTCAAAAATGAACTGCCAATAGATACGGTAAAAGCGTCAACCGACACAACTCGCCGGAGTTCTAATGGGTTTGCGGGAGGAAGGCGTAGCCAGCCGTCAACATTGGCAGACGTGGTTTACCCCTTCAATGGGTATGGCTGGAAACAGGCACCTAAACAGGAAGACATCCTTATAAAAAACGTAACCGTTTGGACCAATGAAAAAGAGGGCAGATTGGAAAACACAGATGTACTATTGAAGAAGGGAAAAATTGCCGCTATCGGCAAAGGATTGAGCGGGGGCACAAAAATTATCGACGGAACTGGAAAACATCTATCTGCAGGTATCATTGATGAACACAGTCACATTGCTGCAACAGGTGGTATTAACGAGTGTACACAAAGCGTCACATCGGAGTGCAGGATTGCCGATGTAATCAATCCCGAAGACATCAATATTTACCGTCAATTAAGTGGGGGTGTTACGTCGTCCCATATCCTGCATGGATCCTGCAACCCCATTGGAGGACAGACACAGCTCCTGAAACTCCGTTGGGGCATGGGACCAGAAGAAATGAAGTTTGCTAATTGGGATGGCTTCATCAAGTTTGCTCTAGGCGAAAATGTAAAACGCTCATCGTCCAACAGCAACAACCGTTTTCCTGATACAAGAATGGGGGTGGAGCAAGTGTATGTGGACGCATTCCAGCGAGCTGTTGATTACCAAAAAATGGGAACCAATAAGAGAAAGGACCTGGAACTGGATGCCTTGGTAGAAATCCTCAACAAGAAAAGGTTCATTACCTGCCACTCCTATGTGCAAAGCGAAATCAACATGTTGATGAAAGTAGCAGAGAAATTCAACTTCAAAATAAACACGTTCACCCATATTCTGGAAGGCTATAAAGTGGCAGACAAAATGAAGGCCCATGAAGTATTGGGTGTTTCCACCTTCAGTGATTGGTGGGCCTACAAAATGGAAGTGCAGGATGCGATGGCCTATAATGCTTCCATTATGCAGAAAATGGGGTTGACAGTCGCCATCAATAGCGATGACGCCGAAATGGCAAGACGTTTGAACCAAGAAGCTGCAAAGACCGTAAAGTATGGCGATGTTCCGGAAGAAGAAGCATTGAAGATGGCAACATTGAACCCAGCTATCATGCTGCATGTTGCAGACAGAGTGGGCAGCATCAAGGTTGGCAAGGATGCGGACGTAGTGCTATGGAGCGATAACCCACTGAGCATTTACGCAAAATCATTGTACACCATCATTGACGGAACCATCTATTTCGACCGTGAAAAAGATGCAGACATGCGCAAGCAAATAGCCACTGAAAAAGCAAGGCTCATACAAAAGCTGCTGCAGGAAAAAAGGGGGCCGGGTGGCGCAGCAGGAATGATTAGGGCAAGACCAAGATTGGATGAGCTAAACGAATGCGAAGAGGATAGGAACCACAAGAAGCAGATTTTGGATAGGGATGATGAGTAATACCGGTTCAAAAAGTTTCGTTGTTCACCAGTTCACTAGTTGTTCAATTTCAAAAAGCAGCACTAATGGCTATTATAAAAAAATTTGAAGACATTGTTGCCTGGCAAGCAGCAAGGGAATTGAACAACAAGATAGGTGCTATAATAGATGCTGGGAAACTGAAACAGAACTATAGATTAATAAACCAGATAGATGGTTCGGCTGGTTCTATCATGGATAATATAGCGGAAGGTTTTGTAAGGAGCGGAAACAGGGAGTTCCTACAATTCCTGTATATTTCAAAAGGCTCCTGCGGAGAATTCCGTTCTCAATTATACAGGGCCATTGATCGGAAATATGTTTCTCAAGAAGAGTTTGACGAACTCTATAATATGGCTTTAAAAAGAATCATCATGCTACAAAAGCTAATAGACTATTTGGAACAGTCTGAACTAAAGGGAACAAAATACAGAGGAAGAAATTAACTAATCAGTGGGCCAACTTGTGAACAAGTGAACCCGTAAACTTTTAAACCCATTTTATGAAACGGATACTTACAATAGCGTTAGGGCTTCTTTTGATTACCGCCCACGCCCAGGAAACCGTCTATCCCGCCAAGCCCCAAGCAGGTGTTATAGCACTGACCAATGCAACGGTACATATTGGCAATGGTGAAGTAATTGAAAACGGGATGATTGTTTTTGGTGGTGGAAAAATTTTGGATGTCCGCACTACAGCTTCCATAAGCGATGCAAAGGTAATCGACTGCAAGGGCAAACATATTTACCCAGGCCTCATCACCTCGGAAACGGATTTGGGCCTCAACGAAATCAACTCCACACGTTCAATGAGCGATGTGCGTGAACTGGGGGAAATCAATACAAATATCCGGGCAGCCATTGCATACAATTCAGATTCAAAAGTTATAGGCACATTGCGGAGCAATGGAATATTATTGGCCAATATTGTTCCCGAAGGTGGCATTATCAGCGGCTCTTCATCAGTCATGCAACTGGATGCATGGAACTGGGAAGATGCAGCGTATAAACTGGACAATGGCATCCACTTCCGTATGCCGAACCTATCATCCGGCCGTGGCCGTAGTGGATTTGGCCGTACAGTAGGTGCAGATGCAGTTGACCCCCTCAAAGCTGCTATGGACAGGATTGATAATGTCCGCAAATTCTTCAATGAGGCCAAAGCCTATTTCGCAGAAGCAAAACATGAACATACCAACCTGAAATTTGAATCGGTTAAAAAATTGTTCGAGAGGACACAGACCTTTTTTATCCATGCCGAAACAGTAAAGGAAATGCAGGTGGGCATTGAACTGGCAAAAGAATTTTCGTTCAAGACCACCATTATTGGAGGAACTGACAGTTGGAAAATAACAGACTATCTAAAAGAAAATAATGTAGCAGTGGTGGTGGCCGAAATGCACAGCCTTCCGTTGACACAGGATGATGATGTGGACCAACCCTACAAAACACCCTATTTGTTGCAACAGGGAGGTGTACTCTTTGCCATTGCCGATACACATGCAGAAAGCAGGGGCATGAACCTCATGTTCAATGCAGGAACAGCCGCAGCCTACGGCCTCACCAAGGAACAGGCTCTTGCGGCCATTACCCTCAATGCCGCTAAGATTTTGGGTGTTGACGCCATAACCGGAAGCCTGGAAAAGGGGAAAGATGCCAACATTATCATCAGCAATGGAGATATTCTGGATATGAAAAGCAGTAAAGTGACACAGGCATTTATCCAGGGACGCGATGTAAGCTTGGACAACAAGCAAAAACAATTGAATGAAAGGTACAAATACAAATATGGCATAAAATAATGTTCGGTAAAATAAATTTAAAAGGACTGCACTGCAGCAGTTCTTTTAAATTTTAATGCCTTTCATAAAGGAAGAACAACACTTCATCATCTTTAACATTTTATCATCAGTGTAACTTTTTTATTTTGACTACGTTCTAATTCGTAGAAGTAAAGGCAGAACTGCACAGGGAAAAACATCAGTGGCATTCAAATGTTCATGCCGCTTGCTGACAGCAGTTGGGCTTCATTCAATTTAGCAATCAATAATAACCACTGCATGAACAAGCTGTTTAAACTATGCTGCCTATTCCTCGCTTCTTGCAGTGCTGCAATTGGCCAGCAAAAGGCCCCAACGGTCAAGCGGGAATTACCAGCTATCAGGACCATCCAAAAAATCATCATTGACGGCATTATTAATGACTCCGCTTGGTCAAAAGCGGCCATTGCCACCAACCTTGTTGAGTGGAGGCCAACCTTTGGCAAAGTGGAAGATGAGAAGAGCAAAACAGAAGTCTATTTCCTTTACGATAATGAAGCCATTTACATAGCTGGGTTCTGCCACGAAACGCAGGACAGCATTTCCAAGGAACTGGTGGGCAGGGACGTAGTAGGCGTAAACGATTTTGTGGGCGTTATGTTTGATACCTACGACGACAAGATTAATGGCTTTGGCTATTATGTTACCCCATTGGGCGAACAGTTCGATGCTAAATATTCAAGCACCAATGGAGAGGACGGCTCCTGGAACAGCGTATTTGAAAGCAATGCCAAAATAGTGCCCGGTGGCTGGACCTTCGAAATGAAAATACCCTATTCCGCCATCCGTTTCGGCAACAAGAAAATACAGGACTGGGGCATGAACATTACCCGCAGGCGCACCAAGAGCGGCAAGCAATTTATGTGGAACCCCGTTGACCCAACTGTTGGGGGCACCCTCTTTTCGCAGTTTGGCAAATGGACAAATATCGAAAATATCAAACCACCCCTACGTTTATCATTCTCTCCCTATTTTTCCACTTATGCTAATCATTATCCCTATAACCTACAGGGCGTAAAAAACTGGACGGGTTCAGTAAATGGCGGTATGGATGTAAAATATGGCATCACTCCAGCATTTACATTGGACATGACCCTCATACCCGATTTTGGTCAGGTACAAAGCGATAACCAGGTATTGAACCTCACACCCTTTGAAGTAAAATACAATGAAAATAGGAGCTTTTTCACAGAAGGCACCGAGCTTTTTGGAAAAGGCAATCTTTTTTACAGTAGACGTGTTGGCGGGGAACCCCTACACTTTTATGATGTGTACAGCCAAATAAACAGCAATGAAACCGTGGTCAAGAACCCAACCGAAACAAAACTGATCAATGCCACCAAAGTAAGCGGTAGAACAGGAAGAGGTTTGGGTATTGGCATATTCAACGCAGTGGCAGACGCACAGTATGCCACCATTGAAGACAATACAAAACATACAACAAGGGAAATACAAACCAATCCGCTTACCAATTACAATATTATTGTACTGGACCAAACATTGAAGCACAACTCCAGCATATCCTTCATAAACACCAATACTATGCGTAGCGGTAGTGATTACGATGCCAATGTAGCTGCAGCCCTGTTCGACATTTATGACAAGAAGAATAACTGGAATGTTTGGGGAAAGTTGGGTATCAGCCAATTATTTGGAAAGGAAGCCCCCAATACAACAACAACAGGGCTTACCCATAACTTAGGGTTAGGTAAGTTTGGAGGCCGCTTCAATTTCAACATCAACCAGGATATGGCCACCGACAAGTATGACCAGAATGACATGGGCTATTTCACCAACAACAATTACCTGGACCATAATTCATGGATAGGCTACAAGTGGGTCAAGCCTGGCAAGTGGTACAATAATATGTACCTGAACCTGAACCTCTATTATTCAAGAAGGTTCAACCCGGGAGACTATCAGGTCTTCAACCTTAACACCAACCTCAATGGCCAATTGAAAAACCTTTGGAATGCAGGATTTGCCTTCAACTTCAATGCAAGGCAAAATGATTTTTATGAACCCCGCAAAAATGGGTTTGTATTCCATCGCCCCACAAACTACGGAATAGAGGTTTGGGTGAATTCCAATTCTGCCAAAAAATATTCAGCTAGTATTGATTTTGCACCCAGAATTGCACCGGAGTATAGTGCCCGGCAGTTTGATCTCAACCTCTCCAACCAGTACCGCTTTAATAAAAAGATTACCATCAGCCTAAGCAGTTATATCAGCCCCATGCACAACAATCTTGGTTTTGCAGCCATTAGCAACGACAGCAGCATTTTTGCCTTGCGTGAACGCATAACCATAGAAAACATCTTCAACATCAAATACAACTTCAACAACAAAATGGGGCTCAGTTTCAGGGCAAGGCACTATTGGAGCAAAGTGGAGAACAACAGTTTTTTCAATTTGAGGAAAGATGGTTATTTGGACCCTACCACCTTCAATCAAGATGTTAACTACAACGTCAACTATTTCAATGTAGATATGGTCTACACTTGGCAGTTTGCTTTGGGTAGTTTTATAAATATCGTTTGGAAAAATGCCATTGGAACAGAAGATCAAAATATCCAGGATGTTTACCTGCCCAATTTTAGGCATACGCTAGAAGCACCACAGAACAATAGCTTTTCCATTAGGGTTATTTACTTTTTAGACTACCTGAAATTGAAGAAGAAATAAACATTAAACGCTCCCCTTCCCAAATTGAGTGATGTGTGTGTTCAAGAGACGAATAAACTAACAGTTTAACAGATGATTAGCAAGCAGTTGGTTAAAAACCAACTGCTTTTTTATAGTTGTCATAATTCACCTTGTCATAAAATAGAAATATGACAAGGTGAATTATGACAAAATAGTTTCAAAAAGAAGCTGTTAGCTAATATTCTTTAGCTATGCAATTCTTTTAGTGGAAATAGAAAGACTGTAATGGCAGGCAATAAAAAAAGGGTAGGCAAACACGTGTTTACCCACCCTTTATCAATAAGAATGTTCAATAAAGAAGAGTCTATTGTTTGGGACCCCTAGCGTCATCCAAATTAATGGCATAGTGCAGGGAGTTTACATTGTTCTTCCTCAAGGCCTCCGCCATTTTTTCAGCATCCTTTTTCAGGTCCTTCCCATCTCCGCTATCAAAATCATTGGCAATAAGCCCGTCAGCTTCCTTAATCGCAGCATCAAAATTGTCAAGGAACCAAGTATAGATCATGGCATTGTTGTAAAAACAGCTATAACGCATTTTTTTGTCTGTTTTATCGCCACCGTTATACTTGGTTTTCAATCCATCAAAATAAGCAACAACGGAAAGCAATGTTTTTTTGTCCTCCTCAGAAACACCCTCATAGGTTGTCCTTGCAGCAACCGCCTTGAAAGAATTCCATTGAGCCTGCGTAGCTTCATATTCAGGGTGCTTCTTATTGTTCAGTATCCAGAGTTTTAAAAGGTTGTTCGCTGGTGGATAGCCAAACTTGAAATTGACCCTGCTGGCAATGGTTGCTAAGTCCTGTACCATATCCTTTCTGCAAAGGTTGCCCCTGATCACGTTCCTATTATTATTGTAATAATCAGCAGCCTCCTTATAATTGTTGTATTCGTCAGAAGACCAGGTCTTGTCGCCATTCCCAATCTGTTCGTTAGCAAGCGTTGCTCCTTTATAATCCACTACCATGTAGCTTGTTGGAAAATTGTAAACAATCCTGGAAGAATAATAAGTACGGGTACCGGTTATTTTTCCGTCCTTATCCTTGATATCCTCCTTTCGTTCCGCAACAGTTGACGACTTGATAATGAAATCTCCAAAAATGGTTTTCACAGTAATATGCCCGTCCCTTCTCAGCTTCTTCCAGCCGTACAAATTAATGGAACGGTCCAGGTCATCCTCCATCATAAATGCTTTGGTAATGGGGCTGCCGCCAAAAGACAGGTTGTAGGTAACATATTCCTTGTCCAGTTGCACATTGGGGAAATTGCGGTATTGGGCCGTGAAATGGAACCTGTCCAAGTCCACTTTTTGAGCAGGTAGTGAAAAGTAAGTAAGCAATAGCAGCAATGAAAAACAGGCTTTCATGTGTTTTGATTTTGGATGTAAAATAAGGATGATTAAATAGTTGGACTGCAGAAATTAAAGAATAGTCAATTGAAGCACCTCATGTTCAACCAATAATAGGAAAAGGTGATAATCTATCACGTCTTCTCCCAAGTTCATAATCCCCTTTTCTCTACTTTTACCCCATGCAAGAAAAGAAACTTTTTTTACTCGATGCCTATGCGCTCATCTTCAGGGCATATTATGCACTCATACGCAGCCCGCGCAATACATCCAAAGGAAAGAACACCAATGCACAGTTTGGTTTCACCAATACACTGGTAGAATTGATCAACAAACAGAAGCCCACCCACATGGCCGTTTGCTTTGATGTAGGCGGGTCCACTATTAGGGAAACAGACTTTGCAGATTACAAGGCCAACCGTCAGGAAACACCGGAGGATTTGATTTTGGCCATTCCTGATATCAAGAAAATAATCGAAGGGTTCAATATACCAGTCATAGGCGTTGAAGGCTATGAAGCAGATGATGTAATTGGTACCCTTGCTTGGGAAGCCCATGCCAGCGGCTATGAGGTTTTCATGGTAACGCCTGATAAGGATTATGGTCAATTGGTCCGTGAAGGTATCAGCATTTACAAACCAGGTTACCAAGGTGGTGATGTGGAAATCATGGGTCCAAAAGAAATCTGCGCCAAATGGGACATTGAACGGGTGGAGCAGGTGATAGATATCTTGGGACTGATGGGTGATGCTGTGGACAATATTCCTGGCATTAAAGGTGTTGGCGAAAAAACAGCAGCCAAATTGCTAAAGGAATATGGTTCACTGGAGAACATTTTGGCCAATGCAGATGGCATCAAAGGTTCCATAGGTGAAAAGGTAAGGGCAGGAAAAGAAGATGCCATCATGAGCAAGAAACTCGCTACCATTATTACCAAGGTTCCCGTGGAATTCCATGAAGAAAACTTCAAGCTCAAGGATTGGAACAAAGAAGCATTGAAAGACGTATTTGCCGAACTGGAGTTCAAGACACTGGGCAAAAGGATCCTGGGGGAAGACTTCAATGTGTTCACACAGGCACCGGTGGGTGTGCAAACGGACCTCTTTGGCAACGTGGTAGAAAGCAAAGCACCGTCCAATAAAGAAACCCAACAAAAAACCATCAAGGAGCAAGCAGAGGAAAGGCTGGAATACATAGGCCTCACGGCAGA
The DNA here is from genome assembly GCA_023251255.1 of Chitinophagaceae bacterium. Classification (GTDB taxonomy): domain Bacteria; phylum Bacteroidota; class Bacteroidia; order Chitinophagales; family Chitinophagaceae; genus UBA1930. The sequence continues at coordinate 10,755 of JAHEZD010000074.1, forward strand.
CAAAAACATCAACAATGTGGAGCATCAATATTACTTGGTGGACACAGAAGAAAAGATAAGCGAACTCATTGCAAAACTGCAACCACTAACAGAAATATCCTTTGACACAGAAACCACGGGCATAGATGCCAACCAAGCAGAACTAGTTGGGCTAAGCTTTGCCTTCCAAACGCATGAGGGTTATTATGTGCCCTGCCCAGCAGACAGGGGGGAAACAGAAAAAATCCTCGCCTGCTTCAAGCCCCTATTCGATGACGAAAGCAAAACCTGGATAGGGCAGAACATCAAGTACGATATGCTTATGCTCAAATGGTACGGCCTCGAACTAAAAGGCAGCACCTACGACACAATGCTGGTGCATTATGTAATAGAGCCAGACGGCAAACGCAGCATGGACTTATTAAGCGCCCAGTTCCTACAATACGAACCCGTCCATATTGAAGAGCTCATAGGCAAGAAGGGAAAATCACAGGGTACCATGCGGGATGTGGAAATCGAGAAAGTAAAGGAATATGCCGCAGAAGACGCAGACATCACTTTACAGTTGAAGAAGGCCATGCACCCATTAATGGAAGAGCGGCAAGTACAAAAGGTATTCAACGAAGTGGAAAATCCCCTCGTAAAAGTATTGATGGCTATGGAGTTTGAAGGGATTAAAGTGGACGAAGCCTTCTTGAACGACTACAGCAAAACATTGGACATAGAAGCCAAGTTAGCTGAAGAAAACGTGTACAAACATGCAGGCGTCCGCTTCAATCTTGCCTCCCCCAAGCAATTGGGCGAAGTCATGTTCGATAAACTACAGTTAGATCCCTCGGCCAAAAAAACAAAAACTGGCCAATACCAAACGGGGGAAGATGTGTTGCAGAAACTAGCCGTAAAAGGGCACCAGATAGTGGAGGATATATTGGTGTTCAGGGAATTGACCAAGCTCAAATCCACCTATGTGGACGCCCTGCCCCTTATGATCAACCCCAGAACAGGCCGCGTTCATACCAGCTATGCACAAGCCGTAGCAGTAACTGGAAGGTTGAGCAGCAACAACCCCAACCTCCAGAACATTCCCATCAGGACAGACAGGGGCAAGGAAATACGCAAAGCATTTATACCCCGTGAAAAAGGAAGGATACTTGTAAGTGCCGATTATTCCCAAATAGAATTAAGGATTGTGGCAGCCATCAGCGGCGATCCCAATATGTGTGAAGCATTCAAACAGGGGAAGGATATCCATACCGCCACTGCTGCAAAAGTGTTCAATGTGCTGGACAATGATGTAACCAAGGAAATGCGGTACAAAGCCAAAAGCGTCAACTTCGGCATCATATACGGTCAGGGAGCATTTGGTTTAGCAGATAACCTAGGTATCAGCAGAACAGAAGCCAAGGAAATCATCGACAGTTACAAACGGGAGTTTTCCTATATACAGAAATACATGGACGATACCATCAACTTTGCCAGGGAAAATGGTTATGTGGAAACACTAATGGGCCGAAAGCGTTGGCTGAAAGACATTGGTTCTTCCAACTTCACGGTTCGTGGTTTTGCGGAAAGGAATGCCATCAACTCCCCCGTTCAGGGAACGGCTGCAGACATGATCAAGCTGGCCATGATCAAAATACATGCAGCCCTCCAAAAAGAAAAACTGCAAAGCAAAATGATCCTGCAGGTACACGATGAATTGGTGTTTGACGCATTACCGGAAGAAATGGACACTTTGAAACCATTGATTTTGGAAAACATGAAATCAGCACTGATACTTCCGAATGAAGTGCCGGTAGAAGCGGAGTTGGGTGTGGGGGAGAACTGGTTGGAGGCACATTAAATAAGTCCCCCAATTTTTTTACCCCCGGTCTACCTGAACTATTGAATATAAGAGAGCTAATTTTCACATTAGAATCCCAGCAAAATGGATAGAATCTATATTGGAAGCAATGGCAGGGCGGCTGCCATCAACACTCAAACTGGAGAAATCATTTGGGAAGTAAAATTCAAAAATTCCTCAAAGGAGGTGAGCATTGTAGAAAAGGAAAACTTCCTTTTTGTTGGATGTCAAGGAAAGTTCTATTGTCTCAATAAGCAAGATGGGCAAACCATATGGGTAAACGAGTTGAAGGGTTGGGGTTATGAAAACATTGGCATTGCAATGGAAGGCATTTCTGTTCAGTATCAAACAAAAATTATTGACCGTTCATAAAACAAATTTTATGGCAATTTACAACCCAGCAATCGATGCCTACATCGCAAAGTCACAATCCTTTGCACAACCTATATTGGAGTATATCCGAGAACTGGTTCACAAAGCCTGTCCGGATGTGGAAGAAAAAATAAAATGGAGCATGCCCTTCTTTGATTACAAAGGGAAAATGATGTGCCACATGGCAGCTTTTAAACAACATTGTGCATTTGGCTTCTTCCAAGCAGTACTCATGGACGAACCCATGCTTATCCAAAATGCGGAATCAGAAACGGCCATGGGCCATTTGGGAAAGATTACTTCCTTGAAAGACCTGCCTCCTGAAAAGAGAATCATTGGCCTTATTAAAAAAGCCATGAAAGTTACTGATGAAGGAAAAAGGGTTGTGAAGAAAGCAGCACCCAAAACTGAATACATTGTTCCCGCCTATATAACAGCAGCCATTAAGAAAAACAAAAAAGCTCTTGCCACTTTTGAAGCCTTTTCGCCCAGCCACAGAAAGGAATACGGAACCTGGATTGACGAGGCCAAAACGGAAGAAACAAAGAACAAACGCATGGCCCAGGCCATTGAATGGATGGCAGAAGGCAAGTCGAGACATTGGAAATACAAATAAGCGTAAATTTTACAGAGGCTAAATAGAGGGTTTTTACGCTATGCCATACTAAAGGGATTTTGTAGGTTTACTGCTCACTAAATCCAATATCACATGAAGCTGGACCCCCAACCCAATAGCGGCGGTTTGCCGCTGTGGATGAAAACCCTGCTGCAAGCTTTTGCAGCCAAATTCGAATCACCGCAAAAACGTGAGTTCAAGAAGCTCAAGCGTTTTATAGCAGGATGATCCGCTAACCACCTGGAAAACATCACCACAAGTGATGTTTTTTTGTGGAAATAATGGGGCAAAGCATCTCATTTCCAAATTCAATCCCATGGCAGAGATGCAACAGAAGAATGGTAACCACAAAAAACGTGGCGGCACCCGGAGCAAGAAATTGAGTACGAAGGTGGACCTTACCCCAATGGTTGACCTTGGCTTTCTCCTCATCACCTTCTTCATTTTCACCACCACATTAAGTGAGGCAAAAACAATGAAACTCAATTTGCCCCAAGACTCACCAATAACTACACCAATTAAAAGAAGTGCAGTGCTTACACTGATTCCATCTGGCAACAACAAGGTCTATTACTATTTTGAGGACAATCCGCAAAGTATGCTTGCTACCAATTACAGCGCAGATGGGCTGCGTAAAATAATTATCAATAAAAAGAAAGAAGTGGCCACCAAGTTTGGTGATGCACGGGAAATGGTGGTACTAATAAAACCAACGAGTAGATCCACTTACCAAAACCTAGTGGATGTGCTGGATGAAATGCTCATCAACAGTGTAACACGTTATATGTTGCTGGATATTAATGCAGAAGAAAACAAATTGGCCTCCGAATAGCCATTCAGTAAACCAGTTTCGGCATTATTATTGTCTTGTAAAGCAGCATTTGGTAAGAGCAGTGTGTCAATTAATAACCCCCTGTTTGCCCTTTGTACCAAATTTCAACAATTTTTAAACCGAAACGTTATGTACATCCAAAGCTTACAGCCAGTTAACAATACTACCTATTTGGATATTGTTGCTGATAAAATAGAGAAGATAACCATCAAGGTTTTGGGTGCAGAAGGTTGGGTGGCCAAAAAATTGACTGCAGAACTGGAAGCTGGCAGGCAGCAGCTCGATTTGAATTTAAGTGATTTAGCCAGTGGTATTTATATAATGAATGCTTTCATAGGGGATGTCTTCGTAAAGAGTATCCGTTTTGTGAAGCAATAAAAGTTTTCATTTAGGGGGTTTGTATAACTTGGCTCTACCGTAAAGGTGGGGCCTTTTTTATTGCGTTCTTTGATTAAAACGTTAACGTAGATACAGATTGGGTCTATCCATCGTATCAGTAAGAAAACAAGGCTTGCCGAAAAGGCGATGGGGTCATCATTTTTTACAAATTCTAGCGGATTATCCTCATTTGAAGTTGTTTATCGGTCTTAAGGACAACTATGTTGAAGGTAAAGAGGTTCAATCAACTATCAGGAACGGCAGGATGGCTTTTATAATAACCAATTAGTGCCGTAGGAATTTACTATTACATCATTGACACAAAACGGAAGATAAATTATGTGGTTCGATTTCCATCTATAATAATTGCCTCCCAGCATTTTGCTTTTACCGAAAATAGCTGCAAACCATTGCGTTGTGTTTTTTTGGTTTTATCTTGTCGCGTACTCACAACCCCCAATTATTGATACTGCTTCGCCACATACCTTTTTTACGTGCCGTTTTCTTTCATAGCATTACCGCTTTTGGAGGTCCGCAAGGCCATTATGGAATGATGCTCAAAACTTTCGTAAGCAAAAGAAGGGATGTAACAGAAAAGGAGTTACTGGATTTTGTAAGCTTCTGCAATATGCTGCCCGGGGCATCCTCCACACAAACACTAACGTTGATTGGTTATAAGAGGGGGGGCATACCCTTGGCGGTGCTCACCTTATTGATATGGATTACGCCAGCTTGCACCATCATGGGGGCATTGTCTTTTTTGCTGGATTATTTTGCGGATATGTCCATTAAGACAAGAGTTTTCCAGTTCATCCAACCAATGGCCATTGGTTTCATTGCCTATTCTGCATTTAAGTTGTTCAAGGTGGCCATTAACAATACCATCACCCAAGTTATTCTAATAGTAGCAGCTTTCGCCACTTTTTTTGCCTTCAAGACTCCTTGGATTTTCCCTGGGTTAATTGTTGCTGCTGGCATTGCCACCAATTTCAGCCAGAGGCGTATACCACAATTTGAAGTGCCCCCAAAGAAAATAAAATGGGGCAATATGGTCATTTTCTTGTTCCTTTTTGCAGTGGCAGGATACCTATCAGAAACAGCAACAGATGAAAATTGGAAGAACAAAAAATCATTTAATCTTTTTGAAAACACGTATCGTTTTGGAAGTCTTGTTTTTGGGGGAGGCGATGTATTGATGCCTATGATGTATGAGCAATACGTGGTCCGCCCGCAATCAGCGCGTGTACTGGAAACAAAAAGGGATGTGCTTAAAATGAAGCAGGATGAGTTTTTAACCGGCTCCGGAATTGTGAGGGCCATACCGGGCCCTGTTTTTTCTATTGGAGCATTTACAGGGGGGATGGTCATGCGTACAGAAAATTCCCCAAGTTTACAATTGCTAGGTTGCTTATTGGGGGCCATAGGGATTTTCCTACCAAGTGCTTTATTGGTGCTTTTCTTTTTCCCGGTTTGGCATAACTTAAAAAAATATGCAGTCATCTATCGTTCCTTGGAAGGCATCAATGCTGCAGTGGTGGGCATAATGGCGGGTTCTGTTTTTTATTTGTCAAAAGATATAATTCTTCATGAAGTTTGGAACGGCAGTATGTTGGGATGGTTCGATTCGGCGGTAATCATTGCCACTTTTTGTTTGCTCCGTTTCAGCAAACTGCCAGCACCCTTTATTGTACTCGGGTGTTTGATACTCGGCTGGTTGGTATAAATATTCAAACAAAAATTTCCACATTGCCATCTATTGGATATGATTGGCAGCAGAGAATCCTTCCATCTGCAATTTCATTGTCTAGTAGGACCTCATTGTAAGCCATCCAAACTTTTCCTTTGGTGCAAGTGGCTGCGCAGCTTCCGCACCTCCCTGCTTCACAACTATATGGAATGGCAATATGGTTTGCTTTTGCAACGGCCAAGATGGAATTGGGATATTGAACAGTTAATTGGTAAACTTGATTTTCTAAATGAACAGTAACCAGATGTTCATTGGTATCTGGAGGAATGGTTTTTGTTTTTCTTGGCAATGAATTGAAGTTTTCCTTCTTGATATTGTGAGAAGGAATGCCGTCGCTTAACAAAGTAATGGTGGCCGTTTGCATGTATTCAAATGGCCCACATAAATAGAACAATGCTTTGGACGTTTCAACTTTTAAGTACTCTTTTAATAACTCCTGCAAGAGCCAATTGCTTAAACGATTTTTATAAGCATTGCCCCTACTGCTGAACAGGAGATGGGCTCTAAATTTTTTTGGAAATTGATTTTGCAACAGCAAAAACTGTTGATGAAAAATTGCTTCCTCTTCATTTTTGTTGCTATAAATGAGCATGACATTTTTATCAGTACAATGCAATAATGTTTTTATGATGGAATAACATGGTGTAATGCCACTACCAGCGGCTAAAAAGAAAAACTGTTCTGTTTCACCCATCTTTTCAGGTAATTGGAAAAGACCGCTTATGTCGGATATGTTCAATACATCACCGATTTTAGAATGACTTAACAATAATCTGGAAAACTCACCATTCTCTACTTTTTTAATGGTGATGCTTAATGGTTCATCCAAATCTGGCGATGATGAGATGGAATAGCTCCTCCTTTTCTCCCCATGCTTGGTATCAAAAACCAATGTAAGGAATTGACCAGCTTTGTAAATTGGTTGCCAATTGTTTAATGGTTGCAGAACAAAAGTTTTGGTATCTTTTGTTTCGGGGATAATGTTTGTTATTTGGAGTTGGTGGTAGCCGTTCATCAAGATAAAAATACTACTCTACTGTTTGTTGCAATTGATTTGTTTGCTCAAATTCTTTCCACGCGAGTACAAGTCTTATCTCACCAAAAGAAATGCCACTGCCAAGCTTTTCCTTTAACGGAGTCAACCCCAAAGCCCTATCATAATTTTCCAAAGCTGGTTCAATAAGTACAATCTTTTCCCGGCTGACCAAGTCATCAATTTTTATTTTGCCAAGGGAGACAAAGTGGGCTAAATGGCTTTCAATAGTAGTAGTAGCAAGTGTTCTCGCTTCAGCAATTTCGGCAACGGATTTTCCTTCTTTGTATAGTTTGAAGCTTTCCTGCTTTGTATTAATTTTTGTTGAAAGTGTTTTTTCCGACTTTTCTTTTTTCTCTTTTTTTACTGGTTTTTCATGAATCAATGAGCTTAACTCATGTTCATTGCTATAACGTTGGATCACATCCAAGAACTGCAAGCCATATTTATCAATCTTCGCATCACCAAAACCGGAAATTTTTCTGAGTTCTTCCAATGTTTGAGGAAGGTAACGTGCCATTTCATCCAAAGTGGTTGTACCAGCTACCATAAAAATGGCCTGTCCATTCTTTTCACAAATCCTGTCCCTTAACTGACGAAGCTGCTTATGTAATTCGGGCTGAGGGCTATCCGTCTTTTTGTAAGAAGATGCACCTGCGTAGGCATTGACATTAAAGTAAGGCAGCACAAGTTTTTTCTTCTGGTCATGGTAGCCATCAACAGTAAAGCCATTTTTGGCGGCTGCAATGATTTGTGCTTGCTGTGCCAGTAAAATGAACAAGTCCTTGATGTCTTCGTTGTAAGACATTGAATATTGCTTGCTATCTGTTACTGCTGGGGAAGATAAAAGGAGCTTCAATAAAAGTTGCAACTGTTCATCAAACCAAATAGCGGCTTTTTTAACTCGTTGCTGCAATTCTGTATTATGCTCTGGTAAATCAACCTGCTGTAACAACAGGTGCAAATGCGGTTCAAATTTTTTATAGACCTCCTGTAAGCCCAATATCCGGTTCTCTATATTATTTACAAAATGGATAGCATCTTCATTGAAAGCTTCTTTGTGTTCAGACACGATTCTTACCAAGCTATTGCATTGCTTGATGGCAGGAGAAAAATCAAATAGTTGTAAGAGCAACTTTTCTTGATAAAGATGCTTATCTGTTTGTAAGGCCTGCGGCAGTTGACTTGTATGTTTGTTGCTGCTGAAATTGATAATTCTTGTATCACTATATAGGCTTGATGAAGTGATTTTGCTCAGCAAAACAATTCCCTGCAAAGATGTGCACCTACTCAATGCCACATATACTTGACCCGGTGCAAAAGCCTGTCCGGCATCTATTATGGCCTTTTCAAAAGTTAGCCCCTGACTTTTGTGGATAGTGATGGCCCAAGCCAAACGCAAAGGATATTGAGTGAAGGAACCAATTACGTCTTCTTCTACCTTTTGGGTTTGTTTGTTAAGTGTGTAGCGAATGTTTTCCCACTTGTATTTTTTTACTTCAATGGAATCGGGTTCGCCCTTGCATTGTACAAGAATCTTATCATCCTCAATTTTTTCCACAGTGCCAATCTTGCCGTTAAAATAGCGTTTGGCCTTGTCCATATCATTTTTCATGAACATTACTTGGCTGCCAATTTTGAGTTGAAGGTTTTCATCGGCAGGATAACTTTTTTCACCAAATTCCTGTGCTACTTCCGCTTTAAATGTATGGAGCTGGGTTTTTAATTTCGCCAGTTCGTCTGCATTGATGGCATCAGCTTTATAGTTATGGGTAGTAAGGGTTATGTACCCTTCTTCCTGATTTGTTTGGAAAGAGGGATTGTAATACTGGTGCAAAATTTCATATCCGTCTTGGTCAAGCTCATTATTACGGACCTTGTTCAATACACTGATGAAACGTTCATCACTTTGACGATAGATTTTAGTCAACTCTACATAAGCGGGTTCCCGCTCCTGCATTACTTTGCTACTGAAAAAATAAGGGCTGGAATAATGTTGTGATAAAATGCCCCATTCAGCGTCTGGCACAACCGGAGGCAACTGGAACATATCGCCAATGAGCAGGATCTGTACACCACCGAATGGTTCAGCATATCTACTTCTAAAATGACGAAGCACAGTATCAATAGCATCCAAAACATCTGCACGAACCATACTTATTTCATCAATTACCAATAGCTCCAACTGCTGAAAAATTTTCCTGCGCTCAGCCGTGATTTTTAATCTCCCAATCAAGTGGTGCCTGTCCATGCTTTCCTCATTGCTGAAACCTTTTTTTTCAGGTACGTAAGGCGTGAAAGGCAACTGAAAAAAAGAGTGTATGGTAACACCACCGGCATTGATGGCAGCCACACCTGTTGGTGCTACAACGGCCATTTGCTTGATACTGTGTTCCCTAATGTATCTTAAAAAAGTTGTTTTGCCCGTACCAGCTTTACCTGTAAGGAAAACTGAACGGTTGGTATAATTGATAAAATCAGCAGCTAGCTGAAAATTGATATTCGACGTATCGGTTGCCATGACGATAAAGGTAAGAAGTAGGAAATAGATGTTTAAAATAGAAAAGGATGCAACTTCAAATCACCAAGGTGAAAATCCATTGCATCCATAGTTTTAGTTGCTGTTAGGCTTTCGCTTGTTTGTCACCCAATAAGAGGAATTCGCTTACCTGTATTTCGGTAACGTATTTTTTGATTCCTTCTTTGTCATTGTAACTTCGGTTTAGGAGCTTCCCTTCAAGGGCTACTTCGCTTCCTTTGTGAAGGAGCTTTTCTGCAATTTCTGCAACTTTGCCCCAAGCAATTAGATTGTGCCATTGTGTTTCCACTACTTTTTCGCCTTTTGCGTTTCTATACGTTTCATTAGTGGCCACACTAAAACGGGCCATTTTTTTGCCACTATCTAATGTTTTTACTTCTGGATTGTTCCCTAAGTTACCAATCAATTGAACTTTGTTTTTTAATGCGAACATGACTTTTAAGTTTTTTGCCCTATCTATTGAAAGATATTTTTGGGCGGTTATTAATTTATTTCAATCAGACTTTCCCAGCGACGCCTACTGTTTTGTTTGACAGGGCAAAGATGATATTGCCCCAAAGTGATAGTCGGTTTTTATACGCTTACTCCCGATAATAAACGTGTATAAACGTTTGCACACGGATATTTTTTACTTATCTTGTTGGTTCTAAATTGTTTATTATGATTGAGGTAAGAGCTTGTTTGGACTGTAATAAACCACTTAAAGGAAGGGCGGACAAAAAATTTTGTGACGATTATTGTCGCAATAATTACAACAACACCCAAAAAAGTAAGGGAAGCCACAGTGCTTATGTACGTAGTATCACCAATACTTTACTGAAAAACAGGAAAATTTTAGAAGAAATGCTGCCTGCAGAAAAACAGACGATTAATTTTCCACAGGATAAATTAATACAAAGAGGCTTCGTATTCAAATACTATACACATTCCTATACCAATAAAAATAAGGAAGTGTATTATTTCTGCTTTGATTATGGGTACAGACTATTGGAAAACAACTGGTATATGATAGTAAGGAGGAAGGAAGAATAAGTGGAAAAGCATAGCAGGAGAAAAACGACCCCAACAGTCGTTTTTCTCATGTACTAAACCCCCAAGGAATGTACTGCTTAAACAAAATCAAGGCTGCTGCTGTGCTCTTAAGAGTTTTGCTCCTAAATATTGGTACAAAGTACCGCACGGTACAACAAAAATGTTTACCACTTACTCGGTTTTAGGCACACTGCAGTTTTCTACAGTAGTTCCAGTTGCCTGATTACTTCCGCTTTTTTCCTGCGGCTTATCTCAAAACTGGAGCCTGTTTTCATTTCTATGATGCATGGGAAGTCCTTGGAATAGGAGTGTATGAAATTGCCATTAACAATAACACTTCTATTTATACGGATAAAAAAAGGGATTTTTTGGAGATAGAATTCGAACTCCTTTAAAACCCGGGGAGTGATGTACCTTTCCTTATAGCGGGTAATGATTTCACAGTAATTGTCAGAAGCAATAATGTGGCTAATATTAGCCACATCAATGAATACAACCTTATCATTTACATGAATAGCAACTTTTTTTTCCAAAGTTAATTCTTGCAGGCTGGGTAACAAACCCGAGATGTTCTGTGGTTCTTTGTTTTTGTCAGCAATCCTTAAAATGGCCTTTTTAACAGCCCGGTCTAACTCAGCAATCTCCACTGGCTTCAATAAATAGTCCAATGCATTGAAACGGAAAGCATGTATGGCATATTGGTCATAACCAGTAACAAAAATCGTTTCAAAATCTATTAGCGGGAGCTGCTTCAATAAGTCAAAACCATTTTGTTCCGGCATTTGAACATCCAGGAAAAGCAGGCCTATCCTTTTTTCTTTGAAAACGGTTAAGGCGTTGATTACACTGTTTGCTTCGGTGATATTGTAGGGGATGTTAATGAGGTCCGCCAATAATTTATGCAGGACGCCCCTGCCTGCGGCTTCATCATCAACAATCAGGATTTCAAGGGTTTCTTTAAGCTTCATCATTGGGGATAGCAATTTTTATTTCTACCAAGGTTCCTCCGGCTCCATCATTTTCTTCAAGATCGACGATATTCAGCTCTGCCAAACAGTCGTTGTTCATGCTCTGATATGCTTTCAACCGTTCCCTGATCAGGTTTATTCCCTTGGAAATATGGATGGACGATTTGTTTGAGGAGGATGCCTTCCTTCCAATGCCATTGTCCTCCACCTGTATTACCAGGACATCATTGGCTTCCATAAGGATCCTCAATGAAATTTTGCCTTCTTTGGCCCCTTTCAATGGCAGTATACCATGCCATAGCGCATTTTCTATAAAAGGCTGGATAATTAAGCTTGGGATGTTGCAGGACATAAGCTGGGGTTCAATTTGTGAACTGAAAGTAAATGAGTAGTCTATCCTTAACTGGTTCAGCTCCACATACAGGTTGATCAGCGCAAGCTCTTCCTCAATGGTGGCAAAAACGGAATCAGACTGGTTCAGTATCATCCTTATCAACCTTGAGAATTTGCCCAGGGAGTTATAGGCCTCTGTTTTGTCCTTTTCAAGAATGAGGTTCTGTATGACATTGATGCTGTTGAAAACGAAATGCGGGTCCATTTGTGCCTTTAAAGCGGTGAACCTATATTCAGCAATTGTTTGGTTGATGGCAGCTTTTTCCTTTTCGGCGCCTTTGATTTTCCTTATCCGGAACTGGATAAACATAAAAATAGCGGCAATGCCAACAGACACCATCAATAGCATGCCCCACCATGTTTGCCAGAATGCGGGTTTAATCACGAAAGAAAACTCTGCTGGAGTTGTATCTTCTATGCTACTATCATAAAATGTTTTTGCTATAAACTTATAATGTCCGGGAGGGAGATTATTATAAGAAGTAATATTGCCAGTAGCAATTCTAAATTCTTTTTCCAGTCCTTCTAGGCGATATTTATAAAATGCACCACGTTGTAAAATTCTTTTAAAAGCAAGAGCATCCACCTGGAATGAAATATTGTTTTGCTTATAGGAAAAAGAAGGGTTGCCGCTTAATGAAACGGAATTGTCATTTACCTTGAATGAATTAATGATTGTATTAGGAGGGATAGAATATTGTAAATCCTCTGGCCTATCAAAATAGCACAAACCGTTTGATGTGCTTACATAAAACACCTTTTTGAATTGGACAAGATTGTACACATCACTTGACGGAAGACCATTGCCTTTGTCGAAATAACGTAAGGTGTATTCTTTAAAAGAGTTATCAGTAAAAGATATTTGTAACAGGCCCTTATTTGTAGCAACAAAAAATGTTGTAGCATTTATTTGTAAAACACTTTTTGAGCCAATGTTTTTTTCAATTAAGGGAATTACTATTTTTAAATTAAAATCCTTGTCGAGCACATATAACGTGTCGCTATTAGCCAGCAACCAAAAATTTCCTTGATTGTCGCAATATAGTTTGTTTAAATCGTGTAAGAACAACCCGCTTGCAACATTGATTACTTTACCACCATTGAGTCTGGACATGATGAGTTTATGCAAGCCCTGTTTACTACAAAAGACTATTTCGTTTGTATTCGATAGGTACGCATGTTTAATTTTTACATTTTCAGATTCGATACCAGTTACTTTTCTGTGCTCCAATCTATTGAAATTAATATTGTCGTATACGTAACAGGTATCCGTAGAATTACTTGCAATACCCCGAAAACCAGATAGGAGCTTTATCGGGATTATGGAATATATGGGGGTTATGGATTTAATTTTATTGTCTAAGAAATAGAGGCCTAAAGATGTGCTTAAATAATATCCATTTGAAACATGGGCAATATCTGTAATCCTAGGGTGTTTTTCATTTCCTATGTTATCAAGATAAATAGTATCCTTATCAATAATGGCCAATGGTATTGCGTCACTGCTTAACCAAAGTTTCCCGTTCACAACTTTCGAAAAATTTATTCCGTTACCAGTTCCAGAAAACTTAGAAATACTTGTTATAGAAATGTTGGAACAAAAAAATACCCCTTTTTCTAATGTGGTTGCCCAAATTCCATTTTCATGATCTTCGATAATATTGCTTACCGACAATTCAGTTAAAAGATGTAACGGTTTTTTTAAAAGATTCCCTCCCCTGAAAAAATAAATGCCGTCTTTTTTATAGCCTACCCATAAGTTACGATGGCTATCTACAAAAAGGCTCTGAACTTGAGTGAGCAAATCTGTTCTTTGCAAAATAGCCCCCCTTTTTTTGTCCATTAAAATAATTTGATTCATTACGCTTATGAAAACAAGGTCATTATTTGACGGCATAGAAAAAATTTCGGAAAAAAAAGGATTCTTAAAATGCATAGACAGAAAGCTAGAATCTTTGAGGTACAGAGGAATGGAGTTGTTTGTTTTAGAAATAATTTCTAAAAAACCGGTTTTAAAAAGGTTTGCAACATAGCTTTCACCAACAAGAGCATAACCGTTTACTTGATTGATTGATTTGATTTCTTTTGAGATATAATTGTTATTGTCCTTTATAATTTCGATAGATTGATGGTGACTTGAAACAAATAAACTGTTAGTGGCATTATTGTATTTTATCTTGTAGATGATATCACCGTTTTTTGTTTTTTCATTATAGAAATTAAGTTCTGGCAAAACGTTTACCGTATCATTTAAAATATATCCAACCCTCCACCCTCCTGTGGCAAACCAAACCCTACCATGCTCATCTACATCTAACGCATAAATATCATTGTTGGATGGCATTCCCTTGGCCGTATTAAACAATACAAATTCTTTAGAATTATACTTTACTAAGCCCGACTCGGTAGAAATCCATACATAACCCCTTTCATCTTGTGCAATCCTATAACACTCATTGGATGGGAGGCCTATATCAGTATTGATATTAATGAAGTTGAATCCCTGTGAAAATGCAGTTGTTGTATGGAGCGAAAACAATAAAATTAGCAGCTTCAAAACTTTCATCTAGTTGAAAATAAACAATAAACATAAACGGGACGTACGGTTAACAAAAAAACTATTCATATTTTTTCTTTACCTATCGATTTTATGTCCTCAAACGCAAACACTACATTCGCATACATGAACAAACCTGTTATATGCATTGGTGCAGCCTTAGTAGATGAACTCTATGCCGCCAATCATCCCATGTTGATGGCTACCACAAACGATGCAACCGTGCACAGAAGCGCAGGGGGAGTGGCAAGGAATATTGCGCACCAATTAGCATTACTTGGGGTGCCTGTACAACTTATTAGTGTTTTTGGAAACGATGGGGAAGGCGATTGGTTGAAAACCATTTGTGGCTATGTAAACATTCAGTTGGATGCAGCCATTACCAATCAATCCCTCACTGGAAAATATACCGGCATTTTGAATTACGATAGGTCACTATTTACAGCCTTGCTTACCAATACTTCGCTGGACAGTATTTCCCCCCAGCACCTGCAACAGCATGAAGCCCTGTTGGCCACAGCATTTACCATTATTGCAGATGCTAATATAGATACAGATACAGTTGCTTGGCTTGCCCAGTTCTGTCAAAGGAAAAATATCCCATTTATTATAGAACCGGTTTCCGTTCCACCAGCGCAGAAATTTGCAAAAATGAACTTGCAGGGTGTTCAACTCGTTACGCCCAATGAAGATGAACTGCCTGCCATGTGCAGTAATGGTGGTAAGACCATTGAAGAAAATGCACAGGAAATACTTGATCGTGGCGTAGAAAAAATTTGGTTGCACCGAGGGAAGAAGGGTTCAATGCTTTTTACCAAAGAACTCACCTATAGCCTGCAGGCTCCGGATGTACAGGACATTCGTGATGTAACGGGTGCAGGAGATGGTAGTCTCAGCGGTTGGGTAATGGCCAAATATTTGGGCATGGATGACGAGGATAGCCTTAAAGTGGCACATACATTAAGTGCAGAAATCCTGCAGGTGAATGGAGCAATAGCGACTCATCTCAATCAGCAAAAATTATTAGGTTTAGTAAGCAAGTATTATGAAGTAAGAAATTTTTTATAGTTAGAGCAGCGTTTGTGCATCTTACTGGAAGATTACAATAAGTACAACCAAAGTGTACCATTCATTGAGAAACTTTAATAGACAAGCAAATAATATGAATCCCTTCCTGAAAATATCCCCTGAAGTTGCTCAAGCCTTGCAACAGAACAAACCTGTTGTGGCTTTGGAAAGCACCATTATTTCACATGGAATGCCTTATCCCAAAAATGTGGAAACGGCTTTAGCGGTTGAGCAAGTGGTGAGGGACAATGGTGCAATCCCTGCAACCATTGCCATTATTAATGGCAAATGTTGCGTCGGCTTATCAGCAGAAGAAATTGAAACTTTTGGCAAGGAAAAAAATGTTTGGAAAGTGAGCCTTCGGGATATGCCTTATGTCATTTCACAAAATTTATATGGTGCCACAACTGTTGCTGCCACCATGCGTATAGCATCAATGGCAGAGATCAAGATTTTCGTAACAGGGGGTATTGGAGGCGTTCACCGTGGTGCGGAAAATAGTTTGGACATTAGTGCAGACCTAACTGAAATGGGTCAAACAAATGTGGCAGTAGTCAGCGCTGGTGTAAAGTCAATTTTGGATATTGGACTAACTTTAGAATACTTAGAAACAAAAGGGATACCTGTTGTAACCATTGGGCAAGATGCTTTTCCAAGCTTCTATTCAAGGCAAAGCGGTTTTGAGACACCCTTACGTTTGGATACAGCAAAAGGGATAGCCAACATGCTGCAAACCAAGTGGGCATTGAACTTGCAAGGTTCTGTAATGATTGCCAATCCTATTGCTGAAAAAGATGAAGTGCCACAAGCGGAAATCGAACAGCATATTCTACAAGCATTGACTGCGGCAGGGATTGCAGGAGTTAAAGGAAAAGAGGTAACGCCATTTCTCTTGCAATACATTGCACAACATACTAACGGAGAGAGCTTAGAAGCTAATATTGCGTTAATAAAGCAGAATGCAAAATTAGGGGCAGAGATTGCAATGTCAATGGTTGCATAGTATTATGCTTCCATAAAGTTCAACAGGATTCAACATGGCGGCATTTCACTTCGATTTTTATTGACGGTACAACCATTAGCAATAAATACCACCGCTTTCATCGTGATAAGCGAAAAAGAATTCCAAATACTTTCCGCATCTTTATCGCAAATAAAAATCCATGTTCAAAAGGCAATTGTTTTTTGTATTGATAGCTGCCTGTGTTTTATTGTTTTCGTGTACAGCTAATAAGAAAGCGGCTAACGCAAATAACCATCTTTCAATAAGCAGTATCAAGTTTTTGAATGAATACGATGTGCCTTACAATATGCCATTCAAGGGTACGGTTGTGGGTGGTTTATCCGGTATTGATTACGACGCCAAGCATGATATTTATTATTGCATTTCCGATGACAGGAGCAATAATAATCCTGCCCGTTTTTATAAAATGAAAATTTGGGTAACATCTAGGGGTATAGATAGTATTGCATTTAAAGGGGTATCTTTTTTGTTGCAACCCAATGGCAAAACCTACCCTAATTCAAAACAAGACGCCTTCAATACTCCAGATCCAGAATCAATGAGGTATAATACTTCAACAAAACAATTGATCTGGACAAGTGAAGGGGAACGGATGCTCAAGAAGGATACTGTTCTTGAAAACCCGGCAATAACGATTGTGTCAACAAAGGGAAAGTTTATAGACACATTTCCTATTCCCAATAATGCACAAATGCAATTCATTGAAAAAGGTCCAAGACAGAATGGCGTCTTTGAAGGAATGACATTTGCCGATAATTTTAAAACCATTTTTGTAAACATAGAAGAGCCTTTGTATGAAGATGGTCCACGTGCAGATGTTACTGATAACAATGCAATAATTAGGATTTTGAAATTTGATGCTAGTACCAAACAAAACATTGCACAGTATGCGTATAAACTAGATTCTGTGGCACATCCATCATCTCCAATAGATAAGTTTAAGATAAATGGTGTACCCG
>JAHEZD010000074.1:28104-29566 GCA_023251255.1 Chitinophagaceae bacterium
TGGTTGGGGAACAATAAATTACTGGTAGTGGAACGTTCTTTTTCTGCTGGCGTGGCAGCCTGCGCCATAAAAGTTTTTATTGCTGATTTGAATAATGCTACGTATATTAAATCAATACCCTCTTTATTGCAAACACATGCGTTTAAACCAGCATCCAAGAAACTTTTATTGAATATGGATAGCCTTGGCATTTACATAGATAATATTGAAGGGGTAACTTTTGGTCCAACGTTACCAAATGGACATAGAACATTAATTTTTATAGCCGATAACAACTTCGATAAAAGTGAAATAACACAGTTGCTATTGTTTGAAGTAATGGAGTAATTAACGCAAATTTCAGGTTATTGGCCATCCAAGTATACAACTGGGTTTGGAGAAGCAGCAATACATAACAGATTGGTCGTTTCTCACACTCATATTTGTCAATCGCTGCTTTTTTCCTAACAGCGTCACCGAGAAGAATGGTTTGACTCAATTCGAGTCGCCGAATTCATATCTATTCATCTTTCCAAAAATGCTCAATAACCTAAGCCTGCACAATCAAAATAAAGAAATCGGGTCTAGCTATATTTTATTGAAAATATCTAATCGTGCCCCCAAAAACTCCAGTTTAGCCGCCTCCCTTGAGTTTTTTTGTCAGTAGTCGAGGTGTCAATAAAAAAATTGAAATAGCAAGATATATGGAATACTAGAAGAATAAGCTGCAAGACATACCTGTATATTATTGAAATGTTAACGAACAGTTTTTCGGGACACCATTTTTTTCGTTGGGCATGATAACGATTTTCCCATGAAATCCTTTGCCACAAAGGGTTCCATTTTTTGGGACACAGGTTTACCATGCCCAAACCAGCAGGTATTTGTATTTGAACATGGGAAATACCGCCCTACTTTTACATCAGAAACAGGGAGACACCATCAAAGCACACGCACAGTAGTTGCAATTAACGGATAGGTTTAGGTCCATTTTCTTCTTTCGATTCCCCGCCATATACCACTCACGATTGATTTGCCCGGAAAAAACAGGAGCGCATTTAATTTTTTAAACAGATAAATCTATTATTATGAAAAATGTAAGAACAACCATCAGCAAAATTGCAACCATCGTTGCAGTGATCATTTTCTCGGTCGTTGCTGCCAAGGCAACAGGAAATGAAAACGGGAAGAAGGAATCAACAGTGGATGTTAGGTACCTGGGCAACCTGAACGAGCAACCAGTGTTCCAGATCCAATTTGACAATGCAAGTGAGGAGGAAATGTACTTCGTGATGAAGGATGCCGAAGGCAACGTTCTTTACACGGAGAAGTTCTCCGGTAAAAGGTTCTCCAAGAAATTCCAGTTCGAGAAGGCAGACATCAGTGACCTGCAGGTGCAATTGGTGCTGAGCACCAAAAAGGGCAATGAACTGCAATCGTACAACATCAGCAAGAGCACAAGGACAATAGATGATGTTGTGGT
>JAHEZD010000075.1 GCA_023251255.1 Chitinophagaceae bacterium
TGTGGGACAGCCAAAGAGCAACACATATTAGCCATTGAAATTATTTTAGACAGTTTCTTAAATACTGTCAAGGACTTCGGGCTGACATTCATATCATCCATCAAACAGCATAAATCCTGTTCGCCGCAAATGTAATTGACTATTCACATTCTCCATACCCCACTTTTCAACCTTTCTCTCCCCAAACCTTAAACCTTATGCCCCAAACCTTGAACCTATTCCTATTTTTGTTCCTATGCAAGTTCACAGAGATTTAGAAAACCTGCCTTCATTCAATAAAGCTGTTGTTACCATTGGCACATTCGATGGAGTTCATTTGGGCCATAGCCAAATTATTGCACAGTTAAAAGAAGAAGCCCAACATATTGGTGGGGAAACCGTCATTATCACATTTCATCCCCATCCGAGGAGCATTGTGGGTGATACCGTAAGTGTAAAACTCATTACCACACCCGAAGAAAAAATTGCCCTGCTCGAAGAACATGGCATTGACCATTTGGTCATTGTTCCTTTTGATGAGGCATTTGCAAACCAGTCTGCCGAGGAATATGTGGAAGAATTCCTGTACAAAAAATTCAGGCCGCATACATTGATTATTGGATACGACCATAAATTTGGCAAGGGCCGAAAAGGGGATTACCATCTACTGGAGGATTTTGGTAGCAGGCTTGCTTTTGCTGTGAAGGAAATTTCCGAACAGGTGTTGAACGAAATTGTGATCAGTTCCACCCAAATAAGAAAGGCCTTGCTCCATTCGGACATAAGCACGGCCAACAGTTTATTGGGCTATGCGTACACTTTTGAAGGTACCGTTATTGAGGGTGATAAAATTGGCCGCACCATTGGCTACCCAACAGCCAACATTCAAATGAACAATGAAGATAAATTGGTACCCGGGGATGGGGTGTATGCTGTAACGATTGATAGGTCATGGCAAATAGGTCATGGTAATTTCGCCATCACCCATCACCCATTGCCCATGGGCCATTTTCTTAAAGGCATGATGTACATTGGCAGCCGCCCCGTAGTCAACGGTAAGCGCAGGGTTATTGAAGTGAACATTTTTGATTTTGACGAAAGCATTTATGGTGAAACCGTCCGTGTCTATGTACACCATTTCATTCGTGGTGATATGAAATTGGATGGACTGGAAGCTTTGAAAAAGCAGTTGGCGGAAGACAGGATCGAAACGATAAGGCTTTTATCTTAGTCCTATCCAATTAGTTCACTTTATTATCTTAAACCAACAACAGTTAATTGGCCCTTCCCGGATAAACTTTTAACGCTTCTTCCAAGCAATCCATGGCGGCATTGATATCTTCCAGTTTTAAAACATAGGCCAATCTAACCTCGTCCTTGCCCAGACCAACTGTTCCATAGAAGCCAGTGGCAGGTGCAAGCATCACTGTTTGGTTATCATGTTTAAAACTTTCCAGCAACCATTGGCAGAATTGATCACTATCATCGATGGGCAACTTGGCCATGGCATAGAAAGCACCGCCCGGATTTGGACAGAAAACACCTTCCATGACGTTCAGCCTTTTAACAATAAGGTCCCTGCGTGACTGGTATTCGGTTTTGGTAATGTCAAAATAATCAGCAGGCAGGTCAATGGCTGCCTCACCTGCCAACTGCTCCAAATAAGGACTGCACAAACGCATCTGTGCAAACTTCATGGTGGCATCCAATAAATCTTTGTTCTTGGTAACAAAGGCGCCGATTCTTGCGCCACATGCACTGTAACGTTTGCTGATGGTATCCATCAAGACCACATGCTCGTCCACGCCTGTCAGGTGCATGGCGCTGAACTGCTTGCCTTCATAAGTAAATTCACGATAAGCTTCATCTGCAAATAAATAAAGGTCGTGCTTCAGGATGATTGCTTTCAGTTCCAGCATTTCCTTTTCACTGTAATTGTAGCCCGTTGGATTGTTGGGATTGCAGATCACAATCGCTTTTGTTTTGGAAGTAATTTTCTTCTCCAATTCTTCAATGGGGGGAAGGGCAAAACCAGATGCAATATGGGATGTAACAGGCACCACATTGATGCCCGCAGCAATGGCAAAACCATTGTAATTGGCATAGAATGGTTCAGGAATAATTACTTCATCACCGGGATCCAAACATGCCATGAAGCCAAACAGGATAGCTTCGCTGCCACCCGTTGTTATGATGATCTGGTTGTAGTCGACATCAATGCCCACACTATGGTAATAACCAGCCAGCTTTTTCCGGTAGCTTTCCAAACCTGCACTGTGTGTGTATTCCAGAATTTTGAAATCTGCATTGTGTATGGCATCCCTTATCTGCTTTGGCGTTTCAATATCAGGTTGGCCGATATTTAAATGGTACACTTTTAGACCACGTTTCTTGGCAGCTTCTGCATAGGGAACCAATTTACGTATGGGAGATGCTGGCATATGCAGGCCACGCTTGCTTATCTGTAACATGAGGCAAAGATAGTTTTGCATGGACAGCATACAAAACAAAAAACCACAACTACATGTTGTGGTCTTTTTATAAAAAGCTTTTCCGACTTAATCTTTTACTGGAACCTTTACTACCTTTTTAGTTTCTGTAGGTTTGGCATCAGCAGGTTTATCGCCCCCTGTTAATACTTCTCCGTCAATGGTCAACACTGTAGGTAGTTGTGTTCCCACAAACTTGACTGTTACGTCTTTCGTGAAATTGCCTGGATTGGCCGCATTATAAGTAACCTTAATAGTGCCTGTTTTGCCTTTTGCAATGGGTGCTTTAGGGTATTCAGGTGTTGTGCAACCGCAACCAGCCACTGCACTTTCAACTACTAATGCTTTACCACTTACGTTCTTGAAAGTAAAAACATAACTGGCAGGCACGTTCTGCTTTATCTTGCCAAATGTGTGCTTAACTTCCTTGAACTCTGCTGGAGATTGTGCTGCAGCGCCTAGAGTTGCCAAAACAAAAAAAGCGACCAAAATATTTTTCATAAAGATGTTCTTGTTTGATTATTTGTTGCCGGTTTTCATTTTTTCCACTGCTCCGTTGGCTGGTGCAGAGCTTTCTGGAGTCTTGTAGGTTTCACCTTTGAAAGTTACCTGCCTTTGCATGCCGTCATTGAAAATAATGGTAGCAAATTTAGTAAATGCACCATCTGTACCTCCATTGAAGCCCAATGTTACTTTATAGCTTTCGTTAGGAGCTATTTTTTTGTTTGCTTCATATTTAGGAGTGGTGCAACCGCAACCAACTTGAACCCTTTCCAGGGTTACTGAATCGTGGCTGATATTCTTGATAGTTACTTCATATTCTGCTTGTTTACCAAAGGGGATTTTACCAAAATCGTATTCAGCGTTTTTGAATTCCAGTGTCTTGGCCACATCCTTCGGTTGGGGCTGTTGAACTGCTGGAGTTACTGTAGGCATTTTTTCAGGTTGAGCCTGTGCCATATAGGTCAGGAAAAGTGCTGAAGCGATAAGTGTAAACTTTTTCATGTTTAATTTCTTTTAGAGCGTAAAAATATTGATTTTGTTGTTTAAACGTGCAATGTTTCGGCTAATTTCATGCCATCGTCGGTTTTTAAGTGAATATTAAGATTTTGGATTGAACCTAGGTGGAACAGATTTTCATTGCCAGACTGCGTAAATATATATTAACAAAGGCGGAAAGAAAAAAAAGTGTCAATAAAAAAGTGTCAAATTAAATTGACACAAAAAAAATGACACATTGATGTGTCAAATAAAATATTGATTTTTAAAATGACACATTTTTTTTGAAACCTTAAATACGTCGATGAATAAAAAACTGGTCCCGGTGCTTGCAGTTCCGATTACCAAAATATCAATACTGTATCCAAATGAGTAAACCTGTTTCTTTGCACACTTGCTTCTAATGCAATGTTTGAAAACCAGAACAATTAATTTTGCTATATGGAACAACTTACCACCATGGAATATTCAAACGACATGCTTTCGTATGAAGGCTTCAAAACAGCCGTTCTGTATGACTACAGAATTGCGGTATTAAGCCGTGAAGCCAGTTTGCTGGGAAGGCGTGAAGTGCTTACCGGCAAGGCAAAGTTTGGCATTTTTGGTGACGGCAAGGAACTTGCGCAGGTGGCCATGGCAAAATTCTTTAAACCGGGCGATTACAGGAGTGGGTATTACCGTGACCAGACATTCATGTTTGCATCGGGGCTTGCCAGTATCGAACAGTTCTTTGCTCAATTGTACGCAGACCCTGTACAGGGCAATGACCCCTTTAGTGGGGGCAGGCAAATGGTTAGCCATTTTGCCACAAAATTTGTGGATGATAATGGTAACTGGCTCGACTTGGCCAATCGTAAAAATATTTCTTCCGATATAGCACCAACTGCTGGTCAAATGGTAAGGGGGCTTGGACTGGCTTTTGCCAGTAAATGTTTCAGGAACAGTCCACAACTTCAGCAATTTGATGAGCTGTCGCATAACGGTAACGAAATATGCTTCTGCACCATTGGCGATGCCAGCACTAGCGAAGGACATTTCTGGGAGACCATCAACGCTGCTGGTGTGCTGCAAGTACCCTTGGCGGTTTTTGTATATGATGATGGCTACGGTATTTCCGTTCCCAAAGAGCATCAAACAACAAAAGGTTCAATCAGTGCTGCATTGAAAGGGTTCCAAAAAAATGAGCATACAAATGGGGTGAATATTTACCGGGTAAAGGCTTGGGATTATGCTGGTATGTGCGAGGTTTTTGAAGAAGCCCTGCAAAAAATAAGGGAAACACATGTACCTGCTGTTTTCCACGTAGAAGAAGTAACACAGCCCCAGGGGCATTCAACTTCAGGTAGCCACGAACGCTACAAATCGCCAGAACGCCTCGAATGGGAACGTGAATGGGACTGCATTAAGAAAATGCGTGAGTGGCTAGTAACCAATGGGATTACCACAGAAGGTGAACTGGATGAAATACAGGAACAGGCAAAAGAAACTGTTAAGCAGGGGAAAAATGATGCTTGGGAAAATTACCTGCGTCCCATTAAAGAGCAAGTGGCCATCACGGTTGACCTGATAAAAGGGATGATGGTAAATGATTTTGAACTGTACAATTCCATACAGGAACTGGCCAAGCATCTGGAAAGCAGCAGGGAGCCCATGCGTAGGGATGTGCTGCGTACTTTGTCCATGGCTATGGAAGCTGCACCGAATTCCCCGTCCATTGAAGAATTGAAACATTATTATGATGAACTGGTAAAGGAAAATAATGGCCTGTATAACTCCCATTTATACAATGAAGGCAGGAAAAGTGCCTTGAAAGTGGAAGAAGTGAAGCCATTGATACCGTTTGATGCACCTGTGGTAAATGGATATGAAGTATTGAACAAATATTTTGATACACTTTTTGCCAATGAGCCCAAAGTACTGGCATTTGGTGAAGATGTTGGTTATATTGGGGATGTTAACCAAGGCTTCTCAGGTCTGCAGGAAAAACACGGAAAAGAAAGAATTTTTGATACTGGCATCCGAGAGCTTACCATCGTAGGGCAGGCTATAGGATTGGCTTTGCGTGGACTGCGACCAATTGCTGAAATACAGTACATAGATTACTTACTGTATGGCCTGCAGCCATTAAGTGATGATGTTGCCACAACGCATTTCAGGACCAGGGGCATTCAAAGTTGCCCAGTTATTATCCGCACTAGGGGCCATCGGTTGGAGGGTATCTGGCATAGCGGAAGTCCCATGGGACTTGCCATTAATTCATTGCGGGGCATGCATATTTGCGTGCCGAGAAATATGGTGCAAGCAGTTGGCATGTACAATACTTTATTGCAGGGCAATGATCCTGGGATCATGGTAGAATGTTTAAATGGCTATCGCCTGAAGGAGAAAATGCCTGCCAATTTATTGGAGTTTACCGTGCCATTCGGTATTCCTGAAGTAATCAAAGAAGGTACGGATATTACCATCGTTTCCTATGGTTCAACTTTAAGGGTTGTTCAGGATGCAGCGGAACGTTTGGAGAAGGAAGATATCAACTGTGAAGTGGTAGATGTGCAGACCTTATTGCCTTTTGATATCAACCATAAAATCCTTGAATCACTTAAGAAAACAAATAGGATAGTTTTTGTGGACGAGGATGTACCCGGTGGGGCAAGCGCCTACATGTTTGCCAATGTAATGGAAAAGCAAGGTGGTTACAAATGGCTGGATGTTGCTCCTAGAACCATATCCGGCAAGGCACACAGGCCCAGTTATGGAAGCGATGGTGATTATTTCAGCAAGCCCAATGCAGAAGAAATAATGACCATCATCAGGGAAATGATGAGCGAATAATGCCGATTTATATAGCAAGCAAAAAAATGCGGTCCGATATCATCGGACCGCATTTTTTTGCTTCGATCCTTTTTTTAAAGGCCTAAGAAAGTAGCTTTCTTTAAGGACTTGGTTCCTTCGCCAATTTTGAAACCATTGTTATAAATCTCAATCTTATAATCTCCGGTTTCGAATTTGCTGCCCGGTTTCCAATTAAAGCTTACGGGTAATTTTTTGCCTTGTTCATAATTGATGTCCACTTTATTGGTGTACGGTTTTGTCTTTCCGTCCCTGTCCGTAAAAGTTCCAGCAGATACGGATAATGAGCCGTCGGGGTGGTACACACAAACATATAATTCCTTGCTTCCGCTTGGTGCAACACGGTTTTCATCTATATCGAAACTTACCTTGAGGAAATCCACCTTCTTGGCAGTCGTTGTTTCTTTTTCCTTGCTCCCTTTTAAATCAATGGCAGTGACATTGATGTTGGAGGCATGGAGGGTTGAGGCCAGGTTTTCAACCTTTGCTTTTTCCTCCTTTGTCTTGTCAAGATTGGTTTGCAGTTCACCTTTTTCTGTGGCCAGTTGGGTTTTGTCAGTGTTCAATTGCTGATTGGTTGCAGTAAGTTGCGTATTCTCTGCTTTTAATTTTTCAACCTCCGCAAAAAGCCCCTCAATTTTTGATTGGAGTTCAGCAATTTGTTTTTGGGCTTCTGCCAATTGCGCCTTTGTAGCATTTTTGTCGTTCAGCGTCTTGGAAATACTTTTTTTCAAGTTGTCGATAGCACTTTTCTTTTCGGCCAATGCGCCTTGTAATTGCTGGTTGTTAATGGTAAGGGAATCTGCTTTGCCGCTTAAATCGTTAAACCTCAATTGAAGATCAGCTTGGCTAAGCGAATCCTTTATGATACGGTCAACATACTGGACCTTCTCTTCTTTGCTTTTGCTTTTATCATATAATAAATACCCCCAAGTTGCTATCAATGCACCGCCAAGCAAGATGTAAATCAAGATCCTATTATCCTTCTTCGGAGTTGGATTTGTTGTGTTTGTTTGTTCTGGCTGACCACTCGGATTAGCTGATGGGTATTGACTGTAGCTCATGGTAGGTTGATTTTATCTGCTAAGATGGTAAACTTTACCGTAGTTTTTCATGATGTTGATAAAATACAAAAAAGCGAAGGCAACGTTAACGTTGCTTTCGCTTTTTTGTATTGAGTGCCTGATCTAACTGAACAAGCCACCTTTCTTCAGGCTTTTTGTTCCTTCACCAATCTTGTAACCATTTTGGTAGATTTCAATCTTGTAATCACCGGTTTGATATTTGGCATCTGTATCTGGTTTCCAATCAAAGCTCACTGCTGAACGTTTGCCTTGTTCATAATCCACAGTTACTTTGCTTGTGTATTTCTTTTCGCCTTCTTCCCTTGTTGCAATCACATCACCCATTGTTAAAGGGTTTCCATCAGGTGCAATAACACGTACATACAAATCCTTCTTGCCACTTGGGGCAACCCTGTTTTCATCCAGGTCAAAGGAAACACGCATTAAATCAACCCTCTTGGCAACAGTGGTAGTTTTTTCCTTTCCACCGCTTTTAACATTAATTGGAACGATATTGATGTTGGATGCTTTCAATGTGGAAGCTACATCTTCAACATGCGCCTTCTCTTCTGATGTCTTTTGAAGATTTGTCTGCAATTCAGTTTTTTCAGTGGTCAATTGGGTCTTTTCAGTGGTCAACTGATCGTTATTGACTGTCAACTGTTGGTTTTCTGCTTTCAGTTTTTCAACTTCAGCAATCAGGCCATCAACTTTCCCGTTCAGTTCATCAATCATTGATTTGGCTTGTTTCAGTTCAGATGCTGTCGCATTTTTGTTCCTGAGAATGGAAGCAATATTTGCTTTCAGTTTTTGAACTTCCTGGTTCTTTTCAGCAAGGTTTCCCTGCATCTTGATGTTGGTACCAGTTAACGAATCCAATTTGGCAGAAGTAACGTTGAACTCATTCTGCAATGCGTCCCTGCCATTGTCGGCAGTGGCTACCTGCGTTTGCAACTGTTGTACAGTTTGCGTAGATTTACTTTTGTCGTAAAACATGTAGCCCCATGTTAATACGAGTGCAGCAATGAGAACACCAAGAATTATTTTCTTGTTGTCCTTTTCTTTTTGTGGCTGCTGGATGGTCGGTGTGTTGCTTGTTGTGTAGCTCATGGTTATTGATTTTATAGGTTAACTAACTAATGAATATATGGTACAAAATTTATTGCTATTGGATATTGAGACCGTGCCAATGATGGATGATTACAACTCATTGTCCCCTGACTGGCAAATTCTCTGGTGGAACAAAATTTCGAAAACCGTGCCAGAAAACACCTTGCCTGCGGAAAGTTGGAACATGAAAGCCGGGATCCTAGCGGAGTTTGGACGGATTGTATGTATAAGCACCGCTTATTTTTATGAAGACGATAACAGAAACCTTTGCCTTAAAGTAAAAAGTATCTCCGGTGATGATGAGTCGGAAGTATTGCTTGGCTTTATTGACCTCTGCAATAAAATGTTCAGGCACAATAAGCAGTTCCAATTTGGTGGGCACAATATTAAGGAGTTTGATATCCCTTACATATGCAGGAGGATTTTGATAAACAGGCTCCCGCTTCCGGAATATCTTTGGCTGCATGACCGCAAACCCTGGGAGGTAAAGATGTTTGATACATTGAACTGGTGGAAATTTGGCGATAACAAGAACTATATTTCCCTGCATCTATTGGCCAATGTTTTGGATATACCCACTTCCAAAACTGATATTGATGGAAGCATGGTACAGGATGTCTACTATAAGGACAAAGACTTGAAAAGGATTGTGGAATATTGCCAACGTGATGTGGTGGTAACAGCCAATATTATTTTACGTTTCAAGAATTTGCCCTTGTTGCAGGATGAGCGGGTGACTGTTGTATAGCGGTTGGGTAATCATTCAAGGGAGATGCTTCATAAGTTAGGAATCCTTTTCCACATTCAATTCCATGACCCATTTGCTATGGACCATGAACTTATTTTTGCAGCATGTCTGTTGAAAAAATTATTGCGGATTGGAAGAAGGGGAACTTCAAGCCCATTTACTGGCTGGAGGGCGATGAGCCGTACTTGATAGACCAATTGGTAGATTATGCAGAACACAAGATCCTTTCCGAAGCCGAAGCCGGATTTAACCTCACCATTTTTTATGGGCGTGATGCCAATTGGCCAGATGTGATCAATGCCTGCAGGCGGTATCCGATGTTTGCAGAAAGGCAAGTGGTGCTGTTGAAAGAGGCCCAGCAAATGAAGGACATTGAAAAGCTGGAAGGGTATGTGGACAATCCACTTCCATCAACTGTTTTTGTAGTGAGCTACAAGGATAAAAAAGTGGATGCAAGGACCAAATTTGCCAAGACACTGAAGTCAAAGGGCGAAGTTTTCTCCACCAAGAAATTGTATGATAACCAGCTACCCGATTGGGCCAACAATATGGTGCAGCACCATGGGCTCACCATTTCAACAAAAGCCCTGCATTTATTGGTTGACCATATTGGTAATGATTTAAGCCGCATCCAAAACGAAATTGAAAAACTTGCCGTAAACCTCGGGGCAAGAAAAAATATTACGGAAGACGATATTGAAAACTATATTGGCATTAGTAAGGAATTCAATGTCTTTGAGCTGCAGGATGCTTTGGGCAAGAAGGACCTGAGCAAGGCCATCCGCATCATCCAATATTTCGATAAGAACCCAAAAGCCGCACCCATACAACTTATCCTTCCCTCACTCTACGGCTTTTTCAGTAAAGTGTACATGATTTTTGGTGCAGGTACCACCGATGAAAAAGCCATTGCTGCTGCTGTAGGCATCAATCCTTATTTCATGAAAGACTATATGCTGGCCGCAAAAAACTATGGCCATGCTGGTGTTGAAAGAACACTGCTCCTGCTGCATCATTACAACCTGCGCAGTATCGGTGTGCATGATGCGGGTACCAGTGACGCAGGCCTAATGAAGGAACTGGTAATGAAGATGATGGCCGCCTAGTTTTGTTGAACAATATCCCCAACAATCCGTTTGTAAATCAATCTTTTCAATACGGAGAATCATGGCAGGTTTATTGGATTGGTAAAGACATTGTTAACCGAAAATAATTAACCATGTCAACAAAAGCATTAATCATTACAAGCATTTCCTGTATAGCAACAGGTGTTTTGGTGGGTATCTTAACCGCGCCAGCTTCGGGAAAGGAAACACGTCAGAAAATTGCCGATAAAGCAGATGGCCTCACCAAAAAATTCAACCTTCTTAGGGGGAAAACAATGGATGACCTCAGTGATTTAAAGGAAATTTTTGAAAATGAGGTAGAAGGCCTGAAAGAAGATGTTAGGGAACGCGTCCTGCATTTAATCAATGCCGCCGAAAGCAAGAAAAAAGAGATCAAGAACGATTGGTCTGTGGCCAACTAAAACCGTGATTCAAGTATTTGTGAAAGGGGTGCAACTTTGTTGTGCCCTTTTTATTTTGCAAGAATTACATCAATGGTATTCACACTACAGTCATTGTATGTACTTTCCGAACCTAAAACTTAACTAGCATGAGAAAGTTGGTACTTTCCCTTTTGGTGTTATTTGCTATGGTGGCCCATGCACAGCAAAAAGCCAATTATCAATTAGCTGCACGTTTTTCCCCAAAGAAATTGGACAAAATGGTTTTCTCCCTAAACGTGGACCCGCACTGGTTAAAAAAGAGTGACCGGTTCTGGTACACTTATGAAACCAGTGAAGGGAAAAAATGGTACATCGTGGACCCTGCAAAGGCGGAGAAGAAACTATTGTTCGACAATGAAAGGCTTGCCATGCAGATAACAAGGATCGTGAAGGACCCTTTTGATGCACAACATTTGGGATTGGACAGTATGCGTTTCATAAAAGATGAAAACTGGATCCAGTTTGAAGTGAAGAGCACGCAGGAAATGGAGAAGAAAGATACGGCGGCCAAGAAGGATAAAGATACCAAAGCAGTGAAAGAAAAGAAGACTTTCTTTTTTGAATACAATTTAACAACTGGTGAACTGGTTGAACTGAACGATTTCAAGAAACCGAAACGTAAGCCAAGCTGGGCAAGTATTTCACCTGATGGCAATACCATTGTTTTTGGCAAGAACTATAACCTTTGGGTTATGGACAAGGCCAATTATGAAAAGGCCCTGAAGAATGAAGACGATAGCACCATCATCCAAACGCAACTTACAACGGATGGTGTTGAGAATTATGCCTACCACGGTGATGGTGCATTTGGTGGCGGTGGGGAAACCAATGTGGACAAGGAAAAGAACAAGGACAAACGCAAAGCCGCATTTATTTATTGGAGCCCAGACAGTAAGCATTTTACCACTGTGAAAAGCGATGTAAGAAAAGTAAAGGACCTATGGGTCATCAATAGCATTGCAGACCCGAGACCAACTTTGGAAACATACAAATACTGGATGCCTGGTGAAAAGGAAAGTCCTGTGGACCATGTGATCCTGTTTGATATGGTCAACAGGACCAATAAGGAAATGAATGTTTCCTTATTCAAGGACCAGGACATCAGTTTATGGAGCAGACCAAATTTGAGCAATACGCGGGATGACGATTTCAGGCCTTCAATTTGGCTGGGCACCAACAGTTCGTTTTATTTTACCAGGACCAGTAGGGACCTCAAGCGTA
Source organism: Chitinophagaceae bacterium (assembly GCA_023251255.1). Classification (GTDB taxonomy): domain Bacteria; phylum Bacteroidota; class Bacteroidia; order Chitinophagales; family Chitinophagaceae; genus UBA1930. Next base: position 12,010 of record JAHEZD010000075.1, read on the forward strand.
TTGACCAATGCATGGTGGACATCAATACAGGAACAGTAAAGCCCCTGATAGAAGAACGTTTGAACACTTATGTGGAAGTAAAGAGATTGGGCCTTGTAAACGAAGGCAAGGAACTGGTTGAATGGAGCGAGCGCGATGGCTGGGCACATTTCTATTTGTACGATGCGGATGGCAAGCTGGAAAACCAGATTACTTCCGGTGCATGGCATGCAGAAGATATTGTGAACATAGACGAGAGGAAACGTGTGCTGTATTTCACAGCCAATGGAAAGGAAAAGGGTGAGGACCCTTATTTATTGCACCTCTACAAAGTGAATTTTGATGGCAGTGGATTGAAATTATTGAACGAAGGCGAGTTTGACCATGCAGTGAACATGAACGATAACGAAAGCTATTTCGTCAACAATTCCTCAAGGGCGAACAGTGTTCCCAAATCAGTTTTGTACAATACAGAAGGCAGGAAATTGATGGATCTTGAAACCTCGGATTTAAGCTCCCTGTTTGCAGCAGGGTATAAATTTCCACAGCCTTTCAAAGTAAAAGCAGATGATGGCATTACTGATTTGTATGGTACTATTTATAAACCATTTGACTTTGATAGCACCAAGAAATATCCATTGATTGAGTATGTGTACCCCGGCCCGCAAACAGAAGCAGTGAACAAAAGCTTTAGCCGCAGTATGGACAGGCTCGACAGGCTTGCACAACTGGGTTTTATTGTTATCACTGTAGGCAATCGTGGGGGCCATCCAGCACGTAGCAAATGGTACCACAACTATGGCTACAATAATTTGCGCGACTATGGACTGGCCGATAAGAAAGCAGCAGCCGAACAACTGGCCGATAGGTATTCCTTTATAGACATCAACAAAATAGGTATTCATGGGCATAGTGGTGGCGGCTTCATGAGCACGGCTGCCATGTTGGTTTATCCTGATTTTTTCAAGGTTGCTGTCAGCAATGCTGGCAATCATGACAATAGTATTTACAATAGGTGGTGGAGTGAAAAGCACCATGGGGTAAAGGAAATTGTCAGCGATAAGAACGATACCACTTTTACCTATAATATTGACAAGAACCCGGATTTGGCCAAGAACCTGAAAGGCAGGTTGATGCTGATGCATGGGGAAATAGACAATAATGTGCATCCTGCAAATACTATCCGTATGGTGAATGCCTTGATCAAGGCCAACAAACGGTTTGATATGCTGATCCTGCCCACCCAACGCCATGGGTTTGGGGACATGACAGAAACGTGGTTCTGGCGTACAGCAGATTATTTCAGCCGTTGGCTATTGGGCGATACCACTGAAAGGGGGGTGGATATTGATGAGATGAACAGGGAAGTGGAGAGGAAGAAATAACAACATTTGTTGCCATAATCTAAAAGCTCAACATGATTTTTTTTATGCTGAGCTTTTTCTTTACAATTCTAAGCCTCTTGGAAAGCTGAACTTTATTCTATTGTGGTTACATAAAATGATACCTCAAATCAAAGCACCCCTCTGTATCACCCCACCACCAATCACATCGTTGCCTTCATAAAAAACAGCACTCTGCCCGGGCGCAATGCTCTTTACATTTTCGTAGAAGCTAACACGTAAGCCATTATCGGCAGTATATAGGTTGCTGATAGCACCTTTGTCCTTGTAGCGTATCTTGGTAATGGCTTCCATGCCATCTGTAACGCCATCATATTTGCCCCAGTTTATCTTCGTCACAAACATGTCGTTTTTGTCAAGGTCGTCTTCCTCACCAAGCATTACTGTATTCTTTTCGGGATCAATAGCGGTAACATAGGCAGGCTTGCCCAAAGCAATCTCTAAACCTTTGCGTTGACCGATGGTGTAAAATGGATAGCCTTTATGCTTGCCCAGCTTTTTACCGGTTTTATCTATGAACCAGCCGCCATCCACTTTTTCCTCCAGTCCATCCACGCGGCGTTTCAGGAAGCCACGGTAATCATTATCAGGAACAAAGCATATTTCGTAGCTCTCGCTTTTTTTGGCCAGTTCCGGATAGCCCATATCAATGGCCATTTGCCTTATTTCAGTTTTGTGGTATTTGCCCAATGGCATAATGGTCCTGCTCAGCAGGTCCTGTTGAAGGCCCCACAGTACATAACTTTGGTCCTTTGTTTCATCCAGCCCCTTGCTTAAATAAAAGCGGCCATTGGTATGCTGGTTCACTTCTGCATAGTGGCCAGTGGCAATGAAGTCGCAGTCCATGGCATCGGCACGTTTCAGCAGTGCACGCCATTTGATATGCGTATTGCACATTACGCAGGGATTGGGGGTGCGGCCAGCTAGGTACTCTTCCACGAAATTCTCGATTACGGCGTCACCAAATTCCTCGCGTATATCCAGAATAAAATGTGGGAAGCCATTATTCACGGCCGCCTGCCTGGCATCATTGAACGAATCTATATTGCAGCAGCCCGTTTCCTTCTTGCTGGTACCGCCACCGCTGGTAGCGTAATCCCAGGTTTTCATGGTAATGCCCACCACTTCGTACCCCTCATTGTGCAGCATCAGTGCAGCCACGGTGCTGTCAATACCGCCACTCATGGCCACCAGTACTTTTCCTTTCTTGCTCATTGGGCAAAGATAGCTTTTAGCATTAAGCGTTCGGCTTTCGGCCCTTGGCATGGTTTGCGAATGGGGAAATTTTTGATTTTGGTAGTGGGGAAGCTAATTAGCACAAGCTGTAAAAGTGGGAGAAAAGCATGGTGAGTGGTGCCCATACTTTTATCTCCCAAAAACAGCTATGCTTACAAAGTCGGCAATTGCCGGCCCTGCCTTTGTTTCGATGAGTTTATCACATCGGCCATCGATTAGAAAAGAATACTAAAATATACTTAATTAACGCAAGTTGCTAGTTGGAAGCAAGGCCGCAAAAAGGGGCCCATTTACTAACAAGCAGCATTTCAAGCGGCCCTTTTTGTGGTAATTATTTTGTGGTAATTATTTTACCACAAAAAATCTACCACAAAATTGTGGTAAAATCCTTGTGGTCTTTAAATTACCACAGGAATTTTACCACAAATCTTCATCATGAAAATAGGTGCCTTACAGTAAGTATGGGGCAGGGCCGGACACAACAAGCATTGCCACCTGAACTGACAGCCATTAAACGCTTACAAAAGCTTTCTTTTTCTGGAGGAGCAGCCTAATCCGATTGGGGGAACCGCTGAATTGAATTTGGACAGCTTCCCAGGTGCCATTTTTGGGGGCATCCTATTTTGGGGATAATTTCTTTTCAAAAAAAATAATTGGGGAAGCGTATTTGGTCGTTTTGCTGAATACTTCCAAAAAGAAAAGGGGCAGGCTTAGCCAGTCCAAGGCAACCATTTCCTACAATTAGTTCTGCTTTTAACTAGCAACTTGCGTTAATTAGATGCAGGATTTGCATGGGTAAGAAGAATTTATCCCCTCTATAGGAACGCCCTAATTATATGGTCCATGTAAGAATCCAATAAAAGTGGAGGATGTCAATAAAATTTAGGAAGACTGGAAACTTGCTTTCATTTTACCGCATAAATCGGTTTCAATCATCTTTTCTGCCAGTATAATCATGTTCTTGAAAGCAATAGCGCTGCTGATACCATGACCGATTATTACTGGTTTGGCCACACCCAGAACCGGTGTGCCACCATAATTTTCGTAGTGGAAACGGGAGAGGTACTCGTCTTGGTGAACATTTCGTTGGCGGGCAATATCATAGAAGCTTTCGGCCAATTTCAGGATGATATTGCCTGTGAAGCCATCACAAACCATTACGTCGGTCTTGTCGCCAAAAACGTCTCGGCCTTCTATATTACCGGCAAAATGGATTTCGGGGTTTTCTTTGAGTAGGGGATAGGTGGCCTGTGCAAGGATATTGCCCTTGCCTTCCTCCTCGCCCACATTCATCAATCCAACACTGGGCTGGGGAATATTGAGGATATGCTTGGCATATAAACTGCCCAATGTGGCAAATTGATTGAGCTGTTCCGGTTTGCAGTCTGCATTCAGGCCAACGTCCAATAACAGGCCAGTGGTTCCATTTAGTTTGGGGATGATGGTGGCAATGGTGGGCCTTTGTACGCCTTCTATGGCTTTAATGCTGAACATGGCGCCAACCAACATGGCACCGGTATTGCCTGCACTGATGAATGCATCAATTTTGCCCGTTGCCAATAAGTGGAACCCGATGGCAATGGAGCTTCTTTGTTTTTCCTTTAGTGCTTTGGTGGGATGTTCGTTGTAGCCAATCACTTCAGGCGCATGTACTACCTGAACCTTGGAGGATAGGCCCTGTGCTTCAAGCAAAGGGTTGACCTGGTTTTCGTCGCCTATACAAAATACAGTTGCCGCACCCTGATACTGGTCCAGAAATAGGTACAGTCCTTTAACCGCTTCTAGCGGTGCAAAGTCCCCACCCATCATGTCTAGTCCAATGTTCATGTGCGGCAAGCTAAGAATATTAACTGACTAAAAAGACTAAGCTTTCAATGGTGCTTTTTCAGACACCAGCTTTCCTTTGTAGAACAATTTGCCTTCGCTTACATGTGCACGGTGGCGTACATGCAGTTCACCTGTTGTTGTGTCTTTGCTCAACGTAACTTCTTGGGCTACATAGTGAGTCCTTCTTTTGGCACTTCTTTGTTGTGAGTGCCTTCTTTTTGGATTTGGCATAATGTCAAATTTTAAAAAAACCGGTATTAATTATCTAAATCTTTAAATTTTTCCAACCCTTTCCATAATGGATTGGTTTCTTTCATAACTTCTTCTTCCATCTTCCTCAGTTGCTCAATTACTTCCTGGTTACAGGTCGATTTGCCGTTTTCATCATCTGGACACATTTTCTGCAAAGGAATGCTCAGGTTAATGAATTCGTACAGCCAATCTGCAATATGCAGGTGGCTTTCACCCCTGCTGATATAATAAATGTCAGGATCTTCCTCCTGTTCATTCATTGGTTCGGGGTCCTCCACCAGCTTCACGATAATGTTGAACTCGTCCCATAATTGCTTATGGATGGGGTTGCCACATCTGTCACAAGTAATGTCCAAAGTGCCGCCCACATCAAATTTCAACAGCATGAAGCCATTGTTCTTATCGAGCGTGAGTTTTACATCAGCTTGGCAATTGGTAAAATCCTGTTCGCCATAAGGTGCAAAGAACTTGTCATCAATCCTATATTCAAATACATGGATTCCCGGTTTCAGCCCCACAAATGCTATATCGTATTCCCTACGGTTACCCATGACTTTTTTTTAGGGTTGGCAAAGGTAAGGGAAGGGGATGGAATGGCAAAAGTAAAAATTCAGGGAATGCCAGAAGGGGACGTTTTTGCCGATTTTCCACAATTTTAACGTTGCTTGTATGGGGAATGAGATTAAATTGGACGCTCTTAATTTAAACTAAACTATTTATGAGGAAATTCTACACACCCCTATTGATTATTTTTCTTACTTTTTTTGGTGGGAAAGCTTATTCACAAGCGTCCGCATACAGTTTTGCCGCTTCAAATGGCACATATACGGAAGTAACGGATGCAACTGCAACCCGTATTACAGGGGTAGAAGCTGATACCTACATTAGCTCTGCTCAAAACATAGGCTTCAATTTTGTGTATGAAGGCATATCGTACAGTCAATTTACAATGTCATCCAACGGCTTCATAAGCCTTGGTGGTGCAAACACTTCGTCCCTTACCACCAATGATTTTAGCACTGCCAATGCTGCCTCCCGCCCTATTTTGGCTCCATTGTGGGACGATTTGGATGGCAGGGCTACCGGATCTGTCAGCCGTGCATTTTATGAACTTACGGGAAGTGCGCCCAACAGGGTACTGACAGTAGAATGGAGGAACTGGGAATGGAACTATGGCTCCAGTACGCCTGTAATCAGTTTTCAGGTAAAGCTCTATGAAACATCCAATAATATTGATTTTGTTTACAGGTCTGAAACCGGTAGTGTCAATTCGGGCTCTGCATCAATTGGTATCGGTTCCGCAACAGGTTCAGGAAGTGGGAGCTACCTTAATTTGACCAGTGTGGCAACACCTGCGGTGAGCAGCACCACTTCAATGACCACTATTTCCACAAAGCCGGCAACAGGGCAGATTTATACCTTTTCACCTCCTGCAGCTTGTAACAGTACCCCCGTTCCAGGTACAGCTTCAACAACCACTACGAGTGCTGTTTGTCCAGGAACTACTGCAACTATTGTATTAAGCGGCACAAGTGCTGCATCGGCGCTTACCTATCAATGGCAGATATCTGCCACGGGCGCTGGAAGTTGGAGCAATATTAATGGCGCCACCTCCAACTCGTTGACCCTTGGGGTTCCAAATCAGACATCGGATTACAGGTGTGTTGTTACTTGTACACCTACTTCGCAATCCGCTAACTCTAACATAGTTACTATTAATGTAAATACTGCAGCTTATGTACCTTTGCCGTTCTCAGAAGGTTTTGAATCAACTTGGATTGATGGTTGCGGTGCTGCAGGAAGCAAAAGTATCCCTACAAGCAATTGGGCCAACAATCCTGTTACAGGAAACAATTCTTGGAGGAGGAATGATGAAACCACTGCAAATTCAGGTTGGAGCAGCACAAGCGGTTCATATACCCCTGTTGGTGCCAATAGCAGTTCCCATTCTGCACGTATACACACTTACTCTACATCCAGTTCTGGCAACTTCGATTTATTTGTAAATTGCAGTGTGGGCAGTTCTGCAAAGCAGTTATCTTACAGTTATATAAATGCGGGAGGCAGTGATAGCTTAAAAGTTTTCTTGTCAACTGATGGAGGATTAGCTTTTAGTCCTCTTGGTACTAAAAATGTAGTTAGTGCAGCTTGGAGCAATATTGTTGTTCCATTTACCTCTTCCTCTGCTACTACTGTAATTAGGTTTATAGCCTATGGTGATGCTGGCTCAAGCGATATTGGTTTGGACGAAGTGAACGTTATTACTTTAACCGCTTGCTCAGGAACACCGCCAGCACTTACTATTGCTGGAGCTTCGGCCGTGTGCAGTGGATACAATAGTACATTAACAGCCACTGGTTTTGATTTGACTATTAGTGGGATCGTTTACCGCTGGCAATCATCTACCGATAACATTAACTGGACCAATACCAACGGAACAAATCCCGCATCCTTTACCGTTAATCAAACCGTTGCCACTTATTATCGCTTGGTGGATACATGTTTGACTTCCAACCAATCAGCAATATCCAATGTAATACAACTTGCTATTTTGCCAGCTTCGTATGCTCCTTTGCCGTTTACGGAAGGCTTTGAAGGTACATGGATCAATGGTTGTGGAACTGCTGATATTCCAAACAATAGTTGGAGGAACAGGCCTGTATCCAGTGACAGTAGCTGGAGAAGGGAGGACGATGCACCTTCAGGCGGCAATACGGCCAATTGGAACAATACTACCTCTTATCTGTACTCTCCGGCATTTTCACAAGGGGCACACTCTGCCCGGTTCCATTCAGGCTATGTGAACAACAGGAGCAGGGGCATAATGGACCTTTACCTAGACTGCTCTGCTGGCAATGCCAGCAAGCAACTGAGCTTCGACTACATCAATATAGACGGCACGGATTCATTGACCGTGTTTGTTTCAACCGATGCAGGTGCTTCATTCACAAGGCTTGATACGGTTTATAAAAGGGCGGCCTGGAATAACAAAACTATTTTGTTCACGTCTTCTTCTGCCACAACCATTGTCCGCTTTATGGCAACGGGTGATTATGGAAGCACGGATATAGGCATGGACAACATAGCTGTCATTGCGTTAACTGGTTGTTCTGGCACACCGGTGGCTGGCACAGTTACTGGACCGGTTTCTACAGTATGTACCGGTGTAACATTCAATTTAACTGCCACAGGCTATTCACCAACATCAGCAGGCCTTACTTACCGTTGGCAATCATCTACGGATAATATAAACTGGGTCAATACTACAGGAACCACGCCTTCAGCGTTTAGCACTTCCGTAACTGTTAATACATGGTTCCGATTAGTGGATACCTGTACCAGTGGAAATGCCTTTGCAGTTTCCAATGCAGTTTTGGCTACGGTAAATGCACCAACTTATGCAACATTGCCATTTACCGAAGGCTTTGAAAGCACTTGGATAAATGGTTGCGGAACTGCCGATGTGCCCAGTAACAGTTGGAGAAACAGGCCTGTATCCAGCGACAGCAGTTGGAGAAGGGAAGATGATGCACCTTCCGGCGGCAACACCGCCAGTTGGAACAATACTACATATTACCTATATTCCCCTGCTTTTTCACAAGGCGCGCATTCTGCCCGCTTCCACTCAGGTTATGTGAACAACAGGAGCAGGGGCATAATGGACCTTTACCTAGACTGCTCTGCTGGCAATGCCAGCAAGCAACTGAGCTTCGATTACATCAATATAGACGGAACGGATTCATTGACCGTGTTTGTTTCAACCGATGCAGGTGCTTCATTCACAAGGCTTGATACGGTTTATAAAAGGGCAGCTTGGAGCAACAAAACCATTTTATTTGCATCTTCTTCTGCCACAACCATTGTCCGCTTTATGGCAACGGGTGATTATGGAAGCACGGATATAGGCATGGACAACATAGCTGTTATTGTGTTAACTGGTTGTTCTGGTACGCCAGTGGCTGCTACTGTTACCGGCCCAGCATCTGCCGTATGTGGAGGTGCTACATTCACTTTATCTGCCACAGGATATCCTTCGGCTTCTGTTACTGGTATTACCTACCGCTGGCAATCTTCAACAGATAATATTAACTGGGTCAATACCACAGGAACCACGCCTGCAAGTTTTGCAACATCCACAAACGTTAATACTTATTATAGGTTAGTGGATACCTGTACCAATGGCAATGCCTTTGCAGTTTCCAATGTAGTCTTGGTTACTATAAATGCCGCTACTTATGCTGCGGTTCCCTTTACGGAGGGCTTTGAAGCCACTTGGATAGATGGCTGCGGAACTACCGGAAGCAAAAGCATACCAAACAATAGTTGGAGAAATACACCTACTACAGGAAACAACTCCTGGAGAAGAAATGACGAGTCCACAACCAATTCAGGTTGGACAAGTACAAGCGGTGCTTATTCTCCTACATTTACTGAAGGTGCCTATTCCGCCCGTATACACACGTATTCCACTACAGCATCAGGGAGCCTTGACCTGTACCTGAATTGCAGCACAGGCTCTGCGACCAAGCAGGTGTCCTATGATTATATCAATACAAGTGGCAGTGACAGTTTGCGGGCGTTTCTTTCAACAGATGGGGGCATCAACTTTACTCCTATCGGTTCCAAGAATACAACTGTTGCTGCTTGGACTAATATTGTGGTTCCTTTTACTTCATCTTCCGCAACAACTGTAATCAGGTTTACTGCTTATGGTGATGCAGGATCTACAGATATAGGCATAGATAACCTAGCTGTTTCATTGGTGGCATGTGGTACGCCAACAGGTACATCTTTCTCTGCAATTTCCACAACGGGGGCCACCGTTTCTTGGGTTGCACCAGGTGTAGCACCAGCTAGTTATGAACTTTATCACAGTACCAGTAATACTACTCCTACTGCTGGCACAATACCTACGGTAACTAACATCACCACCACAACAACTAATTTATCAGGTTTAACTGCATCAACCACCTACTATGTTTGGGTAAGGTCCAATTGTGGAGGTGCAGGCGTGAGCAACTGGTCGGCCATTGCTACATTTAATACTGCATGCAGTGCTTTGCCTGTTCCTTATACCCAGAACTTCGATGGGGTAACTGCGCCAACATTGCCTGTTTGCATGTCTGTTATAGATGTTAATGCTGATGGCAAAACATGGGCTCCCACTAGCAACTCTTCTTACTTGATAGGGGGAACAAACTCCATGACCTATACATGGAACAGTGCTGGCCCAGCCGATGATTGGTTCTTTACTGCTCCCCTAACATTAACTGGGGGGACAGAGTATACGCTTAAGTTTATTGGGGCATCTTATACAAGTTCCTATTTTGAGAAGCTGGAAGTAAAATATGGAACTTCTGCTACTGTTGCAGGCATGACATCATCTGCACTGTACAGCAACACGGCCATACAGGGACCCATTAAGGTACAGGTTCCTTTTACTCCTGGTACCACTGGTACTTATTATGTTGGTTTCCATGCGTTTTCAGCAACCAACCAGTTTTTCCTTTCTGTAGACAGCATTCTTTTGGACCTGAGAACTGCGGTTCCAATAACACTTACCCAATTCAAGGGTGAGCGTCAAGGCGTTAATAACGTGCTGTCATGGACCACGACCACTGAAATTAACAATGCAGGCTTTGAATTGCAGCGAAGTGCAGACGGCATCAATTTCAGCGCCTTGGCCTTTGTGGCCAGTAAAGCAGCTAATGGCAACAGCAATAGCAGTTTGACTTATACATTGACTGATACCAAATCCTTGATTGCAGGTTCATACTACCGTTTGAAGCAAATAGATAAGGATGGTAAGTCAACTTTAAGTTCCATTGTGTTCATCAAAGGTGTTAAGGTAAGCAAGCTTGAGTTGGTAAGTATTTATCCAAATCCCGTAACCGATAAGCTGAATGTAATTGTAGCATCGCCCAAAGACGATAAGGTGACATTCATGGTAACCGATCTGGCTGGTAAAATCATCATGAGCCAATTGGTAAGTGTAAACAATGGCGACAACAATGTTCAGCTAAATGTGAGCACATTGACCAAAGGAACATATACTGTAAAGGCAATTTGTGCCAATGGTTGCGAGACTGCCATTAGCAAGTTTATTAAGTAGCAACTAGATATTTTAGGTAAAAAAGTCCCGGCTTATTAGGTCGGGATTTTTTTTTGAGGTACATTTAAAATCACTAAACAAGCTTTTTTATGAGAAAATTTTACGCCGTAATTGCATTTATCTGTTTGTTCAAACTGGGGTTTGGCCAAACAACCATTACCATCAATACTGGAGCATCGGTAACTGCAGACCAACATTCTGGTCCAATTTATCGATCCAGTGCTGCGAGTGCCTATGACTATAGTCAATTTGCTTATCTCTATTCTGCCACAGACTTAGCCAGCTTAGGTAGTGGGGCCACAATTTCTAAATTGGCATGGAACAAAACAAATACGAATTCCACAGTTGGGGCCGCAAAGTTCAAGATATACATGAAGAATTCCACTGCTACTGCCTATACAACTGCAACTGCGTTTAGTACTTTAATTTCAGGTGCAACGCTTGTATATGATAATAGTGCCTTAAATATTCCTGCTACAGCCGGTTTTTTGGATTTTGTGTTAACCACACCTTTTGTGTATGCAGGCAACTCTGTTGAAATAATGGTTGATTGGGATATCAGCGCAGTGTCTGGTAATCCAACAACTGGTGTATTTACATGGGAAAAAACCACCGTAGCAAATTCAATTTTAGGCTACTGTAATTCTACCACTATTACCAGTAACCTTGATCCTTCCAGTAATTCAATAGGCAGTTTAGCTAACACTAGACCCACCATACAAGTAACTTACACCCCAGGCGCTGCCTGTGCCGGCACGCCTACAGCAGGCACAACAGTGTCATCAGCTACGGATGTCTGTACCACTACCACCATTAATTTAAGTGTAATAGGAGCATCAAGTGGTGTTAGCGGACTTTCTTACCTATGGCAATCTTCCTCTAACAATACCAGTTGGACCGATATTCCAACCGCTACTTCTGCTACCTATTCCACAACACAGTCTGTAGCAACTTATTACAGAAGGAAAATTACTTGCGGTGCCAGCAGTACCTATTCTACTTCTGTAAATGTTACCATGACAACTCCCGCTACTGTTCCATATACAGAAGATTTCAATGGCATTACTCCCCCAGACATCCCGAATTGCATCAAAGTTGAAAATGTAAATGCAGATGCAACAACTTGGGGAACATTTGCGGGCAATGGCACATCCATACCTACCAATGCCATCCGTTATACGTATAATAGTGCCGCAGCAGCAGACGACTGGTTTTATACAAGAGGAATTACACTTACTGCAGGAACTACGTATCGCCTCCAATTTAACTATAAAGCATCTGATGGACCAACCTATACTGAAAAACTGGAAGTTAAATATGGCACAGGTCAAGCAGTAGGTTCCATGACTTCTTCTGCGATTTTTACTGACAACAATATAGCCACCGCAGTTGCATCACCGTATACTGGAGCGGATGTTACCTTTACCGTTCCTGCAACTGGCGTTTATTATTTGGGTTTCCATTGTTATTCTGCGTTGGATCAGGGGTATCTTTATGTGGATGATGTGGCTGTTACTGTAGCACCCTCTTGTATTAAACCTACTGCCGTTAATATCACCTCAATAACCGCATCATCGGCTACTGTAAATTGGACTGCAAGTGCTACCGCTACTTCTGGATATCAGGTGGCGGTGCAAACAAGCAGTACGGCACCTGCCTCTGGCACTCCTGCAACTGGTGTTTCGTATAATGCCAATAGTTTGACAGCAGCTACTTTGTACTATGTTTTTGTAAGGAGCAATTGTGGCAGTGGTAGTTTCTCCGAGTGGACTGTAGCCACCACATTCACAACGGCCTGTGGCACAGCTAGTACGCCATATAACCAGAATTTCGATGCTGTTACAGCACCAGCTTTACCTGTATGCATAAGCGTACTGGATGTGAATAACGATACTTATACTTGGGCAACTACAACAAATTCTACTTATTTAATTGGGGGAACGAATTCAATTGTGTATTTATATAACACATCGGGTGCTGCCGATGATTGGTTCTTCACAGCTCCGATCAACATGACAGCCGGCACTTCCTATTCCATCAAGTTTACAGCTAAAGCAGCCTCTACTACGTTTCCTGAAAAATTGGAAGTTAAATATGGCCTAAACCCAACTGTGGCGGGTATGACTTCCACAGCATTATACAGCAATACCAATTTGCTTGGAACGGTTAGACCACAAATAGCGCTTACATCATCCACTTCAGGTGCCTATTATTTCGGTTTCCATGCATTTTCTAGTGCAAATGAATATTACCTCGCTGTTGATAGCATAGTTGTAGACTTGACAAGCAACCTGCCAGTTACCATAAGCCAATTCAAAGGGGAGAAGAATGGTTCAGTAAATGATCTGTCCTGGACAACTGCGTCAGAAATAAATAATGCGGGCTTTGAATTGCAGCGTAGTGCAGACGGTATCAATTTTAGCCTTCTGTCATTTGTTGGAAGTAAAGCTGCCAATGGAACAAGCAATGCTTCTATCTCTTACAGTTTAACAGATACAAGGCCTTTTACCTCTACTTCCTACTATCGTTTGAAACAAATAGACAAGGATGGTAAATCCACATTGAGCAATATTGTTTTAATAAAAGGCACTAAACCCACCAAGCTTGAATTGGCAAGTGTTTATCCTAATCCTGTAACCGATAAACTGAATGTGGTTGTAGCATCACCGAAAGCAGATAGGGTTACATTCGTGGTAATGGACCTAGCTGGAAAAGTAATCATGAGTCAATTGGTAAGTATAAATAATGGCGATAACAATGTTCAACTAAATGTGAGCGCTTTGGGTAAGGGAACCTATACCATCAAAGCTATTTGTGCAGATGGTTGCGAAACTGCCATTAGCAAGTTTATTAAATAACAACCGAGTTTTTCGGTAAAAAGGTCCCGGCTAATTAGGTCGGGACTTTTTTTTAAGGTATTTTTAAACTTACTAAAATAGCTTTTATGAAGAATATCTACACAATGCTTGGTTTACTTGCTTTGTTATTTGTTGGAAACGCTGGTCAGGCGCAGACAACTTTACTGCAGGAATCTTTTGAGAGCAGTACATTTCCGCCCACGGGGTGGACTTTAATTAATGCCGGAACTGGAAATGCTTGGCAACAGAACACTGATCCATCCTATTCCAAGTCGGGATCAAATTCAATGTACTATAGTTATAGCAGTACATCTGCTGCAAATGCATGGGCCATAAGCCCTTCTATTGCAATGACTGCTGGTGTCACTTACAGAATTTCTTATTGGTACAGTGTTGATTTAGCTTCCTATCCGGAAAAATTGAAAATCACATTGGGTAATGGTGCCACAGTAGCCGCCCAGACTACCATCTTGCACACCTACAATAGTTTGACAAACACATCTTTTTTGGAGGGGGTAGATACTTATGTACCCACAGTTTCCGGTAATTTCAATCTAGGTATCAATTGTTTTTCAGACGCAGACGAGGATGCACTTATTATTGACAGTATTGTTGTTCAGCAACTATCAGGCTGTTCAGGTACGCCTACGGGAGGCACGGCCACTGGCCCTGCCCAGGCATGTGCCGGGGCAAGGATTAACTTATCAGTTGCTGGAAACACTACAGGTCTTGCGGGCATAACTTATAAATGGCAAACGACTACTATTGGTGGCAGTAGCTGGACAGATATTCCTGGTGCAACGACAGCTACAGTCTCTGTGGTTCAGCCTGCAGCAGGTGCAGATTACCGTTGTGTTACCACTTGTACCAATTCCAGTTCTTCTGCTAACTCAACAGTTGCGTCAGTTGCATTACAGACTGCTAGCTGCCCACCAGCCAATGATGACTATTGCGGTGCAATTACGCTTGCTTTGAATGGTGCATCTGATTGCCAAAATACAACTTCGGCAACTTCAGTTAATGATCCTAGTTTTTCCTCAAGCACGCCTAACAATACATTGTGGTACAAGTACACGCCTACGGTTACTGGTCAGATAAACATCGTTATGACAAGGCCTTCGGGTGTTACCACAGGCCTCCTGAATGCATGGGTAGGTATCTATACTGCTACTGGTACATGCCCTTCGCTTGTACTTACGCAAGTGCTACCTGCCATGACTGGGTTTGATTTAACCACCAATCCATCAGTTACTGTTACTACTCCTACATTAACTGCAGGAACAACCTATTATTTTATGGTGGATGGCAACTCAGGTGCCACGGGTCAATACTGTATCGCTCTTGCATCTGCTGCTGCACCGCCAGCCTGTACTACAAACATCAGCCCGGCAAATGCTGCCACCAATGTGCCTTATGTAGGTGGTATTGCGCTTTCTTGGAATGGTTCTGCTACTGCAGACAGCTATGATGTATACTTTGGCACCACTAACCCTCCTACAACCATGATTGGCAATACAACTACCACAAGCGCTTCCATAACTGGTGGATTGCCTTCTACGCAATATTATTGGTATATAGTGCCTAAGACAGCCGGCGTAGCAGCAGTGGGATGTGTTAGTAATACTACCTCATTTACTACAGGGGCAGTACCCGCAGCACCGGCAAATGATGACTGCACAGGTGCAATAGCGGTTTCTGCTTATTTCCCTGTTGCCGGAACCACTGTAAGCGCCACACAAAGCCTAGCAGCTGAAGTTTGTGCTAGCTATACTGGTAATGCCAATGATGATGTGTGGTTCAAATTTAAAACTTCAGTAGCAGGTACTGCAACTATTACACTGACTCCAATCGGAAGCTCTTTCGACGCAGTCATCATTGCCTATTCTGGTGTTTGTGGTTCCTTTACTACTATTGGATGTGCAGATGCTACTGCAGGTGGCGGTGCAGAAACTTTAAGTTTAACAGGATTGGCTGCCAATACTACCTACTATTTCCGGGTATATGGCTACGGTGCTTCTGGTACTGAAGGGTCATTTACACTTACAGCTACAGGCGGAGCCTTACCAGTATCAGTAACAGATTTTAAGGGCATTCGTCAAGGTAGCATTAACCTGCTTTCATGGACCACCGCTACAGAAATCAATAACACTGGTTTTGAACTGCAACGCAGTGTAGACGGCACCAACTTCAGTGCACTAGCCTTCATAACAAGCAAGGCGGCCAATGGCAATAGCAATGGCAGCTTAACCTACACGTTTGCAGATAGCAAATCCTTAACGACTGGTTTGTATTACAGGTTGAAACAAATAGACAAAGATGGCAAGTCAACCTTGAGTCCTGTGGTGTTCATTAAAGGCATTAAAGCTACCAAGCTGGAATTGGTTAGTGTGTACCCCAATCCGGTTGCCGAAACGTTGAACCTTTCTGTTGCTTCACCAAAAGCAGATAAGGTAACTTTCATGGTAAGCGACCTGGCTGGCAAAGTAATCATGACCAAGCTAACCAGTGTAAACAATGGCGATAACAATATTCAATTGAATGTTAGCTCACTGGCTAAGGGTACTTATACCATCAAAGCGGTATGTGCTGATGGATGCGAAACAGCCATTAGCAAGTTTATCAAAAACTAATACCTTCAATAATTGAAAAAAAGGGCCTGCTTGAAAAGCAGGCCCTTTTTGCTTTTTATAGTACTGTTTAATTTGGCTGTCGAAACCGACTTTTTTACTTTTGCAGCCAAATTTACTTGGCCCAAAATAGTAATTGGCCGATAAGTGGTTCAATTCCTTTTATTTTGAAGCTATCTTCAATCTAGTTTAATTATTATACACCTAAAAAACACTTATGAAAGAAAAGTTTACATCATCGACGGCGGTATTTTTATTCTTGAACCTGTTTGTTATTGGAGGCACACTTAAAGCGCAGGTTTCGAACTTGACAGAAGGTTTTGAGACACTTACTTTAGCTACATCAAATACAACCACTCCCGTTGCTGGTTGGACTGCAAAAAATAATTCTGACGGTGCAGTTGGGGAAGCATGGTTTGCAGGGAGCAGTTTTCAAACACTGCCTTTTTTGCAGGTGGGCACGCCTCATGGCGGTAGCCAATGCATTGCAACCAATTTTGAATGCGGAGATGGCACATCAGGCGTTACACTTAGCAATTGGCTTATATCTCCTTTGTTGAACCTAAACAATGGGGCCAAAATTAGGTTTTGGACCGTAGGCAGTTCTGGATCTGCTACCTCTGGGCAGGAATTTGCCGACAATCTGCAAGTGCGCCTAAGTACACAAGGTACAAGCGTGAATGTTGGAACCTCTACTACTTCTGTGGGTGATTTCACTACGCAATTACTGGAAATCAATCCTACACTTTCAACAAGTGTTTATCCAATTGTATGGACCTCTTACACAATAACTGTTAGTGGTTTGTCGGGCCCCACTACAGGGCGTATTGCATTCAGGTATTTTGTTACTAATGGTGGGCCTGCAGGTAGTAATTCC
>JAHEZD010000076.1 GCA_023251255.1 Chitinophagaceae bacterium
GAATATGGCTGCTAGTCCGATTGCCTATTGGCAAATGGGCCTATTGAAAAAAGATGATTGGGAAAATGCCCAGTGGATTGCTTATGATGAGCTGCCCGATACCAGTAAGATTGTCCCCATGTACACCAAAGCGGCAAGAAAGCTTGGGGCAAGCGGAAAGACATACTGCCACTCTTAAGAAAGGAATTTATTGTTGCCAAACCAATAAGGTCTGCCACTGCTTTCATTTCAGGATTGGGACATTTTGAAATGAGCATCAACGGGAGGAAAGTGGGGGATAATTTCCTTGATCCGGGTTGGACAAATTATACTCAACAGGCTTTGTACGTCACGTTCAATGTAACGAGTCAGCTAAATATTGGTAGCAATGCTATTGGTGTTATACTGGGCAACGGTTTCTATTACATACCCAGTGAACGCTACCGGAAAATGACGGGTGCTTTCGGTTACCCAAAAATGGTTTGCAGATTGTTGATTGAATATGCCGACGGTACCACAGATAATATCATCAGCAATGACTCATGGCGGACGGCTCCATCGCCCATCTTCTTCAGCAGTATTTATGGAGGGGAAGATTATGATGCCAATTTGGAACAACAAGGTTGGGACCAATCCAACTTCAACGAGACCAACTGGAAAAAGGCTGTCATCGTAAAAGGCCACCCCTTGCAATCGCAAACAGCCGAACCATTGAAAGTCATGCAATTTTTTGCACCCATTAAAACAACCAAGCTAAAAGACAGTAGCTGGGTATATGATATGGCCCAGAACATGAGTGGCATTCCACAGGTTATTGTTCAGGGCAACAAGGGCGATACCATAAAAATATTACCTGCTGAACTTTTAAATGAAGACGGTTCGGCTAACCAGAAGGCAACGGGCAGCCCACATTACTATCAGTATGTGCTAAAAGGTAACGGCGTTGAAACATGGCAACCACGTTTCACCTATTACGGCTTCCGTTATGTGCAGGTGGACAATGCGGTTGCTGCCAATGAACCCAATCCCCATCATTTGCCAGTGATCCTATCTATCAAGGGATTGCATACCAGCAATGCAGCAGCAAGGATAGGCAGTTTTTCCTGCTCCAATACTTTGTTCAACCAAACAGACAAGCTCATTGATTGGTCCATCAAAAGCAATATGGCCAGTGTTTTCACCGATTGCCCCCACCGCGAAAAACTGGGCTGGCTGGAAGAAACCCATTTGGTGGGCAGTTCCGTAAAATATGCGTACGATATAGCCACGTTATGCCGCAAGGCCATCACCGACATGCGCTTGGCACAAACAGATAAAGGACTAGTTCCAGAAATTTCACCGGAGTTTGTACAGTTCGCAGAACCTTTTAGGGATTCACCGGAATGGGGCAGTGCTGCCATTATCTTGCCTTGGTACCTCTACCAATGGTACGGTGACCTGAAAGTGCTGAAGGAGAACTATTCCATGATGCAGCATTACATTACTTACCTACAATCAAAAGACAGCAGCCACATTTTGAAGCAGGGCCTAAGTGATTGGTATGACCTAGGTCCCAATAAACCTGGTTTTTCGCAGCTTACGCCACAGGGCTTAACTGCTACAGCCATGTACTATCATGTAGCCAATACGATGAGGCAGATTGCAGCATTGCTCAACAAGAAAGAAGATGCAGTTGCCTATTCAAGACTGGCCAATGAAATCAAACTGTCCTTCAATAACCTATTTTTCAATGTAGTCACCAATCAATATGGTTCCGCTAGCCAAACGTCCAATGCCATGGCCTTATACATGGGCCTAGTGAACGATAAGGACAAGCAAGCCGTTATAGATAATTTAATAAAAGATATACGTGGTAGGAACAACGCCTTGACTGCTGGGGATATTGGCTATAAATATGTATTGAAGGTATTGGATGAAGCAGGACGTAGCGATGTTATTTTCGACATGAACAACCGTAGCGATGTACCGGGTTACGGTTACCAGATAGCAAAAGGTGCAACAGCTTTGCCCGAAAGCTGGCAGGCATTGCCGAGTGTTTCCAATAATCATTTCATGTTGGGCCATATCATGGAATGGTTCTATGAGGGGCTTGCTGGTATCAGTCAGGCAGAAGGGTCGGTTGGCTACAAAACAATTGTAATTCGCCCGCAGGTAGTAGGTGATATCAGAAATGCAAAAGCAACTTACCAATCTGCTTATGGCTTAATTGCAAGCGATTGGAAAAAGGAAAACGGTGTTTTTGAACTGGATGTTGCCATTCCGCCAAACACAACAGGTGTAGTTTATTTGCCGGCAATACAATCATCCGTTATAACGCAGGATGGAACGGTTGTCAAAGCAGCAAAAATGGCCAAAGGAGAAGCAATCATCAATATCCGTTCGGGCAATTATCATTTTTCGGTTAAGTGAATGTTGCCTTACAGGCCTTAACCAATGCAATAAAAATAAGCCAATGAAGCAGGTACTTTTAATAATATCCTTATTCTTTTGCTGCAATCTTCTAAAGGCACAGCAAGTGCCTGATAGTGTTATGAACAGTATTTATAATGAGGTGAAAACGCCCTATAAATATGGATTGGTAATGGTTCCCGACAGTGATGCCAAGAAAATGGACTGCCCCACAGTGTTCAGGAAAAACAATCATTGGTACATGAGCTATATACAGTTTGATGGACGTGGCTATGAAACATGGTTGGCCCAGAGTGAGGATTTGCTTCACTGGAAAACATTGGGCAAGCTATTGACCTTCGGCAGTGATACTACTGTTTGGGATGCACATCAAAAAGCTGGTTATATGGCTTTGCAGGATGCAACATGGAGTGGTTCCTATCAACTGCAACAATTCAACAACAAATACTGGATGAGCTATTTTGGGGGCAACACTAAAGGGTATGAAGCGGGCCTGCTTTCTATTGGCATTGCCTCCACAAAGAAAGATATTGCCAAGCCACATGAATGGCAAACACAAAACAATCCTGTGCTAAGCTCCAATGATGCCGATGTTCGCTGGTGGGAAAATAAAAAACAGTACAAGAACACCGTTATTTGGGACAAACAGAAAACAACAGGCTATCCATTCGTTATGTACTACAATGCCAATGGGGATACTTCCAATGGCAGGGATAAGAAGACCCGTTGGTTTGAACGTATAGGCATGGCCGTGAGCAATGATATGCTGCATTGGCAACGCTTCCGTACAGAACCTGTCATGCACCATAAAATTGGCATTACTGGCGATGCCGTTATTCAGAAGATAAACAATATTTGGGTCATGTTCTACTTCGGCGCCTTCTGGGAAGGGCGCAAAGATGCCTTCAACCGCTTTGCCTGTTCCTATGATTTGGTTAACTGGACAGATTGGAAAGGGGAGGACCTTATCCATTCATCGGAACCCTATGATGCCAAATATGCACATAAATCTTTCGTCGTAAAATGGAAAGGCGTAGTCTATCATTTTTACAATGCAGTGAATAACAAAGACCAACGGGGCATAGCCGTGGCAACATCGGTTGATAAGGGAAAGAGTGAATTGAATTTTGCGGAATAAAATGTTGCCACAAGGGTAAAGATGCCAAATGGTCGTCAATTTTATGGCTTTGCGTATTGTAGTTCAAAAAATAGCATGAAGAAAGTATGGATATTTTTATGGTTACTTGCTGTTGTGCAGGCGAATGCCCAACGGAGCATTCTTAACTTCAATAGTAATTGGAAGTTTCTTCTTGGGAATGATTCCACAGCCATTCAACCATCATTCAACGATTCAAAGTGGCGCACTTTGAACCTGCCGCACGATTGGAGTATTGAATTGCCCTTTGATGAAAAGGCAGCAGCCACCAATCAAGGTGGCTCATTGCCCGGAGGCATTGGTTGGTACAGGAAGACATTTAAGGTTCTATCCTCATCCATGAACAAAAAGGTATTTATTGAATTTGATGGCATCTACCGCAACAGTGAAGTATGGATCAATGGGCATTATTTAGGTAAGCGGCCAAACGGTTATATTTCTTTTCAGTATGAGTTGATGGGCCATTTGAAATTTGACAATGAACAGAATGTCATTGTAGTGAAAGTGGATAATTCACAGCAACCCAATTCACGTTGGTATACTGGTTCGGGTATTTATAGGAATGTTAGGTTGGTAACGACCAACACTGTTCATATCAATAGCAACGAGTTGTTTATTACAACCCCTATAATTAATAAGGACTCGAGTATCATCCACATTCAGGCACCTGTAAAAAATGAATTTGGGCATCCCATAACCATACATGCAATTACCACCATCTTTGACCCAGCAGGCAGGAAAGTAAGCTTTGCAGAATCATCATTACTACTTGACAACCTGAAGGGGGACCTTGATCAACAGGTAATTACAAAACGGCCAAAACTTTGGTCAGTCAACGCCCCCGCATTATATACCATGGAGATAAAACTGGTATCCAATAAGGGAACACTTATTGACAGTGTCAGGAGAATATTCGGTATCCGCTATTTCAATTTTGATGTAGATAAAGGCTTTTTCCTGAACGGCAAGCCCATGAAAATACTGGGCGTTTGCATGCACCATGATCTAGGTGCATTGGGAACGGCCGTCAATGTGGCTGCCATAGAAAGGCAGTTGAGGATCTTAAAGGAGATGGGCTGCAATGCTATCCGTACCGCACACAATCCGCCTGCACCTGAATTCTTGGATGCCTGTGATAGGATGGGTTTTCTGGTAATGGACGAGGCGTTTGATATGTGGAAGAAAAAGAAGAACAAATACGATTATTATTCAGATTTCCCCCAATGGCATCAACGGGACCTTGAAGACCAGGTAAAACGTGACAGGAACCATCCATCCGTTTTTATCTGGAGCATAGGCAACGAGATTCGTGAACAGTTCGATTCATCTGGGATAGCCTTGACAAAAGAGCTGGTAGGCATTGTGAAATCATGGGATACAACAAGGCCCGTTACCGCAGCTTTAAGTGAATGGAATCCTGCAAAGAACTTCATGTACCAATCAGGTGCACTGGATTTGATCGGCCTCAACTACCATCAGGAAGTATATGCGGACTTCCCCAAGCTTTTTCCGGGCAAGAAATTCCTTGCGGCAGAAACCATGAGTGCATTGGCCTCACGCGGGCATTATGATATGCCATCGGATTCCATGCGATACTGGCCGCAGAAGTCACCCATGAAGTTTGTGGAAGGTGGTAACGCTGATTTTACGGTTTCAGCCTACGATAATGTGGCTGCTTATTGGGGCACCAATCATGAAACCACTTGGAAAATCATCAAGCGGCATGATTTCCTTTCGGGCCTGTTTGTTTGGAGCGGCTTTGATTTCTTGGGTGAGCCCGTGCCTTATCCTTGGCCGGCCAGAAGTTCCTATTACGGCATTGTGGACCTGGCCGGTTTTCCAAAGGATGCATATTATATGTACAAAAGTGAGTGGACCAAGGAACCGGTACTGCATCTTTTCCCCCACTGGAACCAGCCTAGCAGACAGGCAGGCAAGAAAGCAGCGGATACAATGGATGTTTGGTCATATTACAACAATGCAGATGAAGCGGAGCTGTACCTCAATGGCAAATCATTGGGAACCAGAAAAAAGCAGGGGGATGACCTGCATGTGATGTGGAAAGTACGGTTCGAACCCGGAACGCTGAAGGTTGTTTCCAGGAAGAATGGAAAAACGGTACTTGAAAAAATAATCAATACAGCCGGTGAACCAGCCAAGATAGAATTGCTTGCGGATAGAAGAATAATCCATCCCGATGGAAATGATTTGTGTTTTGTTACTGCAAGAATCGTTGATGAGAGAGGAAACCTTGTTCCTTATGCAGATAATACAATCGACTTTTCCATAGATGGCGAAGGAACGATTGAAGCTACGGACAACGGATATCCTGCAAGTTTGGAAGCCTTTAAATCCAGTCATCATAAAGCTTACAATGGATTGTGCCTGGCAATAGTAAAAGCAAAGAACAAGCAAGGGTTTATAAAATTGAAAGCGATTTCCAATGGGTTGAAGCCTGCAAATATTACGATTGCCGTACAGTAATTTTTTAACTAAAAATAAGGAAGCAATAGTAAAATGTTCCAGTATTATAGTTAAAGGTTACATTGTTCAGGGCTTGTTCCACTTCTACTTTTACTTCATCAATAATTAGGTTTCCAATAGGAATTATTATTGAGGATTTCTAACGAATTTGCATAACTCAAGACCGTATGAAGCGATTGTTACCGATACATCTCTTTGCTAATTTTCGGAATGCTTATTATATTTTGCAATTGAAGCAGGCGGTATGTGCTGTTGTGGTCTTATTGGTTTCTACAGGGTCATTTTCTCAAAGTACAGCTCCATCAAAAGATGCAGCATACCTACAAACCATTACCCAGCGTTCCAACAAAATTGTTGCAGTATTGGGCATTGCTGATTCCTCCAAATTCTATCGTGTCCAGAACATCATGGTTCAACAGTATAACAGCCTTAATTCATTGCACGAGACTTTCAATACCAATGCAAAAACAATAAAGAAGGATTCCACTTTGGATAAGAAAACCATTTCCGAGAAAGTGATGGGCATTGAAGAAAAAAGAACAGCTTTATTGGTTGACCTGCACAAAAACTATCTGCAGAAGTTGGCCACCGAATTGAATGGGGACCAAATAACAAAGGTGAAGGATGGAATGACCTATAATAAAGTAGCGGTGACTTATAATGCCTATGTGGCCATGATCCCTGCACTTACAGAAGAACAGAAAGCAAAAATCCATGGCTATTTGGTAGAAGCTAGGGAAATTGCTATGGATGCGGAATCGGCCGATAAAAAAACGGAGTGGTTTGGCAAGTACAAGGGCCGGATCAACAATTATTTATCAACCCAAGGGTATGATGTGAAAAAAGAAGGTGAACAGTGGCAGGAGAGGATCAAAGCTGCAAAAGCAAGCAACCAATAACTATCAATAGAATCCTATTAACGATTTGATTTTCTAATTACTCTTTTTTTAAAACAAACGCCGTATGAACCCAAAACGACTGCATGTGTTGTTGCTTCTATTTTTTCTCGGAAGCTTCACTACTATTTTTGCTCAAGAGAAAACAATAAGCGGTATAATTACCGAAAAGAAAACAGGTAAGCCTTTAGTAGGGGCCAGTGTGAAAATTAAGAACACCAACCTTGCCACTGTTTCAGGAACCAATGGCGAATTTTCAATCAAAGCGCCATCATCTGAATCAATAATTAGTGTTAGCCACGTAGGCTTTGTTATTTATGAAGACAAAGTTGGTTCTGGATCCACATTAAGTATAGTCCTTACCGAATTGGACAACAATTTGGATGATGTAATTGTTGTTGGGTATGGTTCCAAGAAACGTGTAAATGTACAAGGTGCGGTATCCACCATTAAAGCTTCTACCATAGAGGACCTTCCTGTTGCTAATTTGGGTTCTGCGCTAATCAATAGGGTGCCTGGTGTGTCTGTTAGTTATTCCTCAGGTAAACCTGGTTCTACTACTGACATTAATATCCGTAATTCAACAACGTTTACTGGTGGTGGTCTTACCACGCAGCCGCTTTATGTAATAGACGGGATTATTGTGAACCCTACTATTTATAACCAGTCGCCAAACCCTGATTTCTTCGAAAATTTGGATGCAAGCCAAATCGAGGATATCACTTTCTTAAAGGATGCATCTGCTGCCATTTATGGAGCTGCAGGAGCAAAGGGCGTTGTATTGATTACTACAAAGAAAGGAAAGATTGGTAAGCCAAGACTTACTTACTCTGGCTATTTTGGTTCTTCTAATGAGGCTGTAAAATCAGAAACACTAAGTGCGTATGATCATGCCAAAATGTTGAATGATGGATATGAGTTAAATAATACAGCATTGACTTCCAGGTTTTCGCAGGCAGATTTGGACCGTTTAGCAGCCATGCCTAATAGGTCCTGGCATGATGAACTTTGGAAAGCAGGAAAGGTTTCAAGGCACACTGTAAATATCTCAGGCGGTTCTGAAAGGGTTACTTTTTTTACAGGAGGAAGTTATTACAATGAAACAGGTAACTACGGGGATATCAGTGTAAATAAATACAGTATCCGTGCAGGAGTTGATGCAAAAATCATTGATGGGTTAACGGCCAATTTGAGCTTTGCATCTGATTATAATAAGGAAAACAGGAATACCTTAAAAAATGCCAATAGTGAAACAGATGATTATACAATAAGAGCTTTATACCTTACGCCAAAATGGGTACCCGTAAGCATCAAAGGAATCCCTACACAATTTAATGGACCTGCACAGCCCGGTAACTGGAGCATTCTTGGATTGTTCAATTCGGGGAATTATACCAACACAAAATCTCAAGGTCTAAGTGTGAATACTTCTTTGGAGTACAAACCTAGTTTCTTAAAAGGGTTAACTGCAAAAATCCAATTCGGTCAATTGAACAGGAACAATAACGATAAACAATATTATCCTTCCTACAAAGCAGGAAACTTCTTCAAGAACGGAAATAATGGGTTGCTTTATTCAGATTCACTAATTGCGGGCACTCCTTACTCGACAATTACCAATAACAACCAAATGTCTGAAGGTACAACCAGTGGTAGCAGCTATCAATTAATAGCCACTTTGAGTTACGTTAAAAAAATTAAGAGCCATGACTTCTCCATTTTGGTGGGTATGGACCAAGGTGAAGCTGAGTCAAAGAATATATTCCTTACCAAGTTTCAACAGTTGGTGTTGGGTATTGATGAGTTTTGGGCATTCAGCAATGACCCTACCAGTATTGGTTCAATAACTGATGCCATCAGGAACCCACAAACCACACAGACTGCAAAGCGTTCATTTTTAAGTAGGGCTGATTATTCTTTTAAGAGCAGGTATTTCCTGGAACTGATAACAAGAGCCGATGCTTCTTCAAATTTTGCCCCAGACCATCGGTGGGGTGTTTTTCCTACCCTTGGACTTGGTTGGAAAATTAGTGATGAAAATTTTTTCAGGGACATCACTTTTGTTAATAGCTTAAAATTAAGGGCCACTTACGGTCTTGTGGGTGAAGACAGGGTTACCAACAAAACCTATGTTGACAGGTTTACAAATACGACTGGTGCCTTGTTTGGAAGTACTAATACAAATGGTTTGGATCCAAACCTTTACCCTAATCCAGAAGCTACTTGGGAAAAAGCAAGAACATTGAATATTGGATTTGATGCAACGATTTTAAAGGGCAAAATAAACATTACTGCCGAGTTCTACCAACGTTATACTTATGATGCATTTAATTCATTGGATGCGAGTGTTGCCCCACTTACTACAGGATTGATTACTCCTGTTAAGAACTATGGACAGCAATTGAGTTGGGGTTCCGAGTTTTCTGTTGGCTATCGAACAACTTTCGGTAGGGATTGGGGCTTTTCTGCAGATATGAATTTCGGTTGGTCCAATAGTCAGGTTTTACAACAATATTACAGCCCTGCTAGTCTTGGGTTATTCGGGTCAAATGGCATTTCCAATCCAATCGGTAAGGATCCAAGAACTTATAATGGAAATAATTTTGGCTACATAGCTTTAGGTATTTTAAGGAGCCAAGCAGAGGTGGATGCCCTTCTTGCTAAAAATCCAAATTATACTATTGGTGGTTTTAAACCACAAGTGGGTTATATGAACTTTCAAGACGTTAACAATGATGGAAAGATTGACGATAATGATATTACCGTAATGTTTAACAAAACAACACCGGTTTTTAGCGGAGGCATCACGCTTGGAGTTACCTACAAGGAATTCAGACTGCAAACAAACCTGAACCTGGTTATTGGTGGCAAAAAGTTTTACGATACAGAAGCCAAAAAAGTTCCTACCACCACTCAAAATGCCCCATCTTTCTGGGCCGACCACTGGACACCAGATAACCCCAATGCCAAGTTCCCAAGGGCAGATGCTCCATTGGCAAAGGAACAGTCGACTTTTTGGGCCGTAGACGGTACCCAATGCAGGATAAATAATATGGTGCTGTCTTATTCATTGCCTAAGCGGATATCTTCAAAGTACAAGATACCGGAAATGAGGGTTTTGCTTACAGGAACAAACTTGTGGAGCATTGTTAACCCATTACCATATAAAGATCCCTATACAAGTAATTTTGCCAGTTATCCCATACTAAGAACCATTTCTTTGGGTATCACAGCAAGTTTGTAAATTATTAAATCAAAAGCAACAATGAAACAGTTTAAATATACAAGTATAACAATAGCGATCATTTGCATGTTCGGCGTGGCATTGTTATCCTCTTGCAAAAAGGATTTTTTTGAGATACCTGATCCTACTGGGATTGAAGGCGAATTGGCATTTGAAGATGAAGGGGCTGTTGGTTTGTTCTTAAATAGAACTTATGCTTTAGTAATACCTCAATGGCCTGTGTCTGGTGGTACAACTACTGCAGCTATCCACAACACATCTGACGAGAGTAATGGAGCATTCTTTAGTTCCCCATATAGCTTCCTGTATGGTACATTGATAGAGAATTCCGTTACTGATATTGGTTCTGCAGCAGGTATCACAACCAATAGATATTCCGATATCCGCCGCTGCAATGTAGGAATCGATGGGCTTAATACCAGTGTAACCATATCTGAAGCATCTAAAAGAACCTTGAAGGGGCAATTCTTTTTTCTTAGGGCCTATACTTACTTTAAGTTAGTTAGGTTATATGGCGGTGTACCGTTGGTGTTCCATGCTCAAGGAGTAGATGATGATAATTTACAAGTACCACGTTCTAAAACAAGTGAATGTATTGCTGCTATTGCAAATGACATGGATTCTGCTGCTGCATATTTACCAAAAAGTTGGCCGGCATCCGATGCTGGAAGGGCTACAAAAGCTGCCGCTTTAGCTGTTAAAGGTAAAGCATTGCTATATTGGGCCAGCCCACAGTTTAGCCCCAATGGCCCAGTTGCTTCGCGTTGGGAAGCGGCATATCAGGCAAACAGGGCAGCTTATGATACTTGTGTTGCCAATGGTTATGGCCTTATTGCTAATTATGCAAATATTTTTTTAACCGAGGACCACAAAGAAATTTTAATAGTTAGGAAATACAATACATCCAAAGATTTTGGTACCAATATTGAAAACCAAGCAAGGCCATATTCAGAATCGAGTGCCGGTAGTGGCTCATACCAACCTACTTGGAACCTGGTGAAGTCATATCTTAAAGCAGATGGATTACCAACCAATTCTCCAAACACAACTACTCCTTACGATGATACCTGTTTTTGGTTAAACAGGGACCCTCGTTTTGCAGCTACCATTGCTTTTAATGGCGACTCCTGGACATTTCCAGGCAATGCCAAACCAATACGTAAGCAATGGAACTATAAAGGCAATTTGGATGAAACGTCCAATATGGTTACAGGGTTTTATTGCAAAAGGTTGTGCAATACTTCAATTTCGGCAGCACAGGCAGTTTACAATTCAAATTCCGGTGGTGGCAGTGGTATGGACTGGATTGAAATGCGTTTTGCAGAGGTGATATTGAACTTGGCTGAATGTGCCAATGAAACAGGCAGGATGACAGAGGCCAAAAATATGGTACGCTTAATAAGGCAAAGGGCAGGAATAGTAGCTGGTGCCGGTTCAAATGATTATGGGTTGGAAATAGCAACAGATATACCCAGCATGAGAACTTTGTTGTTGAACGAAAGACAAATAGAGTTTGCCATGGAAGGAATGAGGAACTTTGACTTGAGGAGAACCCGCAATTTGGGCCTGATTACAGCAAGGCAATCCTATATCGTTACGCCAAAACCACCATATTATGCTGGCACTACTCGTACAGGAGCACTACCGACTGACATTTTCTTGGATAAGGCGGATGCTTTGGGTGTTAAACCTAGGGATACAATTAACGTTAATAACAAGTTTACTTACTCCAGAATATTTACAATAACACCTGCCACCATACCAGCATCATTGGAAGGTGCAAACGTGATCAGTATTCCGGATAAATATTATGTGTATCCTATGCCTAACCTTTTCTTGCAAACACCAGCCATTCAGCAAACCATTGGCTGGTCTGGAGGCACATTTAACCCATATGAATAATTTTTGAAAATAAAATCAATATGAAAAAAATAATAGTAGGAACCGCATTGTTGGTATTTGTACTAACAGGCTGCCAAAAGAAGGTTGATCCCGTGGATGGTAGCAATGTTACTGTGGAACTCTCCAATCTGGGAAAGTACTATGTTACAGGGGATGTTACTTTGAATCCAAAAGATAGTATCTACTTTAACTTTACCATTTCCTCCAATGTGGATATGAAATATGTAAGCATACAGAAAAATCCAATAAACCAAACTGCTTTTTTGGTTAGGGATACTTTAAATGCAACCAACAAAAATTCGTATTCGGCCGTGAAGAAATTTATGGCTGATAGTGCCAATGGGAACTATTTGTACAGAATTGTTGCACATGATGCTGTAGGTAATTACATTGGGCACAAGGATATCGCTGTGAATATTAATGCTGATTTTAATTTTTACAGCTATCGTTTCCTCTATGCTCCAGATACAACTGCAAAAATAAATAAATGTTACTTCTCAACTTCAGAAGGCACTTCTTATAATTATACAGATGCAGCATCTAAATCCGCTAGCATAGATTTTGGTTACTTCTATGATACAACCAAAGTATCCGGAACGGCTTTAGGGCATACTATTTATGCTTTGAATGCAACAGGTGTTTTCGGTGCTTACGATATTAGTGCTTGGACAAAGAATGCAACTATATTCAAAAAGCTAGCAAGCGGCACTCCCAATCCAACTTTTGCACAAGCATTGAGTGCTGGTACATTAAGAACTGCCGGAGCAACCCAACTATCCTCTGGAACAACAACAAAAGTTACAGGTTTAAGTACCACTTCACCTAACAATACTGTTTACTTTAAAACTGCTGCTGGCAAGTTTGGTATGATTCAAATAAACTTTAGCTCTGTAACAACAATCAATGCTGCAGTAAGCCCATCAGCGACATATGTTAACATTGATGTGAAGATTGAGAAGTAAAAAAATTAAATAATGGGTTCCAACGAAAAAGAGAAAGTTTTTACTTTCTCTTTTTAAATAAAATAATAAGCCCTGCATGATTACGCTTTATTATTTTAACAGATAAACCAAAGATTTAGATGAAAAAAGTTATCGCTAGCTTATTATGCTCGGGTATTGCGTTGGCTGCATTTGCCCAGTATCCCCAGATACCACCAGATGTTCAACGGTGGAGTGATTCTTTAATGAAGGCCGCCACCAAACATTCAGATTCGGCATGGGCCATCGCTTATCCTATTATTAAAGAAGAGGCAAAGCATGGTAGGCCATATATACCTTGGGCTGCACGCCCCTATGATTTGCCCCAAGCCTCCATTCCCGCATTTCCAGGGGCAGAGGGTGGTGGTAAGTTTAGCAATGGCGGCCGTGGTGGGAAAGTAATAGTAGTAACCAATTTAAACGATAACGGTGAAGGGAGCCTACGCTGGGCATGTGAACAAGGAGGGGCAAGGATCATTGTTTTTAATGTATCTGGTATCATCAGGATCAGTACGCCTTTAATTATCCGTGCACCTTATATCACCATTGCAGGCCAAACAGCCCCGGGTGATGGCATTTGCATAGCAGGTGAAACAGTCTGGATAAACACGCACGATGTTATCATCCGTTACATGCGTTTCCGCCGTGGCGAAACCAATGTAGGTAGAAGGGACGATGCCATTGGTGGCAATCCAGTTGGCAACATCATGATTGATCATGTTTCCGCAAGCTGGGGGCTGGATGAAAACATGAGTATGTACCGTCACATGTACAACGACAGCACACCCAATGCCCAAAAAGGCGAACAGAAATTGGGCACCGTAAATATCACCATACAAAATTCCATATTCTCAGAATGCCTGGATACTTGGAACCATGCATTTGGTTCCACCTTGGGTGGGGAGAATTGCTCCTTCATCCGCAATATTTGGGCAGATAACGCAGGCCGTAACCCATCCATTGGTTGGAACGGTATCTTCAATTTCGCCAACAACGTAGTATTCAACTGGGTACACCGCTCCACCGATGGAGGCGACTACACAGCTATGTACAATATCATCAACAACTATTACAAGCCAGGCCCATCAACACCTACAGACCATCCAATCGGTCACCGTATCCTAAAACCGGAAAGCGGAAGGAGTAAACTGGGCTACCTCGTTTTTGGGCGTGCCTATGTTCATGGGAACATTGTGGAAGGAAACGACCGTGTAACAAAGGACAATTGGGATGGCGGCGTACAAGTGGAAGAAATGCCCGATGCCGGACAGTACACAGCAGCCATGAAATGGGACAAGCCTTTGCCCATGCCCGAGTTCACTATCATCCCCACATTGGAAGCAAAGGAATATGTACTGAAAAATGCAGGGGCCACTTTGCCGAAACGTGACCCTGTTGATACAAGGATTGTAAAGCAGGTAACAACTGGCAAGATAGAATTTGACCCCAATGTTCCTTTGCCAACAACGCAGTTCAAGCACCGCCGTTTGCCAATCGATTCCTATAAGCAGGGTATCATTACGGACCCTATTCAAGTAGGCGGTTACCCAAGTTACAAGGGTACACCTTACAAGGATTCAGACAATGACGGTATGCCTGACGCTTATGAAACTGCACATGGATTGAATCCAAGAGATGCTGGTGATGCAGCAATAATTACAAAAACTGGTTACAGTAATATTGAAGTGTACCTCAATAGTGTTGTGGATATTAAGAATGTAGTTCCATCCACTGCAAAAAAATAGACCTGTTATTCCAGCATGAAACTTCTTCAATCAACTAATGACAGTTGGCTGTTAAAACATGTATATCCATGAATAAAATCTTTGTTCCATGTTGTGCCCTGCTTATTTTGTCTGTCATAAGTAATAAAGCGGCAGCACAATATCCTCGTATTCCGAAACCAGTAGAAGATTCTGCCAATAGGATAATGGAGGGCTATAAAAAACTCTCTGACGAAGCATGGGCTAAAGCCTTACCTATCATTGAAGCTGATGAAAGGAAAGGGAAGCCATTTGTGCCTTGGGCATCCAAGCCTACTGATTTGCCCCAGACAAAAATACCTGCATTTCCCGGTGCTGAAGGCGGTGGTGCTTTTACTGCAGGGGGCCGTGGAGGGAAGGTCTTTGTTGTAACAAGTTTGGAAGACCGTGGCCCTGGTACCTTACGTGAAGCATGTGAGCAGGGCGGGGCAAGGATTATTGTGTTCAATGTGGCTGGTATCATCCAGTTGAAATCACCCATTAATGTACGGGCCCCATACATTACTATCGAAGGACAAACTGCACCCGGTGATGGCATTTGTATTGCTGGTGAGTCTGTATTGCTTGATACCCACGATATCATCATTCGGTTTATCCGATTCCGCAGGGGTGCCACAGAAGTTACCAGGCGTGATGATGGCCTTGGGGGAAACGTGGTGGGCAATATCATCATCGACCATGTATCTGGTAGTTGGGGATTAGATGAAGTGATGTCTTTTTATCGTCACGTGTATGACAGGAAAGCTGATGGGAAAGGGGAGAAGCTACCAACAGTAAACGTAACCATTCAGAACTCCATGTTTGCTGAAGGATTGGATACCTACAACCATGCTTTTGGAAGCACTATAGGAGGCAGAAATAGTACGTTTATGCGTAATCTTTGGGCAAACAATGTGGCACGTAACCCATCAGTTGGTATGGATGGCGATTTTGGTTTTGCCAATAATGTTGTGTTCAATTGGTGGAACAGAAGCGCTGATGGTGGCGACAATAAATCATTTTACAACTTCATCAATAATTATTACAAGCCGGGTCCAATAACACCTAAGGATAAACCTATTGCTTATAGGATTCTCAAGCCAGAAAGTGGCCGTGCAAAGAAAGACTCATTAGAGTTTGGCAAAGCTTATGTAAGTGGAAATATCATGGAAGGGAATGACCGGGTTACCAAAGACAATTGGGATGGTGGTGTGCAAATAATGGAGTTGCCAGATGCTGGCAAGTTCAAAGATGCCATCAAAGTTGACCAGCCTTTTCCAATGGCAACTATCACTTTGCTTACAGCAGAAGAAGCACATGAATACGTACTGAAAAATGTGGGGGCATACCTGCCAATGAGGGATGCAGTTGATAAACGCATCATTGAAGAAGTGAAAACTGGCAAGATTGTGTACGATAAAAATGCACAGCCTTATGCAGGTGATAAGTTCCTGAAACGTAGGCTGCCAGCAGATTCCTATAAAGATGGTATCATTTCGCAAATTAGTCAGGTGGGTGGTTATCCTGAATATAAGGGCACGCCCTACAAGGATTCTGACAATGATGGCATGCCTGATGCTTATGAAATGACCCACAAGCTAAACCCTAAAGATGCAAGTGATGCAACCAAAATAACCAAAAGCGGTTACAGCAATATAGAAGTCTATCTCAACAGTGTGGTAGATATAAGAACAGTTGTTCCAACAAAAAAATAAACCTGCATGAAATATTTTTTGAACAACGAGAGCAATGGTGTAGAAACCATTGCTTTTTTATGTAGCCAGAGGCAGAACATGAATGTAACTTCAGTTGCATACCTCACTTGAGCAACATAACATTGTTGAGCAATCCTATTAATAGAATCAACATTCAGTACTTTGTATTTACTTTTAAAGATGAATAAGACAAACTCAATCATACGGTCACTATCCAATAATCAAGCTGTCAGCCTGAGCCTGTCGAAGGCGATACTAATAGGACTACTTTTATTAACTACCAACTCCTTTGCCCAAAAAGCAAAACCAACAAAACCATTACCGCCAGTTGCTGCAATCAATAACAAACTCGTTTACACACCCGATCCATTGGGCAACAGAATTCCAGATTTTTCTTACTGTGGTTATAAGGCATCTGAGCAGCCAATACCAAATATTGAAATCAAATGGGTTGTACCCATTGAGAAAGCTGATGCAACTGCTAGGATTCAAGCAGCCATGGATATTGTTTCAAACATGCCATTGGATAAAAATGGTTTTCGTGGAGCTATCCTTTTACAAAAAGGTAGATATGAAGTGTTGGGGCAACTAAAAATAAAAGCGTCAGGCATTGTACTAAGAGGCAGTGGAGCAGGTGAAAATGGCACACAGCTAATTGGGACAGGAACTGACAGGGAAACACTTATTCGTGTATATGGAAAAAACGACAAGAAGCTCAATGATGAAGTAAAAATTTCTGATGAATATGTTCCAGTAAATGCTACAAAATTTTCTATTGCCAATGCTTCCTCTTTTAAAGTAGGGGATAAAATTATTGTTCGCCGCCCATCAACCAAAGAATGGATTACAGATTTGGGTACAGAGTCTTTTGGTGGTGGCCTAAGTTCATTGGGCTGGAAACAGGGTGAACTGGATGTACATTTTGATAGAACCATTACAGCTATAAACAATAATGAAATAACCATCGATGCTCCATTGACCACAGCATTGGATGCAAAGTATGGTGGCGGTTTCATTGCATCTTATCAATGGGAGGGAAGAATAGAAAATGTGGGGATAGAAAACATGCAGCTTATTTCATCTTACGATAAGGCAAACCCCAAAGATGAAGCCCATCGTTGGATGGCCATTACAATTGAGAATGCTCAAGATATTTGGGCCCGTCAATTATCATTTCAACATTTTGCTGGGAGTGCTGTGAATGTTTTGGAAACTGCCAAACGTGTTACTGTGGAAGATTGCAAGTCAACAAGCCCTATTTCTGAAATTGGTGGACAAAGGCGTTATACTTTTTTAACCACAGGTCAGCAAACCCTGTTTCAACGTTGCTATGCCGAAGAAGGCTACCATGATTTTGCAACTGGTTACTGTGCCCCTGGTCCCAATGCTTTTGTTCAATGCGAATCGCACCAGCCTTATAATTTCAGTGGTGGCATCGATAGCTGGGGCAGTGGGATTTTGTTCGATGTATGTTATGTAGATGGCAATGCCATTCGTTTTGGAAATCGTGGTCAGGATGGTCAAGGCGCTGGTTGGAGTGCAGCCAATAGCATGTTATGGAATTGCAGTGCTGCAAGAGTGGATTGCTATAAGCCACCAACAGCACAGAACTGGAGCTTTGGAACCTGGGCACAATTTGCAGGTGACGGTTACTGGACTGCTTCCAACGATGCCATCAATCCAAGAAGTTTTTTCTATGCACAATTAAAAGAAAGACTGAATAAAAATGTGGATGCACAAGCCCAAATATTACCTGTGCCTACAGAAGCCAGCAGCAGCCCGTCTGTTGAAGTTGCCATGGAACTAACCAAAGAATCTACTAAGCCGAGAATGCAGTTGAATGAATGGATTGATTTAGCTTATCAGCGAAATAAAATTCCTGTTGATGCAAAGGACGTTAAAGAGCCAAAGAAGCCTTATGTAATATTAGCAGAGGCTTCATTGGAGCCTGCTAGTCCAATGAAAATTAGCAATGGCGTTATCGTTCGTGGCAATAACATGCTCTTTGGTAGAAGGCAGGAAGTCCCTTGGTGGACAGGCGGCATTCAAGGTTCTGATTTGAAAAAAGCACAGCTTGCCATAACTCGCTTTGTTCCTGGAAGAACAGGCAATGGCTTAACTGATGATTTGGAAGAACTCACTGAAACCATGCAGCAACGGAATATAATTGGCATGGAACAGCACTATGCTTTATGGTACGAACGCAGGCGTGATGACCATGAAAGGATAAGAAGAATGGATGGTGAAGTATGGGCTCCATTTTATGAACTGCCTTTTGCACGTAGTGGTAAGGAAACTGCTTGGGATGGGTTAAGCAAATATGATTTGACCAAGTACAACACTTGGTACTGGAACAGGCTAAAACAGTTTGCAGACCTAGCTGATGAAAAAGGTTTATTATTGGTTCATCAAAATTATTTCCAGCACAACATTATAGAGGCCGGGGCACACTATGCAGATTTCCCATGGCGTACTGCTAATAATATTAACAGCACTGGTTTCCCCGAACCACCACCCTATGCTGGGGATAAAAGGATTTTCATGGCAGAGCAATTTTATGATATAACCAATCCTGTACGCCGCGAACTGCACAAAAAATATATACGCCAATGCCTGAACAACTTTAAGGACAATAATGGGGTGGTGCAATTGCTAGGAGAAGAGTTCACGGGCCCATTGCACTTTGTAAGATTCTGGTTGCAAGTAATTAAGGACTGGGAAAAAGAAACAGGCAAAAAGCAGATCATTGGCTTGAGCACCACCAAGGATGTGCAGGATGCCATTTTGCAGGATCCAGTTTATTCAAACGTTGTTGACTTGATTGATATACGCTACTGGCATTACCAAGCGGATAGTATTGCGTATGAACCTAAAGGCGGGCAAAGTCTTGCGCCACGGCAGCATGCACGTTTATTGAAACCCAAGAAAACCAGTTTTGAGCAAGTGTACAGGGCAGTAAAAGAATACAGGGCAAAATATCCTAACAAGGCAGTGATATACAGCAGCGATAGCTATGACCAATTTGGTTGGGCGGTGTTCATAGCTGGTGGTTCCTTGGCTGTATTACCTGCCGAAACCGATAAAGCCCTACTGAATGCGGCAGCTACAATGCAACCCATGGATGCTGACAGGCAGTTTGTATTAAGTGATAGTAAATCGTTTATTGTATATGGCAATGGTAGCCTGCAATTGAGTGGTGTTGATACAAAGAAAAATTATGCAGTTAAGTGGTTCGATACAAGAACGGGAAAGAGCACAAAAGAAGAAACCATTAGCGGCGACAAGTTGAATGGCCTATCAATTCAAGGAAGTATTCTTTGGATAAAATAGAGGAAATTTTTTGTTGAACTTCCGACAATGATTTCAAATCTTGCTGACGGGGTTTGGGGAGGTACAATAGGCTCAGATAAAGCTTAATGAAGATTGAATGTAGAAGGGCGGGGTGCAACGAAGCTCAATAATTCTTCTTCAGTCGGTAACCAAAAAGGAAAAGATGAAAAAACTAAGTTCGGTGATTTGTTTGCTACTGGTGCTGCTTTCCAATGCACAGATGCAACCAATAAAACAGATGCAGCCAATAAAAATAGCAGTAAACAAAAGGTTCTTTACAGTAAATGGCAAGCCTTTCTTCTGGCTAGGCGATACTGGTTGGCTCTTGTTTAAAAAATGTACCAAAGAAGAAGCCATCCTGTACTTGGAAACAAGGAGGAAACAAGGCTTCAATGTAATACAGGCAATGCTCTTGCATGAGTTGGATGTAATAGATGCCTATGGTGATTCAGCATTGTTTAATAAGGATGTAAGCAAGCCAAACACCACAAAACATTATTGGGATATGGTTGATTTTGTAGTGAATGAAGCTGCAAAACGTGGCATGTACATGGCACTTGTTCCTGTATGGGGAGGCAATGTGAAAAATGGTCATGTAAGTGAGCAACAAGCCGAACTGTATGCTACATTTCTGACCAATCGGTTTAAGGGCAAACCAAATATTATTTGGTTGAACGGAGGTGATATTAAAGGAAGTGATGGTGAAAAAGTTTGGAAAATAATTGGCAGGACATTGCATGAAAAAGATAGTAACCATTTGGTCTCCTTTCACCCAAGGGGAAGGGCAACCTCTTCTACATGGTTCCATAACGAAAATTGGTTGGACTTCAATATGTTCCAAAGCGGACATAAGGATTATGCACAGGATACGACCGAACCCCGCATGGGTGAAGACAATTGGAAATTTGTGGTAAATGATTATGCGCTGAAGCCAACAAAGCCAACTATGGATGGGGAACCTTCTTATGAAAACATTCCACATGGACTACATGACTCATCTGCCCCGAGATGGACTGCAGATGATGTGAGGCGCTATGCCTATTGGAGTGTACTGGCTGGCGGTGCAGGATTTACCTATGGCGAGAATTCGGTCATGCAATTTAAAAACAGTTGGAATAAGGACATCAGTTTTGGTGCAGTGAAAACTTGGAAAGAAGAGATCAATGCCACAGGCGCAACACAAATGCAGTACGTTAAAAAATTGATGCTCAGTAAACCATATTTTGAAAGAATGCCGGACCAGGCCCTAATCAATAATCAAGGAGAACGGTATAACTATTTGGCAGCAGCAAAAGGCAAGGGCTATGTATTTGTGTACACTTATACTGGACGGAATATAGCAGTCAATATGGGAAAATATGCAGGTAGAAAAGTGAAATCTTCATGGTACAACCCACGTAATGGTCAATACATTGCAATAGGAATTTTCGAGAACAATGGTGGTACCAAAACATTCGATCCGCCAGGTGAAGAGAAGGAAGGAAATGATTGGGTGCTGGTGCTCGAAGATTTGCCACTGGCCCCTGAAGAGGGATAGCACATGGCAATTATGATTTCGCAATGGGCGAAAATATTTGCTGGCAAAGTGGAACCGAAATAGATGAAATAATGCTGGGCATAAACCAACCCTGTAATAATGATTGCTAAACATAAAATATCATTCCTTCTTGCTGCCATCGTATTGCTTGCATCCTGCAGTAATAAAGTGTATATGTTTACCTCCTTCCATGAGCCAGCCAATGAAGGCCTGCGGTTGCTGTACAGCAAGGATGGTTACAACTGGAAAAGCATTGACAGTATTTACTTAAAGCCACTGATTGGTAACGACAAAATCATGCGTGACCCATCCATGTTGCAGGGCCCCGATAAAATGTTCCACCTAGTTTGGACAACGGAGTGGAAAGGGGGTAATGGTTTTGGTTATGCATCCTCCAATGACCTGATTCATTGGAGCGAGCAGCAGTACATCCCAGTAATGAAGAACGAACCGACCGTGAAGAATGTTTGGGCACCCGAACTGTTTTATGATGATGAAGCAAAACAGTTCATCATTGTTTGGGCAAGCTGCATTCCCAACCGTTTCGATAAGGGCATTGAAGATGAGAACAACAACCATCGGTTGTACTATACCACCACCAAGGATTTCAAGATATTTACGGATACCAAATTATTCTTTGACCCCAAATTCAGCTCAATTGATGCGGTAATTGTAAAAAAGAAGCAGCAGGATTATGTGTTGGTATTAAAAGACAATACCAGGCCCAATAGGGATATTAAAGTTGCTTTTAGTAAAGATGCATTAGGCCCTTATGAAAATGTAGCGGATGCTTTCACGGAAAAGTTTACCGAAGGACCAGCAGTAGCCAAGGTGAGAGATGGCTGGCTGGTATATTATGATGCATACCAAAAGAAAAAATTTGGGGCATCTTTCACCAAGGATTTTAAAACCTTTGTAAATGCTGATAGTTTGATCAGCGTCCCTGAAGGGCATAAGCATGGAACTATTTTTATGGCGAAGAAAAAGGTATTGAAATACTTATTGAGGGCTTGAGGATAATTTCAGGCCCCGGCAGCGGTTGTTAAGTCCAACGCTTTGATAATAGCTCAACAAAAAAACATGTTCAGAAGAATTAATCATATTGTTTTTGCCATTTACCTGTCACTGTTCACCATTCACCTCAATGCGCAACAGGACACAGTAAGGTATATAGGTACAACTTTATCCAATATAGATTACCATCATGGGCAATTAAGCCCTGCCATTGGTGTGCACAATATCCAAACATTCCGGGCAAACAGGTCCAGTGCAGAAAATAACTGGACATACAGCCATCAGCCCATGCTTGCGTACTGGAACAGCGCCTTTTATTTGGAATATTTAAGTAGTCCCGTTGGTGAGCATGTTGATAGGGGGCAGACCTTATTGATGACCTCAAAGAATGGTTATTCATGGACAAAGCCAGTTGTTGTTTTTCCGCCCTACAAAATTCCTGATGGAACAGTGAAGGAAGGAATGAAAGACACAGCACATAATAACTATGCAGTCATGCACCAACGTATTGGGTTCTTTACATCCAAATCAAAAAGGCTTTTTGTGCAGGGTTACTATGGCATTGTGCTTGGCATGAAAGATGATCCAAATGATGGCAATGGTGTTGGCCGCGTAATCCGTGAAGTATATGCTGATGGGAAATTTGGTCCCATTTATTTCATTCATTATAACCACGCTTTTAACGAAAAGAATACAAGCTATCCTTTCTATACATCCAGCAAGGACAAAGGTTTTGTGGAAGCCTGCAATGAATTGTTGAACACGCCATTGTTGGTACAACAATGGGTGGAAGAGAGTGATAGGAACGATCCGCTCATTCCATTGAGAAAAGACTATAAGGCATTCAACTATTACCATTTGCCCAATGGTAATGTAGTTGGCCTCTGGAAATATGCATTGACCAGTATTTCAACAAATGAGGGAAAGACCTGGCAATACAATCCCACAAGGGCACCGGGTTTTGTAAATGCCAATGCCAAAATATGGGGACAGCGAACCAGTGATGGCAAATATGCCACGGTGTACAACCCTTCCGAGTTCCGCTGGCCCCTGGCAATAAGTGTTAGTGATGATGGATTGAACTATAAGAACCTTTTACTGGTGAATGGGGAAATCACTTCTTTACGTTATGGGGGTGCCTATAAAAGTTATGGCCCACAATACGTACGTGGAATCCAGGAAATGGATGGAATGCCGCCAGATAAAAATTTATGGGTTACTTACAGTATGAACAAGGAAGATATCTGGGTTTCCAAGATTCCTGTTCCTGTAAAGGAAAAGGCAGACAGGTACGTGAATGATGTATTCAATGAGATGAAGGATGGAACTGAATTGAATGAATGGAACATCTTCTCTCCTTTATGGGCAAAAGTGGAGATTGAAAAAATAAATAGTACTAAAGTCTTATCATTAAAGGACAGTGACCCATTTGACTATGCCAAGGTAGAACATGTAATTCCTTCATCGAAGAAATTGGTAGCTGAATTTTCCATTACACCGCAACAGAACAGTTTTGGTTTGTTGGACATTGAATTTACTGATGCCAAAGGAGCCCCTTGCATCCGTTTGTCTTTTGACTCAACTGGTTCATTCATTACCAAAGCTGGTTACCGTAATAAAAGTTTGACCAAATACAGGCCCAATGAAACACTGAACATCAAAGTGGAACTGAATACGGAAACCCGCTCCTATGCGGTTTCCATCAACGGAGGCAAACCTAACAGCAATATTTTCTTTGCACCTGTTGCTACAGTTGACAGGGTCGTACTCAGAACAGGCAATACACGCCGTTTCCCTGACGCAGATACGCCAACAGACCAGGATTACGATTTACAGAATGCAGATGCAAGGGGTAAAGAAGCTGTGTATTATATCAATTACTTAAAAACAAAAGCACAATAAATTTTTATGTCAGCATATAAACAATCAACCCTTGGCGTAATCATTGGCAATCGTGATTTCTTTCCTGATAAATTGGTATCAGCAGCAAGGGCAGAAATATTGGCCCTTTTCCAAACATTGAACATCACACCAATTTTATTGGAAGAAACAGATTCCAAATTGGGCGGTGTGGAAATTTTTGCAGATGCACAGAAATGTGCAGCACTCTTCAAGAAACATGCAGATGAAATTGATGGCATTTTAGTGGTGCTTCCAAATTTTGGCGATGAAAAAGGAGTGGCTGAAACCATCAAGTTGTCTGGATTGACTGTGCCAGTTTTGATTCAAGCGTACCCGGATGACTTGGGGAAAATGGATGTAGTAAACCGTCGTGATGCTTGGTGCGGCAAGATTTCTGTCTGCAATAACCTTTATCAATTTGGTATCAAATATTCACTCACCACAAAGCATGTGGTAAGCCCGACAGATGACTCCTTTATTACTGATTTAAAAAATTTTATCGCTGTTTCCCGTGTGGTAAAAGGTATGCGTAAGGTTCGTATTGGTGCAGTAGGTGCAAGGCCTACAGCATTCAATACAGTCCGGTACAGTGAAAAGATCTTGCAGCGCCATGGCATCTCCGTTACAACAGTTGACTTGTCTGAAATATTGGGCAACGCCAATAAGCTTACAGCCGATGATGCTTCTGTAAAAGCAAAACTGGAAAAAATCCATGCGTATACTTCTATTGGAAAAACACCCAATGATAAATTGGTACAGATAGCCAAGCTGGATGTTGTTCTCGAAGATTTCATGCAGGAAAACTCATTGGATGCAACAGCCATTCAATGCTGGACATCCATTCAAAAGAATTATGGCTGCAATGTTTGCACCAGCATGAGCATGATGAGTGAGAACATGTTGCCCAGTGCTTGCGAGGTAGATGTTACAGGAACACTCAGCATGTATGCCATGCAGTTGGCCAGTGGCAGTCCAAGTGCCTTGGTGGATTGGAACAATAACTATGCAGATGACGATAGCAAGTGCGTGCTTTTTCATTGTGGCAACTGGGCAAAATCATTTTTGCCGGATATTACCATGAGCACTGCACCTATTTTAGGAACAAGTGTTGGCTCGGAAAACACCTATGGAGCATTGGATGGTAGAACACCGGCCATGCCATTAACTTATGGTCGCATAAGCACGGATGACAACAAAGGAATTATCAAAGCCTATATTGGTGAAGGCGAGCTCACCAACGATGCACTCAATACGTTTGGTAATAGGGCAGTGGCACAAATTAATAACCTGCAAGGTTTGATGAACTATGTATGCAGAAATGGGTTTGAGCATCATGTGGTAATGAATGCCAGCAAAACGGCAGGCATTTTAAAAGAAGCATTTGAAAATTATTTGGGATGGGAAACCTATGAACATTCTCCCACTCCCTAAACGGAGTTATTGTAGCGAGCGTAAAGACCTATAAGGTTTCAAAAATCTTATAGGTCTTTACGGACAGAACCAAGGTTGAACATTAATTGCGTCGCACAGCTACCCGAATCGATTCGTTCAGGCGGGCTTGTACAAAATAACATAATCGAGCAATGGAAGAAATAAAAGGTAATGAGCAGCTTTCAGGTCCACCTTTAAGGGACAGGGGCAAAGCATTGAAAATACAATCCATCAACTACAGGAAAAAGATCCTGCAGTACATCGTTGGTGCCAAAGCTGGCCATACAGGCGGTAGCTTGTCCTGTACAGACATCCTGAATGTGCTGTACAATCAGGTGTTGAATGTGTCACCGGAAACATTCACTTCACCCGATAGGGACAGGTATATTCAAAGTAAGGGCCATTGTGTGGAGGCATTGTTTGTAGTGCTTGCTAGTAAAGGCTTTTTCCCTGAAGAAGATTTGAATACACTCTGTAAATACAATTCACATTACATAGGCCACCCAACACGTAAAGTAAAGGGGGTGGAGCAGAACACGGGTGCATTGGGACACGGATTGCCCATTGCTGTAGGTACAGCATTAGCCGGCAAAATGGACAAGAAAAACTATCGCGTGTTCACTTTGTTGGGTGATGGTGAACTGCCTGAAGGCAGCAATTGGGAAGCAGCATTGAGTGCATCACATTACAAGTTGGATAACCTCTGTGCTATAGTGGACAAGAATAGTTTGCAGATAACAGCCCCAACAAAGGATGTCATGAACAGCGACCCCATGGACAAAAAGTTTGAAGCATTTGGCTGGGCTGTAAAAGAAATTAATGGTAACGATATTGATGAGTTGGTAGCTGCATTTGACGGCCTTCCTTTTGAGCATGGCAAACCATCGGTCATTATTGCACACACTACAAAAGGCAAGGGCATCAGCTATATGGAGAATCAACTAAAATGGCATCATGGTGTTCCAAGCAAAGAGGAATATGCTTTGGCACAACAAGAATTGGATGAACAATTATTAAACTTATAAAGTTGTCAGGCTGAGCTAGTCGAAACCGATTTTTGAGAACGGTTCCCATTCGCCTTCGACAGGCTCAGACTGGCAGTAGCATAAAATAAAAATGGCAGAACAAATAAATACAGACCTTCCATACAAAGCAAACCTTGAAGTGTTTTCAGAAGTGCTTCAACGGTTGGCAGTAGATGATAAACAAATTGTTGTTGTAACCAGTGACAGCCGTGGTTCAGGTAAACTCGTTCCTTTTGGCAAGCAATTTCCTGAACAGCATGTGGAAG
Organism: Chitinophagaceae bacterium; assembly: GCA_023251255.1. GTDB lineage: Bacteria > Bacteroidota > Bacteroidia > Chitinophagales > Chitinophagaceae > UBA1930. The sequence continues at coordinate 27,013 of JAHEZD010000076.1, forward strand.
TGGGCATCGCTGAACAGAACCTGGTTGGTGTAGCCGCAGGATTGGCTTCCTGCGGCAAGAAAGTATTCGCGGTATCGCCTGCCTGTTTCCTTACTGCAAGGGCATTGGAGCAAATCAAGAATGATGTGGCCTATAGCGATAACCCTGTGAAAGTGATTGGCATCAGTGCGGGTGTGAGTTATGGTGCATTGGGTAGTACGCACCACAGTTTGCATGACTATGCTGCGTTACGTGCTATTAATAATATCATGGTCGTTGCGCCTGCAGACAATTTTGAAACGGAACAGGCCATTGAATTGGCATCCAGAACCAATTCACCTATCTACCTGCGTTTTGGCAAGAAAGCCATGCCATCACTAAAAGAAGTGAATGGCGATGTTTTTGCTTTTGGCAAAGGAAGAATCATTGCAGAAGGAAATGATGTGGCCATCATCGCCACTGGTGAAACAGTTTATCCGGCATTGGAGGCAGCCAGGAAATTGGCAGTAGAAAATATTCATGCTACTGTTATCAGTATGCATACCATCAAACCATTGGATACTGAACTGTTGAAGCGGGTTTCACAGCAATGCAAAGCAATTGTTACTATTGAAGAACATAGCGTGTATGGTGGTTTGGGAGAAGCCTGCGCTTCTTTTCTATTACAACATGGTTATGCGAAACCTTTCAAGATAATGGGCATTCCTGATGAGTACACGGTTACAGGTTCGCAGCAAGAAATCTTTGACCATTATGGATTGAATAAGGAAGGTATTACTGATGAAGTGAGGAAGTTATTGAAACGCTGACGGGGTTTGCGATTGCGCTTCGATAAAAGTAGAATGACGGTTCAACTGTACGTCGCGATAACGGTTGAATAGTAGTACTTCAGTTAGGTACACAAAAAAATAACGATGAAAAAAAGCTTGACATATTTATTCCTGCTCTGCACTTTGTTTTTGCTGCAATGCAAAAGCAAGAACAGCGGCAAGCAGCACAAGATTGCTGTGGTGGTTTCTACATTGAACAATCCATGGTTTGTTTTTTTAGCTGAAACTGCAGCTGCCAAAGCAAAATCATTGGGCTACGAAGCCAAGATTTTTGATAGCCAGAACAACACGGCTCTGGAAAGCGACCATTTTGAAAATATCATTGTATCTGGCTTTGATGCCATCCTCTTCAACTCGACAGATGCCAATGGCTCCGTAGCCAATGTGCTGAAAGCTAAACGTGCTGGTGTGCCCGTGTTCTGTATGGATAGGGAAATCAATTCGCCTGATGCAGCCACATCGCAAATTTTATCTGACAGTTACTCGGGTGCTGTTTCCATCGCCAAATATTTTACCCAGCAATTGAACAAGAAGGGGAATTATGTGGAGATACTAGGTATTGTAGGTGACAACAACACTTGGGCAAGAAGCAAGGGATTCCACAGTGTGGTGGATAATTATCCTGACCTGAAAATGGTGGCACAACAAAGTGCTGACTTCGACCGGAACAAGGCATTGGAAGTAATGGAATCCATTTTACAGGCACATTCCAATATTGATGCGGTTTTTTGTGGTAACGATGGCATGGCCAGTGGTGCCTACCAAGCATTGGTCAGTGCTGGCAAAGCCAATAAGGTAAAGGTTTACGGATTTGATGGTGCAGAAGACGTAATTACAAGCATTGGCGAGAACAAGATTGCTGCAACAGGTATGCAGTTCCCCAAAGTGATGGCCGAAACAGCAGCCATTTTTGCTGATGAATATGTGAAGGGCAAACGTGATTTCCCCAAGAAAATTCCTGTAGCTGTGGAACTGGTAAACGCAAAGAACATCAACGATTATATCGCTTACGGAAAAAAGTAGAACATGAAAAGCAAACCTGTTAAATATATTGTGTACATAGTGATTGCAGCATTTGTCTTGTACAATTCTGTGTACTTTAAAAAGCTGGATGAAGTAAGGGACGGTACAGCTAGAATGTTTGATGCGACAGGGTTTACGGACAAACTCTGGAAAGATAAACTGCCTTTGAAGATGGATAGTGCCATTGAACTGACTGCTTATCTGCAGATGCTGCAATCCAATCCGGCTGCGGCGTTTGAGAAATACTCCAATGCATTGGCTATTGGCAATTACCGTTACAGTTTAGTGAAAACTGCCGCAACAGATACTGCC
>JAHEZD010000143.1 GCA_023251255.1 Chitinophagaceae bacterium
ATCTTTAAACCGCAGCGTCCTGCCATCACTCTTGGCTTGGCGTAGAGACTATGCGGGGAAGAGGCATGTTGTAGCCAGTTGTAAACTGGTTGCCATTATCCATCCGTAGTTTCTTCTCCGCAATGTCTCCTGAGCGTTGCGCTGAGTAAAGCAAGGGACGTTGCGTTCAGAGTTGGATCTTCATCTTTAAACCGCAGTGTCCTGCCATCGCTCTTGGCTTGGCGTAGAGACGCTGCGGGGAAGAAATCTTATCGTCATTGCGAGGTACGAAGCACTCTGCCTTACGAAGATGGCTGTCCCAAGGCCTAGATTGCTTCCTTCGTCGCAATGACGGCCTTTTGCTACTTCGCAGTGTCTCCTTAGCGTTGCTTTGTGTGCAGAAAGGGCCGTTGCGTTCAGAGTTGGATCTTCATCTTTAAACCGCAGCGTCCTGCCATCGCTCTTGGCTTGGCGTAGAAACTTTTGCTAGCTAATCCTTTGTAGCTAACGAACTTGGAAAACCAATAAATAATGAACTGTCACGAAGAAATGCTGTAATCCAAATTAAGACCAATGGGATACCTGGATTAAGCATTGAAGCATCTCTAGACAATTCCGTAGCCATTGCACCTGCGAAATAACAACAAAGTAGAATAAAGCCTATCCTCATTGTCTTAGGTATAAAAAACAGTATGATAAAAATCATTTCCATTAATCCTAAAACACTTGGGTTATATTTTTCCAAACCTGCTACCGACCACGGAAAATGAATAAATTTCATAAGGCCACTTAGAAATATTATTAATGTTATCAATGCGGTTAGCGATGTAGTAATGATTTTCTTTGCTTTCATTTTCAAAATGATTGGTTTATTGTTCTTGCCTCTATTATTAAAAAATAGCCGATACGTTTTTTTATCAACCATTTTCCATTTTGAAGTACATAACTATCGTCATATTTCACGCTGTAGTCGGTCAAGACATCTTTTCCTTCAACTTCTCTTACCATTTTTAATTGAGAAAAAGAAACACCTGTTGCCGTATCCCCATCAATTTTTACGGTATGCTGTCCATTCATTGTAAAATAGGTTTTTACAAGTGAGGCGTGTCCATTGAATTCTTTTTCCATGTTTTCTCTTCCCGAAACGCTGGACACCAAATTACCACCCATATAAACGTTATAAATAACATCTGGAGTAAATAGATCCATTACCTGCGAAATCTTTTTCTCATCGCCTAAATATGCATAAGCATCTACTAAGTCCCTTAGTTGTTCTTTGATTTTTAAAGTTTCTAATGTCATAGCTTTTTGTTTTAATGTTTTGAAAATTCTTTATGTTGTAATTGCATCGCAAAATTGCAGTATGTTCGCTTACAATTTATTAGCAGTTACTAAAAGGTTAGTCACTAACAGGAAGTTTAGTTATGTCAAAAGCAAAGAACAATCAGGATAATAAAGCGTTTACGGAGGAATGTAATGCTGTTTTAAAAGCGGTCTCAGACGCTCAGTATGTCATAGGTGGTAAATGGAAATTGATGATTATTATTTCAATGGCGAGAGGAAACAAGCGATTTACAGAAATTCAAAAACAGGTTAGTGGAATTTCGGCAAGGGTGCTATCGAGTGAACTTAAAGATTTGGAAATTAACGGACTAATTGTCAAAAAAGTAGAAACTGGTTATCCTGTAAGTATTGAATACGAACTACTTCCTTATAGTCATACGCTGGAAGAAGTTGTGGGAGCAATGACTAAATGGGGGATGCAACACCGTCAGAAAATTATGTCTGAAAGAAAATCATCGTCCAATAAAATAAACAAATAAAAATGGTGCCTTGAGTTACGGTCGTTTTTTTGAGAGTGTCGGCATCATTGCTGCTTACTCAAAAATAGACGAAACTTTCCATCTAAAACATTCGCCAATCCACTCAGTACGGGTTCATTTGCGAATGCGGCTGCTCCAGCCTGACCCTACTCGAAACTGTGGATAGCAGCTCCGATTGAATGATTTGAAGGACACTGCAAAGAGATGGGTAGAAACTTTTCAATATTCGCCAACTTCAATCCAATCTTTAGTATGAATATCTTTCAAGCGGACCAATTTAAATTCTTTGAAATCCTTGGTTTTATATTCCAAATCATATATCAAGATGTCGTCATTTGGAATATCGGGATGGGAATTAAACGATTTTGCGGTCGATTTTAGTAAGTAAAAACTGTCGTTCAATTTTTTTTCAACAAATGCAAAACTCCACAAATCGGACCAATAAGAAAACTTGGATTTTTCAGGAACGTAACTGTTAAGTTTTTTCAAAAAAATGTCGTCTTTAGGCAATGTTTCTACTTCTTCTACTTTGTCTTTTTGTATAAGGTATGTTTTGTGCCAGGAGAACTGCCCGTTTAGTGTGTACCACGAAATTACTTCGCCAGGAATGTCTTCATTCAGTTGCGGTTTTTTTCGTAGGTTCATCATTGTCTTTTGAAAATCCAAGAGTACTTTTTCGGTATAATTTTTATGTTTGAACCTTGCTTGTAATTGTTGTAATGTATAGGTTTCAGTGGTATTTTGAGCATGTGAAATAAAACAAGAAGTGATAAAAAGTACAAAAGCAAATGTTTTTTTCATGAAATTAAAATTTATTAATTATTTAATTTGTTGTTTCTCATCGGTACACTTACTGCTAACCCAAAAATAGCCGAAACTTTCCAGCTAAAACATCATCAATCCACCGATTACCTGTTAGCCGCTGCGGTCAGCAGCAGGTTGTAGCCAGTTGCAAACAGGATGCCATTACCAATCCGTAGTTGACTGCACACTTTGGCCCCCACTCGAAACTACGGATAGAAATCAGCTTCGGTTGAATGATGGAGGAACACTATAGAGAGCTGGGTTAGCGGAGAGTTTTCGTCACCTTGAATGTTTCGATAGCTTTAAATATTTCGTCCAATTCTTTCGCATGAGTAATTGCGGTCATAGCATAATTTCTCTCCTTTTCATATTTGGCCTTGTCAAAGTTCTTAGGGGTCTGCCAAGTATCATTTATCATTCCAACATAAAAGCCGTTGTTTTTGTCATTATTTGCTGTGTCCAACCAATTAAGAACTTCTGCTAAAACAATTTCATTCTCTTTCAATTTTGAAATCCTTTGTCCGTGGTAGTGTATGTCACTAAATTCTTCTTTTAACTCCTTCTTTTTGCGCTCGGGTAAAAAGTCGCCAAACTCTTCCACTTTTAAAAAAATTGAATACATTTCAAAAATTCCGTCAACATGTTTTTTGCTACTTTCAAGAAAATATTTTAAATTTTTATGTTTGATTTTATGGTCTCTAAAAACTTCCTGAAAGCCCACAATTTCAGAGTTAGGGTAATTATGTTTTGAGATTAAAAAAACAGCCTTAATTGCTTCCTCAGCAGAAAGTATATTAAGAGAGCAGGCTACGCCAAAATTATTTTCTTCCGCAGCTTTTGTAGCAACGTTAAATAGAACATCGGCATTCTGAATAGCTAAATGATATCCGTTAATAAAAAAATTGGGGTCTGTCATTTTTAGGGTATTGCTTTGTAATCTCCGCTAACTCAAAAATAAACGAAACTTCCCATCTAAAACATTCGCAAATACGCCGATTACATGTTAGACGCTGCGGGGAGAAGCAGGTTGTAGCCAGTTGCAAACTGGCTGCCATAAACCATCCGTAGTTGACTGCACACTTAGCCCTACTCGAAACTACGGATAGAAATCAGCTCCGATTGAATGATGGAGGAACACTACAGAGAGCTAGGGTTCTCAGTCTTATATTGCTCAACTAGTTCGTAGAATAGTTTTATTGATTGCGAATGCTGCTCCTGCGTTATTGGAGACGCAAACACTTCCTCCCAGCTAATACCCTTAGGCTTGAAGCCCATGCTGTAAGCTAAAATCATGTTTGCCCATCCGGCAGTAGATTCATAATAACCAAGTTTGTTTGCTACCCAGTCGAAAAAAGGTTCGTCCGTATGAGATTTTGGAACAAATTTGTTGTCCAGCAGTGCATGATAATAACCGGTTATATAAGTATGAATACTTCTTAAGGTAGCTTCGCCGGTCCACATACCTGGACGGGCTTCCATTAACTTCAATATATTATAGCATTCGAGTATCATAAAATTGCTCCTTCTCAAAAATATCGGAAACTTTGCATCAAAACACTCGTAAACCCACTTGCTGTGTTCAGGGGTTAGATTCTCGTCCTTAAACCGCAGAGTCCTGCTGTCGCACTTAGGCTTGGCATAGAGACTCTGCGGAGAAGAAGCAGCTCCGATTGAATGATTGAGGAACACTACAGAGAGCTGGGTATTTATTTTTCATTTCCCTTATCTATCTTGGAGTCTTTTTGAGATAAAGCATCTTGAAATTTCTGATCAATGTATTTTGTCAAAATTTTCTCCTGGGAATACCAAATCTTAGGTGCTGAATAGCCAACTAAAATAGCAAATGCAAGTATTCTTGATAATGAAGTAATATCTTCTTTAACAATTCCAACAAAATATAAGGCAAAAGTCAAACCTAAAACTGATCCAGCAAGAAGTCTAAAAAATAACCATTTAAGGTGATACGCCACTTCTATTTTGCTTCTAACTCGTACAGTCATTTTTCCATTTGTATAAGTCTTTGGTATTTGGGTCAAATTTACTTCCATAATGAGATAATGTACTAAACTGCCTATTAATCCGCAAAGTGGACAAAACATTAATAATATTTTGTCGCCGTTAGAAAGTTTGAGTCCGTTTATTACTTCTTCCATATGGATTTAGTTTTCTGTTTTAAATATGCTTCTTGTATTAAGCCCTATGGTTCATTAACTTTAAGAAATAATCTTAAAGTTTAAATATTATAAAAATATATAGCATAATTGAATTGGGTTATTAATTTTAGCCCAACGGTTTCCTTTGAGGAACACTGTAGAGAACTGGGGATTATTCAAAACCATCTGATAACAACCACTGCATTGGCTGAAAGCGAGCCTCTCGGTTTGCTAAACGAAGGACGCCAACTACCTCGTAAAAGCAGCCTTCCTTCTTAGTCATGTCTAAGTTGTCGAATGCTATTAACTGTTCTTCAAACTCTTTGTCATTTAAAACTTTAGAAATATCTGGATCTTCAAAAATTTCTCTTTGATCTGCCCATAGCTTACCAAATTCAGATGGTGTCATTTGCAAAATGACAATTTTTATAAGTTCTGTTTCTTCTGACTTTGAATATTTCCCAATAAATATTTCATTGTCGCTTTTGAATTTTATTGCATCGTCAAGCGAATAAAACGTTGTGTCCATGTTGATTTGTTTTGAATGAAGATTAAACTTGAACTGCTTGGAATATATAGTATGAATCGCTTGTTTGATTGACGACTTCATCTTTTTTAAACTCGAAATATTTTTTTCAAAAAAATCATTGCTATTATTCTTCTGATTTTTTATATAGCGGAAGTTCATTCAAGCTATTGGACATGTTTTCATCTTCAATTATTATTCCTCTGCTTTGGGCTTCTTGCTTTATTTTTTTACTTTCTTTATCCAATTCCCCAATTGGTATTGACTTTACTCTTTTTTCTTGTGGAGGATTAAGCTTTTCTGCTTTTTCAAATTCAATGACGCTTTCTAAGATATCTTTTGGCAAGTCTGTTTCACACTTATACGCAAGCTCTATGAATTGTTTGGCAAAGAAACTGTCAACTTGAATTCTTCTTTTTGAGAGATGTGCAAACCGACCCAAAACTCTGCATATGTTTTCTCTGTCCTCGGGACTTAATTGCTCGGCAAATTCATACTCCTCAATTTTCTTTAGTCCTAAAACGATAGGTTCTAAAGCATCAATAGAAATTATATAAACATTATGATCGCCATGACGAAAAACAAAAGTATTTATATAGTCAAGAGTATTTGAAGGAACGACAAAGAAAATATCAGATTTGACCGATTCTTGCTTTGCATATTTTTTAGCTTTTTCTGCCTGGTCTTTTAAATAGTTCGGGAAATTAGTCAAATCATCGCTACCTGGGCTTTTGGCATCGAATACAATATATTCATCACAAATAAATAAAGTATTGTCAGGGTCTCCCTTGAATGGCACTTTGTCTATGTATTGAATTGTATGTTTTTGGCAAATAGATTTGATAATAATCTTCGCATTTTCTTGGTGTTTGCTCCATGTTTCTTTAAGTCTTCTGATGCGATCGATTTCTTTTGCATTTCTTTCTTCTACTTCCTTATTTCTTTCCGCTTGTATTTGGTCTTGAATTTTTTCTAAAGAGGCTAACGAATTTGAGTGTCCTTGTTTTCTAAATTCTTCTTCTTTTATTAGTTGTGTGTTCTGTTTCCTTACTTCTCCTAATTCCGCTTGGATATTTTGCAAATCTTTTTTTATTTCTGCTAATTCTATATCGAGTTCGTTTTTTCGTTTTGCTAAATCAGTAATAGTTTGCGAATTAGTTCCAGAAGCTTCAGTCATTTTTTTGTTCTCGGAGTGTAGTTGAGTGTTCTTTTCGGTTAATAACAAATTGTCTGATGTAAGCTGAACGATTTGACCTTCTTGCCCTTTAATATTTGCGTTTGCTGTAGAAAGGTCGGCAGTAAAATTGAATATTTTGTTGCCTAAGTCTTGAAGTTGTAAATTGAGTTTATCTACTTCACCCTCTTTTTTTATTACTACTTCGTTACTTAGTTTTAAATCCTTATTTAATCCATTTGTAAGGGTCTCATATTTTGTAATTTCCTCTTTTAAGGTATCGTTGTTGGAAATTAGTTTTTGTAAATCAGCGGATGCATCAACTAATTGATTTCTTATTTTTCTCCAGCCAAAAAGTCTGCCCCAAAAGCCAATTGTCTTTATGCTTTCAATAAGTCGTTTTAAATTGTCAAGGTTATTGTCCATGGTGATGGTCGTTTCGCATTGCAGCCAACTCAAAAATAACCAAAATTTTCCATCTAAAAACATTGGCAAATCCACCCATTGCGGTTTCATTTATGCATGTTTAATACTGCTGCCAAATATTTCATCTAGCAAGCACCACAAAAAAACCTGCCAGACAAATCCAGCAGGTTCTTTCAAAACTTCTATATATAAAATCCTACGCCAGCATCTTCTTCACTTCATCCACCAGCTCCGTCTTCGTAATCGGTATGCCCATGATCTTATTGTAGGCCTTGGCATCTACCATAAACTGGTCGCGGATAATCTTCACCAACTGGCCATTGTTGATTTCGGGCACCAGCACTTTATCAAAATTCTTGATGATCTCCCCCAGGTTCTTGGGAAAGGGGCGCACATAGCGGATATGGGCATGGCTTACTTCCGTATGCCCTTCCGCATGCAGTTCCATCAGCGCACTCTTAATGGCACCATAGGTACTGCCCCAACCAATCACCAGTACCTTGCCCTTGTCGGGGCCACTGTCCAGCTTTTGCTCGGGAATATACTCGGCCACTTTGTCCACTTTCTCCTGCCTGATTTTCACCATTAACTGGTGGTTCTCCGGTTCATAGTTCACATTGCCTGTAATGTTCTGTTTTTCCAGCCCGCCAATCCTATGCTCCAGTCCCGCAGTGCCCGGCACGGCCCAGGGCCTCGCCAGTTTCTCGTCGCGCAGGTAGGGCAAAAAGGTCTTCTCATGGTCGCCCAACTGCGTCTTGAATTCCACCTTGATCTTGGGCAGGTCATCTGCCTTGGGGAATTTCCAGGGTTCGGCACCATTGGCAATGTACCCATCGCTCAATACAATCACGGGCGTCATGTGCTGCACCGCTATGCGTACCGCTTCATAGGCCACATCAAAGCAATCGCTGGGTGTGGAAGAAGCAATGATGGGCATGGGGCATTCACCGTTACGGCCATAGTAGGCCTGCATCAGGTCACTCTGTTCCGTCTTGGTGGGCAGGCCCGTACTTGGTCCGCCACGTTGCACATTGATGATGATCAGCGGTATTTCCAGCATCACGGCCAGCCCCATGGCTTCAGCCTTCAGCGCCATGCCCGGGCCCGATGTGGTGGTTACCCCCAGCAGCCCGCCATAACTGGCACCAATGGCCGAGGTAATGGCGGCTATTTCATCCTCTGCCTGGAAGGTACGTATGCCAAAATTCTTGTACTTGCTCAGTTCGTGCAGTATATCCGATGCAGGGGTAATGGGGTAGGACCCGAGGAACAATGGCAGGCCGCTCTTGTCACTGGCCGCAATGAGCCCATAGGTCAAAGCCTGGTTGCCCATGATGCTGCGGTACACGCCCGGCTCCATTTTGGCCTTGTCTACCTTGTACCTAGTGGTAAAGGTTTCCGTGGTGTCCCCGTAGTTATAACCCGCCTGCAGCACTTTGATATTGCTCTGCAGGATCATTTCGTTCTTGCCAAATTTCTCCTTCAAAAATTGTACAGTACTGTCCAATGACCGGTTGTACATCCAGTAAATAAAGCCCAGCACAAACATGTTCTTGGCACGGTCACGCTCCTTGTTGCCCAGTTCCGTAAACTCCTTCACGGCTTCGCGGGTCAGTTTCGTCACGTCCACCTTGGTCACCTCGTAACTGTCCAGGCTACCGTCCTCCAAGGGGTTCACCCCATCCGGATAGTTGGCCAGGCGCAGGTTCTTCGCATCAAAGCCATCAATATTCGCAATGATCTTACCGCCCGCCTTCAGCGCTTTCAGGTTCACCTTCAGCGCAGCCGCATTCATCGCCACCAGCACATCGGCAATATCGCCCGGAGTGAATACCCTGTCGCTACTGAACCTCAGTTGGAAACCGCTCACCCCCGGTAGGGTACCTATAGGGGCCCTTATTTCCGCAGGGAAATCGGGGAAAGTAGCCAAATCAATGCCCAGTAAAGCTGTATTGTTGGTAAACTGCTGACCTGTTAATTGCATCCCGTCGCCACTGTCGCCTGCAAACTTTATCACCACGTTCTGTAGTAGTTCTTCTTTCTTGCTCATCGTTAGTTGTTGAATATGATTATGCGAATGTAATCATTGCACTTATTAAAGGGCAACCGATTTTCGGAAACGTTGCCAGTAGCCCCAAACCGTTAATCTATCCATAAATACCCTAAAACCCCTAACGGCCAATTGCCGCCAATGGCTACATTTGTTGCACAATCTACTTGTATGTTATCCCTTAAACGAGTGCCGCCGATCCTGTGTTCATTGACCCTCCTTATCCTGGCTGCTGGCTGCAATACAGCGGGTACCACTGCCGTGGTAAAAAAGGAGGGGCCAGCAGAAGTGGCCAAGCAGCCAACCCCAGCACCGGCACCCGCACCAGTAGCTCCCGTGGACCTGGTGGACCATAAATTTGACCGCCAGCCCTTTACGTACGACAGTACCAAGAAATATATCTACCTCACGTTTGACGATGGCCCCATGGGCGGTACCAAGGACTGCATGGATGTGTGCAGGCAATTGGGCGTAAAAGCCACTTTTTTCATGGTGGGCAGGCATGCGGCCGATAAATGGGGCAAGATCCTGGTGAACGAGATCAAGCAGAGCTATCCCCAGTTCCTGCTGGCCAACCATAGCTACACCCATGCGAACGAGCATTACAAGTTCTTCTACCAGCATCCCGACTTTTCCGAGGCGGACTTTTTGAAGGCGCAGGACTCCCTGCATGTGCCCTACAAGATCATCCGCCTGCCGGGCAATAGTGCCTGGGTAAGGAAGGGGGAAGACAAGAGCAGCCATTTGGTAAGCGCTGTGTGCAAAAGATTGGACAGTACAGGCTACAACGTGATTGGTTGGGACGAGGAATGGAACTTTACCAGGGGGCAGTCCTTCCCCGTACAGAGCCCCGCAAAGATTGCCAGCCAAATGGATTATGCGGCCAGTGGCCACAGCCATTTAAAGAACCATGTGGTGCTGCTGAGCCATGACCGCATGTTCAGGACCCCGGCCTATAAGGATTCGCTTACCAAGTTCATCACCATCATGAAGCAGAACCCCAATTATGTGTTTGAAACCATTGACAACTATCCGGGATTGAAATTCTGATTTTGGTACGGGCGGCAGGACCACGTCCAGGCCCCAGTTGCGTCGCACACTGCAACGGAAGAATATAGAGTGGGCTTTATCGGCCTATAGTTATAAAGGGACCCGAAGCATGGCTTCGGGTCCCTTTATAAGGTAAAAAGCAAAGCAAAAAAGTCTAGGCAAACCTGCCTGCCGGCAAAGGCAGGGATGACACCCGATAGCCATCGGGTTTGACCACAAAGGCACTAAGACCACAAAGATTAAAAAACTGCGTTTTTCCCTTTTAAAATTGCTTCGACTTGTCCCGATAATTATCCTATCGTGTGGACACCTCTTTGCAAGGCACAAGGAATGGCGGCCATCATATTCTCCAATTAGCAACAACCAGGAATCAGTGGCCCAGCTATTAGTTCACCTGCCGCCCAAACTCCACCTGCGTAGTGTCCACCTAAGCACCTCAGCCGCTCCGGTTCCGCACTTGCGGAATTGGTCCCGTCTTTAGATACGGGAGCAAAGAAGCGGGTGCAGTGCTGGAAGATTCATTCCAATCACCCATGTGCACAAGCAGCCCCGAAAAGCTCAATCTCTCAGCAGCAAACCACAGCGGGCTACACTTAGGGCAGCGCTGGCGGACAAA
>JAHEZD010000175.1 GCA_023251255.1 Chitinophagaceae bacterium
ACAAATGCAGCGAAGTAAATTCTTGCAACTCAGTTCATTGGGGCTGGGTTCATTGAGCATATTACCCACAAAAGCAGCAGCCCTTGGAACTGGGCCCATTGTCATTTCAACTTGGGATGCTGGCATCAATGCCAACGAGGCCGCATGGGCCATTCTGCAAAATAAGGGCAATGCCCTTGATGCCGTTGAACAGGGTGTCATGGTTACCGAGAACGAAAATGGCTGCTGCGTTGGGCTCAATGCCAATCCAGACAGGGACGGCATTGTAACCCTGGATGCAAGCATCATGGACCACCAGAGCAATTGTGGCTCCGTGGCCTTTTTGGAGCGGATCAAGCATCCTATTTCCGTAGCACGGAGGGTAATGGAAAAAACACCCCATGTTCTATTGGTGGGGGAAGGTGCCCAGAAATTTGCCATAGCCGAAGGCTTTAAACTGGAGGAGCAAAAACTGAGCAAGGATGCCGAAAAAGCCTACCATGAATGGTTGCAGAAAAGCGAGTACCATCCTGCTATCAATAGGGAGAACAAGGGCCATGGACCATTTGCCCCCAACTACCTGGAAAATGGTGAATACAACCACGACACCATTGGCATGTTGGCCCTGGACAGTCAAGGCAACCTCAGCGGCAGTTGCACTACCAGCGGACAGGGATTCAAAATGCGTGGCCGTATTGGTGATTCGCCCTTGATTGGTGCCGGGCTTTTTGTGGACAATGAAGTGGGTGCAGCAGTGGCCACTGGCCAAGGGGAAGACGTGATACGCATTGCGGGTTCACATTTGGTAGTGGAGTTCATGGGGCAGGGCATCAATCCAGAACTCGCCTGCAAAAAAGCCATTGAAAGATTGATCCAGAAAAAAGGGAGGGAGAAATGCAAGGATATACAAGTGGCATTCATTGCCCTCAACAAAAAGGGGCAATTCGGGGCATACGCCCTCCACAAAAAGTTCAACTATGCTGTATGCAATGCTGCCAACAGGAACATATTGATCGATAGTAAATATCTACTGTAAATATTACCACACCCCTTCACCATTCACAATTCACCATTCACCCTTCACCATACACTTCCATGCTTCTAGAAATAGCCGCTTTCAATTTACAATCAGCCATCCTTGCAGCCAATGCTGGGGCCAACAGGATTGAACTTTGCGAAAATGCCCATGAAGGGGGCACCACAGCATCCTACGGCACATTGAAACTGGCGAAGGAAAAAATAGCAGTCCCGGTTTTTCCCATCATCCGTCCAAGGGGCGGGGATTTCCTTTATACAGCGGAAGAGTTTGACATCATGTGGAAGGACATACAACTGTGCAAGGAACTGGGCTATGAAGGGGTTGTAGTTGGCCTATTGAATGCGGATGGGACCGTTGACACAAAAAGAACTGCCCAACTTGCGGAACTGGCCTATCCGCTGGATGTTACTTTCCACAGGGCATTCGATAGGGCCATTGATGCCATGCAGGCATTGGAAGACATCATCCACTGTGGCTGCACAAGGATATTGACCAGTGGCCAAGTGCCCAATGCTTTTGATGGCAAGGACCTGATCAAGCGGCTTGTACAGGTCGCCGATAACAGGATCACCATCATGCCGGGCAGTGGCGTAAGGAGCAATAATATTGGGACCTTGGCAGGATATACCGGGGCAACGGAAATGCATTCTTCCGCCCGTCGGCCCGCTCCTTCAGGAATGGCGTTCAACCAACCTTCCATGCAGGAAAACCTACAAACCATCACGGTGGATGAAGAGGAAATCAAATCCATGATCAAAGCACTGGACAATGCCTAATTACACAAAACACATCGCCTGCATGTATGCCTGTACCCTGATCTGGTTCAATGGCTTTGCACAGAACATCTCCAAGGAACTGAAGGCCAATTGGCAGTTCAAGAAAATGGGCACCGCACAATGGCATAGGGCCACTGTTCCCGGAACGGTGCATACGGACCTGCTGAACAACCAATTGATTCCCGACCCTTTTTACAGGAACAATGAAACCAAACTGCAATGGATTGCTGCAACTGATTGGGAATACAAAACAGTGTTCAACCTTGATGCAGCCACCATCAACAAGAAAAACATCCAACTGGTATTTGAGGGGCTGGATACCTATGCGGATGTGTTCCTGAACAACCAGCAAATTCTCTCTGCCAACAATATGTTCAGGACCTGGAAGGTGAACGTAAAAAAGATCATCAAGCAGCAGGACAACCAGTTGCACATCATTTTCAGGAGCTCCGACAGGACGGGGGATTCATTGAGGGCAACCTCCTCATTGATCCATCCAAGCGAGTACATGAACAGGAACTATGTACGCAAGGCACAGTACCATTTTGGTTGGGACTTTGCACCCAAGCTCATTACCTGTGGCATCTGGAGAAAGGTGAAGATCGAAGCTTGGGACTTCTTCAGCAATGAGGAAATCAGGGGCATTGTGGACACCACCCTGCACCTTAAACCAAAGCAACAAGTGGAACTGGTACAACAGAGGGATTCCATTGGCCAGTCGTTCTATTTCACGGTCAACAAACAGCCAATTTTTATCAAGGGGGCCAACTGGGTGCCTGCCGATGTTTTCTTGCCAAGGGTTACCAAGGCCAAGTACAGGAACCTATTGGTGGCTGCCAAGGAGGCCGGCATCAACATGCTACGTGTATGGGGCGGCGGCATTTATGAAGATGATGCCTTTTACGATCTGTGCGATAGCCTCAACATCATGGTATGGCAGGACTTCATGTTTGCAGGGGCCATGTACCCAAGCGATACGGCTTTCATGGAGAACGTGAAACAGGAAGTAACCGATAATTTGAAACGCTTGGCCCACCATTCCTGTATTGCCCTTTGGTGCGGCAACAATGAAGTGGATGAAGCCTGGCACAACTGGGGCTGGCAGAAGCAGTTCAACCTCTCCCCTGCCGATTCGGCCAAGCTCTGGGAGGGTTACCGGAAACTCTTCCATGAAATGCTGCCACAGTTGGTGAAGCAGTATGCCAGCCAACCATACATTACCACTACCCCTTTGAACGGCTGGGGAAGGAAGGAAAGCATGACCCATGGTGATAGCCATTACTGGGGCGTTTGGTGGGGGCTTGAACCCATTGCTACCTACAAGGAAAAAATACCAAGGTTCATGAGCGAGTACGGTATGCAGTCACTGCCCAGTTTGGAAAGCATACAGCAGTTTGCCTTGCCAGCAGATCTGGATACGGCTTCCGCTGTAATGAAAGCCCACCAGAAACACCCCACAGGTTTCCAAACCCTAGCGGCGTACATGCAGCAGAACCATCTCACTGCCAGTAATTTTAAGGAATACATTGCTGCTACGCAGCACCTGCAAAGCATGGCACTGGAAACGGCCATCACCGCACATTTACAAGCACAGCCCAGATGCATGGGCACCCTATTCTGGCAGTTCAATGATTGCTGGCCCGGTGCCAGTTGGAGCATTGTGGACTATTATGGCAGGAAAAAGAAAGCGTATTACACCGTGAAGAAATTATATGGGAAGTAAGGAAGACCGGAAGTCGGGAAGACGGAGAGACGGGAAGTCCAGAAGCGGGTAAAAAAGTAAACTGGGCTACGAGTAACTTTGCCAATAGCAAATCTAATCAGGCAATAGGCTATGAACCTACAAGCAGCAATACTGGCCGAACATTCCAAGGAACATGCGTTACTTCCCCGCAGTGTCTCTATGCTTAGCTTTTGTAGCGCAGTAGGACGCTGCGTTCCGGAGGATTATCACCTTTACTCCAAATCATTCGTCAATGGGGCAACCTATAGTAAATTAATCAGGTAACAATCAT
>JAHEZD010000013.1:0-67072 GCA_023251255.1 Chitinophagaceae bacterium
ATACACTATATATAAGGAGAAACAAACGAGGTAGAGAACAATGATGCCTTTGTACATGACTGCGAATGTATGTAGAACCTTTTAAAACAATCGGCTGGCAGCTTGGTGAAGTATGGTTACCTTAGCCATATAACTATACCGTTTATGCTATTTTGCAAAGCCGCTGCTATCACACTGCGCATGACCACATGCATGCTAATGATATGCTGCTTTGTTTTGAAAACCAATGGCCAGGTATTTTTTAACGACAACCTGTCAAAGGTTTACAAGGCGGAGTTCAATAATTTATGCAATCCTACCTATCTTTTCTCCTGTGTTTCCCCTGGTACAGCCCAAACTGATATTGCCTATTTTAACGATACCGTTTACTTGGTAGATGGTGCCAACAATGCACATTTGTTCCGGAGCATACTTAGCCAGTCAACGCCACAATGCACATTGTTGGGCACGTTCTCCCATTGGGTAACATCACTGGCTGTTGATAGCTTGGGGGTTGTTTATGCTGCAGGTGAAAGCTTATCAAAATACACCCCATCTAATGGCTCATTCAGTATGGTAGGCACATTCCCTGCTGGCATGTATTCGGGTGGCGACCTCACCTACTACAAAGGGCAGATGTACATGTACACAAGCTCCAATACACTTGTACAGGTTGATGTCAACAATCCCAGCCTATCCTCTTTCTTCATGAGTTTTACGACTCCCAATATTTATGGAGGCATCACTTTGCCAAAATCGTGCAATACCAATTCCCTATATGCTATTTCCAGCGACAATACCACCAATACTTCCAAGCTGATTGAAATAGATATGGACAACAAGGTTGAAATGGGAACCCTATGCACCTACAACAAGATATTATGGGGTGCAGGCAGTTTCGTAGGAAGTCCTCCTGCTTTTGATAGTATAAAATTGGGGAGGCCATGCTCCAATGAGGGCAACAATGGCAGCATTCAGGTACAGGTAAAAAGCCCGAACATTTTATTGACCTACACACTAAATGGTGCTGTTTCAAATAAAACAGGCGTTTTTACCAATCTTGTGCCGGGAACCTATACAATCAATGTCAGCAATGGCATTGGCTGCTCCACAGATACAATGGTTACATTGACCATGGCCCAGTCCCCTTCTTTCTCTGCAACACCCATCCATCCCAATTGTGTTGCAAATAATGGGCAAATAGTACTGCAGCCGCCCTCGTCAACAATGAATGGGCTTCTGTACTCAATCAACCATGGTAGCTTCCAACCTGTTGATACCTTCAAGAACCTTGCTGCAGGATATTATTCCTTACAAGTGAGTGATACCAATGCATGCAAAGCAATGGGGAGTGCAACGCTTGTTCAGCCCACTATCAATAGGCAGGGTTTTTCAATTGCCATTGCATCTACAACCTGTGGAATATCCAATGGTTCCATTCAAGTAACCGTGAACAATTTGGTACAGCCTGTTAGCTACAGGTTCAATGGCATCAACTATTCCAGTGGAAGTTTTAGTGGCCTTTCATCGGCATTCTACACGCTCAGCGTGCTGGATGGGAACCTTTGCAGTTTTGATACAGTCATCAATATCCTACCATCTGTTCCGGTCAAGATAGACAGTATCATCATTAAAAAACCATGTTCAACCAGCGATGGCATCATTAAAATATTTCCCCAGGTACCAATGGGCATGTACAACTATTACCTGAATGGAACTGCAAATAGCAGTGGCATTTTCGGCAACCTGCAAATTGGTGCTTACACAATAAGGCTTGAAACAACATCTGGCTGCTTCAAGGATTCTGTAGTAACTGTTCAACAAGCACCCTTGCCATCTTTCAGTCAGGTGGTTACCCAACCTACCTGTTCTACAAATGGCCAGATAGCAGTTCAGGCAACTTCCAATGTATCCAATACGCAGTTTTCATTCAATGGGGGGAGTTATGCTGCAACAAGCACTTTCAGCAACCTTGTAGCAGGCAATTACAACATCACTGCACAAAATGAATTGGGCTGTACCGCATCAACAACAATCAACTTATTTACTCCATCCATTAACAAGTCGGGTATTCAAATCACTAGCGTTCCTACCAGTTGTGGAAGGCCCAATGGCCACCTATCAGTGGCTACATCCAATGTGGTGCAGCCAGTCAGTTTTACCATGAATGGGGTTCCCACTGCAAATGGCCAGTTCAGTAATCTTTCAGATGGCCAGTATCAACTTTCCATTATTGATGGTAACCATTGCAGGTTCGACACCACCATTCACCTTGTGAACATCGAACCCATTAAACCCATTGTCCTATCTGCCATAATAAGGCCAATTTGTGACCTATCAGCCAATGGGAGCATTCACCTAACCATTACTGGAAGCGAAGGGCCCTATAGCTTATCGCAGAATGGCGGCCCTTATTCCATGGATGATCAGTACAACCACTTGAATGCCGGCATTTATCAGTTCCGCATCAAGAACAACAATGACTGCCTTGCAGATACATTGACGGTAGACCTGAAAGCAACTGGCCTTCAGGCCTGTGATACCATCTTCTTCCCCACAGCATTTACGCCCAACAATGACCAGAAGAACGACCTTTTCAAAGGGATTGCATACAACCTGCCTGAGACATATTACTTGGCCGTATATAATAGATTGGGGCAAAAGGTTTTTGAAACGAAATCCTTATTGAAGGGATGGGATGGCACTGTAAACGGTGTAGCGCAGCATGGCACTTTTATATGGGTAAGTCAATACAGTTTCTTTGGAAAAACAACAAAGAATGCAAAGGGAACTTTGGTCCTGCTAAGATAGATGCAAGGATTGGGCTTTGGCTATGAGCCATCAGTTTATTGCTATTCCGCAACACGCAGCATAGGAACAAAAAATTACAAATTGGAGAACGTCCTGCTCCTATTTATTTTCAGGTCGCGCAGGATACCGCTCTTGGGGCTGATGGAAAAATTGAAGGAGCGGTAAAGACCAATGGGCGTAACATTGATGGACAATTGCCAGCAGTGCATTTCACGGGTGATGAACATGCTGAACTGTTCAATTTTCAAAGTGTTCACATTGTAATAGCCCGTGCCACCGGCCTTCCACTTGGGCGTTAAACTGAAATCACCATTGAAGTTCAGGTTGGAATAAATATTGGTTTGGTAGCCACTGTAATCTGCTTTCAGTATCCTGCTGAATGAAAGCGAGTAGGAAAGGTCCAACCGCCAGGGTATATTGAAATCAGTGAACTCTGCCGGGTTCTCCCTCGCATATTGCAATTGCCTGAGCTGTTCATCCGGTGTCATGAAAGGGTCGGTAGGAATCCTGTCCTTGTCTTCCTTGCCATCCTTTGTCTTGCTCTGGAAATTGGTGGAAACAGCAAGGCTCCCATTGGTAATCCTGCCAAGGCTTCCCCGCTTGAACATCAGTACATTTTTACGTGTACCGTATTGGTCCACCTCATAGGGGTCCAAATTGGCACTGGCCGTAATATTTATTTTTTCGAACAGTGTGCTGCGCAAATAGAAACTGAAGTTGCCCAGCGCAAAACTGTCTGCCATCAAATTATAGGAAGAGTTGAAACCGAAGCCATCAATCAGTTTCACTTTTTTGGTGGCCACGCCGGAAGTATCTTTCCTGTCCTTCACTTTCATCTCCAGCGTATTGTCTATCCCGAAGCTGATGCCACCGAAATTGCCCTTGCTGTAGGACCCATACAGCCCACCATCATATTTGGAGAATTCCAATCTCCTTTTGGAAGTATCTACTTGCACATCATAATAATCCTGGCTCACGAGGTCAGGCTTGTAGCTCAGTCCAAAACTTGGCCTCACTTCATGCCTGATTTTTGTTTGGCCCTTGTTCAAGGAATAGGTCCCAAAAATGCGGGTACTTGCATTGATGCCAAAGCTCATTTGGTTCTGTAGGTGAAAGCCCTTTTTAATAGAAGTCTCCACCCTACTGCTATCTTCATTCCATGTCCTGATAACCTGCTGCCCAAACCAGCGCTGCTGGAAGGAAATGGAAGGCGCAATGGTTATAGGCCCCAAGGCCGGCAATGACAAAGTGATGGGGATGTTATGGTCGGCACCCCATTGCAAAGTGTCCAGCAGTTTCCTTGCGTTGAAGGCCGTATCATAAAAGGAGATATTGTTCTGGAAATTCCCCGAATAGCCAATGCCCAGTTTCTCGTACCATTTGGAGGAACCCACCTGGTCCTTTTTCTGGAAGGGATAAACCGTTACCACATTGAACGAAGCATTGGGCAGGCTCAGGTTCACCAAATGGGTAACACTGTTCTGGTTATGGTTCAGGTTCAGCGAAAGGTTGTACTTGCCCCGCCAGTCCTTTGTATAGGAAATGGACGAGCCCAATTGGTTATTGAAGTTCTGGTAGGGATTGTTCAGCAGGTACTGATTGTACTTGGTGCTACCAAAGTTCACGCTGGCGTTGAAGGATGTACCCGGTCTTGCGCGGCTGTCCCTTGCATGGCTCCAGTTGATCATGAACGATGAACTGGTGGTGAACTCATCGGCAGTTTTGGAACCGTAACGGTTCAGGATTTTTGTATGCTGCAAGGCAATATTCAAATTACCTGTGTAATGGTAACGCAACAAGTATTTCGGGTTGATGTTCAGGTTCCAGCCGCCATAGGAATATAAGTTGGACCTAACAGTAACATCCATATTATCATTGAGTACCTTATAATAACCAAGCCCTTCCAGCCCCAAACCAAAATCCTCACTGCTATTGAAGGTGGGTACCAGCACACCCGAATGCCTGCCACGGTTCAGTGGATAGATCCCGAATGGGATGTAGATGGGAATGGGTACCCCCTCAAACTCAGGATGCGCAGGACCGGATACGCCAATCTTGTTATTGATGATCTTCATTTTCTTTGTCCTGAAAACAAAGTGTGGCGTATCCAGGTTGCAGGTAGTGAAACTGGCCCGGTAAGCAAACACCACATTGCTGTCCGTTTTCTTCAAGCGGCTGGCATTCACAAAAAGTTCGTCCTGCTGGAAATAAGTATTGTAAGTGATGCCCTTCTGCGTCTGCATGTTATAGGTAATGGAATCACTCAGGGTCTTCATGCCACCCTGATCAAATTTCGTTTTGTTCAATGAGTTGGCGGAAGTATCGCTTGACCCCTTTGCCCTTATTTCCTGCTTGCCATGATTGTAGTTGATAGAAGCCGCTTCAATGTGCATGTCCTGGTAGGAAGTGGTGGCCTTGCCATAGAGAATGAATTCCTTGGTGGGGATGATCAATACACCGGAATCCTCTGCTGAATATTTAACGGGCGACTGCAAGGAATCCTTTGAAATATGGAAGGTATCAGTGGTATTTTTTCTAACGGTGGAATCTTTTTTCTTGGACGTATCGGGCACATCCTTAATGTCCACCTTCTTTATGGGGGAACCTGCTGCAGGCGGCGGTGAATCAACAAGGGATGTTAATAAACTTTGAAAGGAAAATTTCTTTCCCCCATTGGCACTTGATTGCAGTGTTATTAAAATCACAAAGCCAACAGCAACAATAGCAGTAAAGTTTTTTGCGTTAAATTTGTTCAATTGGCTCATGGTTGTTCGTGGCAAAAATAGGAGCTAAATAATAAACTATATTTTATACCTTTTTCTTTAACGAATTGATATGATGATCAGAAAAATCGCTGCACCCGTTCTGTTAACATTCGTAACCCTGGCCCTTACCGCTTTTACGCTGGCAAGCAACGATAGGCCACCGGTACAGAAACAGAAACTACGCAAGATCGTGATCGATGCGGGACATGGCGGAAGCGACTTTGGGGCTTCCGGAAAGTATTCCAACGAAAAAACTGTGAGCCTTGCCATAGCCATGGCCCTGCAAAAGGAAATTGAGGAGCAGATGCCGGATGTGGAAACCTACATGACAAGGACCACGGATATTTTTGACAACCCGATTGTAAAGGCCAACAAGGCCAATGATGCCAAAGGTGACCTGTTCATTGCCATACACTGCAACTGGGCACCTGGCGCAAGGCACAGTGAATTCATTGGCTACAAAACGGAAACCTATACAAAAAAAGTAAAGGGCAAAAAGAAAACCTTTACCAGAAAAGTGAAGCAGTACAAAACATGGTACAGCCCCAGCCCAGTAAAGGGAACAGAAACCTTTATCTGGAACATCAATAAAACAAAAGCCAAAGAAGATGCTTTGCAGAACCATGAAGACATGTTCATGGACAGTACCACACAAAAGGAACTGGAAGCTTTTGAAAAAAGGGACCCTGAAAAAATGATCCTCTATTCCATTAAGACCAAGCAATTTTTCGACAGGAGTGCAAGGCTTGCACAAACAGTGGAAGAAGAGTTCATCAAAACTGGCCGCAACAGCAGGCAGGCACAACAAAGAGGTAAGGGTATCTGGGTGCTGCAAGCAGTGGCCATGCCCGCCATACTGGTAGAAACCGGTTTCATTTCCAACCCGGAGGAAGAAGATTACCTGAACAGCCCCGAGGGCCAGAAAGAAGTGGCGCAGGTAATTACCAATGCGGTGAAAAGGTATAAGTTCACCTTGGAGAACAAGGGAGCAAAGCCTGCTGAAACAACCACTGGCACAACAAATAAATAACTGATGTTACACAAAATGCCAAATACTGATGTCAGCCCCTGCCCCGATTTCCATCGGGGTTGAACAACGTCAAACGGAATCTTATATTGTCACATTGAGCTTGTCGAAATGTGGCTACCGAAATCTTTCTTCGTGAAACCGTCTTCGGGTAGTTCGGCAAGCTTACTATGACAAGGCTGACACTATTCCCGCAATCTTTGCGTAACATCAATAAAATAATAAGCACAAAAGATAAACAAAGACGCCGGGGCCAAAACCTCGGCGTCTTTGTTTGTAGATGGATCAAGCCACCTGCTTATTGTACTTGTTCCTGTACTCAATAGGCGTCAGTCCCGTTATCTTTTTGAAGATGGTCCTGAATGCCTTCGTATCCGTGTACCCCACATCAAACATCACTTCATTGATATTTTTCCGGCTGCTCTCAAAATGCCGTTTCGCTGCTTCGATCTTCACACGCTGCAGGTATTCCACCACGGTATTATTGGTGGCCTTCTTGAACCTGCGCTCAAAACTTCTCCTTCCAGTCAAGCAGATATCGGCCAACTGGTCCACCGTAATCTTGTCCTGGTAGTTTGCCTCAATAAATTCCTGGGCTTTCTTTATCTCCACATCTTCATGGTCCTTCTGCCCCTTGAACATCATGAAGGCCGATTGGCTCTCCCTATCAATATCAATGGCAAAGTATTTTGAAGCAAGGATGGCCGTATCACGGTCCGTGTATTTTTCCACCAGGTACAGCAGCAGGTTCCAATAGGAATTGGCACCGCCACTTGAATAGATGCCCTGCTCCTCCGTGATGATGCTGCCATCTACCAGCTCCACTTCGGGAAACCTGTTCCTGAAATCATTGGCCGCATTCCAGTGCGTGGAGCATTTCTTCCCGTTCAGCAATCCGGTGGATGCCAATAGGAATGCACCAATACAGAGCGAGGCCAGTTCCGCCCCTTTGCTGTACTGCTTCACCATCCAGGGAACAAAGTCCTTGTTGGCTTCAAGGGCAGTTTCCATATCACCGCTCAATGCAGGAACAAAGATCAGGTCGGTTTCCTTCACATCTTCCAGCAGCATGTCCGTATGCACGGAAAACAAGCGGCTGTTCAGCCTTACTTCCTTGGTAAGCCCCACCAATTGCACATGGAACAGTTCGGGCTTGCCGGAAACTTTCAGGAACTGGTTCACCGCTTTGAACATATAATGCGGATCGGCAACAGCTTCTACCACGGCCGTTTCAGGAACAAGTATGGATACATGCTTCATTTGCGTTTATTTTTTTATGCATTTCAAATTACTAGCTGACGTTACGCAAAGATTGTGGGAATAATGTCAGCCTTGTCATAGTGAGCTTGCCGAACTACCCGAAGGCGGTTTCACGAAGAAAGATTTCGGCAGCCACATTTCGACAAGCTCAATGTGACAATTAAGATTCCGTTTGACATTGTTCAACCCCGATGGAAATCGTGGCAGGTGCTGACATCAGTATCCTACATTTTGCGTAACACCAGTTGCTAGGGTTCAAGTTGTGGCCAGCTTATGGCCAAATGCACCATCAACCTTATAGCTCCCCCTTTCATGGTGCAGTATTTGATGGAATAAAAGTAAGCATTTCACCTGTCGCAATCAACCCCCGAGAATGTCGCTATTGCACAGCGGCGTTCTGCAATGCCGTTTCTATGTTTGTACCACGAAACAAACGAACCCAATCATCAAACAAATAAACATTGAAGCCATGGAAAAATTAACTTTCAACAGCAGCATCAAAGCCACAGCAGCCAAAGTTTGGCAGGTACTCTGGAACGATGCCACTTACCGTAAATGGACCAGCGCCTTCCACGAAGGGTCCCACGCAGTTTCCGATTGGAAAGAAGGGAGCCGCATACAGTTCCTTGGACCGGATGGCAGTGGCATGTACAGTACCATAGAAAGGAGCATACCGAATGGGTACATCGCTTTCAGGCACCTGGGCGAAGTGAAGAATTTTGTGGAGCAACCAAATGATGAAAAGTCCAGCGCTTGGTCAGGTGCCATGGAAACCTATTCCTTGAAGGAAGAAAATGGCAGCACCGAACTTACAGTGAGCGTGGACATGATAGACGACCCGAAGATGATGGACTATTTCAAGGCCGCCTTTCCCAAAGCGCTGGACCTGTTAAAAGAACTTGCAGAAAACCCTGTGATGCTCACCGTTGAAGCTACCGTAGCTGCACCTGTGGACAAGGTCTGGAAGTTCTGGACATTACCTGAACACATTACCCAGTGGAACAATGCCTCGGATGATTGGCACACGCCCCATGCAGAAAATGACCTGCGGGTAGGCGGCAGGTTCATGGCGAGGATGGAAGCAAAGGACGGCAGTTTCGGTTTCGAATTCTGGGGCATCTATGACGAGGTGAAAAACAATGAACGCATTGCAAGCACCCTTGGTGATGGCAGGAAGCTTAAAGTGGAATTTGCAGGCAATGGCAGTACAACCAAAGTAACGGAAAGCTTTGAAGCGGAACAAACGAATTCACTTGAACTGCAGCAGGGCGGCTGGCAGGCCATCCTGAACAATTTCAAGAAATACACGGAAGCCAATTGACCTAACCCTGACGGCGGCTTTACGCCCCGTCAGCGGTTTCAACAAGTAGACAAGCACTTACCCCTGACGGCGGTTTCACGCCCCGTCAGCGGTTTCAACAAGTAAACAAGCTTACTTACCCCGACGGCGGCTTCACGCCCCGTCAGCGGTTCCAACAAGTGTACATGTTTATCAAAATCGGATTCCACTAAACAATCAAAAACGCAACAATTATATTCAACCAATAAAACAAACAACAATGAAAAATCAAATTT
Source organism: Chitinophagaceae bacterium (assembly GCA_023251255.1). Classification (GTDB taxonomy): domain Bacteria; phylum Bacteroidota; class Bacteroidia; order Chitinophagales; family Chitinophagaceae; genus UBA1930. Next base: position 9,418 of record JAHEZD010000013.1, read on the forward strand.
ATCCCTGCCTATGGTTTGATGGGCAAGCAAAAGAGGCAGCGGAACTATATTGCTCCATCTTCAAGGATTCCAGGATCACGGCGGACACCCCCATGGTGGTGAACTTTGAAATAAATGGGCAGAAGATAATGGGACTGAACGGCGGCCCCATATTCAAGATCAATCCATCCATTTCATTGCTGGTGAACTGCGGTTCGGACAGTGAAATTGAAAACGCCTACAACAAATTATTGGAAGGTGGCAAGGCCATGATGGCCCTGAACAAATACCCCTGGAGCGAGAAATATGGCTGGGTGGTGGACAAATACGGCATGACCTGGCAATTGATGCTGGGCGGGCTGCCGCCCACTGGCGAGCGCATCGTTCCAACATTCCTTTTTGTTGGCGAGCAATACGGCAAGGCACAGGAGGCCATCCAATTGTACACGTCCATTTTCCCGGGCTCCCAAGCACACGAAGCACAATTGTACAAGGAAGGCGAAGGCCAACAAGTGGGCACGTTGAAGTTTGGCCACTTTACCCTGGCCAATAACCTCTTTGCAGCCATGGACGGGGCGGGTGCCCACGAATTCAAGTTCAACGAAGCCGTTTCCATTACCGTGAGCTGCGGTACGCAGGAAGAAATAGATACTTACTGGAACAAGCTTACCGCTGATGGTGGCGAAGAAAGCAAGTGCGGCTGGCTGAAAGATAAGTTCGGTGTGTCATGGCAAATTGTTCCCAGCGTATTGGGCAAGCTCATGACCAATCCAGACAAGGCACAAAAAGTAATGCAAATAGTGATGCAAACGGTGAAGTTTGATATCAAGCAATTGGAAGAAGCTTAATAGCTATGTTACGCAAAATGTAGGATACTGATGTCAGCACCTGCCACGGTTTCCATCGGGGTTGAGCAATGTCAAATGGGAGCTTGATTGTCACATGGAGCTTGTCGAAATGCGGCTAACGGAATCTCTATTGTCACATTGAGCTTGTCGAAATGTGGCTGCCGAAATCTTTCTTCGTGAAACCGCCTTCGACATGCTCAGGCTGACAATTTTCTACAAACCAAGTTCAGTTTTCATAAACGGAATCTCCATTGTCACAGGAGCTTGTCGAAATGCGACCAACGGAATCATCCTTCATGAAACCGCATCCCATCCTATTACATTAACTCCATAAACAACACTTATATGGCACAGATAACAGCATACCTCACATTCAACGGCAACTGCCGTGAAGCAATGACTTTCTATCAGGAATGCCTCGGCGGTGAACTGGTTTTCCAAACCGTTGGCTCATCGCCCATGGCCGATCAAATGCCACCGCAAATGAAGGGGAGCATCCTCCACTCCTCCCTGCACCATGGTGCCCTGGTGATCATGGCTTCGGATATGTGCAGCGACAAGGGCCTGATCAAGGGCACCAATGTTACGCTCTGCATCAACAGTACCAGCGAAGAAGAAGCCAGGAACTTCTATGCGCTGCTTTCTGCTGGCGGCGATGCCACCCACCCCATGCAGCCCACTTTCTGGGGCGCCCTGTTTGGCGACCTCACCGATCAATTCGGCACCCAATGGATGATCAATTTTGAAACCAACCAACAATAACCATCAATCAAGCAACATGAAAAAAATAACCATCATTTACTGGGCCACCACCATCCTGATTTTTCTATTTGAAGGCGTGATGCCCGCACTCACTTCCAATACACAATTGGCCATAGACAGCATCAGGCACCTGGGCTATCCCGATTATTTCAGGGTCATGCTCACCGTGTTCAAAGTGGCGGGCGCACTGGCACTGGTACTGCCATTTATAAAAGGCAGGGCCAAGGAGTGGGCCTATGCAGGTTTCACGTTTACGTTCATTTCCGCATCCGTTTCCAATGCTGCCATTTTTGGCATGGGCTTCGAAGCCGCCATGCCCCTGATCGTGTTATTGGTACTGGCTGTTTCCTATATTTACTACCATAAAATGGTGGACTAAACAGAATCTCCATTGTCACATTGGAGCTTGTCGAAATGCGACCAACGGAATCATCCTTCTTGAAATCGCCTTCAACATGCTCAGGCTGACAGTATTGTGTAAACTTGGCTCGTTTCATAAACGGAACCTCCATTGTCACATTGAGCTTGTCGAAATGCGACCAACGGAATCATCCTGCGTAAAATCGCCTTCGACATGCTCAGGCTGACAACATCGTGGAAATTTTGTTCCCGTTCCATAAACGGAATCTCCATTGTCACATTGAGCTTGTCGAAATGCGACCAACGGAACCATCCTTCGTAAAATCGCCTTCGACATGCTCAGGCTGACAGCATCGTGGAAATTTTGTTCCCGTTCCATAAACGGAACCTCCATTGTCACATTGAGCTTGTCGAAATGCGACCAACGGAATCATCCTTCGTAGAACCGCCTTCGACAGTAGTTCGACAAGCCCGCCTGAATGACAAGTCGAGCAGGCCCACTATGACAAGGCTGGCATTATTTCCACAATCTTTGCGTAACATTAGTTCACCACTTCAACCAAAACAACATGAACATCCTCTTTATCATCCTATCAGTCATCGGAGGCATCATTGCCCTGTTCCTGCTCATTGCCCTGCTCACCAAAAAGGAATGCATCATAGAGAAGCAGGTCATCATCAACAAATCCAAAGATGAGGTCTTCAATTATGTGAAGCTGATCAGGAACCAGGAAAAGTACAGTGTATGGGTAATGAAGGACCCGAACATCAAATTATTGTATGCGGGTATGGATGGCACAGTGGGTTTCACTTCCTCATGGACCAGCGAGGACAAGAATGTGGGCGTGGGCGCACAGGAAATCATCGCCATCCAAGAAGGCGAAAGCATCAGCATGGAACTCCGTTTCAAGAAACCCTTCGAGGCCACCAATTATGCCACCACCACGGTTACGGCCCTCTCTGCCAACCAAACAAAACTGTCCAACGTTTTTTCCGGCAAGTCAGCATTCCCCATGAACATCATGAACCTTTTCATGGAGAAACTGGTGGGCAGGGACATGCAGCAGAACCTGGACAACGTGAAGAAAATCCTGGAAGGTTAAAAGCCACCCTATTTGTAAGGGGAAGGTTTTTTGCTCCGCAAAAAACTGTTGGCCACGAACCTGCCTGCCGGCAAAGGCAGGTGTCACGAATAACACGAATAGGTTTTTATTAGCGCATATCCCAAATCAGCAATCCTAACCTCCTCCTCCATTAACCCGCAAACCGTAACTACCCAACTTCTTCCCCCCTACTCCACCCAAATCAGCAATCACAAATCTCAAATCAGAAATCTAACACCCTCCTCCATTAACTAACCCGCAACCCGTAACCACCCAACTTCTTCCTCCCTCCCCCATCAATCACCAATTAACCTCCCGATAAAACATCGGGATAACCTTTTTATCCCCCACAGTTCACCGCATAGCTTTAATTTAGCACCGGAACAATGCAACCAAGATTTCACATACCACTACTGTTTTTGCTGCTGCTTCAATTGGCGGCCAGTGCCCAAACCTGCACCACACTTGGTCAGAACCCTTCCACCGCTTTCCCCGTTTGCGGCCTCAGCACTTTTGCACAGAACAATGTGCCCATCTGTGGCGGCATCACCGTGCCCAGCCAGTGCGTGGGGCCACTGTTTGCAGACAGGAACCCCTTCTGGTACAAGTTCACCTGCTTCACTGCGGGCACATTGGGCTTTGCCATCACCCCCAATAATATTACGGACGATTACGATTGGCAAATTTTTGATGTTACGGGCCACGACCCCAATGATGTGTACTCGGACCCTACTTTATTTGTATGCTGCGACTGGACGGGTGACGGCGGCATCACGGGTGCTTCCGCGGCCGGTACCTTGCCCAATGGCTGCGACGGGTTTGGCCAGCCGCTCTTCACGGCCATGCCCACCTTGATCCTGGGACATAATTATTTACTGCTCATCAGCCATTTCACCAATTCACAAAGTGGTTACAGTTTATCCTTTGGGGGCGGCACGGCGGTGATTACCGACCCTGACCCTCCCACCATCGAAAAGGTAAAAGCTGGCTGCACCGGTACAGAGATCTACGTGAAGCTGAGCAAGCGCATGAAGTGCAGCAGCCTCACAGCCAGTGGAAGCGAGTTCACCGTAAGCCCCACTGGGGGCGCTACTGTTTCATCGGCCGTTGGTTTCGGGTGCAGCAATTCATTTGATATGGATTCCGTCATCGTTACGCTGAGCAATCCCCTACCGCCGGGCAACTATACCCTCACCGTGCAGAACGGTACGGATGGCAATACCATTTTGGACAATTGCGGCGTGGCCGTTCCCGTGGGCAACAATGGCAGCTTTACCGTCATGGCTGCAGTGCCCACTTTAATGGACAGTATTTCACCCGTGCCCTGTGCGGCCACCAGTATCCAATTGGTGTTCAAGCAGCCCATCCTATGCAGTTCCATTGCTGCCGATGGTAGCGACTTCACCATCACGGGCCCCGCCCCTGTTACCATTGCCAATGCTTCGGGCAACTGCGGTGCGGGCAGCCTTTCCAGCAATACCCTCACCGTGGGCCTCTCCGCCCCCATTTCCGTAGCGGGCACTTACCAGATCAAACTGGTTACGGGCAGCGATGGCAATACCCTGTTCAATGAATGTGCCGTGGCCACACCCACCAATTCCATCCTCAGCTTCCTGGGCCTGAGTGCCGCCAATGCTGCCTTCAGTTTCCAGATTGCCTATGGTTGCAAGCAGGACACGGTAACCTTCCTGCACAATGCGGGCAATGGCGTGAACCAATGGAAATGGACCTTTGACGACAATACCAGCAGCACCGTTCCCAATCCCTTCAGGTACTACACGGTGTTCGGCGCCAAGCCCATCAAGCTCTGGGTGACCAATGGCATCTGCAATGACAGTATCGTGCAGACCGTTGACCTATTGAACGATAGCGTAAGGGCCAATTTTTCCGCACCGGCGTTCCTATGCCCGGAAGACCAGGCCATTTTTGTGGACAGCAGCAAGGGCACCATTGCCATTTGGAACTGGGATTTCAGCAATGGCAGTACCAGTTCATTGCAGGTGCCACCGCCCCAAACCTATGCACCCGTACCGCAGGAAAAAAAGATCACGGTGCGGCTGATTGCCAAAGGAGTGGCCAATTGTTATGATACGGCTTACCGGAGCATGAAACTCATCCCCAATTGCACCATTGATGTGCCCACTGCCTTCACGCCCAATGGCGATGGGCTGAACGATTACCTCTACCCCCTACATGCCTACAAGGCCGATAAATTAACGTTCCGTGTGTACAACCGTTATGGCCAACTGGTGTTCAGCACCACCGATTGGTTGAGGAAATGGGACGGTACCTTCTCCGGCCAGCCGCAGGATACGGGCGTGTATGCCTGGATGCTGCAGTACACCCACCATGATACCGGCAGGCAGGTTTTCCAAAAGGGAACCACGGTGCTGATCAGGTAGGACTGGATTGTGAATGGCCGCCCATTCACGATGATGCCTTTGGCATCTGTTTTTGCCACGAATAGCACCAACCGATAATTATCGGTTTTGCACGAATGGTTTCACGAATAATCGAGTTGCCTCATGATTGCCGTTTGCGGCAACAATTAGTGAAAAAGATTAATACAAATCAACGCTGTTCATGGCTAAAAGAGGCTATTGAATTTACATAGCAAATCCCTGAGATTACTTTAGGCAGCTTCTTAGTGCTGATGGCTAAACTGTTCAATTCAAAAAGCTTGGTTGCTGCAAGCAGCAAACCCTTTGACTATATGCATAATTGCTTCGCCTTCATTTTTTTACCTAGAAGTCAGGAACTGAATTACCGCCTTTCAGTAGGCAAGTTCCCGGTAAGCTATCTTTCTTTGGAAGAAATCCAACCCTAGTAAAGCAACGATGGCAAAAAGGATAAAGCCTATTGGTACCACAATGTCTTTCGCCTAAAAACTGGCTAACTGGAACTGCCCACCACACCCAATTACCCAGTTATGCACCAATTTGTAACTTAAGAAAAAAAAGAACAATACCCTGTTGGCGGAGTTAATTCTTCCAAAATCAGATTAAGTAGGTATTTGCATCATTGCCCTTCGACTTTAGTCAAGGGACAATAATATTGGGTGGGTGGTATTGGCTTTAGCCCAAGCTCGCATTTTGGGCTAAAGCCCGAGTAGTGATCGTTCTTTTCATAACCCCGACCTAAAGGATCGGGGCAATGAAACCATTGTACCTATTGACGCATTATTCTATTTTTAACTTCAAAGGCGAATTAACTCCTCCAACGGGTAACAATAACTAATTAGTACCACCGACAACTTCAATAACAAGGTTTTCAAGCGCATCGCCCATTCCTATAAAAAGGTCGGGAAACTCAATGGGTGCCCCAACCCTATCTATCCCGATTACCTGTTCCTCACTGTAAAACCGCAGGTCAGGATGCCCACTTCATCTATTTTCACATTGCTCATGGAGGAGCGGGTGGAGCGCTGCTCATTGCTGTCCTTGAACAGGTCGTCCACCACGGTTTCGATGGACTTCATGGGGGTGCCACGGCTTTTCTTCCTGTTCAGCACACTGCGCAGATCGATGGGTGCCTTGGTCACGATGAGCTTGAACATCTCCTTGCCATTGGGCGTTCCCTTGTCCACCGTAATTTCCCCAATGGGAATGGTCTGCTTGGGGTGGATCACATAGTCCGATGCCTCGCTGCTGTCATCGGGCAGCAGCACTTTCACTTCATTGTCCGGCATCAGGTCCAGGATGGTATAGTAATAATCTTCCGTGCCCGTATTGGTAACCTGTATTTCAAAACCATCATCGGGCCCCAGCACGATTTCATTCTGGTTCGTCTGTTTGGCCTTGGGCACAATTTCCATCTTGATGTATTTGGAGAAGGCGCCACCATCCACCATGTTCCGCAGGTATTTGGCCCGCATGGTGCGTTTGATGCCGTCCAGGAAATACTTGAAATCATCCCCGCTCAGGGAGTCCTTCACGGTTTTGGCATAGTGTACACTGTCCCCCTTTTCCAGCAGGCTTATTTTATAGCCGCCAGCAGGGTCCTTGGCAATGTCCAGGGTATAATCGGGGTTGTCGCTGATACTCAGGTACTGGTAGGGCCTGATGTCGTTCATGAACCGGCTGGCAATGCCGCTGGCCACTTTGGACTTGGCCTCCTTGTTCTGGATAAAGAGGGCCGCTGCAAACTCGCCGGAACTGGCCGCTTCGATCTTCACTTCATAGGCCGCATTCTTCTGTAGGGGCTTGCTGCAGGTACAGATGCTCTGGAAACTGCTCACCTGTGTTACCACCGCATCGGTGTACGCATCATTGCTCCCCATTTCATATACCTTGAGTGTGGTGCCCTTGTTGATGCTGTTGAGCTGTCCCTGGTTGATGATGAAGGTGGTATCGTTGAACTTGTTGGACGCATTGTTGAAGCGCTGCTCCACCGCTATCACCGTGGGCTTGGAGATGTATTTGCCGCCAAATACTTCCAGGTCAAGGTTGCCCTCCACCATGGGGATCTGCGTGGGGATTTCCCCCTGTATAAAGGCCTTCATTTTCTGGAACAGGATGGCATAATTGCTTTCGGGCGGCAGGTTGGTGATGGACTTGGCAAAGGCGAAGGACAGGGAGCCCACGCCCTTTTGCGCATCGTCCTTCACTTCATAGTTGGGCTGGTTGGGGCTGCAGGCGCTGAACACCACCATGCTGCCCATGCCTTCGGTAAAACCTTCCAGCATGCCTTCCTCGGGGTGCTTGTTCAGGTCGATCTTCACATTGGGCTTGTAGCCCGGTGAGGAAAAAGGGATTTCCGTTCCCCGCTTGATCCCCTGGCCCCTGGTGGCGGTACCCGAATGGCAGGCATCGATCAGCACCACCAAACTACCGCTGGCACCAATCTTCTTCCTGATCCTGTTCAGCTTCTCGCCCAGTAGGTCGTCACGGAAATGGTTCTCCCCATGGTAGGTCACGGGATCGTAGCGGCCATCCGCATCATAGCAAACCAGCGCCTCGTCGTAGCCATCTATTTCATCGCCATTGTCGTCCTCAATCTGCTGGCCATGACCGGAAAACTGGAAGTACACGATATCGCCCTCGCTCACCTTATTGTACAGGTCGTCCAATGCTTTTACCATGCCCTTCTTCGTAGCGTTTGCATTTACCAGCGTATCGATATTGCTGTTGTCGAAGCCCGATTTCAGCAGGGCCTGCTTCACATAGCGCATATCGTTCATGGAGCTCAGGTTGCGCCATTGCCCCGCTTTGGGGTATTCGCCAATGGCCACGATCAGGGCAATCTTTTTCTGGTTGGCCGGTTCCATGGCCGAAATAAAGGCCAGGCCGATGAGCAATGCACAAACTATCTTTTTCATGATCAACTGTTTTGGTAAGGTTTCCGGATGGATGCAGTAAAGGCGCCGATTGCATCCGCAATATAAGTGTGCAATATAGTTTTTGCAATACTTTGGATTTTTGCGGGTGGAGGGTATTTAAGGGGGAAGGTCCAGCTCTTTCAAAAATTTGACTACCCTGCGTAACTAGCTAAGCATAAACAAATGAAGAACTCATCACTGGAAATACAATAGGTCCGCAATATGGACCATTATATTGACATCATTTTTTCATGTTTACGATTTGTTTCCTGAAATGACATTATTTCGGAAATAAGTGTCATTGTTAATGCCTTGATATTAATTATTGATTAGGAAATCAATTGATACCTTCTTCACATTTATAATTATTTTTCTTGAAATCACTATAAATACTTTCTAGTTCGTCTGATTGATCTTTGCATTTTTTCCCCAATAAGCCTATAGAAAACATGTAGAAACAGCTTATAACTACGGAAAGTATATAGCTAGCAGTATATTGTTTGGGAGTTCTAAGATAAAAGTTAACTAAATCGTTTATCAATAAAAGAATGCACATGTATAGTGGGATAAAGAAAATTTTTCTCCTAAACCATTCTATAGTTTTATCAAGACCATGCTTAATCGACGTATCTGGAATAATATTGAACACCTCATTCATTGTGAGAAAATTATAGTGATATTTTCTGCGAGCTAAGTTTATTTGCTCTAATAAGTATTGTTTTTGTTCTTCTGATTTGCCCTCTAAAAATTCTGTAAAGTCTTTTTCATTCGAATCTTTCGCGTACCTCTTTGTAACAGCTTGTAATGTGACCTGTAAATTTGAAACCTTTCTTATTAGGATATACTTGAGAATTAGTAGAAGGACTATAAACGCGAAACCGGCAAATATTCCTAAATCACGTACATCAAAGGCATTTCCCAATATAGGAATCTTTATTGTATAAATATTGTCATTTATGCTTCTATTGAATATATCCAATAGGCTTTTATTAAATTGTATGTCAAATTTCAGGCGCGAAGTATCGGCTACTCCATCAAATTTACAGTTTGCTAAATTCTGGCTGTTTAAAAGCTTGTTTTGTAACACAAAGATTGAATCTCGCATATCATGTATTCGCTGTGATGTTACATTCCAAGGATGGGTATTCCAAAACTCGGCAAAAGAAAGAGTGCTAACAATAACTATGATATACCAAACACTTCTGGTACTACTTGAGGTTGAATTTGAGACCTCACAAAGTTTTTCAACTGCACTATCAATTTTTAAATCAATTCCTTGTACAATGTCAGTATTTGTTTTTTGATTCTCATTCATATATAAATTTTTATATCCATAAATATAGAAGAGGGAAAACCTAGGCTAATTCCTTTCTTATAATTTTTTGAATATTTTTCGCATCTATAAATCTAATATCATAAATGAATATCAAAAGCCGTATACTTCATTCCTGCACTTGCAATCCACACAACTGCTTTCTGATCTTTCTTTATTAATTTTTTAGTAATGGCGTCATTAATGGCACTTGGAACTGATACGGTCGCAATATTTCCCAAGGTTGAAAACGTCGAATGAACCAGTGATTTTATACCTGCTTCGCAGCATGCCTGCTTGATTATTTTATTCGATACTGAGTGAGGAAAGATAATTTTAGGCTTATGATCAATTTTTTCAAGCAATTTTTTTAAAACTGTAATTGCGGGACGCATGCCATTTTGAACAAGAGATGTACTATGTGCGCTAAATGTAAAAGGCAACTCATGAAACCTTCCCATTTTTGCGCTGTATTTTTCAAAATTTGGCAGGGGAATAGTACATAGTTCTGCATTTTCAGGATCCTCAATAAATTCAAATTGGGTCGTAAAAGAACTTTTTCGCAAAACACAAGCAGATGCCCCTTCTCCTAATGTATATGATGCAGATTTCCATCGAAGTTCTTTTTTGTCAGATATTGTAAAGTTGACTGGAAGAATTACCCCTTCCCTATCCATTGGAAATTCAGCATTGACAATTAAAATTGTATTAATTGTTTTAGAGCTATTGAGAAAAGAACTAGCCACTTCCAATGCAGAGGCCCAGCCCATACAAGCGTCAACAATATCAAAATTTCTGCTATTACCTATTCCAAGAACTTTACATAATAAAGAAGCGTTAGATGGTTCAATATAACCACGATCTATACTCGAATAAATTACAATATCAATTTCATTCCGATTTATCCCGGACATTTTAAGCGCATTTTCAACGCAAGTAACAAGTAGGTCAATTGGTTTTTCATCATTACGCCAATACCTGCTTTCAATTCCTGTCAATACAAGAAATTTATTAACGAGTATCTCCAGGTCTGATAATTTACCGGAAAAACTTGCCTTACTATGATATTTGACTAACTCAATGATGTCTTCGTTAGATATCTTTTTAGAAGGTATTTGACAATCAATTCCAGCAACTACCATGTATCTGTGTTTGGATTACATTCAAAGTTGAATAATAAAATTAAGATTAGAAAACAAATTGAAACGACCTGGAAATATTAAACATACTATTAAGATTGATAAGAATTTGAAAAATCTTTGAAAACTATGCCGACAGGCTGATGGTGATCTTCAGAAAAATGAAGGACTACCAGAACGAAAGCGAAATCATTCACCGTGCCATCAAAACATACACCCCACCCACAATGATCAGCCATACGATAAGGGGTTATACCCTTTGCTGGAATTTTATTCCCCCGCACAAAAAGGCCACCGGTTTCCCGGTGGCCTTGCACATTACCCGTTCACCATAAGGTTTACAGGGCAGCTTTCCTGGCGTTGATGGCTGCGATAAACGCATCCTTCTCGGTCAGTTCCAGTTCCAGACTTGCCAGTTCGTTCTCCCCGTCCAACTGCACTATGGAGCCATAGTTAGCCTTCTTGTTGGTGAGCACAAAGAGCCTGTTTTCTTCCAAGCGCCGCAGGTATTCCTGCTTGTCTTTTTCAGGTCCTGCGGGCAGCGTGGGGATCACGCTGTTGTAGGCATTCAATCTTCCCTGCACAATAGGGAGCTTGGCATCTGCCTCCATGGAATTGTCTTGTAGCCGGGTCCTTTCCAGTTCAAGGTTTACCTTCCTTGCACTCAGCACGGCTTTGTCATTGTTGGCCTTGGTAAGCATGGCATCGCAGTCGGCCACCGTCTGCAATGTTGTTACTGAATAACTCATCGTTATCTATTTTATTGGTTAAAAAATACATGGTTGAATGTTTGCAGTTCCTGCTCCGTAGCGGTCAGGGCCTGCAGTTGAATGGAGAGCTGCGCCTGCTTTACCAGGCCACAGTCCCATATTTTCTTTCTTGCCCTAGCTTCTGCGCAGTTAAGGTTCAGTCGTTCATTCGGCAGCATTGTGCCGCCGCTTTCCCGCAGCCTTGTCACAAAAGCCAAAGTGCGTAAACACTGTTGGTAGTCAGCCTGCATCGCTTCCAGTCGCCTTTGCAGTTCCGGCTTCCGCCTGCATTTGTTGATCTCCTGCGCCATGAACTTGGTCAGGTCAGCCCGCTGCTGTTGCTCCATACTGGCAGTGGCTTCGGCTGATGCTTCAGACTCGCTATATAGGCACAGCAGCATGTTCGACCATTTGTACCCTGCTTCATAAGGCAGGCCACGGTGCCCCATTTCCCATCTGGACAACTGCGTACGGTCTATGCCTAGATAGTCCGCCAGCTCCTGTTGAAAAAAGCCCATTTGTTCCCTTGTTTGATCTACGCTCATTACTCGTCTATTGCATGGTTCGGTAAGTGGGTCAGTTTCTTGGTGAGGAATGCAGGTGCCAGTGGCCATTTATGGGGGCCGTTCCCCAAAGGGTCAGACCTTGCCACAGGCGCAGGCCCATGGTTTCAGGAACTGTCACTGCCCAAGGGTTCACTGTTCCCCGCCAGCCAATGGAAGACAGCCCCGGACAGTATAGCGGCTACCAGCCCCAGTGCCAGCAGCAGGGCATACGTGGGCAATGGCCTGCCAAACCAGGTGTTAGGGCTGCTGCCCACGGCCGAGGAACCCCTGGCCCTGAAATCTACCAGTGAAGGCTCCTGCCCTGCTGGCCTGCCAGACAGCAAAAAGGCCATCGCCAGCTTTTCTGCTGGGTTCAGAAAGTCGATGCTCAGGCGGTAGCCACTGGCCGTTACCGAGTCCTGCAGGTGCAGGGCAGGCGGGGCCTGGAGCCGGTAGGCCACTATGCGCTGCCCATCAAACTGCACCATGCCCTTAATGTCTTCCAGCAGGGCATCCCCATCGTTGCGCAGTTCCAGGTTGCAGATGTGCAGGTGCACGGTGTCGCTGTCAAAGGTGCCGGACACCTGTGCCCGGTAGCTGAGGTTGCCCTTCTTGGCAGCCAGGTAGTCCATCAGTAAGCTGCTCATGATGGTTACGGCCCCTGTTAACAGGGCACTTAGCATCACTGCTAGCAGTCTCTTTTTTTGTTGTGGTTTCATATTGCTTTGTTTTACAACACAAATAGCCGCCAAAAAATATTTACCGACAGGGTCCATTGTTCCGCAGGTAGTTTCTATTGTTCGGCAGGTAGTAAAAATTGTTTGAGCTGCATTTTGGGGCTGGCAAAAAATGGGTGGTCCTGGTTCCATCATTGGGAAAAAACACCGGTTTGCCCCAATAGGGGCCTGTTTGTACCAACCCATACAGGCATGCGCCCCATTCAATTATAGAAGGGTTCCAACATTATTGGCTGGATATCGAAGGCAGTTTTATGAACGTAACCTACCTTCTTAGAGCCTGTTTAAAAATGATTTCAGGAATTTGCTATGCAAATTCAAAAGCCCCTTTTTAGCCATGAACCTGCCTGCCGGCAAAGGCAGGTGACACGCATGAACACGAATAATTCGTGTTATTTCCCGAAAAAACAGGACAAGCTGTGGCAAGAAAAGAAATAATGGTAGTTCTAAATTCTATTTTTAAACAGGCTCTTAGAAAAGGTTTACAAGTTTCCCTTTTTAAATAGGCATGTCAAGTTTTCGATGTCAAGTTTTTTTTCTTGACATGGAATTCTTGACATGGCACTTGTCAAGTTTTTGATGTCAAGTTTTTTTTCTTGACATCAAATTCTTGACATACCAGTTTTACACGCCTGCTTTGATAACCCGTCCCCATATTTTTTTTTTGCATTTCCTTAAGAAATGTATATGAACAAAATGTTACCCGATTATTTTTTTTTATTTAACTTTAATCCATTATAAAAACTAAACCCACTCCGTTGCAATTATGGCCCCTTTCGACCTAAACTAACATCATGAGGGTACTGATTATTGATGGGCAGTCCGAAATGGACCAATTGAACCATTTATTGAACAAACATTTTCCGCAGGTGGAGGTAGTGGGCATGGCCCATAGTGCCGCTGCGGCACTGGCACTGGTGGAGGAAACTGCCCCGGACCTGGTACTGCTGGGCTTGGACCTGTCCAAAGAAATAGGCAGGTCCTTACTGCTGCGCATGGGCAAGCAGCGTTTTGCCCTTATTTTCCTGGCTGTGCCGGAGGAGCAGTCCACACAGCATACGTCCTGTAGTGCCCTGCAATGCCTGCCCAAGCCGCTGGAGGTGGACCAATTGGCCATAGCCCTGTACAAAGCATGGGACCATTGGCTGTACAAGGAGGCCTACCAGCAGCTCATTGCGCTGGCAGACTCTGTAAAAAAATCCTGCAAAAAGGAAGAACGCCTGGTGCTGCCTACGGCCAATGGCCCACAATTGGTATTGCCTACCAATATCCTGTACTGCGAGGGAAACAAGAGTTATACGCACTTCTTTTTGGTGAGCGGGCAGAAACTGGTAGCATCCTATGGCTTGTACCGTTATGCCCAAGAATTGGAAGAACTGGGTTTTGTGCAGGTTAACCGTGATATCCTCGTGAATATCAGCCATGTTACCAACCTGAGCCGCAAGGACACTGTGCAGGAACTGGTATTGCTGGACGGCAAGGCTACCGTGCATGTGGCCCGGTCAATGGTGGCCATGGTGAAGGAAAAATTGTATGGCAGGAAGAAGAAGAAAAGGAAGTAGCGGGTGGTTTATTGCTTAGACTGCTACACTTATAAGGACATCCTTTACTGCCAAGCCGAAGGAGCAGCTATACCTATTTCTTTTTGACCAATGGGGAGCAGCTCATGGTGGCACAGGGCATGCACTCCTATACCGAGCTACTGAAAGCCCAGGATTTTGTGCAGGTAAGCCAAAGCGCCCTGGTAAACTGGGCCCATGTAAAAATCCTATGCCGGAAGGACCTGTGCATGAACTGCTGCTGGTGGACGACCGTACCCGGGTGCATGTGTCCCGCTTATGTGTGGAGAAGGTGAAGGAGCGGTTGGATGGTGGGAGGAAGAAGAGGAAGTAGTGGGGCAAGCAAAAAGAACGTCTCAATTGGTGCTTTTCACCAACTGGCCTCATGCATTCAATGCTCATTAATATGGTGGTTATTCATTTAGTTTTCGTTCGTGTCATCCTGCAGGTGAAAACCTGCCTTTGCCGGCAGGCAGGCACCATGCAGGGGCGGCATTTATTAATTAAGTTTACGTTAGGAAGGGAACACCAACAAAGGCAAGCATCATACAAATCCAACGATTTTATTTTTTCCTTTAGCAAATATGAAACTTTAGAATCAAATAATTATAAGGTAAACCTGATATTGGGATTCCCATACAAATGCATTCCTGGCCATCCTGTGGGCGAATAAAAACCAGAATATTCTGTGTATCCTACCTTCGAAATTTCCACATTAGCATTAAAGACTGCCTGTCCGATGAATTGGCCCTCCTTCAAATTACTAAGAAAAAAATCAACCCAAACAGGCACTATGTCAGGATTCAAAGCCCAAGCAGGTGCAATCACAGCTTTATACCCTAATGACAGCACTTGTTGCGTAAATGAAGCTAACCTTTCAGAGAACAGTCTCTTCGCAATAAATCCAGAATTGCAAACGAACACAATTGCAATAACCCCGCTCCCAAAGAGTTCACTCACGCCTGCTTCCTTTACAATGGCAGCACCATTATTTTCCCTAGTATAAATTGTTTTAAATCCCTCAAAGTCCTTTCCTCCATGAGCCAAGAATACATTAATTGTAGAAGATAATTTCTTATCAGGCAGTCTGCTCGTATATATTTTTGAATTGAACTTTTCTTCTAGTATAGGTTTAAGTTTTTCATAAGTCAATTGAAGTACAAAGTCTTCATCTTCCACAGGTGTCCAAGCTTCAATAGTGAACTGTTCCTTTTCAAGTGTAATAGCTTCTGAATTTTCGATAAACCATTCTAAAGAAATAACATTGACAATGGGCTTATGATAGGAAATAAAATCTTGATTTTGTTCAGTTACATAGTCCTTTACTTTTCTTTCATGCCTATCGAGGTTAACTTCTATTTTATCTAATTCTCCAGTAATCAGGTTAAAGGGATATTCGCCTAGTTTGAGGCTTGAATAAATCAAAAGTTCAGAAACTTGGGTAGGCAACTTAATATTGAAGCTTGCTACTGATTTTAAAATATTAATATAATCATCTTCTTGGGCATTGATTGAATATTCCCCTTTATCAGGAAAATAATAACTTGACATTGCCTTAACCCATCTGTCCATAAGACCAACATCCCATTTATCAATTCTGGTTAAATCAAACTCTTTAGCCCCAGTAATTGTTAAAGCAAAAACATTGCTATGCAAATTGAATATCCATAACAACAATTGTCCTTCTTTTAATTTAATATTGTCTTTTATATACTGACCGTAATTCCCCAATCTTTCTAGGTAATTTTTATCTGCACCAATTTTAAATTCAGATTGCCCCTCCGTCATTATCCCTTGAAACGAGAGCGTTTGATCATTTAATAATAACCCACATAACAACAACAACTCATAATCAAATTTTGAAATAGCCGTTTCCGCAATATTGTTTGCAAGAAGCTTTAAGTTCTTAATTTCATATGATAGGTCATGATAGCTTCTAGTTTCAAACAACCTTACTAATGCCTCCCGAAATAATGCGATACTGTGAATTTCATCAATAACAAATTGGGCTTTTAGTTTTGTAAATGTTCCTTCATCTATTACCTCTTTAAGTTGAATTACTATTTCCTGCCAAAATGGGTTGTCATCAATAATATCTTTTTCGATAAGACCGACTACATTTAAAACAAATGCAGCCCAAGGCAAAGCCCCCTGCTGACCATAGGATAAAATCGAATCAACATTATCTTGCAAATAGGATTGTGCTTCAGGAATTAATCTTATAAGATCTTCTGTGTCTCGTTGAAGAATGCTATTATAATAACTCAAATGTATTTTTTGTGAATCATATTCTGACAAGTTCCCTTTTTTCAAAATATCGAAAACTTCATCTAAAGCTTCCGTATTGCCCATCTCTCTATACAATAGCATTATTGTAAAAAAACAGTCATAATATAAGTAATCGTCGATTTCCGGAAAAGGCTCCACTACTGAAAAAATCAAACTGGCATAACAAAGAGATTCACAGATGTTATCCTGTTTAGTGTAGCACTTCAGAAGACAAAGCCAGCCAATAATAGGTGCTTTCTCATTTTTAAAAGAATACATCAATATTTCCTCTGCTACATCCCTTGCTTTTTGGTAAAGGAAATTATAGTTCAAGAGGTCAATGAAATTTAGAAAAGCTTTTGTGAGGTAATCATTGTATTTGTCATTTCCAGCTACGGCTGTACACAAAATAATAATAAAAAAAAGTTGATTATCCAACTCATCAATAGAACAATATTTTGGTTCAAAGCTTCCAAGTACATCAATTAAAAACTGTACGATGTCTTCAATCCTTTCATCTGAAAAATCATGTTCAATTTTTGCATGACTGATGCTGTTGACACCCTGTTCTTTTGCTTTTTCTATTAAAGTTTTTAAGTCTGCTTCTACTTGTTGGTAATCTTTATGGGAGTTATATGCATGCTCTTTAAATTTCTTTATCTTTTTTACGGCAACAGATCTTGACAAGTGGTTGAGCAAAAAAATCAAATAGGATATACCTGTTAATCCAGCATTTTCAAATACTTTGATAAGTTCAACTCTCAAATAACGATCTGTGTTATCAAAAGCAATTAATGAAAATGTTTGAGGCATAAGGAAAAGAAACCTGCCCTCAATAAATTCCTTACTTGCCTTGCTTTCTTCCAATTTTAATGTCTTTCTAAAATAGAACAACTGCCTAAGAAAATACTCTATTTTTTTTATATTTTGAAATGCTATAGAGGTATCAGAAATCTGTTCAATGCCA
Source organism: Chitinophagaceae bacterium (assembly GCA_023251255.1). Taxonomy (GTDB): domain Bacteria; phylum Bacteroidota; class Bacteroidia; order Chitinophagales; family Chitinophagaceae; genus UBA1930. Next base: position 27,063 of record JAHEZD010000013.1, read on the forward strand.
TTTACAAAAATCTTCAACTCTAAAAAGTCTTTTGCTAACTGATGCTCTGTTACCTTGCATCTATTGACTATTTCAAAAATCGGATCCGGTTCATAACAAAACCTTCTTAGGTTTTGATTGAATTCCTGCTCATCATTATAATAGTTATAAGCTAAAACTTCACCAATCTTGGTTTCCCCTTCTCCAACAAGAACTTTGCCTCTTTGATATCTACCAGTGGACAAATAATTGGACAGTAACGTAAAATCCATCACATGGCATCCTTCAATAACAGTTCCACTTATGACTGGATAGTTTGTTAAAACGATCTTGACAACTTCAGGATTCTTCAGGTTAGTAAATGATTCAACATTCAGTATAATTTGTTCTGTCCAAGTATTCAATTCTTCTGCGGCAACAAGTGCCTCTTCAAATGCATTGCCATATTCAACAGAATTAAGTGGAAACTTGAAAAGAAGAGGGTGGAGTACTACAAGATTATCTTTCATCTCCATAAGCATCAGCCTATTTGGTAAACCTTCGAGTATTGCAGAAACTTTTTCATGTTTAATATGTTCAAATTTGTACCCATTTCCAAGATTGGAAAATTCAATTTCAATTAACTGGATAAAAAAACGATACTGCGACTGCTTATCCAATGCTTTATCAAGCACCCTTTGCATCAAGTAAATTACATGTCCGAAGGACAGTGAAGCAAATGCAAAATAATAATAGTTGGCATAGCTTAAAAGTGGTGTATTCCATAAGTCTATGGAAGTGGTAAGATTAGAAGAAAGCAAGCCTAATACCTTTTCGATAGCAGTTCGTCCAATGCCTGTTACTTTACACAAGAAATCTAATAGTGCTTTTTTTTCAATCTTGATAGGAATGAAACTTGATGATTGTTTGTTTACTACATTTTCAACAATGCCAGTAAAATTAATTTGTTGAAAAGCGAATTGCATTTCAGTTACAATTCTAAAAATATCCTGTATTACAAGATTGTTAAGCTCTTTTATCTTGATGTTATTTAAATAAAATAGATAGTTATCTAAAGCACCACTATTAATTGCAGAATGACGGTTCTGTTGTTCTTCAGTTGTTACATTCAAATGCAGTTTGTTCCCTAGTATTGAGATGTCTGGGACAAAAGATTTAAAGTCCATTATCTCGTTTAAATACATAAAAGATTCAGCGATATGACTCCTGTACCTTTCTTTGCCTACATGCTTCAATACACCATAGATTGCAGGATAGTTTGAAAACTTTATTGCATCATTTTTAAATTCTATCTTAATGAACTCATGCAAATAAGAATTAACGGTATCCTTCAGGACAACAATTATGTTTGTGTACATAAAGAGTTTCCTGCACAACCCGAATATCTCATTGCCGTTTTTTGAAACACCTTGACTTTTTGATGGATTGTTATATTCTAAAGCAATTTGAATAATCTGGTTTGCAACATCAACGCTAATATCAACTGCATCGTTTGAGCCAATCTTGTCTCCCCAAATATTAGTTAGCTCTGTTTCTTCACTTAGTTTAAAAGAAGAGGATTTCTTTTGTGATTTACGTGCTACCTGCGTAACTGAACAAAAATCAAAATTGATAAACTTTAGAATTTCCTCGATTACAGAAATGTTGTTCAAATTAATTTCATGCAGTATTTCTTCGATTTCCAACATTGCATCTTCATAAATTGTATTGATTTTTTTAAACAAAGAGATTATTTTATCCAAATCCTCTTCATCAGAAATTGAAATCTTCTCTAGATTAATTCTACTTATTTCTTTAGCTACTTCTTCCTTTAACTTATTTATATTAAATCCATCCCCAATAGGATGCAAATCAGAATTGGTGGAGATAACTTTCTTTACTACTTGACTTGCGGTTATAGAGCCTGGAATCATAAGGTTAAATTTTCTTGATATGAGGAATTAAACTTCAGCTTAATAGCAACTTACCTTCAATCACCTTTAAATAATCAATTACTTCCTTGGCAGATATTGCAAAATCCTTCTTGGCCAAGTTGCGGTCCTCATTAATCCATGAGATAATTTTGCCTGTGAACTCAATTTTTTTTTGTTGCCGTTTCCTTTTATCACTAATTGAATTTATTAAGGCAAATTCTTCATGAAATTGTATTGGATAGAATTCCTCAAAGTATTTTTTCGAAAAATTAATAAAATGCTCCTCTGGCCAATTAGAGAAAGTATTTTTTAATGACCCTATATTTGAAAGACCAGCAGCATCTCCATCAGCAAAAACCCATGCCCTTGAAAAGTAAATTGGATTTTGATGAATAAAAACGAACAATCTCAAAAAATCATGAAACCTAGGAGCAAGATCATCAGCTCCTGAAGCAGCTATTGTTTTTATCTTATTCTGCAAAGCAGGAAAGAACTCAGGAATTAAAAAGTCCCTGATAATTTTTTCAGCTGATGATTCCTCAAGTATCAAGTAGGATTTATACAACTCAAAATCAAATATATCATAACCCAAATCTTCCAATAATTTCATCTTAATTAACGGGTCATTTTCCAATTCCCTAACTAAAGAGGTTGGTAATCTATCCTCTTCTTCTTTTTCATATGGAGTCCATTTAATCTGGAAAATTTTGGAAGGGCCAATACCTAAGTATTTTACAACTATATTAGAGTGTGTTGAAATTACAAATTGATTATTTGCAGATTTCTCTAGAATTAGGTTCAATAATTTTTTCAAAGCTTGGGGATGAATGTCGTTTTCCAATTCTTCGATGAGGTAAAGCTTTCTATCCTCAGTCAATAGCATTACAATCAATCCTAAAATGTTGACTACGCCTTCTCCCATACTATCAACGGGAATAACTGTACTATCATTTACAAAAATGCCTGTATTGGATTGATTCTCCCCATGTGGAATTACTCCAATATTGAAGCCCAAAATATCTTTGACCTGAGTTAAGAATTGCCTGCTTTTTGGATGTGAAGGGTTTGATATCTTCTGAATTTTAGAAGTAATATTTCCCAAATCCTCACTAACGTGAAAAGCTTCTTTAGTGCCCATGTTACGTGCATAATAATTGGTTTTTCTTTTTGCAAAAAATGGATAAATAAAATTGTTATTGTATGATTCAGTGTTGGGCAAACCAAAAAACTCCGAAAAGCCAACTTCTTTTTCTGTATCATCAAATACTTTCACCCGTCCAATTCCATCCATCTTATGTTTCAAATTATTGTCGAAATAAAGAGCCTCTTGCCCTTTTTGAGTTTCAATAATGCTAGTAAATATTCCAAAAAGAACCTTCACACAATCCGTATCAGGGAACTTGGGCATTTGGTTTTTATTATTCAATGTAAAGGCCACACCTTCTTTTGCTGAAATATTTTCTATATCAATGAATATTCGCCCATACTCACTTGATTTTCTAATATCGTCCAATCCAAGGCTTTGAAGATTCTGAAGCCTAAACAAAGACTTTATGATGGTTGATTTGCCAGAGTTGTTATTCCCGACTAGAAGATTAATGTTCTTAGAAAGTTCAATTTCTATTTCACTGAAAGAACGGATATTTAATAGCTTAATACTTTTGACAAACATATACTTGAGTTTAATCGTAGAAAGCTAATATCGTCACTTTTCTTGATTACCTTACTATATCAATTCTAACACCTTGTTGGTGTTCAACAATACTTAAATAAAAAACAAAAGCCCCGTTGGTGAAAAACACCAACGGAATTCATAAAGGAAGTATCACAGCACGATTTTGATAAATGCAAGAACATCGGTGGGACACATAGCCCTTGCTCACCTCCAACAAATCAACCAAATCCTTTGCCTTCATAGCATGGTCTGCCATAAAGGAATGCAATAACCGGATAGGGTCAACATCATTGAAGCTGTTGTGGTCTGCATCCCACTTTTCAATCAATAAGGTGAGCAAAGCAATTTCATCCTTGATGCCTTTTTTTATAACCAGTGATGAAACCATTATTGGGGAAGTAAAAGTAGCTGAGTATGAAAAGACAATGGGTATCCTCGAAAAAGTTACCAAGAAACCTTTTCTTTTAAGCCAGCATAAGAACCATATCAAGGAGAGGATATTAGATGAAAAAAGGTATGCTGACCGTGAAAGAAAAGGCAGGTTCATGAATGATGATTGCTAAAAGGAGCGCTTATGCCTATTTATTGGGCGGGCAGCCTTTCTGAAATCCCTAGCAATAATTGTTTAATAAGTACGACAGCTTCTTCAAGAGACTCTATTTTTTCACTAATCATCAACCTACCAATGGGTGACTTTTCAAGAGACTGGGAACTATCCTCCAAGATAGATTCTATCCTTTTTTTCAATACCGCATTTCTGTTCAGTATCGATTGCATCTGTCGGCCTAAGACCCTGGCCGAAACTGCCAATAAATTATCCTCCCCCTCTGCAAACAAGTCTATATTTTTCTCATAGACCAGTTCAGGTTCCAACTCAATATAATTATTCAAAATAGCAACAATATCCTTTATATCACTGTTCCTTATTTCCGGCCTATCGTCATAGGCTATCAATTTAAGAATAGCAATACCAGCTAAACTTGATACCTTGAACTGATGCCTGTCTTCAAAGTTCACTTCAATTGCTTCTTCATACACTTCCTTAAATCCTGAAATACCAGTATTGAAAAGTCCTTCACTATCCAATACCTTTTTACCTTCTATCTCAACTGCACCAAAAGGAAGCAAATCAATTTCATTTCCTGCCTTATCTATCAAGCAATATTCATTGCTTGATACTTCCAGGAAACCCTCCTTTTCTATTAAGTATTCCTTTAACTGTTTATAGCTATTTTCATCAGTAACCAGTACAGCAAAATCAACATCCTTAGTGCCCAAAGCCCTAATTTTTCTTTGTGCAAACCATGTATCACGTGCCAAAGCACCAATCAGGTAAAAATCAATTCCCAATTTTGTCAACGCAGGTTCCAATGAAGCAAAAACATCCTTTAACCCCTCCTGGCGTAATTCTTTAAAACTTACTTTGTAATAACTGCTCATAAATTTTCTGTGCTGTTTCTATATTCCTTTTATTTCCTGTATTAATTAAATCGGCATAAACCAATAGAGGGGGGGCCAAGTTGTCATTTACGTTATCATGCTTCCAGAATTTTGCATACGCTTTTATATACCCATTATTATCAGGTACTATTCTATAGTTCTTTATTAATTCCGTTTTTGTCTCATTCGTGTACATTGTCAAAGTCTCAGGTTTAAGGAAGCCAGTAAATAACTCCCCACCAGGCTCTCCCCCCCAACGGGTACGGCCATTCTTGAAATTCAGTTTCTTCCAATCATAAAAATCCCCTTCCCTTAGAAAACGGAAATTGCCAATATGGATGGTAGGCTTTAGCCTTATTTCATACTCTTCTATCCACTTCTGAAATAGTTCTTTCTTGGCATTCCATTGAAACGTTTTTTTATTCACCTGTATTAAATGACCTGCTTGTTTTAAGCCCTGGATTGTTTTATGTACCGTATCTAGGCTTACATTGGCCAGTTCAGCTATATCCCTTATTGTTGCATCTATTAATTCTGGTTGCAAAAGCATCTGGAATATTACTTTCAATCCAGCTTTGCTAAACCCTTTTGCCTTATGGTCCTTCTGCAAATTAACTGGTTTCAATCCTTGGAGATAGATTAGAAAATGGTCCTGCTTTACATAAGCATTCCCAGCACCATCAATATAATTGATACCAAGTTGTTTCAAATCAAGCTTGATTTTGGGTGCAATTGTTTCCGCTAAAACCAATAATTTTTTATTTGCATTCAGTTGGTTAATAAAGTTTGGAATATTGGGATTGACGATATTCTTCTTTACTTCCGTTGGCAGTTCTATTTTGTCCCTGCCCATTATAAGGTTCGTAATCCCATCAATATTGCCATATTTGGCATGGTTCCTTTTAGGAAGCCATTTAGTCTTTATCCCGGTAATCTCAGTGAATTTTTGAAGGATGTCCCCACCTGTTCTATTTTCCATTTGTTCGATTTTATACAATGTTCGAAAATAACGAACAAGCTAAAATAACGAACAAAATTTATTGCACTATTAAAATGTGCCTATTTTTTTGTGGGAAAGTCATTTTTTTTCAAACAATCAATCACTTCATTACAATGTTCCATTGCATGGTACTGCTAAGGCTGCCTATTCAATTTTCACCAACGGATTTCCTAAAAGGAAGTATCACTGCCTTATGCAGCATCACTACAAAGCAGCAGCAGCCTCCTTCACCTTCCTCAAAAATTGCCCAAAATGTGCTTCCTCATCATCATAGAGCAGCAGCTTTTTATGCTGGTCATACAAAAAAAGGGAAGGGTATTTTTTTGGCCTGAACAGCGTAATGAACTGGTCTTGGGTATCCTGCAAAATGGTTACGTTTTTTTGGCTGGTTAAATTGCCGCCATGTTTTTTGAGGAAGGCATTCATGGCCTCCGGCTTGTCCAGACTGATGAGGTAGATGGCAGTTTTGCTGAACTCCTTGTAATGGCTGCTGATCTTTTCAATGGCATGTTGGCAATGGCTGCAGCTTACATCAAAAAAACAGAAGAACAGGAGGCTGTTCTTTTGCAACTGTTGATGGGTAAAGGCTGTTTTGTTGGCCGCAGTGAAACTAAATGCTGGAACGGTGGCTGCGGGCACCTGTGCCCTGCTTTGGAAGGATGCCAGTAAAAGGATGGCAATAGGCAATATTTTTTTGCCTAGAAGCTGTTTAAATTCAATTCGCTGGTTTCCCCATATGAATTTTTGGCTGTAACATCGTTGGATTTTTCGCCATAGGCCACCAGCTATGTCTGCAAAATCCGCCTTGTTTCGCTCAAAAATTACATGATAGGGAATTCCACCAATTAAATCTAAACAGCTTCTTAAAAAGATCATGTTGCAAGGTATTGTTTGGCCGCCGTTACCAGATACTTTTTAAACTGGTGCAGGCTATTTTCTTCCACAGCATATTGGCTGGGGACTGCAGTTTTATATGGTTATAGGGCCTGTTGGGGAAGAATATTTCCGTCATTACCGTAAGGCCATCATCGGCAAACAATTCTATGGATGCATGGTCTATCACCAAGGTCATGTGAATGCTTGGTTTATTGGAAAACCGGGGGGCCGTATGCCTGCCAGCAAAGTCTTTCTGGAAATCAACCTTTCCGGAAGCGGTCCTGTCCACATAGTACTGATTGCTGGCTTGATCATATCCTGCAACCAGTTTTTCGCCCAACTCATTGTACAGTACCACGGAGAAGCTTTCGGCCTTGTCTGTTGTTATATCCAGTTTGGCCAAACCGGTAAAGGCTCCGAAGTTCTTGGTTAGATCCCTATCGGCAGCCTGCACATTTTCCACCAGTTTTGTGGGGCCGGCTATGCTGTTTAGTTCCTTCACGGGCATGGAAGCCACATAGTAATCCTCCCCTACTTTCTTCAGTGACAGTTCCCTTGGTAGGGTATTGGCACTTCTCCATTTTTTGGTGGGTACCACGGTTCCGTATTGCCAGTTGCTCATCCATCCCAAAAATATTCTTCTGGTACCGGTGTTGTGCCAGGTAATGCCTGCATAATCATCCTTGCCATAATCTATCCACCTCGTATCGGTTTTAAATGGTATAAAGTTTTTGCCATCAAAATTGCCCGTGAAATACTGGGTGGCCGATCCCCCGTTTGGTCCCCCGGGATTGATGTTGGCTATCAGCACCCAAACCTTTTTCCCTTCGTAATCCATGCTGAACAGGTCCGGGCACTCCCATACGCCGCCATGTGCCCCAAAGCTGCTTCCCACCTCACTTTCCCTTGTCCAGTCCTTTAAGTTTTTGGATGAGTAAAAGGTGATCCTGTCTTTGGTGGCCAGGGTCATGATCCATTTTTTGCCCTCTTGGTACCACATGACTTTGGGGTCCCTGAAATCGGTGATGCCGGGATTTTTCAGCACGGGGTTGCCCGCATATTTTGTCCATGTTTTTCCTTCGTCCAAACTGTAAGCAATGCTCTGGTTCTGGAAATTGTTCCTGCCTGCTTTTTCGCCTTCTATGTTATGGTGGGTAAAAATGGCCACTAGTGGCACTATGCCATCCCTGCCAAAGCCTGATGTATTGTACCTGTCCACCACGGCACTGCCTGAAAAGATATAGCCCAAACTGTCTGGGTACAGGGCTATGGGCTGCTGCTGCCAATGCACCAGGTCCTTGCTGGTGGCATGTGCCCAGTGCATGGGGCCCCACACGGTGCTATCTGGGTAGTACTGGAAGAACAGGTGGTAAGTGCCCTTGTAAAACAGCATACCGTTGGGATCGTTCATCCATTTTTCCTGGGGGGAGAAATGGATTTGGGGGCGGTACTGTTCCTTCATCCACTGGCTATTGGTTTGTGCATGAAGGCTGGCTACTAATAGCTGGCCGATGGTTAGGCCAATGGCGAGGAAGCGTTTGTTATTGTTCATCATCGTTGGTTCTTAGAAGCTGTTTAAATTTGATTGGTGGAATTCCCTATCATGTAATTTTTGAGCGAAACAAGGCGGATTTTGCAGACATAGCTGGTTGCCTATGGCGAAAAATCCAACGATGTTGCAGTCAAAAATTCATATAGGGAAACCAGCGAATTGAATTTAAACAGCTTCTTATGGTTATCAAAATACTTTACAAACTGATGCTGCGTAAAATGTCAAATACTGATGCCATAGCCTGTCCCGATATTTTCATCGGGATTGAGCAATGTCACACTGAGCCTGCCTTTTCCGGCAGGCAGGCTTGTCGAAGTGTTGTCGGAACCTGTTTGGAAACCAGATTGCTTTCGAGGGCCCGCCAATACTCCCGAGCCATCGGGTTAGTATATGATATTGAAACCATTTGTAAACAAATGATTTTATTTTACCACGAAGTCACGAAGACACGAAGGAAAAAAATTTCATTTTTTTAAACTTAGTGTCTTTGAGCCTTCGTGGTTATCCTGTTATTTTCAATGTGCCTGTTTGCGAAGCAAGCATGGAAAACTGCCAACAACAGATAGTATAACCTATTGAAATCATTTGTAAACAAATGATTCTATTTTACCACGAAGTCACAAAGACACGAAGGAAAAAAACTTCGTTTTTTTAAACCCTGCCTGCCGGTAGGCAAGTTTGTGCCCCCGCCTGAACGGACGGGCAGGTTTGAGCCTTGGTGGTTATCCTGTTATTCCTGCCTTTGCTGGCAGGCAGGTTCAATGTGCCTGTTTGCGAAGCAAGCATGGGTTACCCAGACTGGCATTATTGCCACAATCTTTGTATAACATCAGTTACAAAAGCAGGAAGGGGCATGCACCCCTTCCTGCTATCATCCAAAAGGTCAGTACCCCGGGTTCTGTTTGTACAATCCATTGGTAAAGGTAATTTCAGATTGTGGTATGGGCAGGTATTCGTCCCTGCCGGGGGTAAACACGGCCGTTGCCAAAAAGGTTCTTCTTGTTTTTTCTACATTGATGTAGGCATTTAAGGTGGGTGCAGCTATGCCCCATCTTACCAGGTCAAAGAAACGGGCGCCTTCTGTGGCAAATTCCAGCCTTCTCTCCCACTGCAAGGCTTGGCGTGCATAGGCTTGGGTCCAGCCAGCAGCAGTGTATGGCAGCACTTTGTAATTGGAGGGGAAGCTGCCATTGGCTTTCTTCAATCTGCCCGTGCTGGCTGCTGCCCTTGCCCTTATTTGGTTGATGATAGGGAGGGCATTGAGTGGCTGCCCCAATTCTATGTATGCTTCGGCCTGCATCAACAGGATATCATCGTAGCGGAGTATGTCGTAATTTTTTGCAGTGCCCATAAATGGCCCTTGTTTGAAGTAGGATGAACTGGTGGCCAATTGCTGGTAGCGCATGGTGTGGAAGTTGCCATACACGCCGGGGTCCCTTACCCAACTGTTGCTGAAGGGCTTGGTGTTATCGTACTTATAGGGATGCCCATCTATGCCCACGGTATGGTCCAAACGTGGGTCCACAGTGGCCGTGTTCAAATCTGCAATGCTGTTGTTGAAAGTGGTGAAATTGGGCAGTCCATTGGCATCGGTGGTATGTGCATTCACCAAATTCTGACTGGCCGCATGAAAGCCGCAGCAACCATACTGCGGTGCACCATGGGGATAGTTGAGGCCGTCTTCATAGCTTAACCTGCCGGCCGTGGTACCATCGTTAATGGTGAACTGGATGGCAAAAATGGATTCAGGTCCGTTTTCCGTTTCAGGTAAGAAGTTATCGGCTATGTCTGCACTCAAAGCATACTTGTTGGAGGCGATGACTGCCTGTGTCAAAGTAACCACTTCCTGCAGCCTGGCCTGGCTGATGCCGGTTACTTGGTGCGTGCTGCTTTGTGTATATGCCTGGTACAGTCTCAACTTGGCCAAGTAAGCCTGGGCAGCCACTTTATTGGCCCGGGCCAGTTCCGGTTGGGTAGTGGGGAGATTGTCAATGGCATACTGGAAATCGGCCGCAATCTTGTTCCATGAGTCTTCATTGCTCAAATTGTTGGAAGTGGCCAGTATATCCTGGTCAGATGCATTCTCATCGAAGATGGGGATGTTCTTGTACAGCAGTTTCATGGTAAAATAGGTATGTGCCCTAAGGAACCTCAACTCTGCCAAACGTGTTTTCTTCATGGGGAAGCTGGCATCGGCAATGCCGTTCACTGCCCTGAGTGCCACATTGGCCCTGGAGATGGACTTGAACAAATTCTTCCATGTGCGTGACACAAATGCATCCATGGTGGGCGTAACCAAATTGTAATGTTCCAGGGCATCCACTTCGCCCACATCGCCGGTGCCCCCACCGCCTTTGTAGGCATCGTCTGACCGTACGCTACCATAGGCCCAGTTGCTGTAAATGGGCCCGATCATGTCCCCATTGCCTATGGCAGCATAGGCTGCGGTAACAAGGCCTTCCACTGCTGTTGGGGAGGTTAGGTCTGTGGAGGACAATACACCTGTGGGCGTATAGTCCAATGCTTTTTTGCATGAACCAAAAAGTAATAGGCCAGATGTTATAAAAGCTGCTATCGTTGTCTTTTTCATTTTCTTGTGGTTTGAAATTCTTTAATGTGACTATCCGGATGAAGGAAAGTATGTCAGAGCCTGCCCCGACCATTCGGGGTTGAGCTTGTCGAAACCTTATTCAAGCTGTGTTTTACGCTCATCATACTTCGAGAACCTCAGTATGACAATGGAAATCGTCAATGCTTTCCTTCATACGGATAGTCAGTTTCTTTAAAATGATGCATTGATACCAAAAGTGAATGTTTTGGGAATGGGCACTGGATCAAGGTCTATCCTTTCTGGATCGGGGCTTACAATATTTCTTGCTCTTGAACCAGAAAAGGTTCTCGGCCATGGCATAGAAACGGAGCCTGGAGAAAACGGATTTCGTTGCCAGCGTATAGCCAAGCTGTATGTTGCGCATCTTGAAGTAAGAAGTGTTCACCATGAAATAATCGGAAGTGCGGCCTTCGTTGTTATTGTCTTTAAGTGTGAGTGCAGGCACCGTGGTATTGGTGTTGGTAGGTGTCCAGCCATTGAACACACCGGGGCCCACATTTTCCCTGCTCTTCATGAGGTTATTGTAAAGGGTATATACATCAAAACCCTTTCTGCCGGCCACACCGGAACCAAAGAGTGCCAGGTCAAAGTTCTTGTAGGTCAAATCTATCCTGAGGCCATATTCCAGAGAAGGAAGTGTGGTGCCTATCCATGTTCTGTCCAGGTCATTGATTACGCCATCTTTGTTGATGTCCACATAGCGTATCCGGCCAGGGCCAGCACCAATTTGTGTGGGGGCGGCAGCTACTTCGGCGGCAGATTGGAAAAGTCCATCTGTTTGGTACCCAAAAATATCGAACTGTGAATGGCCAATGATGGTGTTGACCAAATTGCCTGCATAAGCTGGGCGGACATTTTCTGGCAGTTCGGTAATCTTGTCCCTGAAATGGGCAAAATTCAACCGTACATCATACTTGAAACCGCCTTTCTTTTCGCTTTGGTAACCGATGGTAAACTCCCAGCCCTTATTGCTTTTGGAAGCACCGTTCACCGCCTTTGATTGTCCTTCGCCCAAAGCGGAGGCCACCGGTGGCGTAATTAATATGCCCGTGGTTTTCCTGGAAAAATAATCGAAGGAGCCATAGATCCTTTTGTGGAATACCGTGAAGTCCACGCCTGCATTGGTTTCATCGGTGGTTTCCCATTTAAGGCTTGAGTTGGCAGCCTGTGTTTGCACAAAACCGGAAGGCAGTGTGCCCGTGTTTGCCCCAGATAGGGAGTAAGCGGTACCAATGTTCATGTACTGCTCCCAGAAGCCGGGGGTAAGTTCGTTCTGTGTGGTGCCATACCTGGTATTGAAGAGGCCAAAACGTGCAAGGTTGCCAATTTCCTGGTTGCCTACACGGCCCACACCTACCCTCAATTTCAGTTCGGAGAAGAACGCTGCTTGCTGCATGAACTGTTCCTTGTCTATTCTCCAGCCAATGGAGGCAGCAGGAAAAATACCGTACCTGTTATCTGGTCCAAAACGTGATGACCCATCACGGCGAACAGTAACGGCTGCCAAATATTTATCGCCATAATTATAGTCAATACGCCCAAACTGGGAGAACAGCCTATTGCCAGTGGAGCCACCGGAAGCAATGGTGTTACCAGTGCCTGCATTCAGTGTAAAGTAGTCTTCTGTTTGCAGGGCAAAGCCTTCCTTTTTGATGTAGTTAAAATCCAGATCGGTTTTGATGTATTCTGTTCCAACCAAAAATTTGAAGCTGTTGTTCCTGTTCAGTTCCCAGTTGTACCGGAGGGTATTGGACCAGGTCATGCTTAGGTAATGGTTCTGGTCAAAGGATAAGCTATTGGTGGTCCTTGCCAGGGCACCTTCCGTAAAAGTTGGGGTAATGACCTTGTTGGAGAAAGTGGCATTGTCTGCACCAATATTGGACTTGAAGTATAAATGCTTAATGGGCTGAATTTCTGCAAAGAGGTTACCGAATGTGCTAAGCCTATTGGCATTGTTCCACTTGGCCAGGTCCTGCATGTGCAAGGGATTGTTCCTATCGGAATAGCCAGCGCCGGATTCGCCAGCATAAGTAACACCATCTTTTTGGTAAACTGGGATGGTGGGTGCCAAAGTAACTGCCAGGAACGTGGTGGTAGCTCCGCCCAGGTCCCTTGCAGTAAGGGTTTCGTTGGAGTTGGCCACACGGAGGTTCAAACCAAAAGTGACCTTATCATTAAACGATTTGGTAATGGCATTGATGCTTCCACTGAGGCGTTCATACCCTGTGAACCTCAACATGCCTGTGTTCTTTAAATGGCCAATATTTATTTCTACGGAGGAGTTCTTGTTGCCTACAGATGCGGTTAAACTGTTATTGGTTACAATGCCTGTTTTGTACATCACCTCCTGCCAATCTGTATTGCCAGCAGGCGTGTTGGCATCGCCACCTACCAGGGGCTGCACTGTTACGCTGCTGAGTATGGGGTTAGCATAGTTGTTGTTCCAATTGAAATTGTAAATGGCCCCATAACCGGCAGTGGGATCCTGCCCATCGTTTACGGAAGCCTGCCACAATGCCCTGCCCCTGTCCACAGCGTTGAGCATATTGAACCGCATTGATTTTTCTGATTGGGTGGATAGGCTTGTGTTGAACTGGAAGTTCACTTTGCCATTGGTATTGCCCCCGTTTTTGGTGGTTACAATGATCACGCCATTGGAGGCCCTGGCACCATAAATGGATTCTGCGGAAGCATCTTTCAATACCTGCACGGAGGCAATATTTGTTGGGTCCATGTTCTGGAAAACTTCTGGCCTTGTGGTGGGGATGCCATCAATAACGTACAGGGGATCGTTATTGCCCAAGGTGTTGGCTCCACGAATCAGTATCCTACTGTTGCTACCATTGGGCGAGCCATCTTTTTCTATGTACAAGCCGGCCACCCGGCCTTGCAGTGCCTGCATGGTATTGCCTGAGCTGTTGTTTTTTACATCTGTCAGGTCCACCACGGCTACGGCACCTGTCAGGTCTTTTTTCTTTTGGGAAGTGTAGCCCACCACCACTATATCATCCAGCTTCTGGGTATCTTCCATTAGTTGAACATCGGTGTTTTTCAAATCGCTGTTCAGGGTCAGGGTAACCGTTTTCATTCCAGTAAAGGAGAACAGGATCTTGTCCCCTGCCTTGGCCTGAATGGCATAAGTACCCTTGGCATCGGTTACGGAAACATTGCTTCCGTTTTGGACACTCACTCCCTGTAAAGGCTTACCTTCTTTGTTGGTAACCGTTCCTGAAATTTTGCTTTGCTGTGCTTGGGAGATGATGGCAAAGAGCAGCAGCAGCAGTAGGCAAGTCAATCGTTTCATAAGCTTTCGTTTTGTTTTTGCAGTTAAAAAAAGTTGTTTAGTGGATGGGTGTTTTTTGGAGTTCTTCAACGTTTTGCAAATCATAAGCTGGGCAGGCACCGGACTGGGTGGCTATAAATGCACCCATGGCCGACGCAAAACCCAATGCTTCTTCAATGGATCTTTTTTGGAGCAGGCGTGATAAAAAGCCTGCAAGAAAAGCATCGCCGCTGCCAATGGTATCTTCTACCTGCACTTTGAAACCGGGGTGGGTATAAGTGGTTCCCTGGTGGTTCACCATTGCGCCATCGCCACCCATGGTGATGATGATGGTCGGAATGTGGAACTGGTCCTGTATCAATTTTATCCTGTCTGCGGTTTCCTGGTGCTGGCTAAACCAGCCCGTGATCAGCTCCAGTTCGGCAATGTTCATCTTTAAAATATCTGCCTTGCCCAATAGGTACTCTACATTGTCCCTGTTAAAGTTGGGCGGCCGCAGGTTTATGTCCAGCACTTTGGTAGAAGCTATGTCCAGCAAGCGGTACAGCGTATCCCTTGAGGTTTTGTTTCTGGAAGTGAGGCTTCCGTACACAAAGAAATTGGCACTTGCCAGCAGACCTTCAAACTCATCGTGCCATTCAATAAAGTCCCATGCCGATGGGTACACGATGTCGTAGGTTACCTCATTGTGTTCGTTTGGCTTGGCATACACCAAACCGGTTGGGTGGTTGTAGTCCAAATAAAAAAAGTCTGTTGAAACGCCAGCCTTGGTTAATAGCTTAATGAGGTCCTGGCCATAGTCATCCACACCAATCTTGGTAATTAACGATGGGTTTGCACCCAGCTTCTGTAAATGGTAAGCCACATTCATGGGTGCACCACCGGGCAATGATCCTGTTGGTAAAATATCCCACAGTACTTCGCCAAAGCAAACTACTTGTTGTTGTTTTAACTGTTCCATGATGTATCCATTTAAGGTTTGTGAAATTGCAAGACCATATATGCAGCGCATTAGTGCATGACCAATGTGGTCCCTATCTGTTCCAATGATTTCCCTTTTGTTTCGGGCATCAGTTTCCACACAAAAATGAATTGCAGGCACATCATGACGGAAAAAAACATGAACGTATTTCCGCCGCCCGCCTTTTCTGATAAATAGGGGAACGAAAAGGCGATGAGTGCAGCCATGATCCAGTGCGTGGTGCTGCCCAGTGTCTGCCCCTTGGCCCTAACTTGATTGGGGAATATTTCTGAAATGAAAACCCAGATAACAGCACCCTGTGAGAAGGCAAAGAAAGCTATGTAAACCAGCAGGTAAACGGTTATGGCCATGCCACTGAAATTGTGTGAATAGAAAGTGCTGGCCACCAGTGCAAGGGTGGAAATCAACCCAACAGAGCCAATGAGCATCAATGTTCGCCTGCCTATCCTATCAATAAAATTCATGGCCAATAAAGTAAAACTGAAGTTGACCACACCAATGCCCACGGTTGATAGCAAGGAGGAACTTTCGCCCAAACCTGTCATTTCAAAAATGCGTGGTGCATAATAAATAATGGCGTTGATACCAGATACCTGGTTGAACACGGCAAAGAGAATGGCCAGCATGACAGGCGTTTTGTAACGAAGGGAAAACAGTGGGTCCTTATGCACGGATGTTGCTTCTTCCTGTGCAGACTTCAAAATATCGGCTTGAATTTTTTCTGCGGTTGCAGGGTTGATCATATCCAGTATTTCCCTCGCTTCTTTTGTTTTGCCCTTTTTTAAAATAAGCCAACGTGGACTTTCTGGTACAAACCTGAGCAGCAGGAAAAAGATGGCCGATGGAACAGCCTGTATGCCCAGCATTAGCCTCCAGGAATGTTCGCCTGTGAGACCAATGAGGTAATTGGAAAGATAGGAAACCACTATGCCAAAAACCACATTGAACTGGAAGAGCCCCACCAGTTTCCCCCTTCTTTCGGCAGGGGAAATTTCTGAAATGTAAATGGGAGCCGTAACAGAGGATGCCCCCACACCCAAACCACCTAAAAACCGGAACACCAGAAAAACATACCAACTGGTGGACATGGATGTGCCCAGTGAAGAAATGAGGTAGAGCACGGCAATGATGTACAGGGTTTTCTTTCTTCCAAACTTATCGGAAGGGATTGCACCCAATAGGGAACCAATTACTGTTCCTATTAAGGCAATGGAAACAGTGAGGCCATGTTGAAAGGAATTGAGTGCCCAATACTTTTGAATGGATTGTTCGGCACCAGAAATAACAGCCGTATCAAAACCAAAAAGGAAACCACCTAACGCAATGACGAGGGACCAGAGAAAAACACTTTTCTTGTTCATATAGCAGCAATTGAGGGAGTGAAAGTATAGTTACCTTCAACAATTGCTTTTAAATTCTGTATCAAAGTTTTACAAACTGGTATTTTCCGGTAATCATTTTTTTTGCAACTGCAAACCAATCAGTTAGGTAAATAAACCCGGTAATTTAAAATATCCACTTCTAAATTTGTAGCATAAAATTTCAATTTAGTTCCGTTTCAAGATAAATGCATTAAGATTGCTTTAGCCAAACCATCCTTGTAAAGGGATTTTTTTTCTATTAGTAGAGGATTGCCTCCAATTGCTACTGTTTATTTACCATTTGGTTATGAAAAAATTGCTTGCTTGTTACCAATTGCTTTACGCCCTTCCATTCTTCTGCATGGCAGTGATTGCCTTTTGCCTATCCTCTTGCAACGCTAATAAAAAAAGCAAAACGTTCACCATTGGCTTTTCCCAATGTATTGGCAGTGACGATTGGCGAACGTCCATGCTTGCTGAAATGAAGCGGGAACTTTCCTTCCATAATGACATGCAACTGCTGTACAGGGATGCCAATGCCAACAGTGAAGAACAGATCAAGCAAATAAAGGACCTTGTAAATGAGCATATCGATTTGCTAATTGTTTCGCCCAACGAAGCACAGCCACTAACGCCCATTGTGGAAGAAGTGTTCAGTAAGGGAATACCCGTAATTGTTATTGACAGAAAAATAAGCTCCGCACAATACACGGCCTATATTGGTGCCAACAACTATGAAGTGGGCAAGATTGCAGGGCAGTATTCTGCCAACCTGCTCAATAAAAAAGGAACCATTACAGAAGTACTTGGCCTACCGGGTTCATCGCCAGCCATGGAACGGCATAAAGGCTTTATGGATGCCCTCAAAGATTACCCCTCAATAAAAGTTACCCAACAAATTAATGGTGACTGGCTGCGTGAAAAAGCTACTGCAGAAGTGGCTGCCCATACTGAACAGGTAATGGCTACGGATCTGGTATTTGCCCATAACGACATGATGGCCAAAGGCACAAGGGAAGCCCTGCAAAAAAATGACGCCCATAAAAAATTGAAAATTATTGGCATTGATGGATTGCCCATCAATGGTGCAGGTTTGGACATGGTGGGCAGCAGGTTCATTTCGGCCACAGTGCTTTACCCCACAGGTGGGCAGGAAGCCATTTTAACGGCGGCCAATATTCTTGAACACCGGCACTATGAAAAAGAGAACCAGCTTTTTACCACTATCATAGATTCTATCAATGTTAGGATAATGAAACTGCAGAACGACAAGCTATTGGAGCAGGAAAAAAACATTGATCGGAGCCAGCAAAAAATAGAGGAGCAAAAAATCATTGCCAACAACCAATCCAATATCATTTATGCCATTTCGGTGTCGCTGGCATTTGCCTTGATCATGGGCTCCATACTGTTTTACTATTTAAGGGAGAACAGGAAAATAAGCACCCGGCTTGCTTTGCAGAACGAGCAAATCATTACCCAGCGTGACCAATTGATTGAGCTTGGCAAAAAAGCAAAAGATGCTACCGATGCCAAGATAAATTTCTTTACCAATATCTCCCATGAGTTCAGGACACCGCTTACACTGATACTTGGCCCATTGGAAGAACTACTGAACAATGCCAAACTGCATTTTACTACCAAGCAGTACCTTACGCTTATCCAAAAAAATACCATTCGGTTATTGAGGCTGGTGAACGAACTGATAGACTTCAGAAAGATTGAAGTGAACAAGATGCAACTGCAGGCATCGGAAAATAACCTGGTACAGTTTGCCAACGACATCATAGAGCCATTTAAAACACTGGCCAAAAAGAAAGACATTGATTTAAGGGTCATTACCAAGCAGCAGAACATCCATGTTTGGTTCGATCATTCGATGCTGGACAAGGTGATGTTCAATCTGCTTTCCAATGCTTTCAAATTCACCAACGACAATGGTTTCATTCATATTACCCTTGAAAGGAACGATATAAAAGAAGTAGCCATTATTAAAGTGGAAGACAATGGCATTGGCATGTCGCAGGAGGTGGCAGACCATGCGTTTGAACTTTTTTACCAAGCAAATATTACCAACCAGCAAGGCAGTGGTTTAGGGCTTTCCCTCTCTAAGGAACTCATTACCCTACACCATGGAATGCTTACTGTAACAAGCAGGCAATACAAGGGTACCTGTTTTGAAATACAGCTTCCGCTTGGTACCAAGCACCTGCAAGCTGATGAAATGGTGAAGGAAAAATCCATGGAGCAGGTGATGTATTATGATGAAAGAATTTATACTACGGAGCTGGACAAGCCCATTGCAGAAACCGAAGAAACCCCAGCCATAAAAGATAAGGGTGAGAACTATGTACTGATTATTGAAGACAATCCAGACCTGAGAAACTTTTTGGCTGATAGGCTTGGGGCCAGCTATCAAGTGCTAGTGGCAGAGAATGGGGTGCAGGGCCTGCAACAGGCTTTTGACAATATACCCGACCTGATTATTTCGGATGTAATCATGCCAGAAAAAGACGGTCTATCCATTACCAACATTTTAAAAACCGATTTCAAAACATCCCATATACCCATCATTCTGCTAACAGCAAAAATTGGAATTGAGGAGCAGATAGAAGGCATGAAAAGCATGGCAGATGCCTATATCTTAAAACCATTCAATCTCCAGTTTTTAGAAGAAGCCATTCATAGCTTACTGAAGAACAGGGAGGTTTTAAAAGAGCATTATACCAGTGAAATAAACACGGACAACAAAAGCCAAAGCCCCAAAAAATTGGATAGGAAATTCATTAATGAATTTACATCCATCATTGAAATGAACCTATCCAACGAAAATTTTTCGGTAGAAGACATATGCAAGCAGATAGCTATTTCGAGGGTGCAGCTTTACCGGAAAGTAAAGGCTCTTTTAGGCGTGAACGTAAATGATTTCATTTTGAACATGCGGCTCCAAAAAGCAAAACACTACTTATTGCAGAGCGAATTTTCCGTTTCGGAAATTGCCTATAAAGTTGGCTTTGCCACGCCCTCTTATTTCTCCACTGTATTTAAAAACAAAATGGGCGTTTCGCCAGCTTCGTTCAAAAAAGGGAGCGTTGAGTGAAGCGTAATGATAGTTGGCTAAGCATTGAGCAACAACCTATTCAAATGTACATCACCACCATCTACATGAATGATTTGCCCAGTAGTATGGCTTTATTTTTCTAGCCATTGTTGGAGCTTCCCGATACTACAATAAAAAACGCAAGCCTTTATTGGTGCCTGCCAGGTTTTTCACCAACGGATTCCATAAGTATCACTGCATTCGATATTGGTGAATACAGAACATCGGCGAAGTGTTCCTCCACTAATTTTAGTTTTATCAAGAAAGCACAGAAATGAAATGGCCCACAAAATAATTGGGGGCCTTTAACCTGTTTTGAACAGTATCCCAGCGGTGAGAGAGGGATTAGCGTGCTGACCCTCTTGTGGGGGCGTCCAGACCAATCAATGAAGTGCCTCACTTCGTTCGTGCATTTTTGGTTTACAGCCACTTTAGCAAACAGGTTTGCAAGTGCCTGTAAACCAAAAATGCCCCTATCGGGGGCACTTCATTGATTGGTCTGCGGTGAGAAAGGGATTCGAACCCTTGGTACAGTTTAACCCGTACGGCAGTTTAGCAAACTACTGATTTCAGCCACTCATCCATCTCACCTACCTTGGTCCTCTTCCTGCTATAACGGAGAGGGCTGCAAATATAAAAGTCAAAAGGGAATAACCAAATAAAAACTTGAAAAACTGAAAAGAAAAAGAGGCAAAAACTAAAAGGGTAAAAAATTAAAAACTAAATGGGAAGAAGATGAAAAACTAAAGGATGAAAAATCTAAAAACTAAAAGCCAAGAAGCTGGAAACCCGGAAAAGAAAAGGCCTAAAAACCGAACTGTTCAAGTTTAGTTTTTAGGCCTTTTAAAAATTAGTTTTTTTAACCTACATGGCAGCTAATTGCACTTTCTGTGTAAGTTCCATCACGTTTTCACGGAAGATGGAATCGGTGTCCATCAGGTCCTTTACGGTTTGGCAGGAGTGGATAACGGTGGTATGGTCGCGTCCGCCAAAATGTTCGCCAATCGTTTTCAATGAGTTCTTGGTAAATGCCTTGGCCAGGTACATGGTAATTTGGCGGGCCTGCACAATTTCTCTTTTCCTTGTTTTGTGCAGCAACCTTTCATAAGGCACATCAAAGTATTCGCAAACCATTTTCTGGATGGCATCGATGGTTATTTCCTTACTGCTGGTCTTCACGAAGTTCCTCAGTACTTTTTTAGCAAGCTCCAGGTCTATTTCCTTCTTGTTGAGTGATGATTGTGCCAGCAAGGATATGAGTGCCCCTTCCAGTTCACGTACATTGGTATTGATATTATAGGCCACGTACTTGATTACTTCCTTGGGCATGTCCAGCCCATCGTTCTTCATCTTGCGCTCCAGGATCTCTATCCTGGTTTCGTAGTCGGGCACTTGCAGGTCTGCACTCAGCCCCCAGCGGAAACGGCTCAGCAACCTTTCCTGCATACCGTCCAGGTCCTTGGGTGCCTTATCGGAGGTGAGCACCAATTGCTTGCCGCTCTGGTGCAGGTGGTTGAAGATGGCAAAGAAGGCATCCTGGCTTTTTTCCGCACGTGCAAAAAACTGCACATCGTCTATGATCAGTACATCTATTAATTGATAGAAATGGATGAAGTCGTTGATGGCATTGTTGCGGCCATGGTCCTGGAACTGGTTGATGAATTTTTCGCTGCTCACATACAGCACCACTTTGTTGGGGTGTGCACGTTTTACATCGTTTCCAATGGCCTGTGCCAAATGCGTCTTGCCCAAGCCAACACCACCATATATAACGAGTGGGTTGAAAGAGTTGGCCCCCGGTTTCTCTGCTACGGTTTTCCCTGCCCTGCGTGCTACCCTGTTGCAGTCGCCTTCAATGAAACTGTCAAAAGTGTACATGGCATTCAACTGTGGATCGATCTGCATCTTCTTCAGGCCGGGGATCACAAAGGGGTTCTTCACCGGGTTGTCAATCACCAGCGGGAAGTTCATTTCATTGTTGTTGTAGGTCTTCATGCCACTGGCTGGCACGTCCATGCTACCGTTGCGGCCATTGCCACTGTCTACCATGATGCGGTATTCCAATCTTGCTTCCTTGCCCAGTTCCCGCTTCAACGTTTTTGCTAATAAATTAACATAGTGCTCCTCCAGGTATTCGTAAAAGAATTGGCTGGGCACTTGGATCATTAAAACATTTACTTTCAGTTCAACAGGATTAATCGGTTCAAACCATGTTTTGAAATGTTGCCATTCAACAATGTCCTTGATAATTTTCAAACAGTTTGTCCAAACGGATTCAGCGGTTTTTGCCATACGATAGTCAAGATATATAAATTAGTTAAGGTTGTTTGCTCTGCCTCTTTTCCCCATGTTTCTGCACATGTTAATATGTGGAGAACAAATTTTGTGAGGGGGTGCAATATGGATATTAAATGTTGAAAAAAAAATTTTTTATTAGCTTGTATTTTTCCCTATTACAACAGTATGGGCTTCCGCTAAATTTTTCTTTTTCGTTCGCGAAAAACTATAGTCCAATCTACCTAGCTGGATACCTGCCCAGCCAACCTGGTTAACGATTGTATGGCCCCCGCGCCTGTTGAAATACTTCCTCGGTTCCTCAAAGAAACGGTGCGTGTGGCCGCCAATAATCAGGTCAATATCAAAGCATTCTTTCGCCAAAATTTCATCACTTATTTTATCGTCCGAATATTTATCCCCAAGATGCGATAAGCAAACAATCAGATCGCAGCCTTCTTTATGCAAAATGTCTGCATACTTGTTGGCATATTCTATGGGATTATGGTAAAGGGTATTGCCATATAGGTTGTCGGGTACCAGTCCTTTTAGTTCTATGCCAACTCCCAAGATACCAATCTTTAAGTTGCCTTTCATGAATATTTTGTAGGGAACCGTTTTGCCTTCCATGGGCGTGCTGGCAAAGTCGTAATTGCACAGCAGCACGGGAAACTTTCCATGCTGCAATTGCTGGGCATAATTTTCCATGCCCGCATCAAAGTCATGGTTGCCCATGGTAGCAGCATCGTAGCCCATCATGGCCATGGCCTTCATTTCGGGTTCGCCCCTGTACAAATTGAAGTAGGGCGTTCCCTGGAAAATATCGCCTGCATCCAGCAGCAGCACGTTTTTCACTTGGCTCCTGATATCCTTGATCAATGCGGCCCTTGCGGCCACACCACCAAGACCGGCATTCTTGCTGCCATCCTGCGGAAAGGGTTCCAACCTGCTGTGTACATCATTGGTATGCAGGATGGTAATCCTGTCCGTAACAGATGAAGCTTCAGCATCTTGGGGCAATAGCCCCGTTGCCAGCAGGGCACCTGCGGCCAGGGATGTTTGCTGTATGAATTTCCTGCGGTTGATCGGCATGGATAACTGGTTAATGTGTATGCTAAGGTGATGGCTTCTCCATTTTCTTTTTGCCGGGAACCTGCTTACCGGCAAGCTGGGACGATAAATCGGGAAACGAAGAACTTCCGTCTTCCCAATCTCCCTGTCTTTTCCGTCTCCCTATCTTTCCGTCTTTACTGTCTCCCTATCTTCCCGTCTTTCCTGCCTCTCCGTCTTTCCTATCTTCCTGTCTTCTCCCTCTCACCATGCCCATCAGTAAGTTACCCGCCCTTCTGTTTTCCAATCCACTGGCTTGCCCTGCTTGGTGATCTGTTCCACATATTCCATGAGCGCATCCCTGAACAGGTAGCCCATGTTTACCTGCTTGATGCCGTGCAGCACTTCACCTTCCCCGCCCCCATTGGCCGTGTAATCGCTGGTGCAAACAGTGTACATTTTATTTGCATCCAAAGGTTTGCCATCAATGAGTATGTTGGATGCTACCTTGTCCTTGATCTTCATCTTGATACCTGCCAGCCCGCCAGGTCCTTTCTCTGCCACTGCGTTCAGGAACTGCAATAGAATATTGCCCTTCACTTCCTGCAGTACCACAAGGTTATCAAAGGGCATCAGTTCAAAAATTTTACCGATGCTTATTTCGCCCTTGGGTATATAGGAACGTATGCCACCTGCATTCACGTAGCTGATATCTATCTTCTTGTTGAATTTCTTTTCGCCCATCTCCATCAGGCAGTCTGCCATGAAGTTGCCGAGTTCGCCTTCTGGTTGCCGCTTCATCAGCCCTCTTGTAGTAAAGCCTATTACCTTGCTCATCACCAGCTTCACACTGTCGCCATAAGGTGCAATCAGTTTTATTAAGTTGCTGTCAACCTTCGTCTGCTTTTCAATCTTATAGTCCCGGTAATTGAGTGTGGTGGTTTGCTGTGCGGAAGTGCAGGATAAAGCCAGGAAAACAACAGATGCATATGTGGCTATTCTCGTGAGCATAGTAGATATGATTGCGAAATGGAAAATACAACATTTAGTTCCGTCTAAAGATTTTTTTTGCACAAAAAAGAAAAAAAATATCAGTTACTTTCGGGCCATAAAACAATAAACCATGAGTTACGAAGCTGTTGGAAAACTGGTAGCAAAATTTGATACCGTTCAACGTACGGAAACATTTAAGACAAGGGAATTCGTGATTGAAAAATCAGAGGATATTGGTGGCCGTGTGATCACGAACTATATCAAGTTCCAGTGCGTGCAGGACAAGACCGAAATGCCCGACCGCTTCAATATCGGCGACAATGTAAAGGTCATGTTCAACCTGAAGGGTACCAAATGGAACAAGAGCGGCGTTGACAACTACATTACCAACCTGGATGCATGGAGAATGGAAACCGTGAAGCTGGGCAATGATACAGCAGGCAATGATGGCCCACCAAGTTTTGTTCCTGAAAGCGCACCGGGTGAAGCAGTGGATGACCTGCCTTTCTAAATATAATCCAATTTAGTAATAATATATTGTACCTGGAAACAGGTCCATCATTTACATAGAACACCCTGCCATTGTTTCGACAAGCCCGCCTGAACGGGCAGGTTCAATCCCTGATTAAAATATCGGGAACAGGGTGTTCTATATTTTAATAGGCTCAACAGGGCAGGGTGCTGCCAGCTTGAGTAGTCCATGTTTGCTTAGCAAACATGCAAGTTGCACTTTCTTGCCGGTAGCATTCGTTACCGGTTTTTTATTGCCCCACCACTTGCTGTCCATCCATCCCTTCATGGCCTCTTCCAGCAGCCGCATTTTCCGTTCAGCGCCAACCACATGTACATGCGGTAGCTGTATAACCTTCCTTCCTGTTCTTTTGCTGCCATTCATCCATTTATATGCTAAACAACAAAACTATCATGAAAAAATTTTCCCTATTGGCAGCAGTTGCCCTGGTGCTGGGCCTATCCGTAAACGCACAGGTGCGTGAACGCACCACCAATTTCAAAGTGAATATCATTAGCCCTGCCGTGCGTACCGGCTCCTTCTTCTTTGAACAGAAGATCAGTGCCACTACCACGGGGCAACTGGGCGTGTTCTATACCGGTTATTCATTTGACAACCTGAAGCTGAGGGGCTATGGCATCACGCCTGAATTCAGGTACTACGCATCACCTAACAAAGGGGCAATGGATGGTTTCTATGTAGCGCCTTTCTTGCGGTACCAGGACTATACCTTAACGGAAGACGGCAATGAAGGGAAGTTCACCAGTTTTGGTGGCGGGCTACTGATCGGCAACCAATGGATGCTGAAAGGCGGGCTGAACATTGACCTGTTCATTGGGCCTTCGCTAACGACGGGAACGGTGAAAATAAAATCGGGTACGGATAATTTTGATTTGCCATTCGGCATCCAGGGATTCGGCATCAGGAGCGGGTTGACGGTGGGGTTTGCGTTTTGAGTTTGGGAAGCATGCTTTGCCCCTGCTGGTGGAAAACCTGCCTGCCGACAAAGGCAGTTTTTCCACCAGCAGGCTTCACGATCGTGAACATTCTTACTTCCATGCTTCAACAACTTAAAAAATTACACATTACAAAATTCCTCGCATGAATTCAATTGGTGAAAAACAACAACTGAGGCAGAGGCAGGAATGGCAGTTAATGGCTTCGCCATTTGCTTTTACCGGGAAGAAAATAAGCCGGGAAGCTCAACCCTGCCTACCGTTAGGCATGGCTTGTTGAAGGCGGTTTCACGAAGAATGATCCCGTTAGTCGTATGTAGACAGGCTGTTATAACATCCTGCAGGGCTTTTAAGACATGCCCTGGTTAAAAAATATTTAGTTCCATCTTTTGCAGCAGGGGCTTATCTTGCCGCTGTTCTTATAGGATAAACACCTATCAACATGCAAAAAGAAATATCCCTCAAGCTTACACCAAGTGCTGCAGCCGATGAAGCCAGTATCAGGCAGCAGATTGCCGAACATACCGGACAGGGGCAAGCTGCCATCACCGGTTTCCACAAACTCAAGCAGAGCATTGATGCTAGGAGCAGGCAACAGGTCTGGATCAACCTGACCGTGAAAGCCTTTATCAATGAGCCTTTCCAGCAGCGTAGCATTGAGCCAATCCAATTCAGTAACGTAACGGACAGCAGCAAGAAAGTGATCATTGTGGGCGCAGGCCCTGCAGGTTTGTTTGCTGCACTGAAATTACTGGAACTGGGTATCAAACCGATTGTACTGGAACGTGGGAAGGATGTACGTGCCAGGAGAAGGGACCTTGCTGCACTGAACAAGGAAGGCGTAGTGAACCCCGAAAGCAATTACTGCTTTGGTGAAGGTGGTGCCGGTACCTATAGCGATGGCAAGCTGTACACGCGGAGCAACAAGCGGGGCGACATCAACCGCATCCTTAATTTGTTTGTGCAGTTTGGTGCCGAGGAAAAAATACTGTACGAAGCGCATCCGCATATTGGCACCAATAAATTGCCGCATATCATTACGGCCATGCGGGAGGCCATCATGGCCCATGGTGGTGAAGTGCTGTTTGAGAAAAAGGTTACCGGTTTCATGACCGAAGGCAATGAACTGAAAGGGGTACAAACCTTTGACGGTGGCCTGTTCAATGCAGCAGCAGTGATACTGGCCACTGGTCATAGTGCCAGGGATATTTTTGAACTGCTGTACCATAAAAACATCCTGATTGAAGCGAAGCCCTTTGCGTTGGGTGTACGCATTGAACATCCACAAAGCATTATTGATGCGGCTCAGTACCATTGCCTTTTCCGTGGCAATTATTTGCCGCCTGCCTCCTACAGTTTGGTGGAGCAGGTGAATGGCCGTGGGGTGTTCAGCTTCTGCATGTGCCCCGGTGGCATCATTGCTCCTGCCGCTACCAACCCGGGTGAAGTAGTGGTGAACGGTTGGAGCCCCAGCAAACGCAACAATCCCTTTGCCAATAGCGGCATGGTAGTGAGCGTGGATGAGGAAAGTTTACAAGGTCAAAAGCTTACAGGTTCGCCAATTGATAGCCCCCTGGCATTAATGAACTTCCAACAAATGGTGGAGCAACAATCATTTATTGCTGGTGGCGGTAAATCGGTGGCACCTGCATTGCGGGTGGTTGATTTCTGCAACGGCAAGGTTTCGCAATCATTGCCAGCCTGTTCGTACCTGCCGGGCATTGTGCCTGCTGATTTCAGGAACATACTACCGGGCTTTGTGCTTAAAAGCCTGCAGGAAGGTATCAAGGCCTTTGGCCAGCGCATGAAGGGTTATTATACCAATGATGCCGTGGTGGTGGCCACGGAGAGTAGGACCTCCTCCCCTGTGCGCATACCCAGGAACAATGACAATTTGCAGCACCCACAAATAAGGAACCTCTATCCCTGTGGCGAAGGTGCGGGCTACGCAGGCGGCATTGTAAGTGCCTGCATGGATGGGGAAAGGGTGGCGGGTATGATTGCGAGTGTAATCAGTGCATAATTTTCGTTGGTGGGCAGCAGATAAACAAGCTATTGCACCGCAACCCACTCTTACCAGCAGGGGCACTTATACGGTTGAACTTTATTGAACTATCTTGGAGATGATAATCCTCATTACATGCGGCATCCGTTCAATATAAAGAAGCTCTTCATTTTTATATCGTGCTTTATAGCATTGTTTTTCATTGCGCAATTGGAATGCAACAACTTCAAGTTCAAAACACCAGTTTACAGCATCCTATGGATTGGCCTGCCTTTTTGGGTATCTAGGCGCTTACCCAAGGAAGCAACCATAAAAACCATTGCTATTGTATTTGGCATATTCGGCTATTTTTTATTGACCCTGTATTTCATGCTGATCTATATAATAGGCTTCTGTGCATGGGGAAAAGAAGAAAGGCTTCTATATATAAACAAAAAAAACAACTCGGTTTCATTGGTGGCGCGTGGGTATAGTTGCTATGGCACAACTGAGGATTTTACTTTATTCAAGGAACATAAACTGACTGAACATTTGAAATGGGTAACAGAATTTACAGGCAACCCTAAAGACACTACTGAATGGCGGGAAATACATTGAAAATCATTAGCCACCGATAAATATCCCGTGCAAGCATAAAACGTTCCGATGGAACGTCTGTAAAACTCCGCTCCATTTTTTTCTACCCATAAAATGTTCCGATGGAACAGGGGCCTTTGCGGACATTCTTCATCCTATTGCCAGTGCTTTGTACCCCTGAACCTAAACTTCAGGAACGTTCCCATCCATATCATTATCATGAATCCATAAAACGTTCCGATGGAACGCACATTCAAACCCAATCAATTTTTCCGCCCATAAAATGTTCCGATAGAACAGGGGCCTTTGCGGACATCCTTCATCCTATTGCCAGTGTTTTGTATTTCTAGAATCACAATGAGCCAAAATAAAATTGCTTATTCCGTCCCTTCGGGACGACTTATGGGTAGACCATCATTATGAAAAGGGTTTTCGTTCCGTAGGAACGTTTTGTGCTGGTTTATTGAAAACATCCTCAATATAAATCGGATGTGCAAGGGAAACCATTTAGTTTTTCAGGGTGTTGGAGCGTGTTAGTGGATTGCTCCATGCTGTGTAGTTGATAGTAAGTAGAGATTGTTTTGTTTCATCCTTGACAACACCACGCTTCAATAAAAAAGCCCACTTCTCAGTGGGCTTTGAAAATATTCAATCCAGTAAAAAGGATTATTTATCTGCTACCAAACTGGCTGTCAGGTATTCCTTGTTCAGCATGGCAATATTGGTAAGGGAAATTTCCTTGGGGCAAGTGGCTTCGCAGGCACCCGTATTGGTACATGCACCAAAACCTTCCTTGTCCATTTGGGCCAACATATTTATTACACGGCTATGGCGTTCGGGTTCACCCTGCGGCAACAAAGCCAAATGGGAAACCTTTGCGGAGAGGAAGAGCATGGCACTGCTGTTTTTGCAGGCTGCTACACATGCACCGCAACCAATGCACATGGCGGCTGCAAAACTTGCATCGGCCTTGTCCTTATTGATGGGCAATGCGTTGCCATCAACAGCATTACCTGTGTTCACGGAAATATAACCACCAGCCTGTATGATCCTGTCGAAAGCAGTCCTGTCAACCACCAAGTCCTTGATTACGGGGAATGCATTTGCACGCCATGGCTCAACTACCACCGTATCACCATCTTTGAAAGCACGCATGTGCAACTGGCAAGTAGTGTTTGCCTGCCAAGGGCCATGTGGCTTGCCATTGATATACATGGAACAGGCACCGCAGATGCCCTCACGGCAATCATGGTCAAACGCAACAGGTTCCTCACCATCCTGAATAAGCTTTTCATTCAGTACATCAAACATTTCAAGGAAGGACATTTCAGAAGAAATATCTTCTACCCTGTACATTTTAAATTCACCTTTTGACTTACCGTTTTGCTGCCTCCAAACCTTGAGGTTCAGATTCATGTTGTAATGCTCCATATCAAAAAATTGGTCAATGATTAAATTGGATATCAGTATTATTTATAGTTGCGTTGGCTTGGTTTGATTACCTCGTACTTCAACTCTTCCTTATGCAGGTTCCAATTGCTTTCACCAGCATATTCCCAAGCAGCCACATACATGTATTGGTCATCATGGCGCATTGCTTCGCCATCTTCTGTTTGGCTTTCCTCACGGAAGTGGCCACCACAGCTTTCATTCCTGTCCAAAGCATCCTTGCACATCAATTCGCCCAGTTCAATAAAGTCGGCCACACGGCCAGCTTTGTCCAGTTCCGGGTTGAACCCTTCAATGGTACCTGGAATTTTCACGTCGCTCCAGAATTCTTTTTTCAACGCTTGTATTTCAGCAATCGCTTCGGTCAATCCTTTTGCATTACGGGCCATGCCGCATTTCTCCCACATGATCTTGCCCAAGCGCTTGTGCAGGCTTTCTACGGATTGCTTGCCCTTGATATTCATGAGGGTCACCAACCTATCATTCACTTCCTTTTCCGCTGCTGCAAAAGCTGGATGATCGGTGGAAACGGGCTTATTGTAAATTTCATCCGCCAAATAGTTACCAATGGTGTAAGGGATTACAAAATATCCATCGGCTAGACCCTGCATCAATGCACTTGCTCCCAAACGGTTGGCTCCATGGTCACTAAAGTTGGCTTCACCCAAACAATAAACACCTTTCAATGTTGTTTGCAGTTCATAATCCACCCAAAGGCCACCCATGGTATAATGCACGGCCGGATAAATCCTCATGGGGAGTTCGTAAGGGTTTTCACCTGTTATCTTTTCGTACATGTCAAACAGGTTACCATATTTTTCTTTCACTACCTCTTTGCCCAAGGCAATGATTTCGTCCTTGCCCACACCTGTTCTTCCCTCCTTGCTCACTTCAATTTTGCCGTAACGTTCTATGGCTGCAGCAAAGTCCAAGTAAACAGCTTGCTTGGAAGTGCCCACGCCGTATCCTTCGTCGCACCTTTCCTTGGCAGCCCTTGAAGCCACATCACGTGGTACTAGGTTACCAAAGGCAGGGTACCTTCTTTCCAAATAGTAATCCCTCTCCTCTTCTGGAATGTCAGTTGCTTTTCTGGTATCGCCTTGTTTCTTGGGAACCCAGATACGTCCATCGTTCCTTAAGGATTCCGACATCAAGGTCAACTTACTTTGATGGTCGCCACTTACCGGAATGCAGGTTGGGTGGATCTGTGTATAGCAGGGATTGGCAAATGCCGCACCTTGTTTATGCGCTTTCCATGCTGCAGTTACATTGCTGCCCATGGCGTTGGTAGACAAATAAAAGACGTTACCATAACCGCCAGTGCAAAGCAGTACTGCATTGCCGAAATGCCTTTCCAACGTACCGGTAATCAGGTCCCTTGCAATAATGCCTTGGGCCTTGCCATCCACCATTACCACTTCCAGCATTTCATGCCTGGAGTACATGGTTACATTGCCCAATGCTACTTGGCGCTCCAATGCTTGGTAAGCGCCTATCAATAATTGCTGACCAGTCTGACCGGCAGCATAGAATGTACGCTGTACCTGTGTTCCACCAAATGAACGGTTGCTCAATAATCCACCATACTCCCTTGCAAAGGGAACTCCCTGTGCCACGCACTGGTCAATAATGTTGGCACTTACTTCGGCCAGGCGGTGAACGTTTGCTTCCCTTGCACGGTAATCGCCCCCCTTAATCGTATCATAAAACAAACGGAAAACGGAATCACCATCATTCTGGTAGTTCTTGGCGGCGTTGATACCACCCTGAGCGGCAATGCTATGTGCACGGCGTGGACTATCCTGGAAGCAGAATGCTTTTACTTTATAGCCCATTTCACCCAAAGACGCTGCAGCAGAAGCCCCAGCCAGACCCGTACCCACAATAATCACTTCCAGTTTACGCTTATTGGCAGGGTTCACCAATTTGCAATGGCCTTTGTAATCTGTCCATTTATCATCCATTGGTCCCGCAGGAATTTTTGCATCTAGCATATCGAAGAGTTTCAAGATTTAAGAACAAAAAGTAGTAGGCTTTTTAGTGGAATTTTTATGTAGCCAGTTTTGTATTTCAGTTTCTTCTTGGTTAAAGCCATCCAAAGTGGAAGCTCAAGGGCATCATGGCAAAGGCCAATGGCACAATGATGGAAAAACCATAGCCCAAGCTTTTCAGCATGATATGGTACCTTTTATTATGAACGCCCAAGGTTTTGAATGCACTTTGAAAACCATGTGCCAAGTGGTAACCCAAGGCTGCACAGCCCAACACATAAACCAGAATGGTCAAAACAGTTACTGCATCCCTACCGGAAAATGTTTCCTGCATCTTGGCGTACAGGTCTATCTCCCCACCTAAGCTCAAACCTTGGCTTGAACGGTTGGGCAACCAGAAATTTGATAAGTGGAGGATCAGGAACAACAACACGAGTGTTCCCAACAGGGCCATGCTGCGGCTGTACCATTTGCTGCCACCATTTCCATAGCTTACGGCGTAACCAATGCTCCTGGCTTTCCTGTTCTGCACAGTAAGCATATATCCCTGTACAATATGGAGTATCAACCCAAGAAACAAACCTATTTCCAAAATTCTCGGAACAATATTGGCCCCCATGAAATGGGCCCCTTTATTGAACATCTCACCGCCATCATTGGCCCAGATGCAGGCATTCAAACTAACGTGAACGATTAAAAAAAGAATGAGGAAAATTCCAGTGAAGCTCATTACCAGTTTCTTGCCTATGGAAGAAGTGAACATTTGTTTCCAAGTCATACAGTGATGTTGTGGTTGAAAAATTTTCGTGGCAAAAGTATGACATTGCTAAATGCCAATTACCATGTACGGAAATTTTTATTGTGATAATTGTCATCTATAAACTCAAACGATTGCGTTAAGCAAAACGCCATCACTGCTCAAATAAAATACAGCCATAAACAATCAACACTTAAATTTGGATTATGTTTAAGTTGCTCAGCATTCTGTGGAACAGTTTCAAAATGGCCATGCAGGAGTTACGTGTGAACAAGCTGCGGACCTTTCTCTCACTGTTTGGCATCACCATTGGCATCTTCTGCATCATTGGCGTTCTGGCAACTGTGGACAGCTTGGAAAGGAAGGTGCAGGATGATTTGAAGAAACTTGGCTCCAATAGCATCTATATTGACAAATGGGAATATGGTGGAGGGCCGGATTATCCTTGGTGGAAATATGTGAAACGCCCGTCCCCCAAATATGAGGAGATGCAGTTCATTAAAGCCAAATCATATTTGGCCACCAATATTGCTTTCAATTGCAGTGAAAATGGTACGGCATCCGTTCCTGATGCCAGCTTGTCCAATGTCAATTTCATTGGTGCTTCAGAAGACTTCAGCAAGATACAGGCCTTGGAGATGCAGGTAGGCAGGTATATCAATGATGCGGAGTTTACAAGGGGAACACCTACAGTTGTTATAGGCGACAATGTGGCCACTGAGCTTTTTGGTACAGCAGAAAAAGCTGAAGGGAAGGAAATCACTTTCCAAGGGAAAAAACTCATTATTGTTGGGGTAATAATAAAGCAGGGCCAATCATTTGCCAATGCTTTTAACTTCGATCAGGCCATCATTGCTTCCTACAGGTACTTTGCATCCATTTACAATCCTGACAAAAGCGATCCCGTGATAATGGTGCAGGGCAGGGAGGGCGTGAGCACCAAATTCCTGCAGGACGAGCTCCGTGGCATCATGCGCCAAATACGGAGGATAAGCCCTACTGGTGAGGAGAATTTCAGTTTGAACGATATCAACTTCTTTGCCGAACAAACAAAGACATTTTTCAGTTCGGTAACCATTGGAGGCTGGGCCATTGCTGGTTTAAGCTTGATTGTTGGGGCGTTTGGGGTGGCAAACATCATGTTCGTTACCGTTCGTGAACGTACCAGCCAAATTGGTTTGAAAAAGGCCATTGGTGCAAAGAACAAAACCATACTAACAGAATTTTTATTGGAAAGCGCCTTCCTGTGTATTGTTGGTGGCTTGATAGGCTTGCTACTGGTCTGGATACTGACGAAGGTGCTTGGCACCGTGATGCCTTTCCCTATTTACATAGCACCGAATATTATTATACTGGCCATTAGTATATGTGTGGGCCTTGGGATCCTGTCTGGAATCATTCCAGCATCCATTGCTGCGAGAATGAACCCTGTGGAAGCAATAAGGACAAAATAGTTCAACTGTTTGATTGCTTAATTGTCCAATTGTTTCCCACCACAGCTAATTTTGCCCAACATTTAAACAATTGAACTTTGGCACAATTGAACCCCGTTTCCATTCTTGCTATCGAATCTTCCTGCGACGAAACTGCTGCTTCCATTTGTGTGGACGGGAGAATACTGTCCAATTATATCGCCAACCAGACCGTGCATGAAAAATATGGGGGTGTGGTACCCGAGCTGGCAAGCAGGGCCCACATGCAGCATATTGTTCCTGTGGTGGATGCTGCATTGAAGGAAGCTGGACGCAGTGTACAGGATATGGATGCGATAGCATTTACACAAGCACCCGGCCTGATCGGAAGTTTATTGGTCGGGAGCCAATTTGCGAAATCATTGGCAATGGCATTGGACAAACCCTTGATTGCTGTACACCACATGCAGGCACATGTACTGGCCAATTTGATTACTGCCAACGGAGATGAAAACAATAAACCCGATTTCCCTTTTTTATGCTTGACCGTAAGTGGCGGGCATACACAAATTGTGCTGGCCAGTTCCCCCCTTGACCTAAAGGTTATTGGTGAAACCATTGACGATGCCGCTGGTGAAGCTTTTGACAAGAGTGCCAAAATATTGGGGCTACCTTATCCTGGTGGACCACTCATAGACAAATATGCCAAGGAGGGTAACCCGCTGAAATTCAAATTTGCGGAGCCACAGATTCCCGAACTCAACTTTAGTTTCAGTGGATTGAAAACCTCCGTACTATATTTCATTCAAGCCGAAACAAGAAAAGACGAACGGTTCATAGAAAAGAACCTGAACGACCTATGTGCTTCCATCCAGCATACCATCATCCATATTTTATTGAAGAAGTTGAACAAGGCTGTACAACAGACTGGTGTAAAAAGAATCTGCATTGCAGGCGGGGTGAGCGCCAACAGTGGTTTAAGGAATGCCTTAAAGGAAATGGGCAATAAGAAAGGATGGCAAACTTTCATCCCCAAGTTTGAATACTGTACAGACAATGCTGCCATGATTGCCATTACGGCCTACCATAAATACCTGAACAAAGAATTTGTTGATTTGGATATCAGCCCAAGTGCAAGGGCTGAATGGTAATACACCACTTATGGTTCCAAAAAAGTGGCTCTATGCAATCGCCCCTCCTTCCATTTCTGGGATGGTATTTTTCATTCAAAGAAAAATAATTGCTTTTGGCCTATTGGGCAACCATTGGTTCAAGAAATGTTTTATCTGCTGAAAGTATTGCTGTTATTGGGTTACGTAGATTTTAAGTTTGCTATTACTGCACTTTTTTTCCAGTGGCACAGTTTTCCATTACATACGGAAACCACCAACAAATAAAAAAAATTGCATCAGTACCAACTAAATAAAAACAAAACCCCATGAACCTTTTTATTGCCGTAGCAACATCCATTGTTCTAGCTAGTTCCATTGGTTTCAACAACTCAAAGAATGGTGACGAAAAAACGTTCAAAGTTGTGACTGAAAAAAAACATGCTGCCATAGATAAAAGTGTGAAACCCCAAGTAAACTCAACAATACCGGCTACAATAGTCGAAGAAAAATACATTGCAAAGGTGGTGACAGTAAAAGGTGACACAATCAGGTACGTTCCTTATTTCGTGGAAAGGAAAATAAAATATTAACCCTTGAAAACGGTTTAACAAAAAGGGTTCAAGTCTTTTGACTTGAACCCTTTTGCTTTATGGCGCTATCTCTTTTTGTACATATCCCAAGCCCCCTATTTTATCTTTTATTTTGTTCCCGGTTTCTTGGGCATAGTTGCTTTTGGTTTATCGCCGCTAGGAATTATTGCTGGCTGTTTGGGCTCAGGTTTTAGGGGCGCTGGCTTTTTATCAGCAGGCTTCACAGGTTCTATTTTTGATTCCGAAGGAATATCTTCTGGTTTTATATCAGTGGGAACAATATCATAATCGCCACTTTTTCCATTTCCATTGTCCTCCCCTTCCGCACCCAAAGGAACCTGTGTATCCCACGGTGCCAAAGGAATATCGTTGGCCAGTGCATCGGGTTTTGCAAAGGTTGACTTTGCATCGATACCGCATTGAGGGTCGTTCATTACTTTTTCATAGAAATAGGCCCAAATAGGCAGTGCCACCCTTGAACCCTGACCATTATCCGTTGATGCAAAGCGTATGAACCTGTCGTCGCAACCCACCCATGCACCTGCCAATAATTGCGGGGTATAGCCCATGAACCATCCATCGCTATTGTCATTGGTGGTTCCTGTTTTACCAGCTATTTCACCACTTACGCCATAGTTCCAAATGCTGCGGCCTGTGCCGGAAGTCATTACCCCCTGCATCATCCTGATAACGGAAAACGCTGTAACATCACTGATTACTTCACGGCGCTGCGGTGTAAACGATTCAAGTACGTTGCCATTCCTGTCTTCAATCCTCGTAATGAACAAAGGCTTTACATTAAAGCCACGGCCAGGCAACATGCTGTAGGCCTGCATCATTTCATAGAGGGAAATTTCACAGGCACCCAATGCAATGGAAGGATAGGCATCTATCTTGGTCTGCAGGTTGCATTTCTTCAAGAAATCCACGAAACGTTTGGCGCCTTCATTTCCTGAATTGTCCAATTGCTTCATAATGTATGCTGATGCGCAATTACGTGACTGTGCCAATGCCTGCGACATGGGCATGCTGGCACCTGAACATGACTTGGTAGTGGCAGGCACCATGCCATAAGCGCCAAAACTTTGTTGCACATCCTGCACGGTGGTATTGGGCGTAAAACCTGCATCTTCAATAGCAAGGCTATAGAGTAACGGCTTTATGGTGGAGCCCACCTGACGCTTGGTATTGTAATTAACGTGATCGTATTTGAAGGTCTTGAAATCAATGCCGCCCACCCAAGCCTTTACCTCACCAGTTAAAGGGTCCATGGCCATGAAACCAGTTTGGAGCATCTGCCTGGAATATTTGATGGAATCGAAAGGCGACATCAAAGTATCCTTTTCACGGTTACTGTTCCAAGCAAATATTTTCATGTTTACCTTTTGATCAAAGGCCTTACGAATATCCTCATCCTTTAGTTTGTCCTTCTTCATGTTCTTCCAGCGCTCACTTTGCTTGATGGCTGTTTCCAGCACATTTTCGAAACCTTTCCAAACAGACCCATTCTTAATATTGGATTGGGAATTCAGTACTTTCTGGATATAGCTCATGTGCTTGCCCACTGCTTCTTCCGCATACAGTTGCATACGTGGATTGATGGTTGTATAAATCCTCAGTCCATCACGGTAGAGGTCGTAGTTCTTCCCATCTGAACGTTGATGTTCCTTGCACCATTTCTTCATTTCTTCCCCAAGCACCATTCTGAAATACGGGCCAAGGCCAGCAGTTTCATCCAGCTTTTTATAACTGAGTTCAATGGGCTTTACCTTCAACTTCGTATCTTCTTCTTTGGATAGTTTACCGTATTCCACCAATCTATCCAAAACCAGGTTCCGCCTTTCCTGTGCTAACTTGGGAAAGCGCCTTGGGTTGTACCTTCCTGGCCCATTTACCATCCCAACAAGTACCGCAGCTTCTTCAACGCTTACCCTATCAGGTTCTTTCTGAAAGAAAGTTTTAGAAGCATTCCTTATTCCAAACACATTGTCACTGAATTCAACCGTATTCAAATAAAGTGTGAGGATTTCTTCTTTGGTAAAATTCTTTTCCAACTTAACGGCAATGATGCTTTCTTTTACTTTTTGTATTGCCCTTAAGAGAAAGTTCTTCGTTGCCCAGTTTTCGGTAAACAGGTTCTTAGCTGTTTGCATGGTAATGGTACTGGCACCTCCATCGGTTCCCAATCCTCTAACAGCTCTTGCTATTGATTTTAAATCTATGCCACTATGGTTGTAAAACCGTTTGTCCTCTGTTGCCACCAGTGCATCAAGGATTGGCTTGGCAATATCCTTGTATTCCACGTTTACCCTGTCCTGCAAATAATATTTGCCCATCAATGTACCATCTTGGGCATATACCTGACTTGACTGCAAAGCAGTTGGGTTCTGGATGTCATCGATGGATGGCATTTTACCAAACACTCCCCAATTACATAACAGAAGGAACAGTATAAACGAACCGAAGCCGATGAAAAAAACTCTCCAAAGTATTTTCACTGATTTTTTCATAATGAAGTTTTGCAGGAATGATGGTGATTTAGAATTTGCCCGGTAATGCCAGTTTCAGCATTTGCTGGTATTTATTGATGTCCTTGTTTTCATTGAGCAACTGCCAATTGGCATTACTGATAATACTGAAACTGTATTTATTGGTTTGCAGCCAACTAAGTATTTGTGTTGGCACATCTGGTTTTGTTTTATTGAGATAAGCCATTGCTTTATGGGCATTTTCAAATGGACCAAAAAGCAGGACATTATATTGCTCATTCAAGGCTGAACTTGCAATGTTGATGGGCTGGTTATAAAAATGCTGGCGGTTATATTGATTGAACGCACTTCTTGTTTCGTTCACGAACACCCTGTCCACTTTATCAAGGATGATGACTACATATTGGGAATCTGTTGCCACAAAACTAAACTCCCCTTTTTTGACAATGGGCTTATTATCAACAGGTTTCACCACAGTTGAGGATGTATCAACCGCCATCACAGAATCCTGCTTACGTTCAACTTTCAAGTTGGTCAAATAGGTCTCAATATCCGTTCTTTTTTTCAGTACATCTACCATTGTTTGTGCCTTTGGTGCCAATGGTGATTTGGGGAACATACTGATCAATGACTGCAGTTTTGCAATGGCAGTATCATCGTTCCGCTGTTTGATGTAGTAAACAGACTCTATGAAAAGCAATTGGGGTGTCCAGTAATTTTTCCCATATTGAGCATCAGCCTTTGATTTCTCCAGTTTGGCATCTTCAAACCTACCTTCAACGAAAAGATTGTAAATGCCTTCGTATTTCTTTGTTACAGCAATATCCTTTTTCTTATTGTCTGTGCTGTTCCCTTCACGTAGTTTATTGGTGAGTTCCCCATCCGAGAAAGTACTGTTCAATGCATTTTTTGCAGAATCGGCCTTGGCTTGCAAGCCAAGCCTATTACTGCAATAGTAAAGGTTGAACAATGCCTGTTCCTTTTTCTTGAACATCGTCATACCAAACCTTCTAAGAAGTTCATCGTAAGCATCAATGGCCGATGGGTAATTCTCGAGTGTGTTCTGGAACGTTTCGCCATTACTGAATAAAGCGTTCAATATTTTGGTATTCGACACTGCAACCCTTTCGGAAGTTAATGGCAATTTGCTCATTAACCCTTCAAAGCTGATATCATCACTTTCTTCAGTAGCTGGTTTATCCGTTGCCGCTACTTTGGTCCCACCTGTATCATCAACATCTACGGTGGCAATTCCCCCTTTGGGCGTGGAGGAAATCTTGTCAATAGCACTTTGCCTGCGCCAGTTATCAACATTGGGGCGCTTGCCCCATTTGGCTTTGAATTCGGTAAACCCTTTTGATTTAAGGTTGGCGTTTGTGAAATAGAAATCGCCTTTTGAATCACCAAACAGATCAACGTCCTTAGCTGTTGGGGTGGCAGTGTTGTAAGAACCGGGCTCATCAGACTCTTTCAGTCCCCTCTCCTTCCGAAGTTTCTTCAATATCTTTTTTATGTAAAGCGAGCGTTCAGCTTCTGGCATGGCGGCAACCCGTTGCAAACTATCCTCACGGGATATTGTTTCGATATTTTCCGCAATAATCTTGAGCGCAGGCTTCCTTAAAGCGACCCTATCCTTGTCCTCTTTGGAAACAGTCACGCTCTTTAATGCATCAACTTGGATACTGTCATAGAAATTGTGCGAGGCAACAAACTGGTTACGGTTGTAATTCAAATCGGCCAGCAGCAGAAAGCTCATCGATTTCTGCTTTGGATTGTCCAAACTGTATTTTACACTTTTGAGCAGGTTGCTTTGTGCAGCATCATAGCCATTCCTCTTAAGTTCAAGTAGAGCGGCAGCATAATAGATAATGTCCCGGTATTCTTCATATTTATCACGCTTGGCTAGCTTAATAAGTTCATCCAAATTATTCTGTAAAGCATCTTTCTTCTTTCCTGATGCCAAACCAACAATGTTCAGCCTTGCATATACCTCCATCAGCGGGTCAACGGAATGCTTAATGGAACGTTCATACATGTTCAAGGCCATACTATCCTTGCTGCCAGCTTGGTACA
>JAHEZD010000013.1:67082-80942 GCA_023251255.1 Chitinophagaceae bacterium
AATGACTTCTGCAGGTGCCATGCCGCACTATCATAAGCTTGTTGCTTATAGAACATATAGGCCACCATTTCGTGAAGATCGGTCTGCAAACGTTTGGGAAAGTAGGGATCGCTTCTCAGAATCCCCAATAACCCCGCAGCTTCACCTAATTGATCCTGTTCCAAATAGTTTCTTGCCTGCCAAATAAAGCTTTCGTTCCGGCTTGGTGGCCTTGAGGTAATCTTCTTCCAGAGGCTCCTTTTTTCTTTGGTGGAAATGGTAAACTGTCCATTCGTATTGCTTGCATTGCTGCCCAATGGGATATCGTAACCCTCATCTTTAGGAGCGTAGGTGTAGTTGATATATTGAAAACAGCCAGCAGCAGAATCAAAATTCTTCCTTAATAAATAGGCCCTACCTAAAAGCATGTACATATTGTCTACCCAATCATTCCTCAAATCATGCAGCAAAATGCCTGCTGTGCACTTGTAGATAACCGAGTCCAGCTCATTTTTATCCTGGGATGTGTTATCCAGGTTATAATTGTAGAAAGGTAGCAACTGGGTATAATCATCCTTATTGGCCGCTTTTGCCTTGGCTACAATTTCATTGAGCTTATTGTTGGCATTGAAATAATAATTGTAATGCGTGTACGTGTTCTGGATGATACGGCGGGGAAGCGTAAATTTCTTCTCGCCAGTCTTTTCAGACCCCAGCTTCCTATTCTCATACTGCTTGGGTTTGTCCTTATCCAAATCAACATTGGTATTAGGCTGGCCAAACACGGCATTACTTGCCATGGCAAGCAATGCAAAAACCACTAATCTTTTAAAATATCGCATACAGGAATAAATCATACTTTCTAAAGCAAACATAAGCGAATTAAAAGTACAGTTAATTTACAAATCAGCCTTGCCAAGAAGCCATAGATTGCTACCTTTAAACCTGATTTAACAAGATGGCAAACGAAGTTCCCAATAATACGCTTAAAAGGCTGAGAAACCGCTACCGTTTGGTGGTCATGAACGATGATACTTATGAGGAAATGGCCACTTTCAAACTTAGCAGGCTAAGTGTTTATATAGGCATGAGTACCGTTTTTGTTTTACTGGTGAGCTTAACGGTAGCACTTTTGGTATTCACCCCCTTGAAATATTATATACCCGGTTACGGCACAAGGCAAAGCCGTGCGGACCTGCAGGTGCTTAAAATAAGGACAGATTCATTGGAACAGGCCATCAAATACAAGGACCAGTACCTTGAAAGCGTCAAGAAAGTGCTTACAGGCGATACCCCTACTCAGCGTGACACCATTCCCATCAAGATTGAACCTAAAGAAATCTCGCACGATTGACCCATGGAAAGCAACAAGAAACTACTTTTCCAATATGCAGGTTTTGCCATGCAGCTATTGATAGCATTGGGCATTGCCACTTATGCGGGATTATGGATTGACAGGAAAGCAAAACTTTCTTCCCCTTTATTGGTTTGGATTTTACCTTTGTTGGTACTGGTTGGACTAATTATAAAAGTTATTAAAGACACTTCAAAGAAATAGGATGCAACAAAAGCGTTATGGGAAGTTGATGGTTCCGGCATTGGCCATTTTTGCAGTTGCCAATATGCTCATCCTTATTCTAAAAAACAAAATCGCTGCATTGCATATTGACCTGACAGTCATTACAATTGGGAACTGTATCCTCTTTGTGCTGGTGGCCATTTCATTGGCACTGCACTTAAAGGCCTCCAGGAACAAAAAACCAAGTGTACTGGTAAGGAGCATTATGGGCAGTATGCTCATCAAGATGCTGGCGGTGGGAATTGCAGCCGTCGTTTACGTTAGGATTACCAAAGAAAAAAGGGACATTACTGCAGTGGGCACCGTTATGGTCCTTTACCTGATATACTTGATAGCTGAAATAAAAGCTGCCCTTCAACTAAACAAAAAACAACCTGCCGATGCCGGTAACTGAGCATCCCATGCATGCATTGACAGCCTATCTTCCTGATGGGAGCTTTGAGCCAGTGGTACAGTATATCCACCATTACAAAGTACACCTAACCGTTACCAAGAAGCGGAAATCTGTTCTGGGGGACTACCGCCATTCGGGCATGGGAAGCAACCATAGGATTTCAATAAACGGCAACCTGAACAAATATGAGTTCCTGATAACCTTGCTTCACGAGTTGGCACACCTGCTTACATTTGAACAGTTCAAGAACCGTGTGGAGCCTCATGGGAAGGAATGGAAGAACAGCTATAGCAAGCTGCTGACTGATTTTGTTCAACGGAAAATATTCCCAGAAGATATTCAAAGGGCCTTACAGAAGAGCATCATGAACCCTGCTGCTACAGCCAATGGGGAAACGGAACTGTTGTCTGTTCTGAGGAAATACAATGCCCATCAAAAGGAAGGCTATTTAACCATTGAGGAACTACTGGACGGGGCCGTTTTCCAAACTGAAAACGGCAAGCTCTTCAAGAAAAATGGCAAGCGTAGAAAACGGTATGAATGCGTGGAAATAAGCACAGGACTGGTTTACAGCTTCAGTGCAGTTAGTGAGGTAAAGGTTGTAAGCTAAGGGCACCAATCAATTCCAGATTGTCCAGCAGTTCCTTTGTACCGAGTTTTGCTTCGAATACCTTTTCAAAGTTCCGACTTACTTTTTCCTTTACTTGCTCAAAATCCACTTTGTGGCCAAGTTCCTTTTCCAAAGAGGTCACCTGTTTGTTCTGTATGCCGCAGGGAACGATATAATCAAAATAACCGAGATCGGTATTCACATTGAATGCAAAGCCGTGCATGGTTACCCATCTGCTGCATTTGATGCCCATGGCACAAATTTTCCTTTCCTTGCCTTCTATATTCGGGTCAAGCCAAACCCCAGTCTCACCTTTGCTCCTATCTCCTTTCAAGCCGTATTCGGCCATCGTTAAAATAATCATTTCTTCAAGGCCCCGTAGGTACCAGCCCAAGTCTGTTTTGAATTTGTCCAAATCTAGAATGGGATAGCCGACAAGTTGTTGCGGTCCATGAAAAGTGATGTCTCCCCCACGGTTGATATGGAAATATTCTATGCCTTTTTCCTCCATTTGCGCATTGTTGATCAGCACATTTTCTTCATGGCCACTTTTGCCCAGTGTGTACACGGGGTTATGCTCCACAAACAATAAATGGTTAACGGTATCACCCCTCGTTTCATCCAATGCTTTCTTCTGGACATTCTCTTTCAGCAACATTTCCTGGTAATCCCATACATCCTTGTAGCTGCGTTGGCCCAAATCCTGGAACTGCACTTTCTTTTGCATAAGGCAAATGTAAGCAGCTTCTTTGGTTATCATTACTTGTCCCAATTTGAGGTTGAACCGATTTCCTGTAATTGAATCCATAGATAGTTAGCTCCATAATATCCAATTGAGCAGTTCAGGTTTCCCAGCGGTTCCGTTCGGGCGAAACTCAT
This sequence comes from Chitinophagaceae bacterium, assembly GCA_023251255.1. Classification (GTDB taxonomy): domain Bacteria; phylum Bacteroidota; class Bacteroidia; order Chitinophagales; family Chitinophagaceae; genus UBA1930. The sequence goes on from JAHEZD010000013.1 coordinate 70,524, forward strand.
ATCAAGCTGCAAGAACCTAAGCTCGGAACAGTTTTTCGGTTGGCAGCTTGGGTTAATTATTCAATCGCTTGATATGCTGATTGCCGCTATTTTTGCTGCATGAGCGAGGAACTGGATATACCCCAAGAGGAACAGGAAGACCTGTATGAACGACGGAGCTTCCATATAGATAAAGGCCAGGAGCCATTGCGTATAGACAAGTGGTTGCAGGCCCGTATTGAAGGGGCTACAAGGAACAAGATACAGAAGGGCATTGATGCAGGTTTCTTAACGGTGAACAACAAAATTGTAAAGAGCAATTACAAGGTAAGGCCGGGTGATGAAATATTGTTGATGACATTGATCAATCCGGACTATACCGAGTTGAAGCCCGAGAATATCCCATTGAACATTGTATATGAAGATTCAGATATCCTGGTCATCAACAAAGCCCCCAATATGGTGGTACACCCTGGCGTAGGCAATTATACAGGTACATTATTGCATGGCGTAGCCTATCATTTGCTGCAGCAGAACCCAACACTTACGGAAGAAGACCTGCCACGTTATGGCCTGGTACACCGTATTGATAAAAACACCACTGGCCTGATCGTACTGGCCAAAACCCCCGAAGCTGCGGCACACCTATCCAAACAATTTTTCAACCATACTGTTAAAAGGAAATACAATGCCCTTGTTTGGGGCGATATGGAGGAAGAAGAAGGCACCATCAATGCTCATATTGCCCGCCATAAGCAGTTCAGGAAAATGTTTGCAGCCTACCCTGAAGGTGATACTGGCAAACATGCCATCACCCATTATAAAGTAATACAACGCATGAACTATGTGACCTTGGTGGAATGCATACTGGAAACGGGGCGCACCCATCAGATCCGTGTACACATGAAGCATATTGGGCATACGCTCTTCAATGATTGGGAATACGGTGGGGACAGGATCCTAAAGGGAACCATTTATACCAAGTACAAACAGTTTGTTGACAACTGCTTCGAAATATGCCCCCGTTGTGCGCTCCATGCAAAAGTGTTAGGCTTCGTTCATCCAAGAACCCACGAGGAAATGTATTTTGAAACAGAACTGCCTGATGACATGAAGCAGGTCATTGACAAATGGAGCCGGTATGTTGGAAACGTGAAGGAAGTGGAAAATTAGGTTTACCCTAACTACTATACAAGACAGTTAATCCGATGCAGTGGCAGTTCATCCATAATTGTGCGTTCCATTTTACCTCAACAAAGTAATGCTTCCTGTAAACCGCTCATATACCTGCAAGCCATTGTTGAAATAAGTGACAATATAATAGTAAGTGCCAATGGGCAATGATTGTCCATTCCGTTTTCCATCCCAACCTTTCTGGTAGTCCTTGATTTCAAAAACGGATTGGCCATAACGGTTAAAGATGCTCATTTGGTAATTTATGGGAACACATTGCATAGTAGGTGCAAATAGTTCATTGATTCCGTCCCCGTTTGGTGAAAACGCATTGGGGAATATGGTTTCACAATCACATTTCTTGTACTTGACTTCCATACTGTCCCTGTAGGTACACTGGTTCAACAAAGCTTCCACCCAATAGATGCCTGGGCCTTTTGCCAGCAGGAATGAATCGATCGTGTTGTCGTTCCACAAATAAGAGGCTCCAGGGTAGGCCACCCTCATTAAATAGGTTTTGTAAGTGCAAATAGCTGTATCCAACCCAAGTGATATGATGGGCAAAGGCTTAGTGGTTACATCATAACTATCCTGTTTGAAACAACCAATATTGTTGGCAGTAGTTGAATAGGTAGCTGGACCCGTTATCAAATGCGTATTCCCAGCAACACCGTCGCCCCAAATGATGCTTGTATTGGCAGGAGGTGATAGCGTGAGGAAATAACTGCTGTTTGCGCAAATAACCGTATCCAATGGCATTGCGTAACTGTTCACGGGATTATCGGCCAAGCTGATATTGGCAGTGGCATTGCAACCATTCGCTGTACTGCCCTTTACCCAATATGGGCCAGGGCCTGTAACTTTCAGGCTATCGGCAGTGGAGCCATCATTCCATAGGTAAGTGGCCACATTGCTACTAACTGTTGGCCTCAATACATTTGGCTTCGATGCGCAGTAGAATGTGTCAATACCCAATGAAACAGCTACATTATTACTGGTACCAACAATGATGGTATCCTTTGTGGAGCAACCAAATGAATTGCTACCAGTAACAATATATGTTCCAGGTGAGCCTACCGCTATTGCTACGCCACTGCCGCCATTGTCCCAAGTATAAAATGCTGTACCATCTGGATTGGCAACCGTTAAATTAATGGATGTTTGACCACTGCAAAGGGCCAGATCTGGGCCAAGGTTAGGCTTAACTGGTGTAGCCTTTGCAACTATGGTAACTGTTGTATCAAGATTGCAGCCAAAACCATCCACTACCCTGTACACAAAACCATAAGTACCTGCTGCTGGTGGAACGATAGTAGCAATTGTTCCTGTTACCCCAACAATACCATTAGCCGGAGTCACCCAGTTTTGGCTTACCAACGGCACATTGTAAGTTTCCACATGGGGATACAAAACAGGGTCCACTTCTATATGCCAGCCAAAAAGGAAGCCGTTGTCTACCGATTGCCAGTCCTTTATTTGCAGTATCCATGTACCATTCAAGGGTGTACCCACCAGTGCATTTAAGCTTTGTGCTGACGTATAGGAGCCCGATGGAAGGTATTTGTGGGTGACCGTTCTACCTGCATTGTCAACAAAAGTGTAGGTATGCAAGCTCGACTCCGCAATCATGGTACCATACTGTGGCATAGTATTGAACCAATAATCATAGCCTTTCCCCCTTACATTGTTAAGTGCGGGATTGTCCGTTGCGGAACTTAGGTTGCCATCAACAGGTTCGCCCAAAAAGCAATCCTGTGCCCCACTGCCACTTTTCAAGTAAACCTTTACCCCATTGGGAGCAGTAATGGCGATGTCTATATCACCTAAATAAGAATGCTCAAGGTTCATGAAAATGCCTTTCAACTGGCTGATATTGGCCAATGTTTGGCCCTGTGCAAACTGGTCAATAAAAAGATTGGAGGTGTATGTAACACCTGTTCCATCTGGTAGGAACAATGAATCACTGGAAATGGGCAATTGGAGGAAGGCTCCCTGCTGGGGAGCAGCAGTGCCACCCGAAGTAGAACTGCTTCCTGCAATGGCAGCAGGCGTGAGCCTTGTGGTATCGCCAACACATAAATTGGAGGGCGACTGAATCAGGAACCTTGGACTGATGCCCGTTCTTACTTTTACATTGATGGGCAATGCGTTCACACAACCATTGGTATCAGTAATGGTGACCCTTATAAGGTAACCACCTTCATGCGTGAACGTATGGGTTAACAGGGTCACATTCTTTCCTGAAGTGTCCTTACCATCACCAAAATACCAATGGTAACTGGAAGAGGCAGTTGATTGATGGTAGATGAGGTCATTATTGGGAAACAATGTATTCAAGTCAAAATTCACGGTGCCTGTTGGGGCAAGGCAAATATTCACGTATCCATTAGCATCCTTTGCAGGAGATGTTGCAATAGTGCCCTGGATTTTCTGTTTGCACTGAAAGGCACATTTAATCAGGGCCTTCCAGCCTGTTGATTGATTGGAACCATCTGAAGTAAACTTGAACGTGAGGCAACCTGTGCTGCTGGTATCCGAAACGGTTACGGAAAATTCACTGTTGTAAGTAACTGCCGTGAACGTGTCCAGTATGTTTGCGTTGGTACTGTTCCCATCATAGACAAACAATGTATCACCAACGCCCACACTCATTTCAGTAAAATTAAACTGCATCACTTTACCGATATTGCCGGAACAGAAGGTGACCACATAACTCTCAAAAGGATTGTAGTTGCCATTGATTCCCGCATCATAAAAGGTTCCCGAGCATGTTGTTACTGTTTCATTGAAGGTGAAGCCGTTATTGATAGCGTAAGTTTGTGCCTTACTTGAAGAAAATATATGTAACAGTAAAATGCAAACAACAATAGGTTTTACAAACGGCATAGGTAGATAGATTGAATTAGCACAGGTGAGCTATCCGTAAATGTAAGGCAAGTTGATAAAATCCCCTATTAAAAATGACAACTGGACAATTCGAAATCGGCTAAAATCCTGGGGACACTTGCCATTTGCTCAACGGAACGCCCAAATCAGGATCACACATGAGGCTAATGACAAAAGGGACCTTTCTTGGTTTGAAGGCTTCCTGCAATACCGCATCCATATCCGTTGTGCCATCAATCAAGGCAGCTTCGCAGCCATAGGCCTTTGCTAACGCTACTATATCGGGATTGTGCAAGGTGGTGCCAAAGGAAACAGGTTGCTGTGCCATTACATTCTGCAGCACGGTATTCACAAACACAATCAAGATAATAGGGAGTTGGTACTGAACGGCAGTAGCCAGTTCGGCACTGGTCATTGAGAAACCACCATCGCCACAAACACCAATTACCTGTGTGGCTTCTGGCTTTTCCAATCTTGCAGCAATCAAGGCCGGCAAGCAGAAACCCATGGTGCCCAATCTTGAGCTGACCAGTAATCGCTGCTTATGGCTGATAGTTAAATACTGGCCTAGCCAAACAGTGTGCGCACCAGTGTCCACCGCATAAATTTGTCCTTCATTCTGGTATCTGTTCAATGCCATGAAGAATGAAATGGGATGCACGTATTCCTTATGGTAATGGCCTTTAATAAATTCAATCAGTTGCTGCTTCCCTTCATTCCTTTCTTCCACAAAATGGTCAATTACCCCCCTGCTCATTTTATGCTGGAGGCGTTGCGCAAGTCCTTCAGCAATGGCACCGAGGTTCCCAATCAGTGTCCCCCTCCTATGGTAATGCTGGCTTAGGGAAGCAAAATCGGGTTCACATTCTATCAGGTCACGCACTTGCGTATCATGGTCATTGGTCAAGAATGGCTTCAAAGTGTCCACACCAAAAGCCAGTACCAGATCAGCATCGGTCAGCATTTTCTTGGTAGTTTCCACTGCTGGGAAACCAAAGATGCCCAGTACGCCCAAGCAGTTGGGGCTATCTTCGTTCACAATGCCTTTTGCATCCAATGTGGTGATAATGGGTGCATTGATTTTCTGGGCCAATCGTTCAATGGCGTCCCCACAATCAACAGCCCTGCTGCCAATCACAATGACCACTTGCTTATAGCTATCAATTTGCCCAGCAGCAATATTCAGTGCTTCCTGTGGTGGCGACAATAATTTAATTTTTACCGGTAACCTTTTGGGATCGATGGCATAGTATGGGTTATGATCGTCTATGGTTGCAGCCAGCACATCCTGTGATAGGGAAAGATGCGTGGCACAATTGTTCTTGATAGAGTACCCAATGGCATTGCGCAGCAGGGCCGGCATCTGCAAGGGGTTCACGCAGGAAGCACTGAATGGCAGCAGTGCACTGTAGAGAGAAGTCTGGTTGATATCCTGGAACTCCCAATGGCCCTGATTAGCAGTGGGCACCATGCCTGTAAGTGCCAATAAAGGGGCTCCGTCCAAATGGGCATCCATTACACCGCAAACGGTCTGCAGTACACCGGGACCGGAAGTGGACACGCAGACGCTCAGTTCGCCCGTTAGTTTGGCATTGGCCGCGGCAGCCAATGCGGCGGCATTCTCATGGCGTGTCAGTATCCATTTGACATCGTCCTGCTTGCGGATGGCTTCCAGAAAAGGCAGTAGGGGCATACCCGGGAAACCATAAATATTCTTTACGCCAGCAGCTTTCAAATAGGCAACGAGGTAATCTGCAACAGTCATAGGGCTATTAATTTGGGGCTTAAAGATAGGGGTACGGACAACCAATTTTGCAAATGGGGCACTGTACGGGGAAATGTTATTGCCCATTATTATCGGTTATCATGATGAGGCAAAAACAATGAACCCATGGCTCTTGACCTAAAAAGTTGGCTTATTTTTTCCATTAAACCACTTTTTCTGTATGTTAGCCCTTCCATAAACTAAACTATTCCAAAACTACTCACGTATGAGAATTTCTACTTTTCTGTTGAAGAGGGTCATGTGCTTGTTGTTACTTTGCTGTTTGGCCTCCCATTTATGGGCCCAGGTTTCCGTTACCGCTACCGCAGGTACCACCTCAGGAAGCTACACAACTGTAAACGATGCATTTACGGCCATTAATGCTGGCACCCATCAGGGAAACATTGTAATAACCGTTACGGCCAGCACCACGGAACCTGCTACACCGGTACCACTTTTGAAAAGTGCTTCCCCTTCCAATTATGCGAGCATCAAACTGGTGCCTTCAGGAAACGTGACCATCAATTCGGCTGCGGCCGCTGTAACTAACAGGGGCATTATTGAACTGGCAGGAGCAGATAATGTAACCATTGACGGTGACGACCCCTTGACTGCCGGCACCAGTAACCTAACCATTCTGGCTGCACCCGTAACAACCGCCGGCATTGCCTGCATCAGGCTGTCGTCCAATTCTGCTACGGGCACGGACGGGGCAGATAATAATACCGTTAGGAACTGTACCATTGTTGGTTCAAGATCTTCCGGTAGCTCCACTGTAGTGAATTACGGCATACAGTTTTCCAATGGTGTGTCCGCAAGCTCATCCACCACCGGATCCTATTCTAGTATCAACACGCTTATTCAAGGCAATACCATTACCAGATGCCTATACGGTATTTGGGCAACGGGGACCAGCACCAGCTATTTAAACAGTGGAACCATTATAAGGCAAAACACATTGGGCAGCGCCACCGCATCCGACAATATTGGGTCAAGGGGCATTTATTTACAATATACTGCCACTACTGCTGGTACAGGTTCTGCACTGGTGGAAGCAAACGATATCAGGGTTGGTGAAGTGAGCGCATCCGCTACAGGGTACTCGCTCAATATTTATGGAATTCTGCTTGAAGCGGCCAATGCTGGTTGCATTATAAGGAAAAACAACATCCATGATGTGATGCAGCCATCATCTTCCGGCTATCTATCCACAGGGGTAGCCATTATTTCTTCTACTAGCAATGCCTCCATAGAAATCTACAATAATTTTATTAGGGACATTGTGGCCAGCAAATATTCAACCTCACTCCCCTCGTCCTTTGAAAACTATGGTATCTATACGAATGTGGCCATTACAGATTTGAAGATTAACCACAATACCATTGCCTTTTTTGTGCCCAACTCTACAGGCAGTACAGCAAACAGTATATCTGCCTGCATCCTTATTGGAAGCGCTACTGCTGCAGTATCCGAAATAAGGAACAATGTGCTTATCAATAACAATGCAAGCACCATGGCCTTCGGTATTTTTACAAGTGCTACTGCCAACATATCTACTGGAACAGTTAACAATAACTGCTTCTATACTGGTAGCATCGGCTATTACAATTCTGCCACGCTGGCCACTTTGGCAGCATGGCAAACAGCTACCAGCAAGGATGCGGCTTCATTTGTCAATAGCCCCACTTTCGTTTCTGCCACCAACTTGCACATTGCAGCAGGAACAACAAGCAGATTGGAGTCTGGGGGAACAGCCACTTCCGTTACAACAGACATTGATGGTGATACCCGCCCCGGTCCCGCTGGTTCAGTTAATGGCGGCGGTACGGCGCCAGACGTTGGTGCCGATGAATTTGACGGCGTATTGCTGCCTGCCAATAATGTGGGCGCCACGGCACTCGTAAATCCCGTTAATGGTTCTGTCATACCCACAAGTATCAGCTTTGTGCCGCAAGCTACTTTTACCAATAATGGCCTGGCCGCCCAGTCAGGCGTTACCGTCCGCTATAAGATACTGGATGCCAGCAATGCTGTTATATACAACCAAACTACTGTTACAGGTTCCCTAAGTTCGGGTGGGTCGGAAACCGTTTCTTTCCCTTCCGCAACCATCAATACGGTGGGAACCTATACCATACAGGCAATTGCGGAACTTGCAGGCGATGCCGTTGCATCTGACAACCAGGTCAGTGGCACCATTACAACCGTTGCACCGCTGTGCGGCAATTACCATATAGGCAGTGCACAGCCCAGCCCCTTCAATACTTTGACCAATGCTATCAATATGATCAAAACAGTGGGCATGTCCTGCGCAGTGAACTTCCTTTTGGATGATGCCAGTTATTCAACTGCTGAAATCTTCCCCATTACAATTACGGAGATACCTGGTGCCAGCACTACCAATACGCTTACCATCAAGCCCAATGCAAGTACAACAAGTACCATTACAGGCAGCAATGCAGTTGCGATCTTCAAACTGTACGGTGCGGACTATATCAAGTTTGATGGGTCCAATAATGGAACAGCTTCCAGGGACCTCACCATACAGAATACCAATACAGGCACTTCGTCCGTGGTATTATGGCTGGGCAGTGCAAGCACTACCAATGGTGCCAATTACAATACCATCAAGAACTGCATTATAAAAGGCAATACTTCCACCACCACTTTTGCAGGAGTTGTTTCCAGCAGCGGAACTACAGTAGGCGGAACGGCAGAAGCGGAGAACTCGCACAACACTTATTCCAATAATGCCATTAACACCTCCTATTATGGGCTGGCCATAGTTGGCATAGCTGCAGGTGACCAATCACTTATGGTAAACGACAATGAAATAGGTTCCACTATCGCAGCCAACAAGCTAGGCTTCACTGCCCTGTTCGTGTCCAACCAAACCGGGTTTGCGGTGTACAACAATACAATTAATGGTATCGCATCCTCTGCTACAGGCACTGCCTCCAATGCAGTAGTTGCAGGTATCAATATCCTTGGTGCAACACAGAATGGGGAAGTAAGGAACAACAAGATAATCGATATCAAGAACAGTGGTGCCTACTCTGCTTATGGTATCCAATTGGCTAGTTCCGTTGCGGCTTCCAATACGCTTATCTACAACAATTTCATTGGTGACCTTACAGGTACCGGAAGCGCTACAGTAGGCAATAACGGCCACGGCATCTATATTTCTGCGGGCGGTGGGTACAATGTTTATTTCAATACGGTTTCCCTGACTTCAAGCCCAACTTTGGCCACTGGCATATCAGCAGCCATAACCATTACCAGCGGTGTTTCCACCACTGCCGGATTGAACATCCAAAACAATATCTTTTCAAACACGCAAACAACAGGTGTGCGCTATGCGCTTTACAGCGCAGTAACATCTGCCAACAATGCCGGTGTGTACGCTTCGTTGAACAACAACGATTATTGGAGTGCCGGTACTAACTTGGCCTATTTTACGGCAGCCACACAAGCTAATCTTGCAGCGTTGCAAGCAGCATACAGCAATGGCAGCTCGCGCCAGATACAACCTACGTTTGTAAGTGCCAGCGACCTCCATATAGCCAATAGCGCCATTAACCAGCCGCTTGACAACTTGGGTATTGCCATATCAGGCATTACTGCGGATATTGATGCACAAACTAGAAATGCATCCACGCCGGACCTGGGTGCGGACGAATTCAGCATTACAAGCTGTACCGGGGCCAATGGCGGTACCATTACAGTGGCACAGAGCACCCCCCTATGCGTATCCGGTTCCTCCACCCTGTCAGCAACAGGCTATTCCAGTGGGCTAACATCCGTTTACCAATGGCAGTATTCAGCAGACAATTTTGTGGCCGATGTGCATGACCTTGGTACCGAAACCAATCCATTGACCGCTGCTACAGGGACCAGTACCACCACAACCTATTACCGCTTGAAAGTTGTTTGTACTACTGCGTCGCTCACAGGTTACTCCAATGTAGTATCCATAACCGTAAACAATCCTCAAGTGCTCTCCACTACACCGGGAGCACGTTGTGGCGTGGGCACTGTTTCCTTAGCTGCTACGGGCAGTGCAGGCACTACGCTTAACTGGTATGCTGCTGCTACAGGTGGCTTGTCATTGGGCACAGGCAACTCCTTCGTAACACCAAGTATCAATAGCACAACCAATTTCTACGTTGCAGCAAGAACTGCGGGCACTACACAGGTATCCAGCAATGGCGTTCCTACCGTTACCACTTCCACACAAAATGGGGGCCTCCAGTTCACGTTGTTCCAAGACGTGCTCCTGAACTCCATACAAGTATATTCCACTGCTGCCGGAACTGCCACCGTAACCCTTCAGGACAATACGGGCGCTGTTCTTTTCACTTCCAGTGCACAGCCCATTACGGCATCCACACTAAGTGTTCCACAAACACTGACACTTGGATGGAGCGTTCCAGCAGGAACAGGTTACAGGATACTGGTAAGCAATACAGGCAATTCCTTGGGCTATGCTTCAGGGGCATTTCCCGCACCTATGGGCAATGGTGTTGGTACCATCACCAATGGCTGGCAGGGCAGCGCTACCAGTACCTTGAACTACTTTGTTTACAACATCAATACCACTACTGGCTGTGAAGGCA
>JAHEZD010000176.1 GCA_023251255.1 Chitinophagaceae bacterium
GGCAAAAGTAAGGAATGGTGATGAACAGGAAAAACAAATTTTGTACCGAAGTTGCTAAATGTGGAAAAACTGGGGGATGGGGTTGGAGGTTCGATGTTGGAGGTTGATAGGGCGGCCCCAATACCCCTCCTTGCCCCTCGGTGCAAAGTTCATTGAACAGATTTGTGCAGGGCAATTTTTTCTGCCCCCCATTTATAAGCGTCACCATCATCTTATGAACTGCGGCTGTGGACCATGCCCCAAAACCTATAAGGCTGCAAAAAACAAAACCTATAAGGTTGCGAAAACCTTATAGGTTTACCATCACTTCAGCCCCGCCAGCTTGGTATTGATGCTTTCTGCTGTGCTGGCTTCCAATTGTATGGGATAATTGCCTTTCTCTTCTATGGTTATTTCCTGCATACCTATATAGGGCTGCTTGTTCCTGTAGCTCAGGGCCACAATAGTGGCTTTTTCGCCAATGGGCAGTTTGGTATAGGGGGCAGACTTACCCGTGAAGGCATAAGTGGCGCCCTTGGTTGGCATTCCGTTCAGTGCCACCCGCTGCCCATTGATGATGAGGGCCAGGCTCACAAAATCAAAGCCTTCCCCATTGTACACACTGGCCATGATATTGGTTTCCCTGGCACGGGGATCATTGTAGTACCTATCGCAATTGATCCAGCCCAGCTTGGCCACGGAGAAGGAATTGGTAGATAGCCTTTCCAGCCCTTTTTTATTGTTCCGTGATTCTATGTATGTTGTCCTGGTCGTATAGGCCCCCATCAGTTCATCTATGGCGGCTTCGGAATAGCCTTTGCCAGCAAGCTGCTGCCTAGCATTGTCACTGCCAAAATCCACCCCTTCGGGAAAAACTATAGACACGGTAAGCCGCTGCTCGTAGTAGGTTTTGAAAGCATCCACTAAGTTATAGTATTCGCCATCTGCCTCACCATAAAACTTTTTAAACTCAATCTTGCCCTTCCAACTGGTTAAATAATCGTAGGCCAGTGAATCACAGTACCATAAATCTTTATCCAGGTTGTTGAGATAGATATTGGTAAGGGCAGAGTCAGATGCAATCGTACCTTTTTTTGCAGTTTTAGTGGCATAACAGGTATAATAACCAATCTGGAATTCTGCACTACTGATGTCCCAAAACCTTCTCTGGAATTCCCTTGTGGCAATAAAGGTATTCACCAAACGGTCTTGCTTGAACCTAAAAGAGTCCAGTATGTAATTAGGGCCAGTAGCCCAATACCCCTCGCCCTTCCTCCTGTCGAAATTGCGGGACCTCCACCTCACATAATCAAACACTTCCAAAGGCATGGGCACCATTTTCCTGGACATGGTGCCTGCCTCGCTCCAGTTGATATTGCCCGCCTCATCATGGCTGCCCGTAAAGATGCGTGCATCCGATGACGCACCCAACCAGTTCATATTGGTCATTTCCACTTGCAGTTCCTTGCCCTGTGCCATGTTCACAGGTTGGCCGTTGGACCTTGCATCCAGAAAGAACATGCCTTCTGATTGAAGGGGCTGCCCATGCGATAGGGTCTGCAGGTTGGTCCTTACAAAGTCTGCCACCGTTAGCACTTCCACCAGTGCCAGGTCCACTTTGCCCGTTACAGGTGTGCCATCTGCCTGCACAAAACTGTTTTTGGGTACAAACACCTTGGTGCCCTGCTGGCCAGTAATCAAATGGTCCGCTTCGGGGCTTATGGCAAAGAGCTGGGTAAGCGGTTTGAGTTCCCCAAAGAATGCCCCAGCTTTTGTATTGGGCAGGGCCCGCCTCTCTTCCAGGGCCACCGTTGTGGCAGGGCTGCTTTCTTTGCTGGCTGGCGGCATTGGGGCACCCCAGGGTTCTTTTAGCTCCAACGTATCCGCTGGATAGCTTTGGTAATCCACGTCCACCCTGGTCCTTACAGCGGCTACCGTTTTGCGGGATGCGGCCCTATGGCCTGCCCTGGTCATTGCTGGCTGTTTGGCCTGTTGCGGGGCCACGGTTACGGTACTGTCTGCTGGCACTTGCTGCACGCTGGATTGCTGGGCCACTGACGGGTTGGCGCTGCTGACCGCTACGGGCCTAGGTTCGTTACTGTTGCAGGAAGCATACACAATGGCCAGTGCCATTAGGAGTTTGGGGATGGTTGCAGTGGGCATAAGTTTGGTTTATGGCTTAAAGTTTAATAAACCCGCTTTAGCAAAATGCTGTGGAATTGTTAATTGTATAATAATTATCATTTGTGATGGTGCCATGCTCGATAAGCAGGATATATATTTTTTGCGCTGAAAGATGGCTGTCCCCACAACGCAAAGGATGGCCGTCAGCCGATAATTATCGGCTGCGACGAAGGAAGCAATCAAGGCCGCCTTTGTAAGTGCGTAACAAAGGGTATCGGCAACGCAAAGGGGGCCGTCATTGCGGGGAATGGGCCGTCATCCGATAGCTATCGGATGCGGGGTACGAAGCAATCCAGGCCTTCTTGGAAACGGATCCCCCCTCCGTAACGCAATGCAGATTGCTTGCTTCGTTCCTCGCAACCCCTCACAAGGAACGAGCGGCGTATAATACAAGTGCTTGCGTATGTAACCACTTTTATGCATACATTTAACTTAACTAAACACCAACCCTACTGCCTTATGGACTTCACTACCGATCAGGCCAAGAGCATTTTTGCTTTAATCAAGGAGGTAAGCCCCTATGCCTATCCCCTATTGCTGTCGCTGCTCATTCCCATTGTATGGGTATCCCTCAAAAAACTGCTGGGCATTGAGGGCAAAGCAGCAGACCCAAGTGCAGATGCGCCCAAGGGCAATGTACTGTCCAGGGCCATGGGCTGGCTGGGTGCAGCTATTAGCTTGAAGGGCGACAGGGCCGACCGTTTGGTGTTCCATGCCTGCGTCGCACTGTTCCTGCTGGGCGGTATCCTGCTGAAAGTGGGGGAATACCGGGAGGAAGTGGTACGCCAGGAAACCCTTGGGCTGAAGCAGTATTTCCTCAACAAGGGCTATATCTGGCTCAAGATGGATGAGATTGTTAAACAGGGCTATGATAAGCGCACGCTTAAAACTATTGCCTTCAAGTTTCCCAATGACTTCCTGATTGCGGATGATTATATCACCTGTGTGGACAGTGCCATCGTGCAGAAAACCTACCACTTTGCCATGCCGCTACTGGATACCTACCTGAGCAGCAACCTGGTTACGGACAAGGACACGGCCTATTTGGAAGACCTGTTCCTTCCCGATACCACGGAGAATATCCGCAATTATTTCTCCACCGATATTGTATGCAGCTACTTGGCCCTTCCGGAGAACAAGCATAAGTACAAGCTCTTTGTGCAGCATGGGAAAACATTGATGGTAAGGAACGGGGGGCAATGAGGAGGTGGGTAGAAGGCGGAGGGCGGAAAGCTTAGGGCGGAGGGCTAAAAGCTTAAGGCGGAAAGCTTAGGGCGGAGGGCTAAAAGCTTAAGGCGGAGGAGGCTATGGACTATTGACCGTGGGCAATGACCCATCTCCCATCTACTAACATCCCGTATCTAGCATCCAGTATCTAAAAATCATAAATCATATATCCTCTTCCTCCTCCATAATCACCAATTAACCTCCCGATAAAACATCGGGATAACCAATTAACCTTCTTCCCATCCTCCACCCAAATCTCAAATCAGAAATCTCAAATCAGAAATTTTCATCTTCCTCCACCAACTTGTGAACCTGTAAATTTTTAACCCCCTCCA
>JAHEZD010000014.1 GCA_023251255.1 Chitinophagaceae bacterium
AATAGCCGATTATGACGAATGGCTGAACAGGCCCGATATGTTCTTGCCAGCAGGCACCACTGAACCTTATGCCAAGATTATCAGCTATACAGCATCGGCTATTACTGCCATTGTTTGGATAAAGGATATGGCACCAAAGGAAGTACACCACGATGAGTACGAAAAATTCCTGATTGTGGAGGGCAGTTGCGATATAACTATTGGAGCTACCGTCCATCACCTGATACCCGGTAGTGTATTGAGCATTCCGTTGCACCAGGCCCATAGTGTAAAAATCACTTCTTCCATACCCTGTAAGATTATTTTACAGCGGGTAGCAGCTTAGAAGCTGTCCAGGCTTGATTGGGGAAGCCAGCGAATTGAACTTAGGCAGCTTCTTGGTTATCAGCAAATACCTCTTGCTCAAGAGCTTTTTGGCTTCAATAAAGTGAATTCCTCCCTGCATATATATTTACAGACCAATTCACCCCTGTCTTCCCATCGTAATTTTACCCAATCAGGGAACAATTGCACAGTTTGCCCCTTTGAGTATGTGCCTCGTTGTAATGATGCTATAAATCATTTTATTCTTAATACTTCATCCAGTAATATTGCCCTCTTAAACCTTGTATCATGAAACCATTTTTATCGTTGCTGTTTTTTGTTTCGGCCTTTGCTTTTAATGGCTTTTCACAGGACCCTACCAGCAGTCCTGTTGCCTATATGAATGCCATAGACAATGCGCAGAAGGATATGGACCAGAAATACATGGCTTACATGAGTGCCGCTGCGCATGGCAGAAGGGCCAGGAAATTGGAAAAAATGCGTAAAGGCGTGCTGGAAAGCATTACCAATAGCCGTTATGCCATCATCAATATCCCTTTTTACAAAGGCGACAATAGCTTGCGCCAGAGCTGCATAGACTATGTGGCCCTATGCTACAATGTTTTCAATG
The DNA here is from genome assembly GCA_023251255.1 of Chitinophagaceae bacterium. GTDB lineage: Bacteria > Bacteroidota > Bacteroidia > Chitinophagales > Chitinophagaceae > UBA1930. The sequence continues at coordinate 935 of JAHEZD010000014.1, forward strand.
ACGATTATGGCAAAATTGTGAACACGGAAGAAATTGCCGAGCAGTCTTTTGATGGTATGCAGGCCTATATTCTGCTGCAGGAAAAAACCAATGAGAAGATCAAGGAAGCATCGGGCAAAATACATGATGCAGAAAAGGCATTTGCAGGGAAATACAATGTGAACCTAGTGGAAGGTTCTACCGAACTGGGCGAGAAAATGGCCATTGCCAGTAAACTGAACCATTATAGGAACCAGCTTTACCTCATATTCTTCAAATGCAATTGGCAGGACAATCAAATGACCGATGCCATGAACAAGAAAAAGGTGAACGATGTGGAGCAGAGCCGTGGGTCGGTTATCCGTTATGCCAATGAAGGCATGCTGGCCCTGGACAGCCTGAAGTTCTTTATGGGTGATGCTACACTGGCCAATGCCTGCAAGCAAATGCTGCAGTACTATAAGAAAACGGCTGAAAACGATATCCCCAAGCTGACGGACTTTTATTTGAAGCAGGAAAATTTTGACAAGCTTAAAAAAGCTTTTGAGGCAAAATCTGCAAGTGCAAGGACCAAAGAAGATGTGGATGCTTACAATAAAGGGGTAAAGGAAATCAACGCCGCTGTAAATGATTTCAACCAGACCAATAACAAGGTAAACAAGGAACGCACACAAGCATTGAACGATTGGGAAAAGGCCGAAAAGGAGTTTGCAGATACACACATGCCCCGTTATAGATAAGTAGTTCAATTTCACCAAATGAAATATGCCATTCTTGGTTGCATGGTTCTTTTACTGGCATCATGTTCTGATGCTGGTATAAACAATCATTTGCCTTCCAAGGGCAAACCGGTTATTGTACTTCAACCATTGGGGGATTTTCCAAAAAGGGACCTGTTTTTTTTGAAGGACAGCATTGCAAAATTCTATCCTGTAATAGTTTCCATTGCCCCACAAAAGCAGGCACCTGCCAATGCTTGGTACGAACCAAGGAAACGTTGGGTTGCTGATACCATCCTCAATTGGCTAAGGGCCTCTATTGCGGATTCCATCAGATTGACTATTGGATTAATAGCAGATGATATTTCAACAACAAAAGGTACCATTAAAAACTATGGCATTATGGGGCTGGGAAACTGCCCGGGAAGAACGTGTACGGTGTCCAGTTTCAGGCTTACGAAAAATATACGTTCACAGCAGCAGTTCCAGCAGCGACTGTTCAAAGTGGTTGCCCACGAAATGGGCCATAATTTCGGGTTGCCCCATTGCCCAGACCAACAATGCATTATGGTGGATGCAGAAGGGAAGATGAAACTGGAAGGAGAGAAGGGGTTATGTGATAACTGCAAAAAAAAATTAAAAATCTGATACTAGTAAAGAAAAGGCTGTTGATGTTTCAACAGCCTTTTCTTTACTTCTCCAACTTTATTTCGCCCACATCCACCATGCTTCCTTCCGTAACAATCACCCCATCTTTCTGCCCTGTCTTATAAGGAGCAGTGGCTTGAACAATAACACTGTAATTCCCTGATTTTACGTTGAAAATCTCGAACATGCCCTCGGAAGTGACATGCGTTTTGAACGTATCGGTTTTTGAGATGGCCCATGCAGATATCGCTGCTTCTTTGGGGGTTACCCATCCTTTAATTGTTGAGCCCTGCTTGCTAAATGCAGATGCAACCATTACAATGATGCCTATTGCTAAAAATAGAACAATTGGTTTTTTCATGATTGACAGTTTTAGAATGAACAATGCTGTACTGTCAATCGTGGGCAAGTATCATACCGTTAGCCACTTGCTATTGTAAGTGGAAATTATGTTGAAGGTATTGGGGCATAAAAACCTCATTACGGATTTATATTTTACGTAGTACCTGACCATTTCTTGCACCTGTGTGCTTTCCGTCTTCCACTGTCAACACTCCATTCACCACAACATACTTGAAACCTGTACTGTATTGGTGCGGTTTGTCAAATGTGGACTCATCGGCCACTGTTTTTTCGTCAAATACCACTATATCGGCTGCATAGCCTTCTTTCAGAAGGCCACGGTTGGTCAACTGGAACTTTTGTGCAGGTAAGCTCGTCATTCTCCTGATGGCTTCTTCCAAGGGGATTACTTTTTCATCCCTCACGTATTTTCCCAGCACCCTTGCATTGGTGCCGTAGCCCCTTGGATGCGGCATACCTGAATGGAGAACCCGGATGCTTGCATCACTTGCAAACATATTGAAGGGGTATTTCATGATGTTCTTCACATCCTCCTCGCTCATGCCATGGAAAACAGCACTGGCACCACCATGCTCCATAATTTCCAGGATGGTTTCTGCCTCAAATTTCAGTTTGTGTTTCCTTCCTTTTATCAAATTGATCTGCTCAATGCTCTTGCCGTTCAAAGTGGTATCAAATTCATAATTGGCCACTACAGCATAGTTCCAGTGTTTCAGTTTCCTGTTCTTCAATTTGGTAAACATGTACTGCTTGACATCGTTCCTGATTATGGGGTTTGAAAGTCTTGCCTTGATACTGTCCTGACCATCGGCCAGTACCCAATCAGGCAATAAAGTACTAATCGAAGTGGAGCTTGCAGTATATGGGTACTGGTCTATGGTTACGTCCAGTCCTTCCTCCCTTGCTTTGACAATCATGGGCAAGGTCTCCTTGCTCCTTCCCCAATTCTGTTGGCCGCTCAATTTGAAATGCGAGATTTCCACAGGCATTTTTGCTTCGCGGCCAATGGTCAATGCTTCTTCAATGGCGTAGGTTACACTATCACCTTCATCACGCATATGGCTAGCATAAACACCGTTGTATTTAGCTGCCACTTTTGCTAAACGCACAATTTCCGGCGTTTTTGTATAGGTACCGGGTATATAGATCAATCCTGTGGAGAACCCTACGGCGCCATCTTTCATAGCCTGGTCCACAATGGCTTCCATCTGCTGCATCTCAGTTTCGGTGGCATCCCTATTTGCACGGCCCATTACCTTTTTACGGACATCATTGTGCCCCACAAGCGTGGCCACATTAATGGACAATTTCAGGCTATCAATAAAGGAGAAATATTTTTTTATATCAGTGTTGGATGAGCCGCAGTTGCCGGTAATGCAGGTGGTTACACCATCATAAATAAAATTGGTGGCAAGGGGGTTGCGCTTTTCATCGTCTTCCAGATGTGTATGCACATCAATAAAACCGGGGGCAATAATAAGCCCAGTAGCATCAATGGTTTTGGCAGCCTGCCAGTTAGTAAGCTTGCCCACCTTAACAATCCTCCCTTCTTTCACGGCAACATCTCCATAAAACCAGTTGTTGCCGGTACCATCAATAATCTTCCCGTTCTTGATTAGCACATCTGCTTGTTGTGCTTTTGCAGCCAAGCAGAGTATCATTAAAAATCCAAAAACAATTTTCATGGCATCATTTATTGGAAATGAAAATAAGCATTATTGTTTGTTGCTCCCTTATAGGCACATGCATAGCACAGGTTGTTTTCCAATACACTACAACGAAACACGGATCCTTTTAAAATCCATTAGGTCCTGATTGCCCGTATGTCATCAATTGCAAAGCCACATTGCCACCACATCATTCCCCCCAAACCTTTACTTTTGCAGCCTTCGCAAAATTTGTATGTATGTTAGATAAGTTAGAGGCTATAAAGGCAAGGTTCCAGCAAGTGGGCATTGCCTTGACCAATCCTGAGGTCATCAACAACCAGAAGGAATTTGGTGCGTATAGCAAGGAATACCGCTCACTGGAAAAGATTGTGCAACCTTATGAACAGTACATGCGCGTGCTGGGAGATCTGGATTTTGCCAAAGAAAGCTTGAACAGCAATGATGACGAGATGAAGGAACTGGCAAAAATGGAAATGCCCGCTTTGGAAGAAAAGAAAAATGAACTGGAAAAACACCTCACCCAATTATTGATACCCAAGGACCCGCAGGATGATAAGAATGCCATTCTGGAAATACGTGCAGGAACAGGTGGGGACGAAGCCAGCTTGTTTGCAGGCGATCTATTGGGCATGTACCTGCGTTACTGCAGCAAGAAAGGATGGAAAACAGCCGTCGTGAGCGAAAGTGAAGGAACGGTTGGTGGCTACAAAGAAGTAATTGTGGAAGTAAGCGGTGAGGATGTGTACGGCACCCTGAAATTTGAAAGTGGTGTGCACCGTGTGCAGCGTGTGCCGAATACAGAGACACAGGGCCGCGTGCATACCAGTGCTGCAACGGTGGCTGTAATGCCCGAAGCTGAGGAAGTGGACTTTGAACTGAAGGAAAGTGATGTGAAAATGGAAACTGCCAGAAGTGGCGGTGCTGGCGGGCAGAACGTGAACAAGGTGGAAACAAAAGTTTTTTTAACGCATATTCCTACGGGTGTTGTTGTTGTGTGCCAGACTGAAAGAAGCCAGTTGGGCAACCGGGAGAAGGCCATGACCATGCTACGTACCAAACTGTACGAGGAACAGGTGAGGAAATATGAAGATGAAATTTCCCACCGGAGGAAAACATTGGTTAGTACGGGCGACAGGAGTGCCAAGATCAGGACCTATAATTGGCCGCAGGGGAGGGTTACAGACCACCGCATCGGTTTGACATCCTACAATCTTGACGCAGTAATCAATGGCGAGATCGAAGAGTTTATTGAAGCGTTGCAAATGGCGGAGAACAGTGCGAAGATGACGGAGCAATCGTAACTTAGCGAAAATTATTTAGCAAATGAAGTATGTAATCAATATACTAGGTGCGGTTATTTTGTCCATAAATATTAGCGGGGCCCAAACTGGTTTCGGTACCAAGGATGGTATGATATTCATGAAAGATGAAACCGGGAACCAGCTTTATGCGAAAACAAATTACAGAATAGAGGGTTCACCTTTTTATCCAAATGAATACTGTTCTGCAAACATAAAGGTAGCAAATGGGAAATGGTTCGAGGACGTAAAAATCAAACTGTACCTGATTGATAATCTTGTGTATTGCCTAAGCGACAATTCAAAAGAATTGGTGGTGGATATGCCCATCGAAAAAATTAATTTCCTCAATTGCATGGAGGGCATTACAGGAACGGGCAATTCATTCCAATCAGGTTTTAGTGCTATTGACAAGCAAACCGATAAAACCTTTTATAAAGTGCTGGATTCGGGAAATGCTAAACTTCTCCAGTATTTAAATGTTACCTATTCTGACGAGAAACCGTTTAATACTGCGGGCATTACAAGGGTATTCAAAACCGCAGAAATTTTGTATGCCAATCTTCCTGGCAACAAAATGGTAAAGCTTAACAGAAACAAGGAATCAGTTATTAGTGCGTTGGCAGACAAAAAAAATCTCGTGGAAGCGTTTATTGATAGTAAGGGATTAAAATGCAAAAAGGAAGAGGATATTACAATGGTTTTTAACTATTATAACTCCCTTTAAGCTTCAATAGCCATATATAATATATTTTCCAAACCATTCCAGCCAAATAGAGAAGCCAAGTACACCACCAACTAGCAACTTGAATTACATAATAGAAAATCCGTTTCTATCGTGAAACGGATTTTTAGATTGTATAATGCTGATGCAATTAATTTAATAAGCTTTGCTGCTTGATCAAATCTTCCTGTTCTTTTAGTTTCAATTGCCATTCCCAAGCCGTACGCATCATTTCATTCAGGCCGTACAGGATTTCCCAGCCCAATGATTTTACGGCAAACTCATTGTTGGCATATATGGCTACCACGTCACCTTCCCTCCTTGGACCTTTCTCGTAATTCAGTTTAACCCCACTGATTGCCTCAAATGCTTTGATGGCCTCCAGAACAGTTACGCCATTACCTGTACCCAAATTGAAAATATCGCACTGTGTTTTGTTTTTCTGTTCAATCAGGTATTGAATGGCCAGCGTATGTGCATGTGCTATATCGCAAACATGGATGAAGTCACGTAAGCAGCTACCATCACGGGTGTCATAATCCGTACCGTGCACATACATTTTGGGTATTTTGCCAATGGCTGTTTGTGTAATTGCAGGAACAAGGTTCTGTGGTTTGCCTAAAGGCAACTCTCCAATATGCGTAGTAGGATGTGCACCAACTGGATTGAAATAACGGAGCAGGATCGCGGAGGTTGGTTGCACTTTGGTGAAGTCTTGCAAGATCCTTTCCCCCATTTGCTTGGTAGCACCATAAGGGCTTTCAGCTTCTTTAATAGGAGATTGTTCCGTAACTGGGATGGCATCCGGATTGCCATATACCGTACATGAGGACGAGAACACAAAATGCGGCACATTGAATTCCTCTACACATTTCAAAAGGTTGATGAGCGAGAACAGATTGTTTTCATAATAGCTCAATGGCTGTTCCACACTTTCGCCAACCGCTTTATATGCCGCAAAATGGATGATACCTGTTATTGAATCGTTCTCTTGGAACACGGCCCTTGTTTCATCAAAATTTTTCAGGTCAACTTTATAGTTCTTGATTTTTTTGTGGGTGATTTTTTCAATGCCTTGCAATGAAATATCTGATGAGCGGGAATTATCGTCAATTGAAACTATGTTAAACCCATTTTCGATTAAATCAACAATGGTGTGGGAGCCAATATAGCCGCATCCACCTGTTACCAAAATAGTATCCATAGTAAAATTTTATGCTGGCAAAGTAAACCATAATTGGCAAGCAGTCATTTTTCAGGTATTATTTTTTGCAGGTACTATTGCAAAGTGCAAAAAGGATCATTTCTTCTTGGCATGTTCAGCTACAGCTTCCAGTGCCTCGTAAAATTCTTCCCCATATTTCCTTATTAAGGGTTCCTTCAAGAAAATATAAACGGGCATTTTAAGTTTCCTGCCCAAACTGCAGGCTGCTGCACACAAATCCTCCCTTGGTTCATAATTCACATATTCCATATTGGGATCTACCTTGCTCTTGGATATTTTTATTGGGAACAGATGGCAGCTAACCGGCTTTTTCCAGCCAATCTTCCCGTCATTATAAGCCTGTTCAAAACCGCAAATAATCAATCCAGTCTTATCCTTTTTGCCATAGGCACAAATGCCACTTTTTATAGTAGGCGTGACCCAACCAAATTCGCGGTCATACTCAAATTTGCCAGTTCTTTCCACTTCATCGATTCCATCCTGGGTCATGTAAGGCTTTACGGTTTCATAGTATTTCTCCACCTCCTTTTTCTCCCAATTTTCCAATGGTGCACCTGCATCACCGTCTTCGCAGCAGCCCCCCTTGCATTTGGCAAGGTCGCAAACAAACTGTTCTTCAATCACTTCATCACTGATGAGCTTGTTGTCAATAATAATCATTGGGCAAAGATAAGCGATGAAGGATTAAAGCTTAAGCTGTGCGGGTACAGGGCAGGAACAGGTCCTTTAACAGAGATGTAACAGTTCTCTCTGTGGAAGCATATAGCCTACTTCATCTCCTTATTCCGAAAACGGCAACTGTTATGAATTCCCGGATGATTACGCTTAAAAAAATAAAAAAGTTTGGGATATTGATTTTTTTCTGGCTGCCAGTTGCATTTTTTAGTTTGCTCCTGATTAACAACACTGTTCCCTATTTCAATTTCAGCAATAAGTTTTCATTTATCCAGGAAAGGGCTGTCCTGTTTTTGCAACCCATTTACAGGGCCAGTTTTTATGTACACATTTTTGCAGGCATGTTTTGCATAGGAACTGCACTGCTGCAATTCTCCTCCTATTTATTGAAGAAAAGGAAAGCCATTCATGTTTGGAGCGGCAGGGTCTATGTAGCAGTTGTTCTGCTGCTTGGGGCACCTACCGGATTGTATATGAGTTTTTTTGCCAAGGGCAGTGGGGCAGAAAGAGGCCTGTTTATGTTTATGGCCCTTGCTTGGTTCTATTTTACATTGAAAGGGTTTACCACCATTCTCCAAAAGAATGTACTGGCACACAAAGTCTGGATGATCAGGAGCTATGCCATGGCCATGACGGCAGTTACGTTCCGTGTATACTATATCATTTTGTACTTGCTGGATGTGGAGCTTACCAAAAATTACGAACTGAGCTTATGGATCAGTGTATTAGGTAATCTATTGGTAGCGGAGTCCATCATTTTCCAACGGACAAAGCATTACCTGAACACATTTACCACTTAAACATTAAAATATGAAAACAGTAATGACAATCTTGTATGTATGTGGTGGCCTGATGGTTGCAGCAGCAATAATGGGCGCTATAGACTATAAAGCAGCCAAACAAAAAGGTAGTTTGGATAATTTGTACAAAGAAGAAAAGCCCGCTCCCTTCGTAAAACAGGTAAAGACCATTAGAGCAAAAGAGTATAGCCGTGCAGCAATAGAAAACCGTACAGTTGGAGAAGCCGCCAATACAAAACAGGTTGTTGATAACAATAATTACCCTGTTCCTGCAACAGCAATAGCTAGACAAACTATTTCATCAACCATCCATAAAAAAGACAAAATGAAAAAAAGAATAAGGTTCAGCCAGTTTTCAAGGTCTGCCTTGGTGCGGGAATACCCTATTGATGAAGAAGTGGAAGTTGGGGATACACTAAAAACAAATGTCGGAACTATAAATTTTTAACAGTAACCATTTCCCTATAATAACCGTTACATAAAGAACGCTGGTACTCGTCGGGAATATCAGTGTTGCCTTGAAAGCCACTTCTGTTTAGGAGTGGCTTATTTTGTTTTTGTATCGTTCCATTTGAAGGTGTTGATTAAATGCTTCATATCGTCCTCCACAAAATTGTTTACAGAGCGCATGGAATCCTTATTGGGCGTGGCATAGAAATATAATGCCCCACGTAGGAAATGCTTGGTGGAATCGGTGAGGAAAAACTGCTTGGCCGTGGCCACATCACCGCCTACATTGAAAAAGATGCCGTGGATACCGTTGATGGTGGCAATGACCGAGTCATCGATGGACTCTGCTTTTTGTGCGTGCTTGCTGGTTAATTTGAATGCCTCGTTCACCAAAGTATCCAATTTGTTTGGACCAATTTCTTTGTAGCTTACATAGATCCTCCCATTGAACTGGGGAAAATTGATATTTATCCACCAAGGATTTTCTGTGGCTTCACCAAAGAAAGTAGAATCCTTTACCACTTCTGCATAAACAGGGTATTCAAAAGTGTATGGATAGCCCGGCCGATTGAAAACTGCATATTCCTTTTTGGGAAAATCTATTTTGAAATACCCTTTTTGTTTGGGGGTGAAATTGCTGTTGCAGGAAAACAAGCTCATGGTTAATAGGCAATAGGTCATAGCCATTGCCCAATGATTAGTTACTATAAGCCATTTTCTATGAACCATGAACTTTAAACTACTTCCCATTTACTTGTGGCTTGATCGTTATTTTAATTTTGTTGATGCGGTTGCGTTCTACTTCAAGAATGGTAAATTCGAAATCACCACAGGGTACCATTTGTGAAATATTGGGTATTTCACCGGCTATTTCCAGAACCAGTCCAGCTAGGGAATCTGCTTCCCCTTTCACCATATCAAAAGTGTCGAGCGGCAATTGCATGTACTTGCACACATCGTTGATCATGGTACGGCCTTCGAATATATAGTTGTATTCATCCAGTTTCTTATGGTCAGCATCTTCCTCATCAAACTCGTCGGTTATTTCTCCAATAACCTCCTCAAGGATATCTTCCAGTGTCACAATACCGCTTGTGCCTCCAAATTCGTCCACCACCACGGCAAAATGGATCCTTTTGCTCTGGAACTCCTGCAATAAATCCTCAATCATTTTTTGCTCATGCACAAAATAGGGTTGGCGCATCAATACATGCCAATTGAATTCCGGTCCATGCTCAATATAGGGGATCAGGTCTTTGGAATGGATCATGCCCACTACTTCATCAAGGTCCTCCCGATAAACGGGCAATCGGCTATAATGCAGGTCGCCAACAAGCTTCATCAGTTCCTCAAAAGAGGTGGTGTTTTCAACGCCATGTACATCCAGCCTTGTTTTCATGATCTGCTTAACCGATGTATTGCTGAACTTGAGAATTCCTTTCAGGATATTTTTCTCGTTTTCTTCAGGATAGGTAATGTCAATGGCATGGGACATTTCCTCATTATTATAGGCGCTGTTTTTTTTATTGGTCAGTCTCTTTTCTATAACGTCGCTGTATTTCACCAACCAGTTGCTCATTCCCTTTGTGAGGTAAGAGGTAAACTCCACCACGGGTGCCACATCCTTGGCAAAGCGGATATTGTTTTGCGTGGCCAGGACTTTTGGCATCACTTCGCCAAAAAGCACCAGCAATGATGAAACTGCTACCACTTTGATCATGAATTCCACCCAGGCCATGGTGTTGCCAAAATGGAAAAGGTCATCTATCAATAAATTGGAGATGATAATGATGGCAATGTTCACAAAACTGTTGGCAATAAGCAATGAACCCAACAATGTTTTGGGTTCATCGAGCAGGTCAATAATTTTCTTATAAGCTGGTTGCTGCTTTGTTTTAAGTAGGTTGATGTCTTTGTAAGTAAGGGAGAAAAAAGCCACTTCTGCACCGCTCATGATAAAGGAGAACACCAGCAAACAAAGCAATAAAACAATCAGCACAGTGGTACCCTGCGTATTGATGGCAGCCAAGTGTAACTGATTTAAAAAAACCGAATGGTAATCCAACACAGGAAATTTTAGTGAAAAAAAGCTGATTCGTCCATCAGCACCCAAAATTGAAACTTAGACAAAAATATCTTTATTCATTTTAACTAGAACGGCAAACTTTCCCCAATATCCGGCAACGGCGGTAGGTCATCGCCATTGAAACCTTCCAGATTATCAGTGGCGGCGGTGTGGTGCCCATTCATTTCCCCACGTTTGTCAAGCATGATCAGGTTATCGCCCACCACTTCGGTAGCAAATTTTTTATTGCCTTCCTTATCTTCCCAACTACGTGTGCGCAAACGTCCTTCCACATAAATAAGGCTTCCTTTGTGCAGGTACTTACTGGCAAGTTCTGCTAGTCCGCGCCATAGTACAACTGTATGCCACTCTGTTTGGCTGTTCAGTTTTCCTGTCCGGTCCTTGAAAGTTTCGGTAGTGGCCAAAGGAAATTTGACAACGCCAATATTGCCTTCTAGATGGTCCATGTGCGGGTCCTTGCCCAAATTGCCAATCAGCATTACTCGGTTTACGCCTCTCATGTTGCTCTAATTTAGGTTAACCAGAAATTTTTGCTCCTCCTAAAATAATTTTTTTTGTTGAACAAACGAAGTTTTTGGGAAAGACTTTGGAGATGAACAACTGTTTTTCAATTGGGCTCTTCCGGCAAGTTTATACTGAACGTAGTTGAAGTACACCATTCATTGTTCATATAATCGGGTAACTTTTCCCACCTTATTGCCTTAAGCCCTTCGCCTTCTGCCTTAAACCATCAACCACGGGCCTCACAGCTTTTGCCTTCTGCCCCTATCTTTGCCCACTTTAATTATTGAGATTATGAGCCAACATTTGAGCAGTCAGGAAGTCATTCGCCGCGAAAAATTGCAGAAACTGAACGAGGCTGGCATTGATGCTTATCCTGCACCCTTGTTTCCTGTGAATGCCTATTCGGCAGATTTGAAAGCCAACTATACAGAAGAAACAAAGGACAATTTTACCAATATCTGCATTGCTGGCCGTGTAATGAGTATTGGAGGAATGGGTAAAGTTGTTTTTATCAAGATTCAGGATAGCAAAGGCATCATTCAGCTTTATATAAAACGTGATGAGATTTGCCCCGGAGAAGACAAAAGCTTTTGGGACAATGTTATCAAGCCATTGGACTTGGGTGATATTATTGGAGCTACTGGGTTCGTGTTCATCACCAAAACCGGGGAAACCTCCCTGCATACGCAGACCCTTACTTTATTGACCAAAAGTTTGAAACCACTGCCTGTGGTAAAACGTGATGAAGAAGGCAATGTGTTTGATGAAGTAACTGACCCGGAGTTCCGTTATAGGCAACGCTATGTGGATTTGATTATCAATCCAGATGTGAAAGAGGTATTTGTAAAACGCACCAAGCTTATCAATACCATCCGCGAATTTTTGAATGCCCAAGGTGCTTTGGAAGTGGACACGCCCGTATTGCAGTCCATTCCCGGTGGTGCTGCTGCAAGGCCATTTGCCACGCACCACAACGCCTTAGATGTTCCCTTTTATTTGAGGATTGCCAATGAACTGTATCTGAAAAGGCTGATTGTGGGCGGATTTGATTGGGTATATGAATTCAGCCGCAACTTCAGGAACGAGGGCATGGACAGGACGCATAACCCCGAGTTTACCGTGCTTGAGTGGTACACAGCTTACAAGGATTATTTCTGGATGATGGAAATAACGGAGCAACTGTTTGAAAAAATTGCCATTGCCCTGCATGGTACCACCGAAGTGCAGGTGGGAGATAAGGTCATTAGCTTCAAAGCGCCGTTTAAACGCATCAGTATCTTGGATGCCATTAAGGAAAACACAGGTATTGATGTAAGCGAAATGGATGAGGAAGGTTTGCGTGGTGTGTGCAAGCAATTGAACATTGGCGTTCCTACCAATATCGGCAAGGGCAAACTGATTGACGAACTGTTCAGTGAAACAGGCGAACATTTATACATCCAGCCCACTTTCATTATCGATTACCCAGTGGAAATGAGCCCATTGACCAAGAAGCATAGGAGCAAGAAAGGCTTGGTAGAACGTTTTGAACTGATGATCAATGGAAAGGAACTGGCCAATGCCTATAGCGAACTGAACGACCCTATTGACCAACGTGAACGTTTTGAGGAGCAGGTAAAACTGATGGAACGTGGCGATGACGAAGCCATGTTTATAGACCATGATTTCTTAAGGGCATTGGAGTACGGTATGCCGCCAACAAGTGGCATTGGTATCGGCATAGACCGTTTGGTGATGCTGATGACCAATCAACCAAGTATCCAGGATGTGTTGCTGTTTCCTCAGATGCGGCCTGAGAAGTTGGATTGATTTGACAATACAATAAAAACTTAAATAGCTGAAGCCGGTTCATCATCATGAACCGGCTTTTTAATTGAAATGATTTTTATCTTGAGCCATGCAATTGTCTAAAATTAGAGCCTACTTTTTATTGCAAGCGCTTTTTATAGGACTCATTCTTTTATACAATACTCCGTGGTTGCTTAGTAGTGTTGCAATTGGCAGGATAGATGAGTTTAATAATGGCCATTTAAAGTGGTACAGAGATGGGCTCTATAAAGAAAGAATGGATGTTTCTTATTTTGTAGAAGGAACTGCTTATCTGGATAATTTTAGCCGCAATGCCATTCCCGATTCACAAACAGCTATTGAAGTACGGTACTTGAACTTTGCACCAAGCATTTCCCATATCAACTCGTTTGAAGAAAATTATGAAGGGTCAATTGTTTGCTATTTGGTGCTGTTTATGGTAAGCACAATAATCTTTGCCATCCCTAATGATATCATTCCAAAAGGGAGCTTATTTGTTATTTCAAAAGAAAAGCCTTGGATAAGAATGATTACCGGTTAAAAATTCCTATTCTTCCATCCCATCCACCCAGCAGTTTTGCTTGAGTTCGGCTAAAAAAATGCTTTTATAACTAAGGGAATGCTATATTTGGCCAACATGTTACGTATGCTATAAATATGCTATGCAAATGCTCTTTTTTTTTGCTAAAAAGGCCATTGATTTTGTGGTTCTCCGGTACGGGAGATTTATTTAAATCAATTCAATAATAACCCCTACAATTGAAAAAGAGAGGTATCAACCTAGCATTAACTATCCCAACCGAACCATTCCTTTTGATCACCTTAACCAACTGGTTTATGAAAATTTTTACAAGGGCTTTATATTTCTTTTTATTAATGATGGCTGTTACCGCTACCCTTAAAGCGCAGGTGGTAACACAGTCATGGGCATCCTTAGATCCCGATGCAGGCCCTATTGGTATAGCCATAGATGCCTCTGGCAATGTATATACGGCCAATGCCAATAACGGTACCGTAAGCAAGGTCACCCCTACTGGTACACTAACGCAGGCCTGGGCAACCTTGGATCCCAGTGCTTATCCCTATGGAATAGCCGTGGATGTTTCTGGTAATGTGTACACGGCCAATAATCTGAACAATACCGTGAGCAAGGTCACGCCCTCCGGTACAGTAACGCAATCCTGGGCCGTACTGGCTTCCGGTGCACGCCCCCGGGGTATAGCCATAGATGCCTCCGGCAATCTATATACGGCCAATTATAATAATAATACCGTGAGTAAGATCACCCCCTCAGGTACAGTAACACAGTCCTGGGCCACGTTGGCTTCCGGTGCCAATCCCAATGCTGTAACAACAGATGCTTCCAGCAATGTGTACACGGCTAATTATGGTAACAATACCGTGAGCAAGATTACTACTTCTGGCACAGTAACACAGTCCTGGGCCGCATTGGCTTCCGGTGCCAGTCCCTATGCCATAACGATAGACGCCTCTGGCAATGTGTACATCGCTAATTCTGGTAACAATACCGTGAGTAAGATCACATCCTCCGGTACACTAACGCAGTCCTGGGCAACCCTGAATCCCGGCTCAATGCCCGATGCAATAGCCGTAGATGTCGCCGGCAATGTATACGCGGCCAATAATACGGACAATACGGTAAGTAAGATCACCGCTTCGGGTACAGTAACGCAAGCATGGGCAGCCCTGGATCCCAATGCAGTCCCCTATGCTATGGTCATAAATGCCGCAGGCAATCTATACACAGCTAATCTTGCTAATAGCACGGTAAGTAAAATAATCAGCAATTGTACATGGACAGGCACAACCAGCACGGCCTGGGCCACTGCCACCAACTGGAATGGAGGAGGGGTACCCAATGCTGGTGTGGATGTACTTATTCCCACCGGTACGGTCAATGCACCCCTTGTTGGTACTACAGCCGCCGCAGACAAGTTAACCATACAGACTGGTGCTGTGTTAACAATAGGTGGCAGCAGCATATTTACTGTAGGCACCCTTGTGAACAATGGAAAGTTTGTTGTGGCACCGGGTGGCACCTATATGGGCAGTTATACCAGCATCAGCGGTACTGGCAGCTTTACCCTGCAGCAAACAATAACAGGGCAGCGTGGCTGGCGGATGCTGGCCAACCCTTTTTCTACCGCTACCGATATAGCCACTGTAGCTGCTGCCAATGGTATTGCCATTGGCACCACGGTTCCTGCCAGCGGTTTAACCGATTCCCGCACTTACAGCAATGCTACCAATAGCTGGTTGAATGTAACCGGCAGCAACTGGGCGGCCAACACGCCCTATGCCCTGTTCATTCGTGGCCTGTCAAGCGAAGTAACCGGCAGTAGCTATTCAGCAGGTCCTTCCTCCTTTATCTATAGTGTAAGCGGTGCATTCAATGGTGCCAGCACCACGGTAACGCCTTCCGTTGCCAATAATTTTATGGTAGTAGGCAATCCTTATGCAGCACCAGTAACCACTGCCGCATTAACCAATGGAGCAGGTAAACCTTTCTATCTTTACCAGATAAGCCAAGGTGCCAATCAAACGGCCCAACGTACCAAAGCCGGCGGATGGATAGCACAGGTAAGTTCTTCCTCTACTGCTACCATGCCGGTACTGGGTGTTATTGCTTACAAGCCTGTTACTACTACGCCTTATAATATAGCTACCAGTAATATCAAAACAAATGGCACCCTCCAAACCGGTTTGTTCAGGGCCCAGGAACCTGTACAATACCTGGAACTGAACGTAGAGCAGGGAGGGGCACTGCAGGACAAGCTGTTTGTACGTTTGGATAGTAAATCAACGGATAACAGCGATGACAATAACGAGCTGGTCAAACTTTACAACGACAATGTGAACCTGTACACAAAGGCCGCCGACAACAGGGACATGGCCATCGATGCCAGGGCGGTGCTTTCTTCCATCCCCATGGGCATCAGCGCCCTTGCCGGCAACTATACTTTTAAGGTAGCTTCCAATAGCCTGCCCGGTGCTACCATTTACCTGGAGGATAGGTTTGTAAAGTCAACCACGGTACTGAAAGCCGGTGACGACTACCCGTTCAGTATTACAGCGGATAGTTCCAGTAAAGGTGAACACAGGTTTGTGCTGTCTTTTTCACAAAAAGCGTTGGCCATTGATGGTGCAACGGACCTTAAGTTCCGCGTATTTGGCAATATCCAAGCCAATAGCTTGACGATGGAACTGTCCGGGAGCAGCCAGCCTGCAGCACTGGAAATAGTTGATCTTGCCGGTAAGCTGATGTGGAAAACGAAGGTCGTTAATGGTATCAACGTTTTAACTGTCAACAATATGGCAACCGGCGTGTACCTACTTCGTGTCAGTGATGCAAAGGGGACCGTTGCCCAAAAAATAGTCAAGGATTAAATCTGCCAAAAGGTCTCAAAACAAAAAAATGCCCCCAATGAACCATCCATATACCAATATGCAGCAACTGCTGAAAATAGTATGTTGCCTCTTTGCCCTGATTGTTTTTTGCAGTCTTTCTGCTCATGCCCAGATACCCGATCCGGGCGGGGATGTTGACAATGCGCCAATTGATGGTGGCCTCAGCCTGCTGGTGGCTGCGGGAGTAGGCTATGGCGCAAAGAAAATAAAAGCAAGAAAAGAGCGGGGGTGATGAGGTTTTGACACCGCTGGCAAAAGACTAATCAGGACGATTGGCCCTTTTGGTTGCCCCTGGTGCCGGAGGGCCTGGCAAGATGGCCATGGTTGGACAGGATTACCAAGAGCGATACCTCACCCCAGCCTGCTTTACGGCAAACCGTATCCAATGTATGATCTCTAAAGTAGCCTTATCCCATACACCCAAGTAAATGATTGGGATGAAAATTTTGTACAGCAACTAGAAGAAAGCAGCCGTTGCGAAAGCAAAAATCCAATAA
Organism: Chitinophagaceae bacterium; assembly: GCA_023251255.1. GTDB lineage: Bacteria > Bacteroidota > Bacteroidia > Chitinophagales > Chitinophagaceae > UBA1930. Next base: position 17,811 of record JAHEZD010000014.1, read on the forward strand.
AAAAGAATGAACTATGCATGCTTATTGAATGATTGTTTGCAAAACATTTGCCCGTAAACGGCTAATTCACATTGCAGCTACCTATCACCACAAAAGAAATCAAAAGAAAAAAAATAGACGGATCCGTAAATAATCTTCCTTACTCATCCATCCCATCCACACCAGCAGTTTTGCTTGAGCTGGCTCTACCAGCATCATGCTAACCAAAGAATCAGTAAATTCGATTTGAAAATAATTCTGATTATGACAACTACAGCCATCAGGGGAAAACTAGTAGGTTACATGAAAGTAGCAGATGATAAAAAGCTTAAGGCAATCTATACACTTTTTGAGGATGAAATAAACACCCAGGCAAATGATTGGGATGAAAATTTTGTACAGCAACTAGAAGAAAGAAGCAAGGCAGTTAAGAGCGGTACACTGAAAACCTATACTTGGGAGGAAACCAAGAAAGCAGCCATTGCGAGAGCGAAATCTAAAAAGAAATAATGGACTATGCATACATATTGAATAGGTATGCTCATGAAGAATACATAGCTGCCTATGAATGGTATGAATTAAAAGCAAGAGGGATTGGGCAATAGATTTATGGCTGCTGTAGAAAAAAATTGTTGCAAATAGCCCAGCATCCTGAACATTACGGAAAAACGCACTTGAATTTCAGGCAGACAAAAATTGAGAACTTTCCTTACATAATTGTTTACGAAATATTTACCCGTAAACGGCTAATTCACATTGCAGCTATCTATCACCACAAAAGAAATCAAAAGAAAAAATATAGACGGATCCGTAAATAATCTTCCTTACTCATCCATTCCATCCACACCAGCAGTTTTGCTGGAGTTGGCCACCATGGCGTTCACAATCTCCATTTCAGCAGGGGTGAAATAACGCCAATGCCCGCTCTTCAATCCTGTTAGGTTAATGTTCATGATGCGTATGCGTTGCAGGGCTTCCACTTCATAGCCCAATGCTTCGCACATGCGCCTAATTTGCCTGTTCAGTCCCTGTGTGAGTATGATCCTGAAACGTTTTGGCCCCTCCTGTTTTACAAAGCATTTCTGGGTTACTGTACCCAGAATCCTTACCCCGTTCCGCATCCTGTTTACAAAATCAATGTCAATGGGTTTGTCCACGCTCACTATATATTCCTTTTCATGGTTGTTGCCGGCGCGGAGGATCTTGTTGACAATGTCCCCATCATTGGTCAAGAAAATCAGTCCCTCGCTGCGTTTGTCCAAACGCCCAATGGGAAAGATCCTTGTTTTGAAATTCACGAAGTCAATGATATTGCTCTTGTCCTTTTGGTCGGTGGTGCAGGTAACGCCCTTGGGTTTATTGAGCATTAAATAAACAGGGGCTTTCTTCTTCTTCAACGGCTCTCCGTCCACATGCACCACATCGTTTTCGCCCACACGGTTGCCCTTGATGGCTTCCCTGCCATTAATGGTAACACGGCCCTGGTCTATATAATTGTCTGCTTCCCTGCGTGAGCAGAAACCGGTTTCGCTAATGTATTTATTGAGGCTTGTATCCATTAAAAGAAGAAAATTAATTTAAGATAGATGTCAGGTTGAGCCTGTCGAAACCGATTAATGAAAATCTTCCTCAGTGTCGCTGGGAATCTTAGGCTGACATTTTGTTAAACAAATAAATCTTGGAACAATTGCCCACCCGGCACTACAGCATATTTACTTAAATCTGTAATGCCTTCCTTGGCCAATACATCCTCGTCAATAAAGGTATTGCCTGTGTATTCAAGGTTCTCCTTGCTTAAAATAATATGTGCGGTATCAGCTAAAATATCAACAGTTCTGCTCATGTTGGCCAATGCTTCCCCACCCAATAAATTCCTGACAGCAGCCGTATCAATGGTGGTCCTTGGCCATAAAGCATTACTGGCAATACCGTCTTTTTTGAATTCCTGTGCCCAGCCCAACGCCATCATGCTCATATTGAACTTGCTCATGGTGTAGGCCACATGCGGCCCCAGCCATTTGGGCTCAATATTGATGGGGGGGGACAAGGTAAGTATATGTGGGTTGGTGCCTTTTTGCAAATAAGGCAAACAGGTTTTTACCACCAAGAAGGTACCACGTACATTGATGCTGTGCATCAAATCGAAACGTTTGGCCTCCGTTTGCAAAGTGCCTGTGAGCTGAATGGCGGAAGCGTTATTGATCACAATATCAATGCCCCCAAATTTTTCCACTGCCTGCTGCACCGCCGCTTGTATCTGCTCCTCAAAACGGATATCTGTTTGCACAGGCAATGCTTTACCGCCAGCTTTTTCAATTTCTTCAGCAGCAGAAAAAATGGTGCCTCCAAGTTTCGGGTTTTCCTCGGCACTTTTAGCGGCAATCACAATATTGGCACCCTCGGCAGCAAGCTTCAAAGCAATGGCCTTGCCTATACCACGGGAGGCGCCTGTAATAAAAATGGTTCTGTTTTGGAAAGACATCGTTAGAGGAATTAGGAATTAGTGAAATTATGGAGAAGTAAATTAAAATAATGCTTTAGAAAGTAGTGAATATGGTTTTCCCTAATTACCAATTACTTCCCGCCCCATCCCAAAAATTCCCCAATCACCTGTTCAGCTTCCTCACAGGCCCTGCCCAAATCATCATTCACAATGGTCTTCTTGAAATACTGCCTGAAAGAAAGTTCGTAAGCGGCTTTGTTTACACGGATGGCAATGTTTTCCGCACTCTCCGTGCCCCGGTTTTCCAACCTTCTTTTCAGTTCATCCACCGTTGGCGGCTGTATGAAAATGGACAATGACTCTTGAGGGTACTGTTGCTGCACATGTATGGCACCTTTTACATCAATATCCAGCATGGGCGTTTTGCCCTGGCTCCAGATTTTTTCCAATTCACTTTTCAGTGTGCCGTAGTATTTGCCCTCATATACCATTTCCCACTCCACAAAGGCGTTGTCCTTAATTTTTTGCTGAAAATCCTCCGCACTCATGAAATGGTAATCCACCCCATCTTTTTCCTCACCTCTGGGCTGTCTGGTAGCAGCAGAAACTGAAAACGAAAGCAACGGGTATTTGTCTAGGAGGAACCTGGTAATGGACGTTTTGCCTGCGCCCGATGGGGCCGTGATGATAATGATTTTACCTGTTGCCATGTGCAAAGAAAAGCAAGCAAGCTACAAGCCTCAAAATTTCTTTGTATTTTTAGTCAAAATAGTTTTGTTATGGGGCCAGTATATGCAGAAATAGAATTGACCAATGGCGATGATTTGGCCTTCGTTCGCCGGAATATCCTTGGCAAGGAAGAGGTGAAGCGGATGAATGTAAGTGCCATGGTAGATACTGGTGCCATCAATATGTGCATTAATGAAAATATTCAGGAATACATGCAGTTTCCATTAGTGGAGCATAGAAAATTTGTTGTTGCCACGGGCGAAGTAAAGGAACTGCCAGTAGTTGACAACGTCATTATCAGGTTCAAAAATAGAAGCACCACTTGCCGGGCAATTGTGTTGCCTAATGATAGTGAAGTTCTGTTGGGAGCCATTCCGTTGGAAGATCTGGATGTGATTATCAATGCTAGAAGGCAGGAGTTGGAAGTAAACCCAGAGTCGCCCGATATGGCATTAATGAAGCTGAAATATCACAAAAGAGTGGATTAAACTTTTTTTCAGTTTCAATTTATCGATTGAAACCTTACATTTGCAGTCCAGAAAAACGATTCCCTAGCTCAGTTGGTTAGAGCTACTGACTCTTAATCAGTAGGTCCTGGGTTCGAGCCCCAGGGGGATCACAGGAACAATCCCTTGTAAATTTTACAAGGGATTCTTGTTTAAAACAAAATACCAAAACCATTCAAAATGCCATCACCCAGAATCCTTGCTTTCAGTAGTTCCAAAGTTGGTAATGGTGGCTACCTGGAGAATGCCGCACCTATTATCGGGAATTTCTTGGGCAATGCTCCCTTGACCATTGCTTTTATCCCCTTTGCCGACGTAACACTCCAATACGATGGATATGCTGCAAAAGTAAAAGAGGGCCTGGCAGCTTTGGGCCACACCATAGAAACGGTGCTGCCACAAACAGCCAAGAAACAAATTGAAAAGGCCAATGTCATTATGGTAGGTGGTGGCAATACTTTTAAATTGTTGAGCCTGATCTATACTTCGCAGGTACTGGACCTGGTGCGGGACAAAGTGAGTGCGGGCATACCCTATATTGGGTGGAGCGCTGGTTCCAATATTACTGGCCCCACCATCTGCACCACCAACGATATGCCCATTGTGGAGCCCAAAAGCTTCAATGCCCTGGGCCTCTTTCCCTTCCAAATAAACCCGCACTACTACAATGTAAAGCCAGAGGGCTTTAATGGAGAAACGAGGGACCAACGGCTGACAGAATTCATTGTGGAGAATCCCGGTATTCCCGTGGTTTGTTTACCCGAAGGCACTGCCTTGAAGTTTGACAATGGCGTGCTGCAGTTCATTGGGCAATGCCCCGGCATACTGCTGCATTCCCTGGAAGATTCCACGGAGATTTTCAGGAAGGAAATAGCCATTGGGGAAGACATTACCCGGTTAATGTAAACGCCACCTAAGCTTCGGTATACATATCTATTTCGTCAATTCCTTCCACAGTACTGTGAAAGCATCGGCTCTGCGGGCCTGTTTAAAATGGTTTCGGGAACCTGCTAGGCAAATTCAACTGTTTTCTTTAGCCACAGCTTGTGCTCATTTTTCGGTAAATGACACTCATCTACAGGAACTTTTTTCACGAATTGTTGCCGAAGGCAGCAATAATCAATAATCCTGACAACCATTTGCAGCGCATGTAAGCAGTATTTCCTTAAACAATTCATGCGAGAGGAAGTTTACCGCTGAAACCTACCTGCTACAATTTCGATGTAACAATCCAATTGTCACGATTTTATTGTCACAAATTTGTGACAATTTCTTTGCAACAATCATATTGTTACATCGTTTTTGTAACGCACCGCTATTAATAAACAGCATCAACATAGATTAAGCGGTTTCCGACAGCCTATTGGGAAGTGCTAGTGGTATAAACACTAAGTTTGCCCAGATTCACAACTTTTCATTATGTCATTTTCGCAACTTGGTTTAACGGCCACCTTAATTAAGGCACTGTCTGCACAGGGGTACAAAGAAGCCTATCCCATTCAATTGCAGGCCATTCCTGCCATATTGAAAGGAAAGGATGTGTTGGGCATTGCCCAAACGGGCTCGGGTAAAACCGCCAGCTTTGTACTGCCCATTCTGCAGCAGTTCCAAAGCAAGCCCACCACCAAGAACCGTTTTATCAAAGCATTAATATTGGTGCCAACAAGGGAACTGGCCGTACAGGTAGGGGATGTGTTCAAGCAATTTGCGGAAGCCATGCCCCGGAAGGTGAAAGCCATGTCCGTATTTGGTGGTGCTTCCATCAACACGCAAATGATGAACCTGCAGGGCGTGGAAATTTTGGTGGCCACGCCGGGAAGGCTACTTGACCTAGTGGATGCCAATGCCATGAACCTCTCCGAAATAGATATCCTGGTGCTGGACGAAGCGGACAAGATGCTGAACATGGGGTTCAAGGATGAAATGGCCAGTGTGTTCAAGCTGCTTCCAGAAAAAAGGCAGAACCTGTTGTTCTCCGCAACGCTTGGTAAGGAAATCAACAATATCACGGAAATCCTGTTGCACAACCCTGTAAAGATCCAGGTAGAGGAGGAGCAACAGAACCTTGATTTGATAACGCAGCAATGCTACCATGTTACGGAAGACAGGAAAGGTCCCCTGCTCAGGTATTTGATCAAGGAACAGGATATGAAGCAGGTGCTGGTTTTTGCATCGTCCATTCACCGGGCCGATGGGGTGGTGGAGAAGTTGAAAAAACATGGTATTGAGGCTGCAGCCATGCACAGTAAAAAAAGTCAGGGAGCCAGAACGGATGCCCTGGCCAATTTCAAATCAGGCAAACTGAAAGTATTGGTGGCAACGGATTTGGCCTCGCGTGGTATTGATATCCAGTTCCTGCCCCATGTCATCAACTATGAACTGCCACGTTCCCCCAAGGATTATATACACCGCATAGGAAGAACGGGCCGCGCCAGTAGTGCAGGCACGGCTATTTCATTGGTTTCGGAGGAGGAGGAACATCATTTTTCCGTTATTGAAAAGAAGATGGGGAAGAAGGTTGCTGTTACTGAAACCAATGAACTGGACCTGAAAGGATATTGATGGCTGGTGAAACCGCTTTCGACAGACTGCCGACAACTTTTGTCATATTGAGTAATCAATGTTTGCTGCGCAAACAAATACATTGAAGAATAAGCTAACCACAAAGACACGAAGAACACTAAGTTAAAAAAATTACGATTTTTCCTTCGTGCTCCTTGCGTCTTTGTGGTAAGTATAAAAAATCATTGCCTGCCGGGTAGGCAAGGCTTGCCGGAATATTGACAAGAGCGGGTTTTGAGAAAACTGGTTTAAACCCTTTTTATATCCGCACCCAAATTTCTCAGTCTCTCATCAATAAATTGGTAGCCCCTATCAATCTGTTCAATATTCTGGATGGTGCTTTTGCCTTCGGCAGATAATGCCGCAATCAACAATGCCTGTCCCGCACGTATATCCGGGCTGCTCATGGTAATGCCCTTCAAATTGTATTTTCTTCCCAGTCCAATAACAGTGGCGCGGTGCGGGTCGCACAGGATGATTTGGGCACCCATATCAATGAGCTTGTCTACAAAGAACAAACGGCTCTCGAACATTTTTTGATGGATGAGCACACTGCCCACTGCTTGGGTGGCCACTACCAACATAATGCTGATTAAATCCGGTGTGAAGCCAGGCCAGGGGTGGTCATAAATGGTGAGGATGCCACCATCCAGATAGGTGGCTACTTCATAGCTGTCCTGTTCCGGGATATAGATATCATCTCCTTTTATTTGGAAATGGATGCCCATTTGTGCAAACTTCTCCGGTATAACACCTAAATGTTCAACTCCCGCATTTTTTATGGTTATCTCACTTTGGGTCATGGCTGCAAGGCCTATGAAACTGCCAATTTCAATCATGTCCGGCAGCATGGTATGCGAAGTACCGCCCAATTTGGCAACCCCTTCTATCTCCAGTAAGTTACTGCCAATACCTGTAATTTTTGCGCCCATCCGGTTCAGCATCTTGCAAAGCTGTTGTAGGTAGGGCTCGCAGGCAGCATTGTAAATGGTTGTTTTTCCTTCGGCCAGCACGGCTGCCATCAAAATATTGGCGGTGCCTGTAACGCTTGGCTCATCGAGCAGCATATAGCAGCCCTTCAATTGGGGCGAGGAGAATTTGGAGCAACTGTTTTCATCATCATATTCAAACTTGGCCCCCAATTTCTCCAGGCCAATGATATGTGTATCCAATCTCCTCCTGCCAATTTTATCGCCACCGGGTTTGGGAATATAGGCCTTCTTGAAACGGGCCAACATGGGGCCGGCCAGCATGATGCTTCCACGCAGTTTGCCCCCTTTTTTCCTGAAGGCATTACTGGCCAAATAGTCGGCATCCACATTGTCTGCTTTGAATGTACAGGTGTGCTTATCTTTTCTATTAACCCTTACGCCCATATCTTCCAATAATTCGATCAACAGGTTTACGTCCAGGATATCCGGGATATTGTTGATGGTTACCGTTTCATCAGTTAGCAATACTGCACAGAGAATTTGCAGGGCTTCGTTCTTTGCACCTTGTGGTGTTATTTCTCCTTTTAATTTTTTGCCTCCTATTACCTGGAATGAACTCATTGGATAGTTAATTGGTTAATTAGTTAATTGGTTTGAACCAACTTGTAAACATTTGAACGTTGGAACTTATTGAACTTGCCCGGCTTGTTCACGAAAATAAAAAAGCCAACCCGAAAGTTGGCTTCAAATACCTGATTGTTTTATTAATAACGTTTTTTGAAGTTGTTGTTGGGGCGATTGTCCCTTTGCCCACCACCATTGCCATTGCGGTTATCCCTTTGTCCACCATTGCCACGGTTGTCCCTTTGTCCACCATTACCGCGGTTGTCCCTTTGCCCACCACTGTTTCGGTTGTCCCTTTGCCCGCCCATTCTTTGTTGCCCGCCACGGTTATCGCGGCCATAATTGTTCTGCCTGCGGCCATTGTTGGCAGGGTAGTCATCGCTAACAAAATTCTGGTTGCGGTGCTTGATATATGGTGTATTGCTGAACTCCAGTTCGCCGCCTGTAATGGCATCCAGTTCGCTTCTGATGGCATCATCATGCACCAGTTCCTTGTGCCAGTTGCTGTAGGAGAGCTTCATGTAATAGGCGATGGCATTGGCAAAACCTGCTTTCTTTTCGGGGTTTTCTTCCTTCAAGGCCTTGTCTATCACCACTTCTAGGTTCTTGCCCAAATGCGAATATTTGGGGTAACGCCTTGGGTAATGTAAAGGCTCTGGCTTTTGCTTATACGTTTCTTTTTGGGGAATGGGATAGGGGCTATCCACATCCAAATTGAAATTGCTTATTACAAACAGGTGGTCCCAGAGCATGTGCCTGAAATCTTCCACGTTTTTTAAATGGGGATTCAAAAAGCCCATGAGCTCAATCACGGCTTTTGCCTGCATGTTCCGCTTTTCACGGTCTTCGATAGTGAGGCAGTATTCAATCATTTTCTGAATATGGCGACCATATTCCTTCACTTCCAGATGGTTCCTTGATGTATTGTATTCCATAACTTCCATTATACAAATGTAGGGTTTATAGGGTTTGTGGGGAATTTTATGTAAGATGGGGGCCAACTATAACAAAGCATCTATCTTTTTGGCCAATTGATGGTCCTTTTCTGTCACGATATCCCCTGCATCATGGGTATTGAGCCAAATTTCCACTTTATTGTAAACATTGGTCCATAAGGGATGGTGGTTCATTTTTTCTGCTTCAATAGCTACCCTTGTCATGAAGCCAAAAGCTGCCGAAAAATTCTTGAACTCGAACTTTTTGTAAAGCTGGTTGTTTTGCGCTGTCCACATGGGGAGGAAGTTTAATTGCTTGAATGTTTGATTGTTCCATTGTTGTTGAGGGGCCGAGGGTTTACTGGTTCACAAGTTTGCCGGTTGAAACGAACTCGTGAACAATGGAACTTTTGAACGCTGGAACTCGTGAACTTCTGGAACTTTTGAACTGTCCTTTAGAACACCATGTTCCCCTTGTTCTTTATCTGTTCGTTGGTCAATTCTGCTACCAATTGAACGCCATTGATGCTTTTGACGGCCTGCTTTATCCAGTTGCATTTTTCGTCATCCACACAATCGCCTTTCATGAGCCAGAGGAAATCCATGTGCTTGAACTCCGGCAAAAGGTATTCCCCATCAAATTGGTTATGGTAAATATAATGCGTTAAAAAGCTATTTGGTTCTGTGGATTCATAAATATTGAAATAATAATGGCGGTTCCTTTTTAGCAAATGGATTTCTATATCTGAATTGAGCCGGAAGTTATAGCCCAATAAATTGTTCAATTGCCAGCATAATTGATAGTTCTTTACAGGTGCCGTAATGCCCAATAGCCGAGTGTCTTCAAAGAAGTCATCATTTAGGGAATCTATGTCTAATTTGAGTTTCACCATTCAAATTTAAAATTCAATATCAAATTCTTTCTCTTCATCGCCACGTTTCAGCTTCAGTTTTGTTTTATCGCCTTTTTTGAACTTGCTCAATGCCCCCATGTAGCTCATCACATCCACAAACTTGTATTCGCCCAACTGCAGTAGCACATCACCGGATTTCAACCCGATCCTTTCTGCCAATTTACCTGGGCTTACGCCGTCAATCCTCATGCCCGTACCGGTGTAGCCATAATCCGGGATCACGCCAAGGGTTACGGTCATTTTGACCCTGCCCATTTGCTGTTCAGCCGTTTTGGTGAAGACCAATTTGCCTTTTGTATCCGTTGCCTGAATGAGTTGGTAGATATATTTCACGATGTCCTTTTCGCCGTCGTAGTTTATTTTGTCCCAATCATCTGTTGCTTTATGGTAGTCCACATGGCTTCCGGTAAAGAAGAACAGGACCGGCATATTGCTGCGGTAAAAAGTAGCATGGTCGCTAGGGCCACTGCCGCTGCTGTCAAATTTTGTGATCAGGTTCTTGTTACTGTTGGTTGAAAAAATCTCCCCCCATGTTGGCGATGTGCCGTAACCACCAATGGTTAGTTTGTGGGCAGTATCATAGCGCCCTACCATATCCATATTGATCATGTAATTGGCAGTAATGTTTGTGGTTGGGTGTTCCACCCAGTACTTGCTTCCAAACAGTCCCAGTTCCTCGCCGCTAAAATGGATAATCAAGTAGTTGTTGTTCTTGGGCGATGAGCGCTTGAGCATTTTGGCCAGTTCAATCAAAGCTGCGGTGCCGCTTGCATTGTCATCTGCCCCGTTGTGTACCAAGTGGCCAGTATCCAGTGCATTCTTGTCTTCCCCGAAGCCAAGATGGTCGTAATGCGCGCCCAGTATAACTGTTGTTGGAGCATTGTTGTTAATGAAGGCAACCACGTTTTTGGCCGTGCGTTTATTTTCTTCCATGTTAATGCTCAACTCAATATCGATGGTGGCAGAATGGTCATGGAAATATTTTTTGCAACCTTCAGCAGTTATGTAAACAATGGGAATAACAGTTAATGGTGACTTGTCATTTTTATTGAACAGCACATTATCCGTAAGCTTGGTTGAATTATAAACCAGTAAAGCGGTGGCACCTTTCTTGGCAGCGGTTTCAACTTTCTTTTTAATAACCTCTTCCACATCAAAATGGGGGCTGTTCTGATTGGCTTCCAGTTCTTCCTTCAAATCAAAAAACCATGGTTGGCCCCTTTCGCTCAAGGCCATGGCCGGAGAACCTTTTACACTCTTATCGGAGCAGAAGGCCAATGGGATAAAATCTTCATTCAGCTTTAAAGCGGTACCGTTTACTTTTAAAAAACTGTTGGGCGTTACCTGCTTCCCCTCATTGATTTCAAATGCCTGTATATAACCATTGGTTCCTTTGGGTTCAATATTCAAATCGGTATATTGCTTTACTAGGTATTCCATGGCAAGCTGTTCGCCTTTGGTACCGGTTCTCCTTCCTTCCAATTTATCATCGGCCAAATATTGAACATGGCTTCTAAGGTTGTTGATAAGCGTGGTATTTGCCCTTTGCTCTTCAAGCAGCATCTGCTTTTTCTTTTTCTTGCTTTGGGCCATCAATGTAGCAGGAACAAGCAGGGCAATCATCAACCAATGTTTCATACTTACCGTTTGTGGGTACAAAAGTAAGTGTATGCCATAAGCGAAATATAATGTTGATGTAAAATGAGCAGCCATTCTGTTCCTAATCTCGTAACGAACTACCATTAAGCCCTGTTACTTTTGGCGTTACCCAAAATCGTGGCAAATAAAAACCTACATATCGCTTTAGTTGGTAATCCAAACAGTGGCAAAACAACCCTGTTCAATACCTTAACTGGCCTGAACCAAAAAGTGGGCAATTTTCCAGGGGTAACGGTTGACAAGAAAACTGCCACGATTTCAATGGAGGATGGCAGCAAGGCAGAATTGATTGATTTGCCCGGTACCTATTCATTGTATCCAAGACGCGCCGATGAATGGGTTGCTTATAAAGTACTGATAGATGCAGATAAGGATATCAAAGCAGATGTGATCCTGTTATTGGTTGATGCCAGCAACCTGAAACGGAACCTCCTTTTCTGCAGCCAGATAACTGACCTTAAAATACCGGTAGTAGTGGCTTTGACCATGAATGACATAGCTGCAAAAAAGGGCATCAGAATTAATGTTCAGGGTTTGGCTATTGCGTTGGGCGTACCGGTGATAGAAATCAGCCCAAGAAAAAGCAAGGATGTTTCCCAACTGAAAAAAATAATTGCTACAACGGCACAGCAGCACAAAAGAGCAGCTGGTCCCGATTTTATTGATAACAAGGGCCTTTGTGCTACAGGCGTGGAATCGGTCCAGAAACTGTTCCCCCATTTGAGTGAGTATGCCGCTATCCATTATTTGATCAATCACGAAGAGTTTCCCTTAAGCCATGTTCAGCAAGAAGCAATTGAGCAAATAGAACTGGATACCAAATTCAATCCCACCAAGACCCAGGCAGAAGAAGTGATGCAGCGTTACCAGCGCATCAGGCAGATTATGCAGCATAACGTCATAGAGCCTGACCCCATGGAAAGGAAAATGTTCACAGAAAAACTGGATAACCTTTTGCTCCACCGCGTTTGGGGCTATTTGGTTCTCCTTTCGGTTTTATTTGTTCTTTTTCAAAGTGTTTTCTGGATTGCCTCCTATCCAATGGATTGGATCGAGAGCGCATTCAAGCAAATAGGCAATGGATTGAACAATAGTTTGCCTGAGGCTTGGTGGAGTAATTTATTGATAAACGGAGTCATTGCAGGACTTGGGGGCATCGTCATTTTTGTTCCCCAAATCATGATCCTCTTTGGGTTGATTACCATTTTGGAAGATACCGGTTACATGGCGCGCATCAGTTTTTTAAGTGACCGGTTGATGCGTAAGGTAGGCCTGAACGGAAAGAGTGTAATGCCCATGATCAGTGGCTTTGCCTGTGCCGTTCCGGCCATCATGAGCACAAGGAATATCGAAAACAGGAAGGAAAGGTTGCTCACTATTTTGATTACACCACTCATGAGTTGCAGTGCAAGGTTGCCTGTTTATACGATCCTGATTTCCTTGGTTATCCCATCTACCCACGTTTGGGGGTTCCTGAGCTTGCAGGGTTTGGTAATGATGGCCCTGTACCTGCTTGGAACGGTGATGGCATTGGTCGTGAGCTATGTGATGAAATGGTTCATCAACATCAAGGAAAAAAGTTTCTTCATTCTGGAACTGCCTATTTACCGTGCACCGCGTTGGAACAACGTGGGTATTACCATGGTGGAAAAAGCAAAGATCTTTGTTCGTGATGCAGGTAAGGTCATTATGGTCATCAGTTTGCTGTTATGGTTTTTAAGTTCCTATGGCCCCGGTAGCAGGATGAAAAAAGTGGAAGAAAAATATGCTATTTTGATACAGCAAAACATAGCTGCCAAGGATTCCCTGCAAAGGCAATTGTCTTCGGAAAAACTGCAGAATTCCTATGCTGGTTTGTTGGGCAAAGTAATTGAGCCAGCCATTAAACCATTGGGCTATGATTGGAAAATTGGCATAGCATTGATTACATCATTTGCGGCAAGGGAGGTTTTTGTGGGAACCATGGCTACTCTTTATAGCGTGGAAGATAATGATGATACATCGCTTCGTGAAAAGATGAAAGCAGCAACCCATAAGGACGGCACTAAAGTGTATACTTTGCCAGCAGCTTTATCGCTTATGGTTTTTTACGTACTGGCCATGCAGTGCATGAGCACATTGGCGGTGGTAAAGCGGGAAACGAGGACCTGGAAATGGCCAGTGTTCCAATTTGTGTACATGACTGTTCTGGCTTACAGTATGAGCTGGTTAACGTATGTAATCTTTAAATAAACGGTTTTATTCAACATTCTTTAGCCATAAAAAGGGTATAATAAAAATGATGCGTTTAGGTTTCCTGATTAAAATAAAGCATCCACAGAATTGGTAATGCTATTTTTTGCTGAGATAAATATTGCGTAACGGGTTAATCAGTTAAATTCAACACCATCCAGGATATACTGGTCACGTTCTTTTTTCCTTGCCTCAAGTTCATAACGGTTATGCGCATAACCAAAATTGAATGTTTCCAGCAGATAGGAAACAATAAAACGTAAGTAACCCTTCTGTTGGAACTGTTTTACATGGGCAACCTCATGTCTTACCCATTTCGTATCCTTCAGGAATTCTTCACGGGTAACATTGTGCAAGCGAATAGTAGAACCCAATACCAAAGCCATTGAACCTGACTTTAAATTACGAGCAGCACACTTCGCCAACAAGGAATTTTCTTTTATCCTTATGGTAGTCATAGATAGCAGTTTAGATAAGCATTGGGGGCTGCCTCAGGGTTGCAATATAGTTGGTAAACCTAATTTGAACAAGTATTATTGCAGGAAAAGCTATTTAAACCGATTGCATAAAAGAGATACTTGAAAAAGTATGATGTTATTTAAGATAGATGGGTTTTATAATTTGTTCCAAGCCTCAATTATTTCCTCAGCATGTTGCTTGCTTTTTGGTTTCAAGAATATTTTTTTGATGATGCCTTTTTCATCTGCCATAAAAGTTGTTCTGTGGAGGCCCAAATATTTCCTGCCATATAATTGTTTTTCTCCCCAAACGCCAAATTTATCAATGATTGTATGGTCGGGGTCTGCAATCAGCGTAAATGGCAGGTTGAATTTTTCCTCAAACTTTTTATGTTTTTTTACTTCATCCGGACTGATGCCGATAACGGTAAAGCCTTCTTTTTTCAGTAGTGAAAAATTATCCCGGAGGTTACATGCCTGTACGGTACATGTTGGTGTGCCATCTTCCGGGTAGAAATAAACAACTAATTTTTTGCCCTTGAAATCAGATAATGAAACGGTGTTCCCATTTTGGTCCTTGCCCTTGAATGCTGGTAACTTTTGTCCTTCGGTTAATGATGTCATTTCCTTTTCTTTTTGGTTGATTTCTTCTTGGTTAATGCTTTATGCTTCTTTTTGTTTGTTTTTGGTTGGGGCTTCGGCTTTTCTTTAATGAAGGAAAACGCCTGCTGGGCAATATTCCCGGATTCATCCTCTGCTGTAACCAACAGTTGATGTGTTCCCAAACTGCAATGCCCGTCAAAATTATAGATGTAGTAATTGTCTTTCCTGCTGAACATTAACCATTGCCCATCCAATACTGCCCGGAATTTTTTTATGGCGCTTAAGTTGTCCTTTACTTCAATTGTTAAGTGGTTTTCGTTTGAGTAATCATTTGACTTTGGAATATTGACAAATTCGATGGAGGGTGCTATGGTATCCATGACCAATTGAAATGTGCCCAATCTTTCAAAAGATGCCTGCATCCAGTTGCCATTCCAGTCGCCTTTAGCGGCATCGGCATATTTGTCACTGCTCAACTGCATCAAGACCTTGCTCCGTAATGAATCCGGGACTTGCTGCAGTAGCTTAATGGAAACATCATAATAAGTATGAACGGGAATATCTGTACAGCATAGGTTGTAAACTGATGAAACAGTTTGCTGCGGTGCATTCAATACATTAACTTTAAAGGGAACTGTGTCATAAAAAGCCATTTCATTGAAGGAAACCTTGATGCCTTCTTTCTCTAGGTCAAAGTTGTTGTTAGGTTGGAGTTTAGTAATGTCAGCATTCGTAGATCTAGCTGCCGGAACAGTATCCTTTCTACGATATAAGAAAGACAGGCTGCTGATATTACCTGCCGCATCCTTTAAAATGACCGCTGCATGATGTGGCAAAGTATCCTTCAATTCAATCACACCATCACCCAGGGATTTTGAGAAAATACTTAGGTGGTTGCCCGGCAATTTCGATAGATGCTGTATATAGGTATCGCCGTTGAACCTTTCTTCGTAATCGATGCAAGCATTGATGTACCTGCTATTTGGATAGGAAAAATTGTTCATGCGGAAAGCAAAAACAGCCACACTGTCTATCCAGACCTCGGCCTGATAAAGCCCCATTTTAAATGATGACTTGCCAATCAGGTCTTCTGCACTTATGCCAAAACTGATTTTATCCGAATTCACTTCCAACAAGGAATCCTTTGTTGTGTACAGGCCTTTGCCACCAGTAATATCAACCTGCACGGGCGGATTGTGGTAGGTGCTGTAGTTCCTGTCGTACACAAATAAATGGTGGATGATTGGAGCAGCCTTGTCGGCCAAAGGGAGCCCAAACAACAAAGGGTTTTGGATGTTGCCATTCCTGTCCCTTATTTCAAAATGAAGATGTGCCCCACGGCTCCCACCGGTATTACCACTGTAGGCAATAAACTGGCCCTTGGTTATGGGGAACTGATTCGGCTTCAATTCAAAGTCCTGTTCCCATTTTTCTTCTTTGTACTGCTTGTCTTTTATATAATTGTTTAACGTGTCATAGAAATCGTTCAAATGGGCATACAATGTGGTATATCCATTTGGGTGGGCAATGTAAATGGCCCTGCCATAACCCAAACGTTCAACTTTTATCCTGCTGATATATCCTTCTGCTGCTGCATAAACCGGGTAATTTTCTTTTTGATTGGTCCTGATATCCAGGCCCATGTGGAAATGGTCACTTCTTAATTGACCAAAATTTCCACTTAACTCCATGGGTATACCCAGTGGGTTCCTGAAATAATTTGGGGGGTAGTTGTTGGAAGGGAAGTATTGGGAAAAGGCAAGGCTAGTAGTGAGTAGGAAAACGGCAAGCGGGGAAATGACAAGGACCCATTTTTGATATATGATTTTTGATTTTTGATTGTGGGCAAGTACCATTATTCAAAATTACTGCTTGGCATTTTTCTTTAGCCACCATATTCTGCACAGTACCGTTAAAAATAAAATGGATGTACCGATAAGGTTCATGCAAAGGTCCTTTTTACTGTCTTCTATGAATACAAATATGGACCTGTGGGCCATCAGGTTCTGGTTCCATTCATTGATCAAACCAATAACATTGAAGAAAATAGCTACCATAATAACCCTTGGCAATCTCTGGTTGTCTTTTTTTAACCAGAAAATAGCCAACAGCATATACAGCATAAAGCCAATGACCAATGCAAAGCAAATATGCTCCAAATTGTTAAGCCACCACTCTGCTGCTGGACCCATTTTAAAATGCCTCAGCCTTTCTAACAATACGAGCTCGTAAGTCCAGAAAATAAGGTTGAACCACTTATACGGATGGGTTTTGTAGAGTGGTTGTGCGTTCAATACTTCCAGTAAAACCTGGTTAATGACTATGTATATGATAAAAGCGTACTTGCCTGTAGCTACCAAAACAAGCAGGAACAAAATATTGAGCAGTCGAACTGTTTTGATATTCATGGTGTAGAATTGATTGAAAAATTGAAGTTGGGATAATTTTTAAACTTTCACGATTTTTTAGCCTTAGTACACTGGTTTAAAGAAAAATTCCCTTGCTTCAAAAACTGCCTTTAATGCTGAAAGCAGCTAACGGAATTTCAACTTTTTCTTCAAGAAATGCCCTTCATAAAACCATCACTCCCTTACATTTTGCCATGCTGCTTTTATTTTTATGGGTATGGCAGAACCTATTTAAGATTTCATTTTGCCATTTGGCATTTTCGTGTAGGTTTGCACAATTTGTTTTTTACCTGTCCAGCAATGTTCATCTGTACAAGAGTGCGATGCCACTGAAGTTCGACCTGCCTACCGGCAGGCGGGTTCATGTTCCAAAGCTGGTCACCAAAAATTCTACTATGCCTAAAGACAATTCCATAAAATCGGTTTTGATTGTTGGTTCGGGGCCAATTATTATCGGCCAGGCCTGTGAATTTGATTATTCTGGTAGCCAAGCTGCTAGGAGCTTGCGTGAAGAAGGGATTAAAGTGTATTTGATCAACAGCAATCCCGCTACCATCATGACTGACCCAATGATGGCCGACAAGGTTTTTCTCCTGCCATTGACCATTGAAAGTATTGAGCAGATCCTGGAAGAGAACCAGATTGATGCGGTGCTGCCAACCATGGGGGGACAAACAGCGTTGAACCTTTGTAAGGAAGCGGATGAGTTGGGTATTTGGGAGAAATACAACTGCAAAATGATTGGTGTGGATGTAGCTGCCATTAACACAGCAGAAGACAGGGAACTGTTCAGGCAGTTGATGGTGAAGATCGGTGTAAAGGTGGCGCCAAGTCATGTGGCCAATAGTTTTCTGGAAGGGAAGGAATTTGCACAGCAGATTGGTTTTCCATTGGTAATCAGGGCTTCATTCACCTTGGGTGGCAGCGGCGGCAGTTTTGTGCACAACAAAGAAGAACTGGACGAGGCCTTGAAATATGGATTGGAAGCAAGCCCCATACATGAAGTATTGGTGGAGAAGGCTGTACTGGGCTGGAAGGAATATGAACTGGAACTGCTCCGTGATAAGAATGATAATGTGGTCATTATTTGTACTGTGGAGAACCTTGACCCAATGGGTGTTCACACCGGTGACAGTATTACCGTTGCACCGGCAATGACGTTGAGTGATACCAGTTTCCAGGATATGCGTAACCAAGCTATGCTCATGATGAGAAGCCTTGGGAACTTTGCGGGAGGGTGCAATGTACAGTTTGCCCAGAACCCTGAAACGGAAGAGCTAATTGCTGTGGAAATCAATCCAAGGGTAAGCCGTTCATCTGCCCTGGCTTCAAAAGCTACGGGTTACCCAATTGCTAAGATTGCTGCAAAATTGGCCATCGGTTATACGTTGGATGAACTGAAAAACCAGATCACACAAACAACTTCTGCTTATTTTGAACCTGCACTGGATTATGTCATCGTAAAAGTGCCCCGCTGGAATTTTGATAAGTTTAAAGGGGCAAACGATACGTTGGGCCTGCAGATGAAAAGTGTTGGTGAAGTGATGGCCATTGGAAGGAGCTTCACCGAAGCCATTCAAAAAGCCTGTCAGAGTTTGGAGAACAATGCTGTCGGGCTCGGTTATTACGGTAAGAGCCTGATGAAAAGTGAGGAAATTGTTGAGTATATCAAAGTGCCGAAATGGGACAGGATTTTTAGGATAAAAGATGCGTTAATGCAGGGTGTTACTGTAAAAACGATTGCACAGGCAACAGGCATTGACAGATGGTTCCTGTACCAGATCCAAAAAATTTGTACCATAGAAAAAGAACTGAGCAAATATTTCCTGGAAAGCCTTCCTGATGATCTGCTTAAAGAAGCCAAAAGAAATGGCTTCGGTGATGAGCAAATTGCCAAAATCCTCAACGGGAACTATACGGAAGATGAAGTGTACGAGAAAAGAAAATCATTAGGCATAACTAGGGTTTATAAAATGGTGGATACATGTGCAGCCGAATTTGAGGCGAAGACGCCCTATTTTTACAGTACCTTTGAAGGTTAGCAATTGGAAAGGCATGCTATAGCAAAGTTGTTGTACATTTTAGTATGCTGGTAACTATGAATTCCTGCTCATCTGTTTTCTAATCAACGCACCAGCATAAAGTTTCTGCTCACTTTCATTGGTTGGGCATACATCAATAACAGGGGTGCTTTTTCCATTTTCATCTAGTGCAACGAAAATGAAATATGCCCTGCCGATTAAGCTCTTCTTTGGGTTGCTGACTTCCCTTGCATAAGCTTCCACAAAAATTTCCATGGAAGTATTGAAAACCTTTGTAATGCTGGCATTGATGGTAACGATATCGCCAATTTTGGCAGCTTTTAAAAAAATGATGTTGTTCATTGAAACCGTCACACAAATTTTGCAAGTATGTACCTGCCCACAAATAGCAGCAGCAATGTCCATCCATTCCACAAGGCGCCCACCTTGTAGCATTCCCATTGGATTGGTGTCGTTGGGGCAAACAATTTCTGTTTTAATCGTTCGGGATTCAGATGGGGCTTTAGTTTCCATAAGCAAATACAAGCCTTTAAAACGGAATTTAAAATGATGGGGGTCATGTTAACGATGCATTGATCCATCCATTGCTGATATACCAGTTAATGGTTTGTCTCAGGCCTTCTTCTAAATTATAAGTTGGAACGAAGCCAAGCTTGACAATCTCGTCACATTCAACGCTCCAGTTTTTTGCCTTGAATTCCTTCAGCCTTTCCCTATTGAGGATTGGGACCTTGCCACTAATATGCCCAATTCCTTCAGAAAGAACGGCTGCAAAGTCTGCAATAAATGATGGGACAACGACTGTAATTGTTTTAATATGGAGGTTGTTTTTTACAAGCTGGTTGAAGGTTTCCGAACTGCAATTTTTTAAATCCGATACCAAAATTTTTTGTTTCACAGCAGCAGATTCCATTCCTAAAAAAATGGCTTGTACAAGATCTTGTACATGAATGAAGCTTAAAACCTGTTTGCGTTTGCCAATATAGATTTCTAGATGGTTGCGGATTGATTTTAGCAGCACCAAAAAATCTTTGTCCCTTGGTCCGTATACTGCTGTGGGGTTAATAATCAACCAAGGGAAATCAGGATTGCTGTTAAGGAAATTTTCAGCGTTCAGTTTGCTTTTTCCATATTCTGTTATGGGTTGTTGAAAGCTAACTGACTTGATGGGGCAATCATTCATACTTGGTCCAAAAGAAGCTAAGCTACTTACAAAAACAAACTTGTCTGGCACCAGATCATTCCGCTGTAAAGCTTGCACAAAGCGTTTGGTATTTTCAAAATTTATCTTACTAAAGTCTGATTTGTACATTGATTTAGTAATGCCAGCGGTATGGATAATGTAATCAAACCTCCCATATTGCTTGCAAAAAGCCATAAGGCAGTTGTCCAACTTAACCTCATTACTGAAATCAATGTTAAAGAAGTGAAGAGCAGGATTTGCTAAATATTTTTTACTACTGGTTGGCCTTATTCCTGCAAAAGTTTCATATTTTCTCTTGATGGCCTCTTCAACCAAAAAGCTCCCAATGAAGCCACTGGCACCAGTAATTAAAATTCTTTTTTTCATGGGACCTTATTGAAGCATCACAAATGCTTGATGTAGCACCTGCGTCTTTTATGTTGCACAGCATCATAATGCTGCCAAATCGATTGAACACTTTTGTTTAATTCGAGTTCGGGATTGGATTCGGCATACTCAATACCGTTTTTGATATAACATTTGGTGAGTTCATTCATCAACATGGCATTTACTCCCTTTCCTTGTAAGTCTTTACGAACGGCAATTAAATAGAGGTCTGCAAACTTGTTTTTCTTCAATGCGGTTAGGATGGGAACAAAACCAAAAGGCAGCAGTTTCCCTTTTGCCTTTTGCAAGGCAATGGATAATGAAGGCATTGTAATGCCGAATGCTGCAAGCTTACCTTTCTTATCAATAACCAGAGGAACAAAATCGCCACGTATGAAGGAAAAATATTGTTTTGTATAATGTTCAATTTGTTTGTCGGTCAGGGGCACAAATCCATATAAGCCCTGGTATGTTTCGTTGATGAGCTGGAAAATGTCGGTTGCATACGGCAACAAATCTTTTGCCTTTTTTATTTTCAGCAAGAACAAGTTGTTTCTCCTTTCAACAATAGTGGCCATTTTTTCCATTTTTTTAGGAATGGATTCGGGGACCTTTATTTTGTATTCTACCCAGTCTGCATCTTTCGCATACCCCATCTTCTCTATGTACTTTGGATAGTAG
This sequence comes from Chitinophagaceae bacterium, assembly GCA_023251255.1. Taxonomy (GTDB): domain Bacteria; phylum Bacteroidota; class Bacteroidia; order Chitinophagales; family Chitinophagaceae; genus UBA1930. Next base: position 39,088 of record JAHEZD010000014.1, read on the forward strand.
GGATAGTTGTAAATGGTGGCCAATGTGCCCAACTGGTCAAAACCTTCCACAAGCATTCCTTCGCAATCCAAGTCGGTGAATCCCATGGGACCATGTACGGCTTCCATCCCTTTTTCCTTTGCCCATTTTTCCACTTCATTGATTAACGCCTCAGCAATTTTTTCATCATCGTCGAAATCAATCCACCCAAAACGCATATAAGCTTTATTCCATTTTTCAATGTAGGCTTTGTTTAAAATTGCAGCTATCCTGCCTACCACTTGTTCATTCTTGTAAGCAAGCCAGTACCGGGCTTCACAATAATCAAAAGCGGGATTTTTATCTTTTGTCAGTGTAGCTTTTTCATCAAATTTCAGAGGTGGTATATAGTATGGATGGTTCTTGTACAACCTGTATGGGAAGTCAATAAAAGCTTGCAGCAGCTTTTTATTGTTTACTTCTTTAATTGAGATAGTCATACACTGGGGTTGTAGTTAAATGTTGATGCAAATGAAAGTTCTATGCTTGCCATGTTGTGCTAAACATCCTTCATTTCAAAGACATGTAATTGGGCGGCTACTTTTTCAATTGTATCCAGTGCTTGATTAAGTTGGTCTTTCGTATGGGTAGCCATGATAGATAAACGGACCAGGGATGAGTCGCTTTTCACTGCTGGAGATACAACAGGGTTTACGAATATGCCTTCTTCAAACAAGCGTTGGGTGAACTGGAACGTGAGATGGTTGTCCCTGATATAAATTGGTATGATTGGTGTTTCGGATGTATTGATGTCAAAACCAAGTTCTTGTAATGAGTTGGACATGTACAATGTATTGCACCACAAGTTTTCTTGGCGTTCCGGCTCTGCTTGAATGATTTCAAGTGCTGCCAAGGCTGCCGCCACGGCAGAGGGCGGAACACTGGCACTGAAAATCATTGGCCTTGCATGGTGCTTTAAATAGTTGATAGCCTCTGATGTACTGGCAATGAAACCACCGACAGATGCCAATGATTTACTAAACGTTCCCATAATGATATCGACATCATTTGTTAAACCAAAATGACTGGCTGTGCCAGCTCCATTTTCTCCAATTACTCCAATGGAATGTGCGTCATCCACCATTAACAAAGCTTGGTATTTATTGGCTAGTCTTGTTATTTCGGGGAGATTGCAGATATCGCCCTCCATGCTGAAGATGCCATCCACTACTATCATTTTGATTTGTTCATGCCTGATTGACTTTAGCACCCTTTCTAAGTCTTCCATATCGTTATGTGCAAACTTCAATACTTTTGAAAACGATAGGCGACTGCCTTCTATAATGGAAGCATGGTCCAGCTCATCCAAGATAATTACCCCTGTCCTGCCTGTAAAAGTGGCCACAGCCCCTAGGTTTGCCTGGAAACCAGTTGTGAAAATCAGGGCTGATTCCTTACCGACATACTCCGCAAGTTTCTCTTCAAGTTCAATATGTATTTGTGATGTGCCGTTCAAAAACCTTGAGCCAGAACAGCAACTGCCATATTTATCAATGGCTTTTTTGGCTGCTTCCTTAACTTTTGGGTGATTGGTTAAACCCATATAGCTGTTTGAACCGAACATTAATAGTTTCCTGCCATGAATGGTTACTTCGGTATCATTGTTGGCTTCTATTGGCCTGAAGTAAGGATAAAGGCCAACTTTCTGTAAATCATTGGGCGAAGTAAAGCCCTGCAGTTTTTTACTTAAGCTTTTTTGTACCATGGTCAAAGAATTATCGCTATTAATGAGTATTAGGATTCTGACGTAGATAATCTCGGCAAATATAATAATAGAAGATAAATTTGTCTTTAATTATTTTAAAATGATGCAACTCACAAAAATTTTCCATTTCGAAATGGCCCATGCCATTTATGGTTACAATGGCGCTTGCAAGAACCTTCATGGTCATTCGTACGAACTCCACGTCACCGTTCTTTCAAATTGCTTTCAGGAGCAGTTTATTCCGGCTCCTGGTTTCATAATAGATTTCAAGGAAATAAAGAGGGTGGTGGAAAGAATGATTATCGATGCACTAGACCATAAGGTTGTTTTATCGCGGGATTTTATTAAAGGCAATGCGCCATTGGCCTTAATAGAAAACTTGGTATTATGGGAAATGGAACCAACTGCGGAAAATATATTGCTTTATATAAGGCAAGTTCTCCAAGAGGCATTTCCTACTGAGACAAAACTGGTGAAACTAAAACTCCATGAAACGAAAGATTCCTATGCTGAATGGATAAATGCAAATACTTTTATGGCATAACCAGTTTCAAAAAATCCTGAAGCATTCAAAACCATGTTTTCCAAAGCAACAGAATATGCCTTGAGGGCAACGATTTACATTGCCCAAAAAAGTTCGGAAGAAAAGAAATTGAGCATTGAGGAAATTGCCTTAGCCATTGATTCGCCTAAATCATTTACAGCCAAAATATTGCAGGTATTGACCAAGGACAACAAAATTGTAAGTTCTGTTAGAGGCCCAAACGGTGGTTTTTATCTCACTGAAAAAGCGAAAAAAATGCCTGCCCGTTTGATTCTGCAGGCTATGGGTGAAGATGAAGTACTTGAAAAATGTGTACTTGGTCTTAAGCAATGTTCCGAATTGCAGCCCTGCCCAATGCATGCCCAGTACAAAGCGATTAAGCAACAGTTAATAAAGCTTTTTGTGACCAAATCAATTAAGCAATTAGCTACAGAAATTAAGGATGGTGTTGTTTTCATAAAATAAAAAAGCGTTCCGTAGAGGACGGAACGCTTTAACCCTTAAACCGTATATGAAAACTCACTCTGTGAGAGAAGTACATATTGATATTATAGCCTGATACCAACACTTAACCCTAACACTTGATTTTTATATTTTGGGGTACTGCTTGTACCGTCACCATTATTGGATTGGAAATCCAAATTATACCTCAATGAAAATACTGCATTTGCGGCCCCCACTTCTATCCCTAGCACACCACCCAGTGTGTTCTTGCGTAAATTATCATTGTCTTGGTTAACAGTATTTTCATAAACTGCGTTGTTTGTGATAAATTTTGTATTGGTGGATGTTAGAAAAGAAAACTGTGGACCTACTACAATTGCAAATTCCTTGGAAGGGCTGATTTTGGCCAGTAATGGAATTTCAACATAATTACTGGTGACCCTGTATTCATAAGGACCCCCTAAAGCATTGCCTGAAGCTTTGTATCCTTTTTGTGAGAACTGGAACTCTGGTTGAACGCTGAAACCATTCACGACTGGGATTTCAAGGAAAACTGCAGCATTGAAACCCGGTTTGATCTCAGTGGAGAAATCATTGTCGCCATCTTTAATAATATTGGAAAGGTTTAATCCAGCCCTTATGCCAAAATGCACATCATTTGTTTTTTGTGCATTCAAATTAATAACACCTGCTACAAGCAATGCTATTGCACTCACAAGAATCTTCTTCATAACTTTCATTGTTTGTTTGACTGGTTTAATGAAAAAGTTGTGCCAAGTAGTTTTATGCCAGAAAGGGGACCTACAAGTTGTTTTTTTGGGGTTGTCATTCTACAGAATGTAGAATAGGGGCTGCATAAAGCCCATTTATTATTGATTGCTGATAGTATAAGGATGGTGAGGTGGTTGGGTTGCAACCTCTTTTCTTGTATACATACTGCAACTGATCGATAGCTACTATTTTAAAGGAAGATAGACAGTAAACGTTGTACCCTTACCCAGTTCACTGTCTACTTCAATCCTACCTTTGTGTGTAAGGATGATATTCTGGGTGCTGGCCAGTCCAAGGCCAGTGCCGTTGGTTTTATTGGTGAAGAACGGTTGAAATAAACCGGCAACAGTTTCATTGCTCATGCCTGTCCCATTGTCTTTGATGGATACGGCAACGGTGTTGCTTTTATTTAGTATTACATTTATGGAGAGTGCACCATTCTCCTTTGGCATAGCTTCGATAGCGTTGATGATGATATTTAAGAATGCAATACTCAGCTTGTCCTTATCACCAGTAATTGCTGGTATATTTTCAGGGATATTCTTTTTGATATCAATGTGTTGGAGGTTTATCCTGTCCTTGGCCAACATTAATATTTCTTCCAGCAAGTTTTCAATCTCAACCTTCCCGTAGTCAAGTACTGTAGGCCTTGTGGAATTGAGTAATTCCGTGATAAGCTTATTGATTCTTATTGAATTCCTTTCTATAATGCCAAAGTAGTTTTTCAAGTTTTCATCCTTGTTCTCTTCCGTTAAAACTTCTACGGCAAGTGTAATGTTTGTAAGAGGATTTCGAACCTCATGTGCCAGTACCCGACTAACCTTGCCAATATTTGCGAAACGTTCCAGTGCTTCCCGTTCACGCTGAATTTGTACCTGCTCTGTTATGTCTGTAAGAACAACACTAAATATCCTTTGGTTTTCGTCAATCAAAATAAAACTTCCCAAACAAATATGAAATTCTCCTTGCATACCTGTAAAAACCAATTCTTTCTGCCTCACATTTACACCCTTGCCAATTGTTTCCCTAATAACCCTAGCATCATTTGGATCGGCAAAAAAATGGCTGGGGAAAGTATTCTTGTTTGATTCCCTTTCGAACCCAAATGTTTTTATAAAGCCGGGATTGGCTTCAATAATGGTAAAATCTGATTTACATATACATAGAAGGTCCTTACTGTACTCGAATATATTACGGTATATTTTTTCCTTTTCCTGAATAATGTTTAGTGAACGTAATAATAGGTAGAAACAAATGGCAATAATTAGAATGGCCACTACCATAAAGATTACGATGATGGCCTTTGATTGTGAAACATAATCTTTTGACCTTGTAGTTCTTTCCATCATTAAGTAACTTTCATGGGCACGTACTGCGTTTACTGTTATTTCCGTACTGTCCATTAAATTTCTTGCCCTGTCTAATTGTTCTTTAAGTAGGATTTCATTATGGGCAAAATATGTTACGAGAACAGAGTCAAGGCATTTGATGCGATTGTCAGTAATTCTCTTTAAACTATTTATGTTATTGTATTGATTGGGATTATCTGAGATCAAGTCTTTCAATTGCTTGTACTTAATGTACATGTCTTCTTTACCTTTTCTATAAATAGGATAAGATGAATAATCTTTCCTTATCAGGATACTACTTATACCGCGGTTCACATCTTTGACAGAGGAGAAGAATTCTTCCAGCATCAGCTTCACTTCATAAGTGTGGTTTACCGCTTCAGCTTCCTTTACTGAACTTTTGAAGGATTGATAGCTGAAAACAGATGTAATGATCATTAATAAGAATGCAATGAGCACACCTGTTTTTAGCCTATTGGGGAGGGATGGGTTAAATAAGAAAGAAAAATTATTTTTAGAAGGCATAGTTAATTGGCAGTTAATAAAAATTCAAAGGAAAAAAACAAAATGCTGATAATCGGGAATCCCCTGACATCAAATACAGTTCCAATAAGGCCCCAATCCTACAAATTTAAGGTGCTTTAAAAGCAAATCAATAGTGGGGAATAATATACCCAATAATTAAGGTATCAGGTATTTTTTTTAAAAGATCCAAGTAAAACACCCCTTAAAAAAGCAAGTATACATGAGGCACGGTTTTTTAAATAGATTAATTACAAAAAGGAAAATCATGAACAATCTACTTTATTTAATCGCTGTAATACTAATTATTGGCTGGGCAATAGGCTTTTTTGCATATAGTGCCGGAGGCATTATCCACGCATTGTTGGTACTTGCAATTGTTGCTATATTACTCCGTTTAATCAGAGGGGATAGGGTTTAATAACGAATCTTCAAACATAAAAACAAACAAAATGGGAAGCACTAGTAAAATACTAATTGCAGCATTGGCAGGTATGGTAGCCGGTGGGGCAGCAGGCTTACTGCTTGCACCAGAAAAGGGCAGTAAATTGCGTAAACGTATTACCAAAAAAGGAATTGGAATTAAGGATGAGTTGATGGAAAAAATTGAGGAAGGGCTATCCTCCTTGCAGGAAATGAAAAAAAGCCTTTTATCATCTGCACATGAAACTGCAATTCATGAAAAAGATAAAGCTGTTAAAATTAAGCATGCATGAGCCGTTGGCTTACCTTTATAGATAAGAAAACCACCACCTTGAAACCTGTAGCCCAATAAAAACCGTTTAAACCGTGATGAAATGAGCAGAAATGTTTTAATTGTTGACGATGAAATTGATATTTGTTTGTTGCTTAAATCTTTGTTGAAATCCCAATCAATTGACAGTTCATTTGTCCAGACGCTTGCAGACGCTGAAAATAAATTTAAGGATGAAGAACCATCTATTTTGTTTTTGGATATGAACCTTCCAGATGGAAATGGCATTCAGAAAATTGAAGGTTTCAAAAAGAAAAGCCCCAAGACCAATATTGTCATGATGAGTGCCTACGATACTGCGGAGGACAGAAAAAATGCTTTTGACAAAGGAGCAGACCTTTTTTTGAGTAAACCCTTCAGTAGAAAGCAGGTACTTGACATTGTTCATCAATTTTCATCTTAGCATCATTCAATTATACCTAAACACTTATGGCTAAAATATTGATTATAGAAGATGATCTGGACACGATTGCCATTTTGAACCGGTTCCTTACCAAGAATGGCTATGCAATCATTACAGCCAATACCGGCAATAAAGGCATTGCCTTGTTCGATTCGGAAAAACCTGACGTTGTCCTATGTGATTACCGTTTGGGAGATATGGATGGAAAGCAGGTACTGGAACATATCAATCAAACAGGCGGTAATGAGAAACTTATTTTCATTACTGGCTATAGTGATGTGAAAGTGGCTGTGGAAGTAATGAAAAATGGGGCATTTGATTATGTAACCAAGCCCCTATTGCCAGAGGAAATCCTCTTGACCATCAAAAAAGCGTTGTTAGCAAAAGATGGTGAACCGTATGATGCCAATAGGCATACTTCACTAGTATCCCCTACACGAACAAAAAAATCCAACAATAATTCCAGCGCAAAATATATTGATGCCAAAAGCAAATCAGCTACAGAAATGTACAGGCAAATTGATTTGGTGGCACAGACAAATTACAGTGTAATCATTCATGGCGAAAGTGGTACAGGCAAGGAATCTGTTGCACAACGTATCCACGAAAAAAGCAAACGGTCGGGTAAGCCCTTCATTGCAGTTGATTGCGGAGCATTGTCAAAAGAACTAGCAGCCAGTGAATTGTTTGGACACGAAAAGGGTTCCTTTACAGGGGCCATTAACAATAAAACGGGTTCTTTTGAATTGGCCAATGGAGGGACTATTTTCTTGGATGAGATAGCCAATCTTCCTTATGATGTACAGGTGTCATTGCTCCGCGTTGTTCAGGAAAGAAAGGTGAAAAAAGTAGGTAGCGAGAAAGAGGTGAGCATAGATGTACGCATCATTGTAGCCAGCAATGAACGTTTGGATGAAGTGGTGGCAAAGGGCAAGTTCAGGGAAGACCTGTATTATCGGTTCAATGAATTTGGAATAACCATAGAACCACTTCGTGCAAGGAAAGAAGATGTAATGCAGTTTGCCGAATTCTTCTTGGACAAGGCTGCTGAGGAATTGGGTAAGGATATGGAAGCATTTACTCCAGATGTAGTGGATGCGTTCATGCACTACAACTGGCCAGGTAATTTGCGGGAATTGAATAATGTGGTTAAACGTTCTGCTTTATTGTCGTCAGGTAATGTAGTTGAACTGAGTGCATTGCCCCAGGAAATTATTCACCACCAGAAATTCTATCCTTCAGAGGATCAACAGCAACCCGAAGAAAAGCGATTCTTTACGGTCCCTAAATTGGGCAGTGATAATTTGAACATAAAGAAAGCGGCCCTTAATGCGGAGTACGAACTTATTATGGGTACATTGCAAAAAGTACAGTTCAACAAATCAAAAGCTGCAAAGCTGCTGAACATAGACCGGAAAACATTGTACAATAAAATGAGCGCTTATGGCATTCTTACAGAAGAAGCATAGGATATTTTCGATGGTACATGAACAATGGCTAAGGATTCAACATCTTTAGCCATTGTTTTGATGTTTGATCAGCACTTGGTATTAATAGTTTATTTTAGATTTTTAATTATTGCGGCACTGCGGTTTCTCAATTGTTAAAGCATCTTAAAACATAAATCTCCTGTAATGAAAAAATTGCTTCACCTCAGCTTCAGTTTTCTAGCTGCTGTAATTATGCTTACTTCCTGCGGAAAGAAATACCCGGAGCAACTGAAAATAATCCCAAAGAACTCCGCTTCTATTGTTGGGTTCAATATTGCTGAACTGGGCGATACGTTGGCCAAGGACAACGCTTCCATTGATTCTATTTTTGGTCAATTAAAGGAAACTTCTGGTACTGATGTAATGCATGGAGCGGATTTCAATGGAATAAAAAACAGCGGCCTTGATTTTACCAAGACAATTTATTTTTTTGGTAACCAAACCAATTCCGTTTCAAAAGGAACGGTGCGCATTGTGAATGCTGCTGCTGCTTTGAAAGATGAAAAGCAGCTTGATTCCTTTTTGATGAAACATGGAAAGATTGGCGAACTCAAGAAAGCCAATGGGTTTTCCTACCGTGTGGTGGATAATAACAGCATGGTTTCATGGAACAAGAATACTGTTGTATGGACGAATTATATGATGGTTGAAGAGAAGGTCTTTGATAGTAGCATCAATGAATTAAGGAAGGAATCAGCAAGTAAGCAAACAGAAAACATGTTGGTAGAAGTTGAGAAACTGTTCAATTTGAAAGAAAGTGAATCAGCGGCTTCGCTTGATGGCTTTGTGGATCTGGTTAAGGGTTCGCCACAAGTTTTCTCCTGGAACAATATGGACAATATGCTCAATGCTTATACAGCAGGCATGCCTTTGCCTGTTGGGCTCAGTGAAATATTCAAGGATAACTTTGTTGCAACCACCTTCAATTTTGAAAGGGGAAAAATTGCAGCCCACTCAACATGTTATTTCAATGCTGGTATGCAGGCCTTGCTTAAACAGTACAACGGACCAAAAGTAAACTTGGATTTGATAAGCAAATTCCCTTCGCAGAATATCGATGGGGCTTTTATTGCGTCATTCAATCCACAAATATTCCCTGCATTGTTGAAACTATCTTCCACAGAATCTTTTGCCAATCTTGGCCTTACAACTGTGGGGCTGACTACGGATGACCTGACCTCATGGATGAAAGGTGATATTGCGGTTGTTTTAAGTGATTTCACCCTTGGTATACCTGAAAATGCGAAGGACTTTTCCATTATGGATATGGCTGCAATTAAGCCTTCAGCAAAATTGCTCATTAGTATTCCCGTAACCAATAAAGCAGCATTGGATAAAGTACTAACATCCGCATCAAAATTCATTGATGAGTGGAAGATGAAATTGAAGGAACATCAACTTTACTTGAAAATAACAAATGACAATGTGTTTGTAACGTCTGACACTGCATTGATTGACCAATACCTTGCTTCCAAGCAGCCAGCCAATATTGATAAAGCATTGCTTGACCGCTTTAATGGAAAAGCAATTGCTGGATATGTTGACTTCAATAGGACCATGCAGGGTATCAGTTTTGGGAAAAGTATCCCTTTGATTGATAGTATCAAAACAACCATGAACAATACGTTTGGGAATGCCCTTTTTACTATGGACAATTATGATGGTAAAGTAATAAAGGCCGATGCGGAATTGCAGTTGAAGGACAATTCCATGAACAGCGCTTCCGTTCTGGTGAAATTATTTGAAAACACCATGAAGCAGTTCAAGAATTCAATGATGGGCATGGAAAAACAAATGAACGACAAGTTCAAGAACCTGAAACCTTCCGATGTGGAGAAAATGCTTAAAGAAGAATAATGGGTACGCAAAATTCAATTGAGATCAATAGCTTAATTCCTGTTCCATTAAAAGAGAAATTGCTGCAGCGCTCTTCTGATATTTGGAACAGGCAAGAGGTATTTTATTCCAATGAATGGATTAAAATAAAAGCTCCAAGTGGCACAGGTAAAACAACACTTACACATATTTTGTACAAGTTGCGTTTCGATTATGAAGGCAGTGTGTTGTGGAGCAATAAAAATATTAAGGACATTTCAGACAAGGAGCTAGCACAAGCAAGGCAGCAAAAAATAAGCATCATTTTCCAGGATTTGAGGTTGTTTCAAAACTTAACTGCAAGGGAAAATATTGAATTGAACCGTGTGCTGCAAGAGCCTTTTTATGAAAACAGGGTGATTGATGAAATGGCCACTAGGCTCGGGATTGCCCATATTCTCGAACAGCGTGCAGGGCTTTGCAGCTATGGGGAGCAGCAAAGGATAGCCATCATAAGGGCATTGGTTCAACCGTTTGATTTTTTATTGATGGATGAACCCTTCAGCCATTTAGACAAGGAAAATATTACCATTGCGGCAGCATTGATTACTGAAGAATGCAGGAAACGGAATGCAGGATTTATATTGACTGATTTGGACGATGATGACCATTTCCCTTATACAAGGAAACTGAACCTGTAGAAACAGGCCATTCATTATCGGTCTTAAAAAAGGGGTTTGCCAAAAACTTATTTCTGGATGATAATCTTTGTGCCCACCACTACATTGTCATAGAGTTCATCTGTATCCTCATTTTTCATGCTTATACAGCCCAATGTCCAATTGTATTTTCTATCTATAATAGCTTCATCGTTTGGCCAAGTGCCATGTATGCCAATATCACCACCAATTTTTGCGTTGGCTGGAATTAGCCCCTGTGTTTTTCTTTGGTTGAACTTTTCATAGCTTTCTTTAGTGGGATAATCAAGAAGCATGAACTTGTCCCATTTTTCATGCTTGCGCATAAAAGTGATATGGAAAGTCCCTTCGGGTGTTTTACGGTCACCAGCCATCATTTTGTCACCATTGTCATCGTTGCCAAAAACAACATTGTACTCCCGCACAACCTTATCGCCTTCAAACACTTTCATGGTATGGTCGCTCTTGTCAACCAATAGTACAAATTCATCTGGAAAATGGGGCATGGGCTTGAAAGAAGTGCTGCCTACAAATGCAATGGCAGCGAAGGAAATACCAGTGAGTTTTTTCATTTGTTATAGGTTTTTGGTAAGATGCTGTCCAATATTAATCCATTTGCTCCATTTTTCAAAGAATGGCAAGTGTAGGCATAACCATGGCCCTTGACACCATCGTTTGTACCTGCACAAACATTCTTGATGAATCAGGGTCTATATTGAACAGCTTCTATGATTTTAAAAAACGGTTACGAGGGTTACATGGAGTTTTTCCGGAACCAAACGCATGTAAACGGAGTAGATGTATGACAAGAGGCTTATTGAATTTGTACAGCTAAAATAGATGGATGATTTGAATATTGCTGCATGGTAAAATTGCTTTCACAAAAAATTATCAAATTGGGGTGCTGTTAAAATCTTTGGGGCAAAAAAATCATTTGCTTACAAAAAGGGTTTAAACATTTCAAGCTGTTCCTTTTGTGGTAATTTTTCCGTGGTAATTATTTTAACACAAAAAAATTACCACAATCTTGTGATAAAATTCTTGTGGTTTTTAAATTACCACAGGAATTTTATCATAAACCTTCATCATGAAAAAAAGATTCCGTCCCATTGCTACAAGAAAAAAGCTTGGTATAAGCCAGGAAACTTATATCCAGTTTCTAAGGGTCACCTTGAGTATGCTGTCCATGTATGAAATACAACAACGTTTCCTCTCTGGTAGGGCAGGAACAAAAGCTACAGCTATTGAACTGTATCTGCTGAACAATCCCATAGTAGAAGGAAGCGTTGAACAAACACTGCAAGAAGCCGACCTGAAACTCTTGGCCAAACGGCGGGACATTTGCTTGGGACTGATCATAAAAACTAATCTGAAATTGGAAAAGATGAAGGAAGCCTACCTATGCTGCCTGAATATGATGCGGGTAGCGACAGCGCTGCCTGAGGTACTGACAGATTTGGTGCCCGACTTTGAACTGGAGGATTGGGAACTGGATTGGCTGGAGGGCAACAGCCGAATGGCCAGTTACAAATTGGAGGAATGCGGCATTGGCCAGCAACAATTGCTGCAACTGAAAATAGATGCCTTACGGTATGAGGCGGAGCGGATACAACAAATATTGCCACCTGAATTAACAGCCAATTAAATCCTTACAGGCTTCTTTTCCCTAAAAGTTGTCTAAATCAATTTACTGATTTCATATTGATGCATTGGCACCTGTTTTGCCAACTAACCTGCCTTTAAGGGCAGTCAGGTAACACAAGAGGTTGGCACTAATTCTCATCCATTACTTCTACTAGGAACTTCTCCATTGTTCTTCTGATATTGCTTGCGCTGGTTTGATGGTTGTTCACCAAAATGGAGAAGATTAACTGCTTGCCTTTTTGGGTAGTGATATAACCGCTCAAAGAAACATTGTTACTGAGCGTACCTGTTTTTGCATAAATCTTGCCCACATGGTTTTTATAGTATCCAGCCAATGTACCCTCGTTGCCTGTTGGTAAAATGGTGGAGATACGTTCCCATTTAAAATCACTTTTCATGTGGGTAAGTACCCAGACAAAATCCTGTGGAGTAATTAAGTTGTACCGGCTCAGGCCACTTCCATCTACCCATTTGGGTTTTTGGGGGAGGGATTTGAAATCTGTTTGCAACAAGCTGTCTACGATTTTGGTATCGCTCATGTAGCCAAATGTTTCATTACTTACCATAAGCAAAGATTGTTCGGCAAAGAAATTATCGCTGCGGTGCATCATTATTTTGAGGAGGGAATCTGTGGGCTGGGAGTGGATTGTTTTCAAATTGGCCAAATTCCAGTGTTTATCATATATGATACTATATACTGACGGTTGCTGATATTTGAATTTTGCTGTATCGGCCAAAAGATCAAATGCCAGACCTGGAAATGAAAAACTTATAGGTATGTAGAACTCTTGGGGCAAAGACGTTTTCACAGGCTTAATCCTGAACTCATTTTCATCTTTAGCTCTTATTATCTTAAATTTTAAGTCTGCATTCTTTTCATCTACTTGTAATGAGTAATTAATATAGGTGTCATAGAATTTAGGAGTTATATCTAATACCCTATAAAAGGATTTATTTAAATATTTCTCTTCTGTTCTTTTTGAGATGGGTAAAACAGTAAATCTGAAGAGATTTCCATAAACAGGAAGTGAGGATCGTTCAGCAGCATAATCTTCCAAATAATCATTCCACGTCCAACCATTTCCTAAAGGTTCAACTCCTTGGTTTGTGTTCCAAACAAGCACTTGTGGTTTTTGTGTATTGTACTGAAAGAATCTAAGTACTGGTTGGTTTTTAAAATCAGGATGAAGTAATGTAGGGTCGGCAGAAGGAAGGATTTTTAGAAGTGTATCACCTAGCATCTGATACCTCAAACCTACCAAACTATCACCCAAATGTTTCATGGCTGCATAGCAGGTAAACAGCTTCATATTGCTGGCCGGTACAAAATATTTATCCCCTTGGTAATTGTATAAATATTGATTGGTAGCTGGATCGTAAATACTGATGCCTACATGTGCTGGCAAAAAATTGCTGTCGCTGAAAATGATTTGCTTGGCTTCCTTGCTTATTTGTTTGTTGATGGAACAGGAGGTCATCAGCCAAAGTGAGCTTATCAACAAGAGGCACAATAATCTTTTCATGGAACCATGGGTATTGAAAATGAGTTGATAATAGCCTTCGATTCAATCTTCTCCTTGTACCCCCTTCAGGCGATAAGGGTTAACTCCTCTCCACTGCCCTCATCCATCTTTCGGGGATATCATTGCTAGCAGCAGTGATATAATCATATTGGCTGCAGGCCATGTACTTGCCATCGGGCAACTGCATCCACCAGCGGCCTGTGCGTTTGCTTTGCAGGAAAGTGGTTTCCACATCTGCAAAAGCCAAGTGGAATTCGTTGAACTCGTTGCTATTGTCCAACTGCGCTTCCTGTTTGCTCCTGTGTACACCGTCCATTACATACCAGAGCATGTGGCTGATTTGCTTGGCGGTTAGGTTATGGTCATCATGATTGGGGATGTAGCCATAAATGCCAATGCTGCTTACATTTTGGCTGAGACCGGCATACTGCATCAGCATACAGGCTTCTTCGCCAGTAAAACCATTGGGTGTGAGGCGATTGGCAGGCGCATGTGCATGTTGAATGGCTGCGATATCAAAGCTCATCATGTTGGCATTGCGTATAACAGGCTCCATTTCTTCCATGCTTTCCTTCACCTTGCCCACACGGTAGCAATCAAAACGGAGCTTGTCAATGGTTTCCAGCATATTGGGGTGTACTAGGTAGCTCTGGAAGCCGATATGGTTGTAATGTTTGATGTAGTTGGGTTCGCTACAGAGCATTTCCATGAGGAAACTATCTGCTGGTAACACGCTGTCCATGTTCAAATCAATCCTTGCATCCACACAAACGGCTTCAATAATCCTTCCCAAACTTCCATAGGCGCCATATTGTGACATGGTAACATCATGGCTGCCTCCAAGGATAACCACACGTTTCTTATGTTCAATGAGCTCACTTACCACGGCTTTCAAGGCTGCATAGGTGTCCTGTAAACTGGCCCCTGTTTTTACATTGCCCACATCGGCCAGCTTCACTTCTTTGTGCCAATGGAAGAGGCTGTAGAATTCGCTTCGGATGGCATTGGGTGCATTGGACTGTTCCATACCGGCACCACGCATTTCACCGCAGCCAACGATTACCAGATCGGCCTCCTCGATGTTCGGGAGTTCTTCTTCGTAAACGGCAATATGGCGACCAAGCTGTGTATCACGGTAGCCTTCATCGTTACTGAGTTCGTAGATATTGATGGGGTCCAAAAAGTCAACAATGGTGTGTAAGCTCATGTACAGTTGTTTGTAACAAACCTACACGAAAAAAAGGTTGGGTGAAATGTATGTTGAAAACGAAAGAGGGTGTGTTGCTTTACCAACAGTTCTTTGGGAAGCTAACTTCCACATTATCAAACGGTCCTGTCATAATTTACTTGACGAGAAGAACACTCCCCCAGAAGTGCAGATATTAGTAGGGGAAATAAAAAGGCATCATTATTTAAATGATGCCTTTTTATAATTATCGTTAGGTGAGCATGAATTTATGCTTCTTCTGGTGTTTCTTCTTCTTCCGCCTCTTGCTCGGTTAATTTCAGTTCAACATTATTGGCCTTTAGGATACTGAACCATTTAACCATTTTCTTCATATCGCTGGCGTAAACACGTTCAAAGTCCATATCCGGGTACACTTTTTTCATGTAGGCCACAACTGCCTTGGCGTCTTTTTCATCGGGCAGGGCTTCAGTGCTGGCATCCATAGCCTGCAACACTTCTACCAAGTTTACATTTTCACGTTGTGTGTATACTTCAATGCTTTCCAAATGTGAAAAGTTGTGGATGCGGCTACTTACAAATTTGGTTGTTTTGTCTTCTAGGTTACGAACAATGGCACCGTCTGTTTTGCTGCCAACCAGTTCAAACAAACCTGGCAAACCTGTTACTGATATTAATTTACTGTATTCCATGTTTCTTTTTTAGAGGACTGCAGCAAATATAAGCGGCTAATCCAAATCAATAAGTGAAAGTTCTTTTACGAAGCAGCAGGCTCCTGCTGGCTCAAACAGTGAAAACTTCCCAGTCCCCAAATGATGTCTGTGGAATCGATGCCAATCACATCCCTGTCCTTGAACGCTGATTGGATGATTTGAAGGGCTTTGTCATCTTTTTTGGATTGGAAAGTGGGCACAATCACGTATTCGTTGCAGATATAGAAATTGGCATAGGATGCTGGCAAACGCTGACCATCATATACCACTGCATCTGGCATGGGCAGTTCAATGATATTCAGTTGCTTACCATTGAGTAAACGCATCTCCTTTAATTGTCTCAAGTTGTTTTGGAGCAGGGGATGATTTTCATCGTTCTTGTTCTCTTCAACAACGGTCATGACCGTGTCTTCATTTACAAAACGAACGGTATCGTCAATATGTCCATCCGTATCATCACCTACAATACCTTCATTTACCCAAAGTACCTGTTCCACACCGTAATAATTGATAAGGTACTGTTCAATCTGTGTTTGATTGAGTTTTGGGTTCCTGTTCTTGTTCAGCAGGCAGGCAGTTGATGTGAGCAGGGAGCCAGCACCATTGAATTCAACAGCACCACCTTCCATGATGATATCAGGGTAAAAAACCAATAAATCATAATGTTGGCCAATCAATGTGGGAATGTAATCATCCAAATCGAATGGGGGATATTTATTGCCCCAGGCATTGTAATCCCAATCGATAATGGCTTTCTTGTTCCTTATTTTCTTGTTCAACAGAAAAGCAGGGCCATGATCGCGGCACCATGCATCGTTTGTTGCGTGGATGAAAAATTCTATGTTGTTCAGGTCTGCAGCGGTCTTTTGAATGTGTGACAGTGCAAATTCTTTCATGCCTTCATCATTCACATTAATCCGGACCTTCTCACTGAACGATAGGTACTGGATAAATTCGGCATAGTTGGGGTAGATTGCATCAATCTTACCTGGCCATGAGGCTTCCTTATGCGGCCAGCTAAGCCAAGTGGCTTCATGTTTGGCAAATTCTGCAGGGAAATAATAACCTAAATCTTTCGGAAATAATTTTGAGTTCATATTTTATGGTTCATGGTTCATAGGTAATGGATCACAGTAGTTTCTATCACCTATTTAATCTTCATCAATAAATCTTTTCGTAATTGGTTGATAGCTGTCAATTCTCCTATCCCTTAAGAAGGGCCAGTGCGTTCTGTACCTATCCGATGTTGCGGTGTCAATTTCCACCACAGTAGTCTCCTCCTCTTCGTGGGATGCTTTGTAGATAAGGCTTCCAAAAGGATTGCTTACAAAGCTGCCGCCCCAGAATTTCATTAGGCCATCTTGTTCCAGTCCTACCCTGTTCACACTTACCACGTGTATACCATTGGCCACGGCATGGCTGCGTTGAATGGTTTGCCAAGCATTGTACTGCTCATTGTTTGTTTCCTCATCCTGGCTGGTAGCCCAGCCAATGGCTGTTGGGTAGAACAGGATCTCGGCGCCCATCAAGGCAGTAATCCTTGCAGCTTCGGGGTACCACTGGTCCCAACAAATCAGGATACCGATGGTGGCGAATGTTGTCTTGAAGGTTTTATAGCCCAAGTCGCCCGGTGTGAAATAGAATTTTTCGTAATAAGCAGGATCATCAGGGATGTGCATCTTCCTGTACTTGCCCAAATAGGTTCCATCTGCATCTATTACTGCTGTAGTATTGTGATAGAGGCCCTGTGCCCTTTTTTCAAATAGGGAGGCAATGATTACAACGCCCAGTTCCTTTGCCACTTCGCTTAGCACATTGGTGCTCTCTCCCGGAATACTTTCTGCCAGTTTGAAGTTTTCATAGTCTTCCACATCACAGAAATATAAAGAAGTGAAAAGCTCCTGCAAACAAACAATCTGTGCACCTTTTGCAGCGGCCTCCCTCGTTTTGTCAATTGCTTTTTTAAGGTTGGCTGCCTTGTCTGCCGAGCAGCTCATTTGCACCATCCCAATTTTTACTTTGCCCATATCCTAAAATTGTGGTGCAAATGTAGCTATCGAGAACAAATTTCTGTTTTATGAAATCGTAATGTGCTGTTGATGTTGGGAAAAATTACCTACTTAGTTGAGGAACAAATATTTAGCAGCAGTTGCGCCGCACGCCTATACTTTTCGTACTTTGTTCAACAAAGATCCCATATGAAAAAATATCAGTTGCTTCTAATCGTCATTTTGGCATTTGCTGTTGGTTATGGCTTTCGATATGTGCAATCACCAACCAATAATGGTAAGGGGCAGCACAAAAAAGTCACGGGCATTGGTGGTATCTTTTTTAAATGCAGTAACCGTGACAGTCTAATGAAATGGTACAATAAGAACCTTGGGATGAACATGGAAGAATATGGATGCAATTTTGCTTGGCGGCATTATGATGACAGCACGCAAAAAGGATTTACCCTTTGGGCCCCTTTTGGTAATAAGACAAAATATTTCAACCCATCTACCAAAGACTTCATGATGAATTATAGGGTTGAAAACCTTGAATGGTTGTTAGGGGAATTGAAAAAAGAAGGTATTGTGCCTATTGATAAAATTGATAGCACAAGCTATGGTAACTTTGTACATATCATGGATTTGGAAGGCAACAAAATAGAGCTTTGGCAACCAGATGATAAGGATTATGAAAAGAACCTGAAAGTTCTTACTTATTAAGTTTTGATGAACGGTCATGATTTGCCATTGATGCTTTCCATCTTTAAGCATCAACTCAAAAACAGAACAATGAACTATCAAAGTGTAGTAAGCTGGTTCGAAATATTCCTATTGATGAGAAGGGCAAGGAGAATTTCCATGTTGGCTGCAAAACAGGGTGGGCATTTTATTTGGCCAATTTGAAATCCATTGCGGAGGGCGGATTGGATTTGAGGAACAAGAACATAAACATTAAAAGGGTAATCAACGCATAATATGGCATTGGATGAAAAACTCACAGCCCGTGTAAGGGAATTGATAGCTCCGTTTGCTGATAACGTGGAAGAGAAGAAAATGTTTGGTGGCACCTGTTTCATGGTAAACGATAAAATGTGCATTGGTGTAAAGGCTGAACATATCATGGTGCGGTTGGATCCCATGCAACAAGAAGAGGTACTGGGCAAAGAAGGCTGCATGCCCATGAAGATGAAAGGCAAGGAACTAAAAGGCTATGTATTTGTAGATCCGGAAACAATCACTACAAAAGCAAAACTGAACTACTGGGTAAGCTTGGCATTGCAATACAATGCCATTGCGAAACCATCAAAGAAGAAAAAGAAATAAACGCCATGAAACGAACCCTTTTAGCTAACTGCTTGGTTATGTTATTGTTTGCATTTACAGACGATGGAACATTTAATCAGCTTCATGTTTTACAAGGTACATGGAAAATGCAAACCAAACGTGGGGCTATCTGCGAAGAATGGAAAGTGGTAAACAAGGATTACCTACAAAGCAAAGGTTATTATGTAAAAGGAGCGGATACCATTGTTAATGAAACGGTTGCCTTGCAAAACAAGGCTGATGGTATCTTCTACACATCAACTGTTTCAAATCAAAATGACAGGAAGCCCATTGCTTTTAAACTTACATCTTCTGCAAGCGGCAAATTTGTTTTTGAAAACCCTGAACACGACTTCCCCAAAAGAATTGTGTATGAACTAATCAATAAAGATTCCCTTCATGCCTTTATTGATGATGGAAACGAAGCCTCCAATAAGCGCAGCCATTTTTATTATTCAAGGGTAAAGGAATAAATTGCCCTACGAAAATTTATTTACATGCAATCGGAAGCTGTTACAGTAGAAGAATATATCAATGAACTTCCTGAAGACAGAAAGGAAGCCATACAAAAACTGAGAAGAGAAATCAAGAAAAACCTACCCAAAGGTTTTCAGGAAACCATGAGCTATGGCATGATTGGTTATGTGGTGCCACATAGCCTTTATCCAAAAGGTTACCATTGCGACCCTAAGCTGCCACTGCCTTTTATCAATATCGGTTCGCAGAAAAATTTCATCGCCATTCATCATATGGGTATTTATGCAAATCCAACATTGTTGAAATGGTTTACCGATGAATATACCAAGCATGCAACTACTAAACTGGATATGGGCAAGGCTTGCATACGTTTCAAGAAGCCGGAAAGCATCCCCTTTAAATTGTTGGGTGAACTGGCTTCAAAAGTTACAGTTCAACAATGGATCGATTGCTGTGAAACTGTTTGGAAAAGAAAGTAGTTTATTGAAAAAGAGCAGGTTAAACACCTGCCCTTTCTTTTGTTGAATATGCTTTATTTGGCCCTTGTAAACTTTAGTTCCATCATCTTCATTTCCTTTCCAGTTTTAGGGTCTGGGCCGTACATTTCCATGGTTTGGGTATTGTCATCAATCACCTTAAATATTTCCTTCATTTCGCAATCCTTTCCGGATGAGGGGTCCACACACATGCCTTTCATCGTTACTGATTTTGTAGCAGCATCCCATGTGCCTTCCATTTTTATAATGCCACTGCCCATATTGTCAACCCAACTGCTAACAAATATTTTTTTTGCATTGTCATAGCCCAAAGTGCCATGGCCTTCAAAGGGCATACCCATCATGGTGCCAGTGTTTACACTCTCTTGATACAGGCCATTGAGAACTGTTTTGTTAACTGTTTTGCCCATGCTTTTCATGGGTGGCGCATCTGGGGCCATCCACATGGTTGTTTCAGTGTTCCAGTTTCCACTCCACGATGCAATCATTTTGTGCACTTCGCCAGGTGTCATATATGCTTGCCAGTTTTTCATGGCGATAGCAGAATCAACTGGGACAAAAACTGTTTCTTTGTTAGTGGAATCTTTCTTTTCTTCTTTTTTTTCTGTGGGGGCATTGTTGCAGGAAGCCAATAAAATAATACTGGCGAAGAGGAAATTAATACGTTTCATATTGCAGTTGTTTTTGTGAGATGGAAAAATACAATGCCTTTTTCAAGGGTGCAAGTACAAAGTGATGGGGGCTTGAAATTTAATGCTGGATTATTTTATAAATTGTTCTTCTCCATAAAATCCGCCAGCCCCTTCTTTGCATTTTTAGAAACACGTTTGTGCATGAAGCTGCTCCAGCCCAAAATCAATCCGGATAGGCCCAATGCTTGCCTGCACCAACGGTAATACTTGAAGCCATCGGAATGCTCCATGATTACGCCTTCCTTCATACGCATGTAGGCCTTGCAGACATTTATCACCCTCCTGTTTGTTTTGGAAAAAAGGTAGGATGCGGTCCAATCGCAGGTATAGTATTCGCCATCATCGGTTTTGATATTATCATAGTTCAATGAAAAATCCTTTGCCCTTGTGCAGAGCATTTGCCACATGGCTTTTGTTTCATTGCCCCTGAGCAAGCCAAAAACGGGGTCGCTAAAAGGGATATCATCTGCATAGCAACTGTTCATGGTTGCATAGTCCTTCTGCTGGAATGCTGTATAGAATTTTTGAATGGTTATTATGTTATTGTCCATTGTTGAAACCTTTTAATTTCTCTTTTAATATTGCTTGAAGGCGTGCTGCCAAACTTTCCACGGATTCATTTTTAAATGTTTCCAAGTTGCTGAACATTTCTTCTACTACAGTTATGGCCTTATCAAAAAAATCTATTTTCTCTTTTAGCACTTCTTCATTACCTGTTTCCCAATAGCCACCTTCATCTTCTACCTCAGTTTTGGAAAAATATTTTGTGCTCAAGTATTTCAGCAGCTTTACAATGGCTATATGTGTTCCTGGGCCGCCAAATTGTGTTTTGGTGAATGCCCAATACAGCAGTTCGTTGTCTGCTGTATAATCGGAGAATTTGATATTGGTTATGGTAGATGTTCGGCCATTGGGTAAAAATGTAAGCTGGACACTTTCGCTATGTTCATGGGGTGAGAACAATATACCTGCAATATCATCCTCCGTGAACCTGATTTTGGAGTTGTCGAAATTACTGAAAGCATCAATCATTGGCTGATTGATGATATCGAACTTCCATTCCAACGACCGGCAGATATCCGCTACTTCATTAACAAGACCTGTTAGGGAAGCGGCCTTTTTTAAGGTGAAACTGTAATGAATGGTAATGCCCATGGTATTTCTTTTAATTGGTATCCATAATTGGTTCCCGCAAGTGGATAGTTGTTAATTTCCACTGGCGTCTTTCAGTACATTCTCAATCCTTGCTTTTAAATCGTCATAATGTGTAAAGCCCCTTGCCAGTAAATGGAATTTACTTTCACCTGTTTGCAGGAGTACGCAGGGGAAACCTGTAACCTGCAATTGTTTGCACAACGCAAATTCATAGTAGGCCTTTTCCTTGAACTCTTCGCTTTTGAGCTTTTCATAGAAGGGTTCCGGTTGGATACTGTATTTTTCAAGCAAATGCTTGTAGGCTTCATCGTCAGTCAGGTCCCTACCTTCAAAGTGTAAAGCATATTGCAGGTCACTGGCAAATTCAACCTGCCTATCGGGATAGTATTCCTTGAAAATGCTCATGGCAATGGCGGGTTTTTCGCTGTTGGGGAACCAGTCACTCAGATCCGGGTTATTGATATGCCATAAATAATCGGCCCCGAACTTGATGCCCGAATATTCTTCCACTGTATGGTATGCTTTCTGAATGTAAGCTGCTGTAGTGCCAATATGTACCGGTTTTTCGGGAATGATCATGCCACCACTTAATACTTCAGCATCAAGTTGGCCCTTATATTCCTCTACAATTTTTCTTATAACCGGGCTGAAACCATAACACCAGCCACAGTAGGCATCATAACAATAAAATATCACTGGGTTCATACTGCAAAGGAAACAAAATAATCCTTAGCTATTCAATCAACACAAAAGCTGCCCAGTAATAAGGGGGATACTGTTTTTACGCTTCGAAAAAGGCGCAATATTTATCCTGTAGATAAATGGATACCATTTTTTAGTGATAAAATCCTACCGCTGGTAACCAAAAAAATACCACGTTGAAACTTTCTTTATTTTTGCCCTTCAACTTTGGGAACATTTGAACTTGTAAACTTTTTAAACTTATACATTATGCCAGGCTTTGAACTTTGGGGCGAAGAAGAAAAGAAAGAAGTAAATGATGTACTGGAAACGGGCATCCTTATGCGTTACGGTTTTGATGGCCCCAGGAAGAGCATCTGGAAAAGTATTGAACTGGAAAATGAAATCAATAAAACATTCGGTAGCAAGTATGCCCAGCTTACCAGCAGCGGAACGGCTGCTTTGACCACTGCGATGGCCGCTTTGAACATTGGTGTTGGTGATGAAGTGATCATGCCTTCTTTCACTTTTGTGGCAAGTTTCGAAGCTGTACTGAGTGTTGGGGCCATTCCTGTTCTGGTGGATGTGGATGAAACACTCACGCTGGACCCTGAGGCAGTAAGGAATGCGCTCACTCCAAAAACAAAATGTATCATGCCTGTACACATGTGTGGCAGCATGGCAGACCTGGATGCACTGAAAACGATTTGCGATGAACATGATCTGATTCTCTTGGAGGATGCATGCCAGAGTATTGGTGCCAAGTACAAAGGGAAATATTTGGGAACAATTGGCCATGCAGGTACTTTTTCTTTTGACTTCGTAAAGACGATTACCTGTGCCGAGGGCGGTGTGGTAATGACCAATAGCGAAGATGTTTACCTAAAAGCCGATGGTTACACAGACCACGGTCATGATCATAAAGGCGTGGATAGGGGTGCGGACCTACATCCTTTTTTGGGCTATAATTTCAGGATAAGTGAACTGCATGCTGCCGTTGGCCTGGCGCAGATCAGGAAACTGGATACTTTTCTTTCCATTCAGCAGAAAAACCATACTACTTTAAAGGATATTTTGGCACAAATACCTGAAGTATCCTTTAGGATTATCCCTGAAGGTGGCGTGGACAGTTGCACTTTTATCAGTTGGTTCCTGCCAACAGAAGAATTAATGAAAGCGTTTGTTGCAGAGATGAAAGCCCAGGGAATATTGGCCGGTAACTTTTACTGGTATGCCAATAACTGGCACTACATTAAGCAATGGCAGCATTTGAAGGAGATGAAGGCATTGAACAATTTGAACGAGGAGCAGAAAGTTGCTTTAGCACAATTGCAGGACCAGGATTTCAGCGCAAGCGATGCTATAATGGGCCGTTGCATTTCTACTGCCATCAGTTTGTTATGGACCGAAGAGCAGATTAAGGAAAAAGGGGAGAAGATGGTTGGTGTGATTAGGAAGGTATTGAGTGAAGCGAACGTAATAGCCTAATTACCTGCTGCCTATATTATTGAATCCTCTTGGAAAGGGATTTGCCTTTCAAGAGGATTTTTTAATGGTATTGCTATTGAACGGATAAGCTAAAAAGATGGCCAGCGGACGCTAAAAAAATGCCACATCCCAGCCCCTTTTCCAAATATTATTGGGTTCCAAAAATATAATCCCCTCTTTTTCCTGTAGTACGCCAGTACTATTGATGGTATCGGCAATACCGCACCAAGGCTCCAAGCAAACAAAATCTGCATCCTTAAAGCTCCATATACCATAGTAGGGGAAACCTTCAAAGTTCATGGTCAATCCATTTTCCGACTTATCACTTAGGATGGAAATACTGGTTGATTTCAAATCCTTGAATACGAGCGCATCACCATAAAACAGCGGTTTGGTCAATGGCAGCCGATTGGTGTTTTCCAGACAGGGTATGCTATGGTCCAATATCAACCCGTCGGGCCCAATGGGCCATCGGGGGGTATTTTCTACTTGTTCAAATTGCAAATACCAATCCGTAAAGCCTGTTTCTTTGGTCAATGGAATGTTGAATGCGGGATGCCCTCCGCAGGAGAAATACAGGGCTTCGCTACCCCTGTTTTCCACTTCGTAGGAACAAAAAAGGGTGTTGCCATCAATGGTATACGTAACTGAAAAAGAAAAATCAAATGGATAAATGTTAGCTGTGGCCACATTTGTGGTTAGTGTATAGGTGATGCTGTTTTCTGTTTGAGCGGAAACAGCATAGACACTTTCCCTTGCAAAGCCATGCCTGCCCAATTGATAGTTTTTGCCTTGGTAACGGTAAGCATTATCCTTTAACCCACCTACAATAGGAAAAAGAACAGGGCTTTTCTTTGGCCAAAAAGCCGGGTCAGCGTTCCAAAGGTATTCAAGGCCTGTTTGTGTGTTAAGGATGCTTTCCAGTTCTGCACCTTTTTCTGTTATGGTTATTTGCAGGAGTCCGTTAGTTATTTGTTGCATGGCAATTTAAATAATAGAAAGGCAAGTTATATAAGATGGTATCCAATCGAACCGGGCGAAAGTATCACAATAAATAATCACTTTATAAATACATCTTTGAGAAAGTTAAACTAGCATTTCGGTTCAGTTTTTTGTTTTGCCTTCCATTTTATCAGTATAGTCCAAACTTCCCAACCTGAAGCGGAAGGGAATTTTTGTTTTCTTCTCCAATTGTATCTCTTTTTTGCAGAAGAAACCCAAATTGGTAGTATAATAATTGGCTGGCAATGGTTGCAAATGTACTGGCACGGTTTTTAAACTGTCTAATGACTTTTGTTTTATTGAAATAGTATCCTTACCCTGTTGAGCAGGGCTTGCTAATGAAAGCAATAGGAATAAATTTACAAAGAAACAAATGGGTTTCACTGATTTGCGGCTTTAGATTGTGTGTAAATTTACGGCGTTAAATAATCTGTGGATTTTTTTCTACGTGGATATGATGCATAAGGATTAGCAATAGAACAAACAGTACGGGGAGCAACCAAGTCAAATAATTGATACCATAGCCGACAATCAAAAAGAAATCGAACAATTGCAATGAGTTTAAGTCAGTCATTACAACAGAAACTTTTACAAAAATTATCACCCCAGCAGATTCAGTTAATGAAACTATTGCAGGTGCCTACTGCAAACTTGGAGGAACGCATTAAGGAAGAGCTGGAGGAGAACCCAGCTTTGGAACAAGGTGAAGAAGGTCAAGTGGATGAATTAACTGACGATACCAAGGATGAGTTTGAAAGCAGTAGTGATGATGAGGTACTTGATGGAAGCGAAGATGAATACGAGAATATTGACATTACGGAATACGTGAATGATGGCGATGATGAAGTGGGCGATTATAGGATGAAAGATGATAACTACCCAGAGGCCGATGATGGCAAGGTAATTCCCATTAAGAATGAAGCAAGCTTCTATGAATTACTGATCGATCAATTGGGGATGCTGGATCTGGATGAACGTAGGTTCAAAGTGGCAGAGCAGATTGTGGGCAGCATTGATGATGATGGCTATTTGAGGCGGGAACTGAGCAGTATTGTAGATGATTTGGCTTTTAGGCAGAATGTGATGACCGATGAAGCAGAGGTGGAGGAGATTATCAAATTAATCCAGCATTTCGACCCTCCCGGCATTGGTGCAAGGAACCTTCAGGAATGCTTACTGATACAGCTCCACCGGAAAACAGCCGAAGGGATTGGGGTGGAACTGGCCATTAAGGTATTGAGCAAATATTTTGACGAGTTTACGAAGAAACACTACGAGAAAATACAGCGTGGGCTGGATTTGACCGATGAACAGATTAAGGAAGTCATCAACCAGATTATCAAGCTCAATCCGAGGCCTGGTGGCAATTTGGGCGAAGTGAACAAGGCCCAGAGTTACATCATTCCAGACTTTTTTATTATCAATAATGCAGGGAAGCTGGAACTTACCTTGAACAGCAAAAATGCTCCCGATCTCCGCATCAGTGAAGGCTACAGGGACATGCTGAAGGACTATGACAAGGGCGCCAAAAAAGATAAGCGGCAAAAAGAGGCGGTGATGTTCATTAAGCAGAAAATTGATTCTGCCAAATGGTTCATTGATATGATCAAGCAGCGTCAGGCTACTTTGTACAATACCATGCATGCCATCATGAAGCACCAGGAAGAATTCTTTTTGACTGGGGACGAGACAGAAATGAACCCAATGATCCTAAAGGATATTGCCGAAGTAACCGGTCAGGACATCAGTACTGTGAGCCGTGTGGCCAATAGCAAGTTTGTGCAAACAGAATTTGGGACCTACAGGTTGAAATTTTTCTTCAGTGAAAGTTTGAGTACGGATAGCGGAGAAGAAGTAAGTACCCGCGAAGTAAAGAAGATCTTGAGCAATATGATTGAGGCGGAAGATAAACACAAGCCTTTGGCAGATGAAACCCTGACTGACATGCTCAACGAAAAGGGTTATAATATTGCCCGACGTACTGTAGCCAAATACAGGGAGCAATTGAACATTCCTGTAGCAAGGTTGAGAAAGGAACTTTAATATTTATTGAAAGAGAGACACTGGAACACTTTTGATGGAACATTCCAAAATGTTCCAGGTGCTATCAATCTTTTTATGATGATAGGCCGTCAATACTTGAAAATCACCAAAAACTTGCACCTTTATCAAATGGAACAGACGATTACAATAGAAACCTCCAGCTATCAGCCCAATAAATTCGTTCTTTTTGTAGCGAAAGTTATTTCTTACCTGTTCCACCCGCTGTTTATCCCAACTTACATCTTCCTGTTTTTAATGTACCAGTTTCCATCGGAGTTTGCTGGCATTACCGAAATGGGCTTGAAACTTAAACTGTTTGGCCTGTTTTGGATGACAGCTTTCTTTCCAGCATTTGCGGTATTCCTTTTATGGAAGCTGAAATTTACGGAGAATATTTTTTTGAAGACACAAAAGGAACGCATCATCCCTTTTTTTGTCACCATGTTTTTCTATTGGTGGATGTTTTACTTAAGCAGGAGCAAGCAATTTGAAGACCAACCTGCTGTAATGAAATTCTTCTTCTTTGGCATTTTCATTTCCACATCCATTGGAGTTGTTATCAATAACTTCATCAAGATAAGTTTGCACGGCATGGCCATTGGTGCTGCATTGACAGCGATAGTGCTTTTTTCGTTCTATTACCAGGTAAGTCTTGGTCTGCCTATAAGTATTGCTACCCTTATTTCGGGAGCCGTTTGTACCAGCCGTTTTATTGCAGGTAATCACACTAATCGTGAAATGTACATTGGCCTATTGGTAGGGGCCGTTTGCCAGTTATTGGGCTATTGGATAATGATGTAGCTTGTTAGTAACAAACAAGAAATAGGCTTTTTTATTTTATACCTTCTGTGTAAGCTTTTTCGGCTTTGGGATTACCGTTGTTACTTGCTGTTGCATCCACATCAGCAGTTGCCATTGAAGGCCAATCGAATTTGGCGTTGATGATTTTTGACCGTTTTGCATAAATTTCGCTTTGGTTGTATATGAAAAAGCAGCTACCGTTTTTAATTGATGCTATGATTGCTAAATGTTCTGCTTTTGGTACTGCTGGGCATCCCAAACTACGACCTAT
Source organism: Chitinophagaceae bacterium (assembly GCA_023251255.1). Lineage (GTDB taxonomy): Bacteria > Bacteroidota > Bacteroidia > Chitinophagales > Chitinophagaceae > UBA1930. The sequence continues at coordinate 67,088 of JAHEZD010000014.1, forward strand.
TTTCCCTTTCTGCCCTATTATTTTATCGTTAACAAAATCGCTACCGTGAAAAACGATATCCCTGTCCCTAACATGGTCATTGATATTGGGTTCTGCACCATCCAACCGCAAGGCAGTGCCATAATTTCCATTGTACACTTCACCTGTGATTAAAAAGCCAATACTACTCTTATTGGAATCCTTTTGATTGGAAAAACTGCTGGCAAATTCGCCACCACTGTTCTTTCCATGGGATACATAGGTTTGATAAAGTAATTGCATGCCCACTAGGTCAATTACATATAATCTCCTGTTATTGCAACTTTGACTGTAATCGGCAATGGTGAGAACATCGGTGTTATGCAATTTGTTTTTGCCTAATAGGTACAGGAAGCCTTTGTAAGCTTGAAAAAAGATATCCCTTTCCAAACCAGCCTCCTCCAAGTGCAAATTGTCGTACAATGAATCTGTAATCGTAATGATAGCGGGAGCATCTGGGGTATTGATAATTGGGGGAACGGTAAAATGGTTACTGTTCTTCAATGATTGGGAATAGGATGCACACGATAGTAAAAGCACTATCGTAAATACTGCTAACCGCATAGGATATTGGTTTAAGAGGCGGATGTATATAACTCTAAATGGCGTTTCTTTATTGCCTATCCGGATTTAAATTTCAACTAGGCAATCATAACATTCTATAAAATGTCAGGTGCAGGTTGGTCAATACGGACCAGCATAACAATTGATTGCTATTCAATAAGCGAGGCGATAGCATACTTTGTGTCTTCATAAGGTTGCCTGAAGTTCAATAAGGTTATTCATGGGCTACAGGGAGCCCCATGTGGAGAAAACGGGTATGAACACGCACGCCAATTTTCTTTGACAGTCTGATAAAAGTTCACTTCCAAACAAGTTTCATCATTTCTTTGCAGACCTACCGTTCTCGGTGGATTTCTTGAACATTCAAACTTTTGACTTTTTGAACCTTCTTCTATGTGGTATAAACTTGGTCAGTTCATTTTAAAAAACAGGCTTTTTCTTTTAATAGCATTATTACTGCTCACAGGTTTCATGGGCTATAAGGCCTCCAAGGTGCAGTTGAGCTATGAATTTACAAGGGCCATTCCCACAGACAATCCAAAGTACCAGGACTATCAGTCGTTTTTAAAAAAGTTCAGCAGTGATGGCAATACGGTTGTGTTTGGCCTGGAAAGCAAGGATTTCTATACCCTTAGGACTTTCAACGAAGCAGGTGCTTTTTTTCAGAGCCTGAAACGGGTGAAGGGAGTGCTGAATGTACTATGTGTTCCGGAGGCATTGGTATTGAAGAAGGATTCGTCTGGCGATAAACTGGTTACGGAAAGAATTTTCCATTACCCATATACTAGCCAACAGGAGTTGGATACTGCAAAGGCGGCGTTTGAGAACCTACCATTTTATCGGTCCATCTTTTATAACCCATCAACAAATGCCTATTTAATCGGAGCACAGTTGGATAAGGACATGGTGAACAGTAAGGAACGGACACGGTTGATTGATGAGGTAATGGCACAAGCTACCAAGTTTGAAAAGGCTGCCAATATCACATTGCACACCAGTGGATTGCCTTATATACGCACCAGTATCGGTAACAAATTAAAGGCTGAAATGAACTGGTTCCTTTTAGGTTCCATCCTGTTATCAGCCATTACGCTGTTATTGTTCTTCCGTTCAATAAGTGCCATGGCCATCAGCCTGTTTGTGGTAATTGCCGGTGTGGTATTCAGTTTGGGAACCATTGTGCTGCTTGGCTATAAAATCACTTTGCTTACGGCGTTGATACCACCATTGGTGGTGGTAATCGGCATTCCTAACTGCATTTATTTCCTGAATAAATACCACACTGCGTATAAAGATACCAATGAAAAGAACAAGGCACTGGTAACCATGGTTGGCAGAATGGGCATTGTAACATTGTTCTGCAATATTGCTGCTGCTATTGGTTTTGCGGTGTTTGCGTTGACCAATAGTGCTTTGCTCAAAGAATTTGGTGCAGTGGCGGGAATCAATATCATGGCACTGTTCATTATTTCCCTGATTTTTATTCCTGTGGTACTGAGTTATTTGCCACCACCCAAGGCAAAGCATGTTAAATACCTGGACAGCAAGACACTGGGAAATATCCTGGTGAAAGTGGAACGTTGGGTGTTCCATTATTCAAAATGGGTGTACGGAATAACCATAATCTTAACTGCATTGGCAATATTGGGCATCTTCAAATTAAAAAGCGAGGCATTTATTGTAGATGACCTCCCCCAAAAGGACAAAATCTATACGGACCTTAAATGGTTCGAGAACAATTTTGAGGGGGTGATGCCTCTGGAAATTGTGGTGGATACCAAAAAGAAACGGGGGGCATTGAACTTGGAATCATTGCAGCGCATAGAAGAATTCAGCTCCTACATTTCCGATAAAACAGAAACTGGAAAACCGTTGAGCATTGTGGAAGCATTAAAGTTTGCCAATCAGGCATATTATAATGGTGACAGCAGCAGTTTTGCCCTGCCCCTGCAGATACCTGCTTCTTTATCTGCTTCGTTAAGAAAGGATACCAGTAAAAAAGGGGCCATGCAGTTGGTGGCACAGTTTATAGACAGCACACAGCAGTACGATAGGATAAGTGTGAACATGAAGGATATAGGTAGTGTGCGGCTTCCATTGCTTTTGAAGGATTTTGAAACCAAGTCAAAAGAAATCTTTGATACGGCAGCCTATAAAGTGACCCTTACAGGCACAAGTGTTACTTTCTTGGAAGGCAGTAAATTTATCATTGGGGGCCTGAAGGAAAGTTTGGTGTACGCCTTTCTCCTCATAGCCCTTTGCATGTTGTACCTTTTTAAGTCCGCTAGGATTTTGGTTTGCTCCCTGATTCCCAATGTTATCCCATTGATATTTACCGCAGGTTTAATGGGCTGGATGGGTGTTAGGCTTACGCCGTCGGCCGTATTGGTGTTCAGCGTGGCATTAGGGATAGTGATAGACGTAACCATCCGCTTTTTGGTGAATTACAAACAGGAGCTTCCCCATTACAATAAAGCAGTAAAACCGACCCTTGAGCAAACGGTCAGGCATACGGGCATCAGCATTATTTATACTTCGCTGGTACTAATAGCAGGATTTGTCATTTTCTGCTTCAGTGATTTTGGCGGCACGAAATCGTTGGGTTGGCTCACCTCCTTTACATTGGTCATGGGAACACTGACAAATTTGGTTTTATTGCCCGTGCTTATTTTGGCAATGTCAAAGAAGGTAGTTTAAGCTGGATTTAGCATGTGATGAAATGGCTTTTTATTGAAAATTGCTTGAAGTTTCGCCTTAAAGCTGTTTACTCCTTCAAGGAAGGGTATTCCTACATGGATTTGTTAATGTTTTAGAAAAGTTGACTTATAATATTGTTAGGGAAAGTGGAACTGAATAATTGATTTTCAACCCTTTTTTCATCTCGAAAACCATTCATCCTAAAAATGCAGCAAAAAATAACATTAATTTGTCTTAAAGTTGATTATTAACTTTTTGTTGCATTATATTGCACACTTCAAAAAACAAAATCAGATAAATATGAGAAAATTTACAAGTCTTGTCTTGTGCTTTCTGCTATGTGCTGGACAACTTTGGGCTCAAAACCGTACCATTACAGGTAAGGTTGTTGATGAAAAAGGGAATCCATTGGCCGGCGTTACTGTTTCTGCAAAAGGGTTCAGCGCCAAGGCCCAAACGGCCTCGAATGGTACTTACTCTTTGGTTGTTCCAACAAATGCCAAACAAATAGAGTTTAGTTATGTTGGTTATGGAACTGAAACTATAACAATTGGTAGTTCAATTAGTTATTCAATCACTCTTACATCTTCTTCTGCTGAAATTGGTGATGTTGTGGTTACTGGCTATGCTCGTCAAAAGAAATCCCAATATGCAGGTAGTACCGTAAAAGTTGGTGGCGAAAACTTCAAAAACGTGCCAGTTGCTACTTTTGATCAAATGCTTCAGGGTAAGGTTCCCGGTTTAACCGTTTTGAATGGTAGCGGGCAGCCAGGTAATCCAGCGAGCGTTGTTTTACGTGGCCCAACTACCATATTAGGTAATAGTAATAATCCTTTGTATATTTTGGATGGAGTACCTGTAGAAGCGGCTGTCTTCGCAAGTATAAACCCTAATGATTTTGAATCTGTCGAAGTGCTAAAAGATGGTTTGTCCATGGCAACTTATGGAAATAGGGGTGCTGCTGGTGTTATTGTGGCTACTACTAAAAAAGGTACACCGGGTAAAGCCCGATTGGTGCTCTCCTCTCAATATGGAACAAAAATGAAGCCACAGTTCAATTATGATATGATGAACTCGACTGAACTTTTAGCTGCTCAAGAAAGATTGGGCACAGTTCTACCATCATCTGCTGCAGCCCTGCCTGGCTGGATGTATTCTAAATTGAATCCAACTTATAGCACTTTAACTGCTGCTCAAAAAGCTCAGTATGATAGGAATCTAGATAGTTTAAAGGGCATAAATACAAATTGGGATGATGTTTATTTCAGGACCGGTACTTTCCAGAATTATGAAATAGGATTATCTGGCTCTATTGGTAAAGCAAGTGTTTTCAGCAATATTTCCTATTATACTGAAAAGGGGTTGATTGATAGGAGCGATATGAAGCGTGTTACTGCTAGAAACAATTTCAGCTATGCAGACGAGAAATTGTCTTTTTCGGTTACGTCCTTATTGGGTTATACAAAAAGAAATTTTCAGGAAAGTACAACCACAAATGGTTTGACAAATCCGTTCTTGGTTACGCGTATTACACCTTCATATATTTCATTGTATAAGACTGATGGTACTTTTAATACTAGCACTGCTCAACCATACTATGGTGTAAACCTTTATGAAGCAATGCAGTACAACCAAAACTATAATGACCAGTTTAAGTTGACCTTAGGCTCAAATACCAGTTATAAAATAAATAAGAACATTAGTTTTGGTTTACAAACTGGTGTGGATTTCCGTGAAACCCAAGGTACTATTTACAGGGATACAAGACCTTTCCTTAGCAGTTCAAGCACTTCTGCTTTAACAAGAGCTGGTATCTATCAAGAAGCATTGGCAAGAAATCTACAAATTTCTGTTAGGCCATATTTTGATTTCCAAAAGACTTTTGCGGAAAAACATGATGTTGAATTCACTGCCAACGCAGAGTATTTGCGTAATTTCCAAAAATCATATACAGTTACTGCGTATGGTACAGATCCAAAAAGGCCTAATACTCCAGCAGCAACCACTGCGGGTACTACAGCAAATGCGCTAATTCCTACTTTAACCAACGCTGGAAAAGCAGAAAGAACTATTGAGTCTGTTTTCGGCATGGTACGATATACTTATAACAAGAAGTACACTGTTAATGGTACTTTAAGATATGATGGAACATCCAATTTACCTGAACCTAATAGGTTCCATGCTTTCTACGCTTTTGGAGGCGTTTGGGAAATGAGTCAAGAGAATTTCTTTAAAAATGTAAGGCAAATAAGTAGCCTTCGATTGAAAGCAAGTTATGGACAGTCTGCAAACGCTGATAACTTCCCTTTGAATTACTTTGATTACAATCCTACCTACGGTCAAGGTTCATATGAGAGTCTGGTTACCACAGTTAGAAGTGGACCAGGTAATCCTGCCGCTGATTGGGAATATACAGGTGTAACAAATATCAGCTTGGAGTTTTCATTATTCAAAAACAGGGTTTACGGACAGCTGGATTGGTACAATAAACAAACAACCAATCTATATGCACCTAATCAGTTGTCTTATTTGGGTAGCGGATTGGGAACCAATTCCACTCAACCTGTAAATGCAGGTACCATGCGTAACCGTGGTTTTGAATATATTGTTAATGTAGATGTAGTTAAGACAAAGAATCTAATTTGGACTGTTTCTGCAAACGCAGGGATCAACAGAAACAAAATCCTTAGCCTTGGTACCGCAACAGAATTTGCACTTGGTACAGGTTTGATTAAAGTTGGTCAGGATGTTAATGACCATTACGATATCAGATGGGCAGGTGTTGATGCTGCTACAGGATCTCCATTGTATTACAAGCAAGACATGACATTAACAAATGATGTTAACCAAGCATTCAAATTCCAAGATATGGGAAGCAGCTCTCCGAAATTAGCTGGAGGTTTTGGAACTAGTTTGAGGTACAAAGGATTTGATTTATCTGCAAGTTTCAGCTATGCAAATGCTACTTATCGTGTGAACAATCTTGAGTTCTTTGTAGAAAACCCAAGTTTCTTGTCAGGTGGTTTTAACCAAGCAAGGTCATTGAATTTCTGGGCCAAACCAGGTGATATAGCTTCAACGCAAAGCCCAGCGTACCAAAATTCATTTGGTTCAAAGTACATCCAAGATGCTTCATTCCTACGTTTCAGGAATTTGACATTGGCCTATACTGTTCCGAAAGCAGCTATTAACAAAATGAAATTCATTTCTAACATGAGGTTTTATTTGCAAGGCCAAAACTTGGCTGTTTGGACAAAATGGAAAGGATACGATCCTGAAGATGACAATAATATTTCCTTATCAGAATATCCTAACCCGAGGTCAATTACTGCCGGTCTTGAAATCACCTTCTAATCAGATTAAATATTTTATTATATGAATAAATTAAATAAATTTCTTTTCCTCTCTTTTGCAGCGGCCTCAATTATTAGCTGTAAAAAGGATTTGGACCTGAAACCTACAGATACCATTTCAACGGACAATTCATTTCTATCTGTTGATGACCTTCAAAAAGGAGCGAATGCCATTTATGGTAGGTACCTGAACAGGGCAAATACGATGATAGTTTCGTCTTTACTGACCGATGAAGTAAAACTTGGGCCTGACAATTCAGGCCAAGGAAGGTTTACCTACACGTATACTTTTTCTTCTGACCCCACAGGTGGTGGAGATGTTAATTCCATTTGGATAGGTATGCCTACTGTTATCAATCAAGCCAACATTGTTCTTGAATATGCCGACAAGGTTCCTGCTAATGGTGCGGTTGAACAAGCTAGGATACCCATTATCAAAGGTCAAGCTATAGCCATGAGGGCTTTGGCACATTTTGAAGTTCTACAGGGGTACGCAAAAAAATATGATGCGGCGGACCCTTTGGGAATACCCTATATTACAAGTTCTGACATAAGCCAGAAACCTGCCCGCATTCCGGTGGCACAAACTGTAGCTAGAATAGAAGCTGATTTGGATGCTGCAAAAGCACTTTTGCCAGCGGTTACAGTAGCTTCGTTTTCTGATACTGTTATGAACCAAGTTAATATTACTGCTATTCAAGCGAGGGTGGCATTATATAAGAGAGACTGGCAGAAAGCCTCTGATTATGCAACCACAGTTATCAATTCCGCTGTAAAACCATTGGCCAATGGAGCAACTTACACTGGAATATGGACTGATGCAAACAAGTCTGAAATATTGTTCCGCATAAGACAAGATGCTGCTACATCTACTACCGTTGGGAACCTATATACTAATGGGAACCTTGTTTATTATGCGCCTTCCGACAAACTAACTGCTGCTTATGGTGCTGGTGATATACGGAAAGCTGCATTTATTGCAACAGGTACAGTAGGGTCAAGTGTAAAAACTTATGTGAACAAATTCTTTACCTCTTCAAAAGGACCTAGGGTTCTGGATGTAAAAGCTATTAGGATTGCTGAAATGTATTTGATTAGAGCAGAAGCTCAGGCCGAACTGGGGAATGTGACAGCAGGTACAACGGATCTTAATACATTAAGGAGCAACCGTATCTCTGGATATACCAACCAAACTTTTGCCAATGCTGCAGATTTAATAACAGCTATTGTAGATGAAAGGTACAAGGAGCTGGCTTTTGAAGGTTTCCGTTATTTTGATTTGAAACGTAGAAGTTTACCAGTAACAAGGTTACTTACCGATACTGATAACAACACAACATGGCAGATATTGCCAGCTGATAATTTCAGGTTCACTTTGCCAATACCTCAACAAGAGTTGTTGGGTAATAAAAACATGGTTCAGAATCCTGGATATAATTAGTAAATCACAGTTTCAATTAATTAATTAAAAAATAAAATGCTATGAAAATAACAGCAATAAAGAATGTTATACTAGGTGTGGCCTTGATTGCATTGGGCACAGGTTGCAAAAAGTATACAGACAATCTAAAAATACCACCTGCAAATGCACACTTTGCATCTACAACTACATTTGTATCATATTATGTTGAAAACAGTGCTACGAGCTCCTTTTCAATAAATGTTGGTACCACAGATGTAGCTGATGTTGACAGAACAGTGGGCTTCAAGATTACCTCACCAAGTGGAGCGGTGGCAGGTACACATTATACTGTTACTTCTCCAGTTTCTGGAAATACAGTTACTATTCCTGCAGGGAAAGCGATTGGGTCAGTATTGATTCATGGTGTTTTCTCCTATTATTCTACAGGTAGGAAAGATACATTGGTGGTTACCCTGTCTGAGCCGTCTTTAACTATTGCCAAATTTAGCGATACACTTAAAGTGGTATTGCAAAGGTATTGTGCGGTTACAGATGTTGCATTAAATGGTGCTTATGCAAACTCTAGGGATTACTACCCTACTATTGCACCTGCCAACGCAAGTGCATCTAAGTATACTGCTACAGTTTCTAACTTTGTTCAAACTGGTACAAGTACGGGCACTATTTTAATTAAAAACTTGGGAAATACAGCAGACGTGGGTTTTGCCCCATTTGCCCCTACAGATCCTGCCGCTACAGGACTTACTGCAACATTGGACTGGACAGACCCAGCCAATTTTAAGGTGACAATTCCAAGCCAAAACTATGTAGCTAGTCTGTACACTTATGGACAGTCAACAATTTCTGGGTCAGGTACTTTTTCAACTTGTGATCAAACACTTACTGTCTCTTATATTGTAAAAGTATCTGCAGGTAGTTTTGCTGCAACTTATACTACATTGATACGATAGATATAATGGAACTTTTTATCTAAACAAAAGGCCCCATTGATTTGTTCAATGGGGCCTTTTGTTATAAATAACTCAACCACCAATCCCTCCCTCTTTTCTTGATTCCCATGAACCATTTGCAGGGTTGATACAGACTTGCCACCACAAGAGAAACCAGACCAAATAGACAACCGGTAAGCCCAATCCCCATTCCAGAGTTGGATTGAAAATGGTGCCCGCCTTAATACCCATACAAATGGATGTGGTAACTGCAGCGATATGGATAATAAAGAAGTGTGCAGCACATAATAGAAGAATGGTACATTGGCATACACTTTCAACATTCCTGTAAATGCATTGCTGTATTTTTCAAATAGATTTAGTAAAAGAATTCCGGGGCCTAGGGTCATTAAAAGGAGCCAAAGATGGGTGCGCAATAATGTGTTATCCACCTTGTAAGGAATAACTGGGGCTTGTTTGTGAAGATCAAGGGGGCATACCTAACATTTGAAAAAAATCCCTTGTATGGTCCAATGCCATAATGATCATGACCAAACCAGGTAATACACCTATACTGGTTATACGTTTGTTTGACGTTAAGGTTGCGTGCATAAAAAGCATCTTTTCCAAAAGATGCTTTCTGTTTATTGTATTTGCAAGCCGTTGATGTAGTTAACCATCTATTTGAGGATTTCTGCCAACTTTTTTTCCAACGCTTCTCCACGTAGTTCAGCAGCAATAATTTTTCCAGTGGGATCAACCAACACATTAAACGGAATGGCGTTGAAATGGTAAATTTCCACCAATGGTGATTCAAATCTTTTGAAATCACTTATATGTGTCCATGTTAGGCTGTCCTGTTTAACTGCTTTTTCCCAATCCTTTTTGGTATCATCCAATGAAACACCTAAAATGGTGAAGTTTTTGTCCTTGAACTTATTATAAGCAGCTACTACATTGGGGTTCTCCTGCCTACATGGGCTGCACCAGCTTGCCCAGAAATCTACCAGCACATATTTCCCTTTGTAACTGCTTAGTTTTACAGTGTCACCATTTAAAGAGGGAAGTGCAATTTCCGGAGCTTGCTGGTTCAGGAGAGCATAAGGTTTAGGAGCATCAGCTTTTCCCCTTGCGGTTATCTTGTCCTGGAAAGTTTCGAAATTCTGGTAGCCCTTGAATTTTGCAGCGGCAGCAAGTATTAATTTTTTGGTTTCATCCACATTGATAATCCTTTCTGAATAGCCAGTTGCCAAAACATGAAGGCAAGCCGCTGGGCTTGATGTGGAACTGACATAATTAACCATTACCTCCTTTAATTTATCCCATTCCCTTTTGAACTGCAAATCGGAAACTACGATTAAACTGTCCGAAGCATTCTTTTTTTTGAGGGAATCCAATAATGCATATTGGACCCTGGCAGCTTGGTATTGGTTAAAGTAGTTTTCATAATACTGATGCAGGGATGTAGATGCAGGGGAGCCTTCAGTTTTATAGGATTTGAACTTGTTGATGTCCACATCTATTTTTATGTTCTTGCTATCATTTACCAGTAAAAGGGCCGGGCCATTTTGTATGGACAAAGAATAGATACCTTCTTCCTGCGCCATCCCTTTTAATTCGAACAGCCCATTCTTAATAGTAGCAGAATCGACTATTATAGGCTGCAATCCATCAAAAGGAAGCTCTTCGAGGTATACTTTATCGCTTGGGGCATTGCTAATTTTGCCACTTACAATAAATGCCCCATGTTCTTTTGATTTGCAGGAAGCCATCGCAACCACAGCGAAAAGCACAATCAATATTTTTTTCATCTTCATATTTTAATTGTAATGTCAATTGAACCTTAAAAATGACTGGTACCTACGGTTCCAAGCCGGTATCAACTATTCAATTTCTGCTGTAGCAAATCGGTTACGATTTTAGGGTCCGCTTTGCCTTTGCTCAATTTTTTTACTTCACCAACAAAAAGCCCAATTAGCCCCTTCTTACCTTTTTTATATTCGGCCACTTTATCCGGCATTTGTTCGATTATTTCATTTACCCAGGTTTCCAAATCATTGGTATCGCTTACTTGCACAAGGTTCAGCTCCTTTGCAAGCTCCAATGGCTCCCTATTGCTTTGCATTAAAACGGGCAACAGTTTTGAAGACGCAACGGAGAAGTTAACCTTACCATCATCCACAATTTTTATTAATGAGGCTAAGGTTTCCGGTAGTAGAACTATGTTGCTAAAAGAAGTATTGGCATCATTCAGCAACTGCTTCAATGGCCCCAACATCCAGTTGGCGATGGCTTTGTAATTAGTAGAATGTGCTGATGCTGCAAGGAAATAATCAGCAGTTGCCTTTTCATCACAGAGTTGCGATGCATCATATTCACTCAATCCAAATGCTTCTTTGAACTTTTTAGTTAGGACATTGGGCAATGCTGGTAATGCAGCAGCTATACTCCCAATAAAGTCTTCTGTTAAATGGAATGGGGCCAAATCCGGGCAGGCAAAATACCTGTAATCATTGGCATCTTCCTTATCCCTCAATGAAAACGTGGTATCATTGGTGGCATCAAAACTCCTTGTTTGCTGCAGGATCGTTCCGCCATTCTCCACAATTCCTATCATCCTCTTTACCTCCACATCAATTGCCTTCTTCACGTTGCGGATGGAGTTCAAGTTTTTTACCTCGACTTTGGTTCCCAATTCCTTTTCGCCTCTCAAACGTATGGAAACATTGGCATCGCAACGAAGGCTTCCTTCTTCCATATTGCCATCACATACACCAATCCATTGTACCAATCTGCGCAGTTCCGTAACATATTGGTAAGCTTCTTCGCTGCTGTGCATACAGGGTTCGGTAACAATTTCAATTAGTGGCGTGCCGGCCCTGTTCAGGTCTATGCAAGTATAATTTTCGTCGATATCGTGTATGCTTTTGCCAGCATCTTCTTCCATGTGTATCCGGTTTAGTTCCACCTTCTTTTCACCGGAACCCGTTTTGATGGTTACATACCCCCCCTTGCAAATAGGCGTTGTATGCTGCGATGTTTGATAGCCTTTTGGGAGGTCGGGGTAGAAGTAATTCTTCCTTGCAAAATAGTTCCTGTGTTCAATTTCACAATTGCAGGCAATGCCCATCTTAATGGCATATTCCACTGCTTTTTTATTGGTTTTGGGCAATGTGCCAGGGTGTCCCAACGTAATTGGACTAACATGCGTATTCGGAGCAGCGCCAAAAGCAATACTGTCGCCACAAAAAAGCTTGCTCTGGGTAAGCAACTGCGCATGGACCTCAAGCCCAATAACCACTTCGTATTTATCTTGTATTTCCATTTCTAAAGTGCGTAAAGTTATTGGTTTGTGGGGATATGGAAATTGGTGGCTATTGGGTATGAATAATGGGGTATTGAATTATTAACTGCGCGCTTGAAACTTTCTTGGTAAAACATCAATGAGGACAAGGCGCTTAAAACTTTGCTGAACCTGATAGCATTAAATGAATTGCCACTTACTATCACGTTCCTATTTTACAGGCACTAGCCCTTAGTTTTGCAAAGCGATAGGCATAAATTATAATTATGAAGGAATTTTTGGCATACCAGTTTCTGGACAATACGGTAAAGAACTATTTGATAGTATTGGCTACCATAGTGATTGCCATTATTATTAAAAGGATTGTGTCAAAATACGTGGCCAGTTTGTTGTACAAATTA
>JAHEZD010000077.1 GCA_023251255.1 Chitinophagaceae bacterium
GGAGCTGCACAGGTGGCCACGGTATATGTAAATGGGAAATTGGCTACCAAGCATACGGGCAGTTACACAGCATTCAGTTGCAGGATAAATGATTATCTGAAATGGGATACCGGCAATGCTTCCAATGAGATTACGGTAATGGTCGACAACTCCCACAATGAAAACATACCGCCATTGTCAGCAGATTTTACCTTCTATGGTGGCATTTATCGTGACGTGTACCTGGAAGTGATTAACCCCGTTCATTTTGATGCGGACAACAATGCTTCGAAAGGGATTTTTATCACCACGCCATCTGTGAGCAATGATAAGGCAACGGTAAACATTAAAGGGATGGTGAGCAACAATTCATCTGCTACAAAGCAAGTGCAAATAATACATACCATAACCGATAAGGGAGGAAGGGTGATTGCTGAAGAAAAGCAGCAATTGACCATTCATGCCAGCCAAAAGCAATCTTTCGAGCAACGTTTCAGTAATATCAGCAGACCTAATTTATGGTCACCTGAAAATCCCTATCTCTATAAGGTGTCCTCCGTTATTATAGATGCCAGTACAAAAGAAATACTGGATGAAACATTGAACCCTTTGGGTTTCCGCTGGTTTGCGTTCACGGCCGACAAAGGCTTTTTCCTGAACGGCAAGCATTTGAAGCTATGGGGAGCGAGCCGCCACCAGGATTATATGTACATAGCCAATGCGCTGCCCGATGCGCTGCATGTAAAGGATATACAGTTGTTGAAGGACATGGGTGCAAACTTCCTCCGCGTGGCGCATTACCCCCAGGACCCCACTGTACTGGAAGCTTGTGACAGGTTGGGTATTTTGACCTCCGTTGAAACGCCTATTGTCAATGCCATTACGGAGAATGAAACCTTTACCAAGAACTGCTTGAACATGCAGGTGGAAATGATCAGGCAGAACTTCAACCATCCATCTGTTATTATCTGGGCCTACATGAATGAAGTACTGTTGAGGCTCCGCTTTACAGATGATAAGCCCCGTCAGGAAATTTACATCGATAACGTAAGGAAACTCGCCCAATCCATTGATAGCATTTCAAGATTGGAAGACCCATCACGATATACCATGCTTCCCTGTCATGGTGACCTGAACCTGTACAATAAAGCTGGCCTCACCAGGGTACCGCAAATAGTTGGTTGGAACCAGTATTCTGGTTGGTACAGTTCGGATATCAGCAAGTTTGCGGAGAATATGGACAAGCACCGTACAGAGTTACCAGATAAACCTGTGATGGTTACGGAGTTTGGTGCCGATGGTGACCCCCGTGTGCGGGGCTTTTCACCGGAGCGGTTTGATAAGACCTTGGAATATGAAACCATGTTCCACCAAGTGTACCTCAAAGCCATTGCCGAACGTCCATTTATCAGTGGTGCAGCTATGTGGAACCTGGCAGATTTCAATGCAGAGGGGAGGGCAGAAGCCATGCCGCATATCAACAATAAAGGATTGCTCACGATAGAAAGGCAGCCCAAGGATGCTTACCTGTATTACCAGTCACAGTTATTGAAAACGCCTTTCATCAAAATTGGTTCAAGGACCTGGACATTGAGAACGGGCATAGAGGATGCTGCTGGCAAAATGCACTGCACGCAAAAAGTGCAAGTGTTCAGCAACCAAGCAACAGTTACTTTATCCATTAATGGAAGGACCATTGGCACCGCCAGCACGAAAGATGGCATTGCAGCATTCAATGTGCCTTTTGTGGATGGTGCAAACGGACTGCAAGCATCGACCACCGTATCAGGAATAACATACAAGGACAATGCGGAAATAAAGTTCCTGTTGCAGCCTTTCAATTTGACCGATACCAAAACAACTTTCAAGGAAATGAATATCAGCCTTGGGGATAAGAGGTACTTCACAGACGATAAATTGGGGCAGGTATGGATGCCGGAGCAAATGTATACAAAAGGAAGTTGGGGCTATGTTGGAGGTAAGGTCTTTACACTGAAAGATAGCAGGAGGCAACCTTATGGCTCCGATAAGAACATCATCGGTACAGACTATGATCCCATTTATGAAACACAGAGAGTGGGCATAGAACAGTTCAAGCTGGATGTGCCCAATGGTAAGTACGAAGTCGCCTTCCTATTTGCTGAGCTATTGTCTGCTGCCATCCGCGATGCCAATATTTACAATCTGGACAATGGCAAAACTGTTCCACCAACAACCATGGAAGAGCGTTCTTTCGATGTGCTCATCAATCAACAGAAAGTCATTGAGGGAATCGGCAACAAAAATTACCTGGTTCCAGAAACAGCCTATAGCACCAAGGTAATGGTAGAAGTAAGGGATGGCCAAGGAATTGTTATTGACTTCAAACCAATCAAAGGGGAAACAATACTGAACGGATTGCAGGTAAGAAAGGTATTTTAAGCAGGCTTGTATTGAATGGTAAATGTCAGCTTGGGCCTACAGGTAACGGCTTCAATAATCCTGCTTCGGCAGGTAGATTGGTGCCGTTTATAACCAAGGATTACTCATAAAAATTGTTATGAAAAAGAGCACTGTTTTTGTGTTATTTGTTTCCATTTGGAGCTACCTAGAAGTTGCTGCAACGGTTACATTGCCACGTTTAATAAGCAATGGAACTGTGTTGCAACGTGGGACCGCTATTCCTGTTTGGGGATGGGCTGCTACGGGTGAAAGCATCACGGTTACCTTCAACAGCAATACTTATACAATAGTTACTGGGGCCAATGGAAAATGGCAGGTATCCATTCCATCCATGGCAGCGGGTGGACCTTATACCATGACTGTTGCAGGAACCAATACCATCACGGTTTCCGATATCATGATTGGGGATGTGTTTTTCTGTTCGGGCCAATCCAACATGGCACATATCGTGAACACTTCAGCCAGTTTGTACGGTGCAGAAATTGCCTCTTCCACCAATAGCAATATCAGGCATTTTAAGGTTGCCAGGACCTATAATACAACGCCGCAGGAAGATGTGACTTCTACCAGTGGATGGCAATCGGCCACAGCTACAACAGTACTGAACTTTTCTGCTGTCGCTTACTTTTTTGCAAGGGACCTTTATGCAAAGACTGGAGTAGCCATTGGCCTCATCAACAGTAGCTATGAAGGGACACCGGCACAGGCATGGATGAGCCAGGACGGACTGGTTGACTTTCCCAATTACACAACCTTCACACATAACACTACCAATCCGGAATACGATCCTTCGGTACTGTACAATGCAATGGTTTATCCATTCCTGAAAGTGCCTTTTAAAAGCGTGCTATGGTACCAAGGCGAAAGCAATCGGCTCCATGCCTATGAATACAGGAAACTGTTTCCGGCACTTATTGTGAACTGGCGGGCGAAATTTGAACTGGGCGGCAATTTCCCTTTCCTGTTTGTGCAGTTGCACAACTACCTGGCAGTTTCATCGGTTACACAGGAAAGCAATGTTGCTGAATGCCGTGAAGCACAAGCCTATGCTTTGGCCCTGCCCAATACAGCGATGGCTGTTATCCATGAAACCAATACGGATACGGTTACGCATCCATTGGAGAAGAAACCTGTTGGTGAGCGGTTGTCCTTGGCTGCACAGAACATGGTGTATGGCAATACATCAGTTGTGTACAAAAGCCCATCTTATCAGTCTATGAGCATTGTGGGCAACAAGATTGTTATATCGTTCAATGATATCGGAGGAGCGCTAGTGGCACAGGGCGCTGCACTGCAACGTTTTTCCATTGCTGGGGCCAACAGGGAATTCTACTATGCTACTGCAACGCTTGTTGGCAATACAGTGGAAGTGTCAAGCCCACAGGTGCCAGTACCTGTAGCTGTGCGTTATGCATGGGCCGATAACCCAACAGGAGCGAACTTGTACAATACAGCGGGCCTGCCAGTAAGGAGTTTCAGAACAGATGCGTGGTCCGGTCTCACTTACTTGGCACCTGCTATTGCCTCCACATTGAGCACGCCCTTTACACCGGGCAACCTATTGGTGTACCGTTACAGCACAGGTGATGCTACAAAGGCCCTGTCGGGTTCCCTCGTGCCGGTTTACTTGGATGAGTTTGCAACAAGCCCATCTGCTGCACCCATAAGAAGTTTGGCCATACCAACAACAACAGTTGGCACCAATTTCAGGTTAACTGGCCTGCCCAAAACAGGCAGCCCATTGGCCTATGCTCCAGAAGGGATGCCCACTTTGTCGCAGAATGGCCAGTACCTAACCTTGTTTGGTTACGATCAAGCCGTGGGCGGTACCACCACAAGTACCGTAAACCGTGTCATTGCACGTATAGACGCAGCGGGGAACATCAATAGCTCCACCACCATATTGCCCGCTCTGGGACAGCCACGCTGTGCCGTAGCCGATGGCAATAATTTTTGGGTAGCAGGAAACACGGGCGGTGTGCAATTGGCTACGCTGGGATCGAGTGCTACTTCCACGGTTGTGGCAGCAAGCCCAGGAGCAAGCAGGAGTTTGGGCATCTTCAACAACAAGCTCTACTGCTTTATTGGTGATACAAAACTGTACAATTTCAGTAACCTGCCCACCATCACAAGCACGGTAACCTCCACTGCTGCATTAACAGGAGCTGTGGGCAATAACCAAACGGCCCTGTTCGACATCAACAATGATGGTACGCCCGATTTGATGTACATGGCAGATGATGGTGCCATTGCTACCCCGCAGAACGCCGCATTGCGCAAGTATGTGCTGGTAAGCGGGTCATGGGTAGCCAAGGGAAGCATTACGGTAACGGATACTTCACTGATACATGGCCTGAAGAGCGTAATAGGAACTGCAACAGGTAACAATGTACAATTGTATGCCGTTACTTGGGGCAACCAAACAACAGGTGCTCCCTCCATGCTATTGAAATTTACGGATGTTGGCGCTTCCACCTCTACCATTACGTTGGGCAATTCCAGTCCACAGGTACTGGCCATAGCCGATACCAATTCCATGTTCAGGGGCGTTACGTTTACACCCGGTACAGTTGCCAATTATACCTTGCCGATAAAATTGGCCTCTTTCACTGCCAGGAAACAAAATGACAAAGTATTGCTGAACTGGACCACCGGTGCGGAGCAGAACAGTGCACGTTTTGACATATTGCATTCAACCAATGGAAACGGTTTCAATATCATAGGTGCTGTAACTAGCAATGGCAGTGCTGTACAAGGAAGCAGTTACTCCTTTATCCATACGGAACCATTGAAGGGCCTGAACTATTATAAACTGAACCAAGTAGACAAGGATGGCAGTGTCCAGGAATCAGCAGTGGCAACAGTTAATTTTGCAGGCAACAAAATGCAACTGGCAATAGGCGCATTAGTTGCGGGTCAATTGCAGGTAAATGTTTTTGCCGAGGATGCAGCCAATGGCACCATTGCCATCATTGACATGCAGGGCAGGCAGTTGATGCAGCAGAAAGTACAATTAATGAAGGGCAACAATACCATCAATATGAATGGCCAGTTGATGGCTAGGGGAACATACCTGGTTTCATTGGTTACCGATAATGAAACCGTGACCAAGAAGTTTATCAAATAACTAATAATAAAACGAAGTTTTATCCTTTGTGTCTTCGTGGTAAAAACATATTGTTTGTTTATGAAGAAAATCCTTCCTTTTTTATTGATAGTGCTTGTAATGGCCACGTCCATTCATGCACAATTGAAGTTACCTGCATTGGTAAGTGACAGTATGGTATTGCAACGTGACCAACCCGTTAAAATATGGGGCTGGAGCCTGAACGGTGAAGAAGTAACCGTGCGGTTCAACAAGAAGTCATTCACCTCTACGCCTGATGCAGACAAGAAGTGGACGGTAACCTTGCCAGCTACAAAAGCTGGCGGTCCCTATACCATGAATATCAGCACCAGCAATAGCTCCATTGAAATAAAGGAAATCCTGTTTGGTGATGTATGGCTTTGTTCCGGGCAGTCAAACATGGAGTTTGGCATGTACAGGTTGGTAACAAAGGAGAAGGATGATATTGCCAGTTCAACCAATGACAATATTAGGGAGTTCCATGTTGAACAGCAGTACAGTTTTACGCCTAGGAATTCCTTCATAGGGAAGTGGAAGCCAGCCAATCCAACCAATATACTCCGTTTTTCTGCCGCAGCCTATTATATGGTCAAGAACCTGTATGAGAAATACAAAGTGCCCATGGGTGTTATCCATACAAGCTGGGGAGGTACTCCTGCGGAAGCTTGGACCAGCGAAGAAGGTTTGAAGGAGTTCCCCAACTACTTGGAGAGGCTGAACTATTTCAAGGATACGGCTAACCTGAATGCCACGCTTCAAAAAGACAAAGCCGTACAGGATGCATGGTACAAGAAAGTAAACGATAACGATAAAGGAACATTGGAGAACGGCAGAACATGGGCTGCTGTGGACTTTGATGCTTCCTCATGGCATACCATGAAAGTGCCCGGCTTCTGGGAAAGCTACGGTGCGGAAGCTGTGGATGGCATTGTTTGGGCAAGGAAGGAAATCAACCTTACGAAAGCCATGATGGGCAAGGATGCCATGCTTGATCTGGGCATGTTGGACGATAATGATGTTACCTATTTCAATGGCGTAAAAGTGGGTTCATCGCCCAATAAATATATTCCCCGCCGTTACGCTGTTCCTGCCAACTTGTTGAAAGAAGGCAGGAATGTTATTGCTGTACGTATTGTGGATACAGATGGCAACGGTGGTTTTATCAAGGACAAGAAATACAGGTTTATATCTGGTACAGAAGAAATAGACCTTGCAGGTGATTGGCAGTATCAAGTGGGGGTTTCTGTATCAGCCTTGCCAGTAAGTAGTTTCACCAGGATGTATTACCAGCCCGCAAGTTTGTACAATGCCATGATTGCCCCATTGGTTCCTTATACCATTAAAGGTGCAGCATGGTACCAGGGCGAGGCC
Source organism: Chitinophagaceae bacterium (assembly GCA_023251255.1). Classification (GTDB taxonomy): domain Bacteria; phylum Bacteroidota; class Bacteroidia; order Chitinophagales; family Chitinophagaceae; genus UBA1930. The sequence continues at coordinate 6,920 of JAHEZD010000077.1, forward strand.
AATTCGGGCAAGGCACAGGAATACCAGCAATTGCTGCCAGCCATGATTGCCGATTGGCGTGGAAGATGGCAGCAGGGGGATTTCCCTTTCCTGATTGTCCAGTTGGCCAACTATATGGCTGTCCAGGATCAACCTTATGATGGTGGCTGGGCATGGATCCGTGAATCACAATTAAAAGTATCCCAACAAGTAAGGAACGCTGCCCTGGCTGTGGCCATTGATATAGGTGAAACAAACGATGTGCACCCACTTAACAAAAAAGAAGTGGGCAGGCGGCTGGCACTGGCTGCCGAAAAGGTCGCATACAAAGAAAATGCTATTGTGTTCAGTGGGCCAATCTATGCATCCATGAAAGTGGATGGCAGTAGGATTATTTTATCGTTCACCAATACGGGTAGTGGTTTAATGGCAAAAGATGCTGTTACGGAGGAACTGTCCAAGAGCGGAGAACTGAAGCAGTTTGCCATAGCAGGCGAAGACAGGAAATTTGTTTGGGCCAAAGCAAGGATTGAAGGAAACAAGATAGTGGTATGGAGCGACGACATTGCCAACCCAGTTGCCGTAAGGTACGCATGGGCCAACAATCCTTTAGGCAGCAATCTGTACAACAAGGAGAACCTTCCGGCCTCTTCTTTTAGAACGGACGACTGGAACAAGAAGTAAGATTTCTAATTTAACCACTGTCAGGGCTTATGGCCGCTGACAGGGTTAACGGACAGCCTCTTCTTTAGAACGGATGACTGGAGCAAGAAATAAGATTTCTAATTTAACCACTGTCAGGGCTTATGGCCGCTGACAGGGTTAACGGACAGCCTCTTCTTTTAGAACGGACGACTGGAACAAGAAGTAAGATTTCTAATTAGCCACTGTCAGGGCTTATGGCCGCTGACAGGGTTAACGGACAGCCTCTTCTTTTAGAACGGACGACTGGAACAAGAAGTAAGATTTCTAATTAACCACTGTCAGGGCTTATGGCCGCTGACAGGGTTAACGGACAGCCTCTTCTTTTAGAACGGATGACTGGAGCAAGAAGTAAGATTTCTATTAAACCATTGTCAGGGCTTATGGCCGCTGACAGGGTTAATGAACAAGTTTAAGAAGATTAAACCCTGACGGCGGTTTTAACCCCGTCAGCGGTTGTTCAAAAGAAACCCTGTAGGTATACATGTATCTATATCCTACATCAACAATTATACAACCGATGAAGAAATTATTGTTATTACTACTAATGTTCACTTCCAGTTTGTCCTTTGCCCAAAGCAAAAAGAAAGTGGACAACAACTTCCACATCTATCTATTGGTTGGTCAGTCAAACATGGCAGGCCGGGCCCCTATAGATTCCATGAGCAAAGAAACCAATACCCAAATAGTCATGTTGGATAAAAATGGCAATTGGGTACCCGCCACCGACCCAGTGCATTTTGATAAACCTTCGGTAGCTGGTGTTGGCCCAGGCATTGGTTTCGCCAAGGAAATGATCAAGGACAACAGGAAAATAAAAATTGGCCTGGTACCCTGTGCATGGGGCGGTTCTTCTATCAAGGTATGGGAGCCCGATTCAGCATACATGACAGGCCATCCCTATGATGACGCCATTGAGCGGACCAGGCTCGCCATGCAATCAGGTGTGCTTAAGGGTATCCTTTGGCATCAGGGGGAATCTGACAATAACCCACAAGGAGTTCAATATTATATGGATAGGGTCAAGATATTGATTGCCCGTTTCAGGGCGGCCTTCGGCAATCCTGAATTGCCTTTTGTAGCAGGTGAGATCGGCAGTTTTGGGAAAAACACACGAATTAACAAGATATTGGACGCAATACCCGATCAAGTGGCCAATACAGCCACTGTAAGTGCAGAAGGGCTAACGGACAAGGGTGACCAAACACATTTCGATGCAGCATCTGCAAGGGAGTTGGGCAAGCGTTATGCAATAGCTATGAAGAAGTTATTGGCTGGTTCAAAAAAATAGAAACCCTTGAAAATATTGTCAAGCCTGAACCTGTCAAAGGCAGCTTAATAAAACCAACAACATGAAAAGAACGACAGCCTTATTGATTGTTCCTGCGATAGCGGTTATGCTGTTTTCGTGCTCCAAAAAGAACATCGCTGTATCAACCACAGTTGTTACCGATACGTCATTTAAGCAATTGCCTTTCCCATTTGGTTTTGCAGTGAACGTATCCAAACTGCGTACAAATATTGCCTACAAAAACATATTGCTTACACAGGCAACCAGTGTAAGTGCAGAAACGGTGATGAAGATTGCTTACCTGCATCCCGCACAGAACACCTATGTGTGGACGGATGCTGATTACCTTGTTGATTTTGCCGTGCAGAACAATATACGCGTGCATGGGCATACATTGGTTTGGCACCAGTCATTACCAGCATGGGTCACCAATTTCGTGGGCGATTCTGCCGCTTGGGAAAACCTATTGAAAACACATATCCAGACCATCGTTGCCCATTTCAAAGGGAAGGTCACCTCATGGGACGTAGTGAACGAAGCCATAGAAAATGATGGTAGCGGTTATAGGGCCAGCAGTCTCTGGTACCAGAAATTGGGCATCGGTTTCATTGCAAGAAGCTTTCAGTATGCACATGAGGCAGATCCCAATGCCTTGTTGTTCTACAATGATTATGGCAATGAATGGGGCAACACAAAACGCAATGCCATCCTTAATTTGGTGAACGATTTAAAAAGCAAAGGGGTTCCTATTAATGGCATAGGCCTACAAATGCATACTGATTATACACAGCCCGATGCCAATATACAAACCGCCATCAGCACTGCAGCCGCAACAGGTTTGAAAGTGCATATCTCCGAACTGGATATATCCATGAACCCAAGTAACAACCAAACACTTGTATTCAATAGTATTATTGCGCAACAGCAATCCGATAAGTTCAAAATGGTGGCAAAAGCATTCAATAGCATTCCGAAAGCACAGCAATATGGTATTACCACTTGGGGCATTGGCGATGCGGATACATGGATAACCGGTTTCTACAGCAGACCGGATTGGCCTTTATTGTTTGAGAACAATTATCAAAAAAAAGCAGCTTTCTTTGGCGTGCTAAATAGCGTTAAATAAATCAACAACAGAATAATCAATCATTCCATGGCAAAGTATAAAATGTTATTTCTTGTATCGCTCCTCATTGGCATTGCGTCCCTTCATGCACAGGACCCCGCTATACAAAAACGTGTCAATGATTTGTTGAAGCAGATGACGCTCGAAGAAAAAATTGGTCAGCTTAACCAGTATTCTGGCAAGGCCGTTACAGGTCCGGCAAGCAACCAGAAAACAAACCTGCAGGAAGAAATAAGGAATGGTTGGGTTGGTTCCATGCTCAATGTAAAAGGGGTGAAGGACACAAAGGAAGTGCAGGCCCTGGCCATGCAGTCACGCTTGAAGATTCCCTTATTGTTTGGCCTGGATGTAATCCATGGTTATGAAACCATTGCACCCATTCCCTTGGCGGAAGCCGCTTCCTGGGACCTGGATGCCATTAAAGCTTCGGCCCAATTGGCAGCAAAGGAAGCTGCTGCGAAAGGCATACACTGGACATTTGCTCCCATGGTAGACATTGCCCGTGACCCACGTTGGGGGCGTATCATGGAAGGTGCAGGGGAAGATCCTTATTGGGGAAGTTTAATTGCCACGGCAAGGGTAAAGGGTTTTCAAGGGGAGCAATTGGGCGACACCTTAAGTATCATGGCATGTGCCAAGCATTTTGCAGCTTATGGAGCAGCCATTGCTGGCCGTGACTACAATCCAGTTGATATGAGCGAAGTGGAATTGTGGCAAACCTACTTGCCTCCCTTCAAGGCTGCCGCTGAAGCTGGCGTGGCCACATTTATGAACTCATTCAATACATTGAATGGCATTCCTGCAACTGGTAATGATTACCTACAAAGAACTATTTTAAAAGGTAAGTGGAACTATAAAGGATTTGTGGTAAGCGACTGGAATTCCATTGGTGAAATGCTCAATTGGGGCTATGCCAAAGACACTGCTGATGCTGCCCTGAAAGCTATTGTTGCTGGCAGTGACATGGATATGGAAGGCAGGAACTACAGGAGGAAACTGGTGCAATTGGTAAAGGATAACAAAGTAGCTATCAAGTTGGTGGATGATGCAGTCAAAAGGATCCTTTACAAGAAGTTTGAATTGGGCCTGTTTGATGATCCCAATAGGTTTTCCAATGAGGCAAGAGAAGAAAGGGTTATCAACGACAGGGCCAATAGATTGGTGGTGAGGGACATGGCCAGGAAATCCATTGTGCTGTTGAAAAATGCCAGCCTGCCGGGGCAGGAAGATGGGTTGCTGCCGTTATCCATTAATACGAAGACCATTGCCATCATTGGTCCTGCAGCAAAGGCCAAACGTGACATGGCCGGCAGTTGGACGGTGAATACCGACTCCACCACATTCGTAAGTTTCTATGAAGGCTTTGCCGCAAGGTATGATAACAGCAAGCTCCTGTATGCCAAAGGAGGCACCGTGAACGCTAGCTCAGAAGCAGAAATCCAGGAAGCGGTTGCCACCGCCGGCAAAGCAGATATCGTGCTGCTGGCCGTTGGTGAAACATGGGACATGAGCGGTGAATCCAAATCAAGGGCAGATATACATTTGCCCGGTGACCAGGAGAAATTGTTCAGTGCATTGCAGCAAACAGGCAAGCCAATCATTGTAGTGATCATGGCAGGAAGGCCATTGATTTTTAATTCCATTGCCGATAAGGCCAACTCAATTGTATATACTTGGTGGCTGGGCAGCGAAGCTGGCAATGCCATTGCCGATGTGCTGTTGGGTGATTACAATCCTGCTGGTAAATTGCCATCCACCTTCCCAAGGTCCATGGGGCAGATTCCCTTGTTCTATAATCACCTTAATACAGGAAGGCCCTATACTGGCACGAAGGAAAACCCCAAGAACAAACTGTACCTATCTGCTTACATAGACGAGGACAATACACCGCGCTATGCATTTGGTTATGGGCTTAGTTATACCAAGTTTGCATACAGTGATCTGAAATTGAGCAAAACATCCATCAACAACAAAGATTCCATTGTGGTTACATTCAAATTGACCAACACGGGGAAATATGCAGGAGAAGAGGTTGCACAATTGTACCTGCGCGATGAAGTGGCATCCATTGTCCGCCCAGTGAAGGAACTGAAGGATTTTGCCAAAGTGAAATTGGGGGCAGGCGAGTCCCGGGAAATAAGGTTCACCATCAACAAGGAGAAACTATCGTTTTATAATAAGCAACTGGAATGGGTTACGGAGCCCGGCATGTTCCAATTGATGGTTGGAACCGCCTCGGACAATATCAAATTGAAAAGCAGTTTTGAATTAATAAAGTAGACATCAACCTTTTCAGCATAAGCAATCGTTAGGGTACGGAGGAATGATTTCGATTCATTCCTCCCTTTTATTGGGGATATTATTAACTGATAAATATAATAATTGCTTAAGCAATTGACAGATAGCAACTTCGTTAATCAATATTGCCCAAAAAATAAGAACTGCAAAGCATAAATAAAGTAGCTTTGGGCAATTCAATTCTTCATTTTACAATGATCAACAAACTGCTGATAATAGACGACGACCCTGTGACCATCAAAATTTGCGAATTGGTTATTAATAACTCAAATTTTGCCAAGGAAATTGTAACACATTCCAACGGAAAAGAAAGCATTGACTATTTTTCTTCCTATTTTGAAAGGAAGAAGAAGGGGGAACAGGTTGAAGCTGCTCCTGACCTGATTTTTCTGGACCTGAACATGCCTGTTATGGATGGATGGGAATTTCTGGAAAACTATTTACGCAAGTACAGTGACCGTTTGCCACAAACAAAGATTGCGATATTGTCATCAAGTATCAATCCTGAAGATTTTATCAGGGCCCAGCAGTATGATATTGTCATTGATTTTATCCATAAGCCCTTGGTGGCAAGCTTAATGGAAGAACTGAAGGAGCATGAGCAACTAAAAAAATACTTCAGCAACAATTAATTCAGTTGTACAGAAGGCAGTCGGTACTGTTGGCTATCGTACACAAACAATTCCTCTATTTGATAGGTCCAGTATTTGTACAAAGGTGATTTGGCCAGGTATCTATCCGCCTCTGTTTTTGAATCCGCATTTAAAGTAATCCAGCATGTTTGGGTTTCCATGCTCACAGCATAACTGTCAATAATGCCTTTATTGATAAGGTAATTGATATAGGTACGGTGGGGCGGAACAAGCTGCATGAAATGATCGTCCATCGTGAATTTAATGATTGCCTGTAACTTTTTCATTGCCTGCTTTTTTTTATGTAAACAATATCTGTGCTGCATTTCTTCAGATGGCAAATTGTCAACAATTGCATATTGTTGCTGTTTCAGTACAGTAAATTTATGGATAGATAAATGGAAATTATGAAAACAATTATTTTGCTTATTTGCTCCAATGTATTTATGACCATTGCATGGTACGGTCATTTGAAAAATACGGGTACCCCTTTGTGGAAGGCCATTCTATTGAGTTGGGGAATTGCTTTTTTTGAATATTGCCTAATGGTACCGGCCAATAGGGCAGGCTATTTAAGCGGGTTCAACAGCTTCCAACTGAAAATTATTCAGGAAGCCATCACGCTCCTCGTGTTCACCGTATTTGCTGTCATGTATTTGAAGGAACCATTCCATACAAAATACATCATCAGTTTCCTGTTCATTGTAGGTGCCGTTTATTTTGCATTCAAGAAATAAAAAGGGCTACCTGAAGAATCAGGCAGCCCCAATTAAACCCTGCTGCATAAAAACTGCGTTGTGTATTAGTTGGAAGGTTTCTTTTGTGCTTCCTTCCTGGCTTTCATTTTATCTTTTAACTCCTGTTGTTTTTCTGGTGGCAGGCTGTCATATTTTGCTTTTGCAGCTTTGGCCTTTTCCTTTGCCTTTTCTTTTTGTTCAGGGGTGGCATTTGCCCATTTTTCCCTGAAAGCTTTCCTGCGGTCCATTTTTGATTTATCTGCCTTTGTCGAATCCTGTGCATGTGAAATGGCAGGGGCAATGGCTAGGGTGAGCATGATGGCTAATGAGAATACTTGTTTCATGTTTTGTTGTTTATGGGGTTAAAGACCAATGACGAATTGAAAAGTTTAAAATAGGTGGATTTTTCTGGGAAATAGCCCACTTATGGCGGCTACCTAAAAGGCCGCTGATTAAGTTAACGATGTCGGTAAAACAAGTTCTGCCAGTTTATTGGAAGCGGTATTCAACTCAAACGTCAGTACCTCCATTCGAAATTGCAGTTTTATTTGGGCTGCCTGTCCGCATTTGTACAACCTCCGCATGGCTTCGGCTTCCATTGCTTCTAAGCTGATCCTATCCGTTTTGGCTGTTTCGGTGTTGGGCAGTTTAGCCAGTAAAATGCCCGATACTTTCACGCCATTCATCACCTTTGCACATTCGGCACGTATCTGGCCCAACTTCCGTTCAAGATATTTTATTTCGTATTGGCATTCCGCTATGCGTTTTTGCATATCCTTTGCCAATTCGGGTATTCCCACTTCATTTGCTGTTTTCATTGATGGTGGCTGCTCCTCACTAGCCAATGCCTCTCCCAGTTGCTTTTCCTTTATAATGGCTGCTACCGAAAGCGTACGTTCATCACACTCGCTCATGCTCAGGCTGCTGCGAGATATGCCCAGAAAAAGTGCCATCTCTTCCTGCGACATACCAATCTTATCCCTCAATGTGTCCGCATGTTTATATTTCTTGATACACATAACAATGATTTTGAAAGGTAATTTAATACGTTTCCTAAAATGTGTCAACTTTTTTGTGTCAAAATTATTTTGACACAAAAAAGTTGACACAAAAATGAGCTTGGTTTTTTGGACAAGAAATTCTGGCCATAAAGGATCTGATCATGGTTCTTGGAGACTGTTGAGAAACGATTTCAGTAATTGCTATGCAAATTGAACTGGGCCTAATATTTCAATTGTCCTATTTTGCCCCTTTCGCCACCTAGGAAAACCAGTTTCTTTTTGGGGGACACGGCACACACGTTGAAGCCTTCCTTGGTTACACTGCTCCAGTTATTGGGGCTGTTCTTGCAGATATCTACCCCATTTGTGCCACAGGCCACCATTTTCCCGTCATCAATAATCTGTATACAACTACGGTATCCATAGGGTGGTGCAATGCTGGGCGAGGCCCATTCCTTGCCCTCGTTGGTGGTCCAATAAAAGTTGTCGTACACTTGGAAGGGTATTTTGTAGTCCCCACCAATACAATAGAACTTTTTCTTGCCGTCAGTGGCCATGGAAAATGCACCCGAAGTTTCTATTCCCTGATTGATGGGCAGTTGGTTGCCCCTGTTCTGCTTGCCTTCACGGCCAATTAAATAGAAACTGGAAACCAGCCCACCTGAAATAAAGGCATACTCATAATCTGGATTGTCCAGCATGGCAATATTGGTACCACTGGCAGAAAAAACAGCTTCCCCGTTCTGTGCAGGTGGCAGCTTGTACAATGGCTCCTGCTCCCATGTTTCGCCAGCATCCTTGGTACGTATAATGAAGAAAAAACGCCTCCCAGTTGAGCCCACATTGATGGGGTCGCCAATGCACACCCCTTCCTTGCCACGGAAATCCATGGCATCCAGGAACATTCCAGTCTGGTTCTTGGTATAAACCAGGTTCCAGCTTTGGCCGCCATCCTTTGTTTTCAGAATATAGGCGGGGTTATCAACACCCATGATGATGGCAGTATTGGAATCAAATGCATGGATATCGCGGAAGTCCGTTTTTTCATAGCCCTTCACCACCATCCATTTCCAGGTTTTCCCCTCATCTGTTGATCTTGCCACGAAACCATTGCTGCCACTTGCCCAGATAACCTCATCGCTGGGAATGCTCATGCCGCGGATGCTGCAGGGGGTTCCTGAGTTAAGGATCGTTACACCTGTTTTTTGTGCATTCACCTCGATAAATAAGCAGGAAAGAAGGGTTAAGCAAAGCAATGTACTCTTCATGGGGCCTTTTTTAATGGTCCGAAAATAAAAGAAACCGTTTGTAAGCCGGACAATTTTTTACAGAAGCAGGCATTGGTTTTTTACAAAATGGCTGAGTACAGATGAGGTTCGGATGAAAAACTGTGGAACTTTCATTACACAATCTATAGAGGGTTGGCAAATGTGTAGCTGCATCCACACTTAATACAGGAAACTGGATACACTGATTCTGGTACTGCTTTTGGCATTGTTCAATAGAAAAATGAAAAACCATGGTTCCAATTATACTAGTCATATCCATCTTCACAGGCTCCCTGAGATATTCCGATTCTACTGCTACCAAAATGGACAGCCTTTCCGGTAAAAAGATAAATGTGGGCACAACAGTTTCCAACATCAACAATCAACCCGAATGGGGACCATCAGGGTATGAATATGTGGAGTACTATTACATGCCCGATATAGAGACCTATTACGATGTTGCGCATCACCAGTACATTTATTACAGCAATTTCCGGTGGAACTTTTCTTCATTTCCACCCAAATACAGGCAAGTGGATATGTATAACTGCTACAAGGTAGTTTTGAACGAACCCAAGCCTTACCTGCATTTCAAGGAACACCAACAAACCTTTGCCCAGTATAAAGGATTGAAAGAAAAACAGGTCAATATAAAGAACTGCCAAGAAGGGGAATTCAGGAACTGTTGGAAGAATTGCAGCCCCAAGGTACAATCGTGGGAAACATGCACACAGAAAAGGACCAGGCGTAACCTCAAAGCTGAGTTGGCCCACAATCCCTGATCATGGCTTCACGCTTCGGTGCCGCTTTAAGCTAGGCTAACGATACAATGTTGCAAACTGTCACGCTTTGGATGTATATAATCAAACTGGCTATCCTCAAAAAGTTGTTCCAGCAGGCGTTTTTGTTTTTTGTCAACTGTATATTCTTTGCCCGGTGTAAAAATATTTTAACGGTGTTGGTCTACATAAATTACGTTCCCGTCCGGGTCAGCTAGCATAAAACTCGCTGGTCCAGAAGCCTGCTCATCTGCTTCATTGTCAATTTTGAGCCCTTTGCTTTTTAGTTGCCGTTGAATTTCCCTAACATCATCAAACTTTTCTATGTTATTGGCATTTTCGTCCCAGCCTGGGTTAAATGTCAAGATATTGTTCTCAAACATTCCTTGAAAAAGCCCAATTAGAGCGTTCCCATTTTTCATAATGAGGTATTTTTTTTCTATGCCGCCTGCAAAAATTGTAAAGCCAAGGTGCTCATAAAATTCTTTTGAAGCCTCAATGTCCTTGACACTAAGGCTAACTGAAAAAGCGCCTAATTCCATATTTTTATTTTAAGGTTATTCCCTGTTTGTTTAATGATGATATTGTTAGTGGGTTGTTTGGTAACAATAGTTTGCAGAAGTGGGGAAATAGGGATCCTTTCGCCCAATACGTGTTGCCCATGGGTTTGCCTAATAGTTAGGACAGTCCTGAACATCAACTTTATTTAGTTTTAAAACGGCTGTACCCAAAGTGATTGTAACAACCGGAAATTTTCCATAACCACAATCTGCGCCCTCACTTTCATTATATATACAGTTTGGGGCCACAATACTTACTTGTCCACCAGATAAACTATAGGAACCGGATTTTGAATCAAATGAATATTTATCCAACATGTAAACAGTGCCATTGATTTTTATTTTCCCTTTTTTTGATTTCAGGTTGTAATAAAAAATGATGTTCTCTTGTTGTGAGAAAGTCACTTGTCCTAAGTCGCCTGATATATTTAAAGGCATTACTGTCAAAACCAGTGGGGCAGGTGCTGCAACGCTTGGTCTTGATTGTGCAGTGTCAACTTTTGGTGGTTGGGATGCTCCATTTTTAGAAAGCTCTTTTTGCTTCAATTCAAGTTCTTTTTGTGGTGTTTTATTTTGCCCGCAAGCAAACAGTAAAGTTGAAACCACGATGGCTATGATAATTTGTCGCATAGGGTCGATGTTAATTGGGTAATGGTTTAATCAAAAGTAGGGTCTGTAATGCTGCGCAAAATGTCTTATTTTTCAACAAGATTTACTAACTGTTGGTACACATCACTGGGCCGGTCTGCCCGTTTACTTACAATTTTGCCTTCTTTGTCAACTATGGCGTAATGGGGTATGCTGTTTATACCAAACAGCGCATCAACTGCTTTTATCATTTTATCATTTAATAAATAATGTTCCCCTTCAATGCCTAATTGATTACGGGCTTTTATCCAGGCGGTTTCTTTGTCGTTATATCCAAAATACAGGAATACGATGCCTTTGCCTTTTAGTTTATCTTTTAAAATAGCGGCATTGGGCATTTCGTTTCGGCATGGTACACACCAGCTTGCCCAGAAATCTACATAAATGATTTTCCCGTTATACTTTTTGAATATTTCATTTATGGAACTTGTGCTACTGTTGTCGACTGTTGAAGATACCAAAGGGGATGTATAATCCTTTCGTCTGTTGATGACATATTGTTTCATTTCTTTGTTATGAACTATCCCATCATATTTTTTGAATAAAGGGGTATAAATACTGTCAGGAGTCTTAAATAACCAGGCCATGAACCTGGATAAATAAACGTCCTTTGTGTTGCCTGCTATAATATCATTATCTGCAACAAAATTGAAGCGGTCATTCAGTGTAAAGTCCCTGTTTCCCTGGCTGTTGATCCTGGTCAAAACATAAAAATCTATCAGGTCATTGTATTCAGGTGTATTTAAAGCAGCATATTCATCTTTTATTCCTTTTTCCATAATTTTTGAGACGGTAACATCATCTATCGAATCTTTCTTTTTTATATTTTCAACCAGGGTTCTTTCAAATGGCTCATAAGCGTACTGGGAATGAAGCCAGTTGTAATACATATCAGACAGCTTATGAGAATTTCTGTATTTGTCCAAATGTGCCTTTTTGAAACCGGCTAATGCTTTCCTGTACAGTAAAACACTATCAATATTATTGTTCCTTATTTTTTCAAGGAATTTCTCATTCAGGTGGTAGTTGTCTATGCCTTCCTTTTCATAAACCGAGTAATTAAAATCATCTGCATTTTTTCCAATTGCATACAGGGGTTCTTGCTGGGAAAAGTCTGCAATTAATTCCAGGTACTGTCCTTTTATGAAGCGGAAAAACTGATTCCCTTTTTCCGTTTTTATGTACCAATCACCTATGGTTTCTTCCGGAATGGTAGTCTTGAAATGTTGATTTTTATCTATTGTCACCTTCACCCTATTATCACGCCAGACCCTGGTGAAATTATGGAAGCCCCCAGTTTCGCCAATGTAAAATACGGTGTCGTTATAGTTTTTTACAACTCCGGATATGGTTACTTGTGATTTAAGAACTGATGCTATTGTGAGAATGCATAGTGTCAAGAATATTCGCTTAATAGTCATTTTAATAAAACAGTTTTGAGCGTGTGTGGATAGCATAGCAGCAAACCCAAATTAGCTGCCGCTAATTCTTCTGGTCATACGGAATATAATTTTCCCAACGCCAAGGTGTAAAACTGTCCCCAATAGCGTAAGCCAAGAGTTCTTTGAAAATGCTTTCACCGTTGTCGTTGTTTGTCATAATCACCATGGCAATTTTTTTGTCGGGAAAGCAAATGGAATAATGTCCCCAACCATCGTCATGTCCTTCTTTGAAAAAAGCCCTACCAAAAGGCGTTTTGAAAACACCAACGCCTAACCCATAGCCTAATTGGATGTTATCATTGTCTGTACTATCTATTCTTGCAAGTGGCCCAAACTGGCTTCTTGATTTAATGCTAACCTGCGTGCTTGTCATTGCCTTGAAACTCTTTTTTGAAAGTCCCCTGCTATTGATTAAAGCGGTAAAGAATTTCGTAAAATCTTCCAATGTTGTACTCATGGAACCTGCTGCATTGGCTTCTTTCCTTTTCATTAATTCATAAGGTTCCCCTTTTGCATTGTGACCATAACAAATAGCTGTGTCAAAACGGGTTTGCCAAATTTGACTTGTATTTGCCATGCCCAGCGGCTTAAAAACCCTTTCCTGTGAGATGGTTTCATAATCCTTACCCATTGCTTGCTCAATTACAAATTGAAGTAGGTAAAGCCCTTCACCCGAGTAACTATAACGTGTACCTGGGTCAAACTTGAATTTTAACTTCTTGTCGGCCTCAAACCAACGCCAATTGGGGAAACCTGTTGTATGTGTCAGGCACATACGGGCAGTAATTTTTTTATAGCGTTCATCATCTTTTAGGTCTTGGTAACCCCTACGCGAGTTACTTAGTTTATAATCTGGCAAAGGCTTGGTTAGGTATTCAACAAGGGGCTTGTCCAAATCAATAACTTTTTCTTGTATCAATTGCATGGCGATATAAGCAAATACAGTTTTTGAAAACGATGCTCCGTACATGACCGATGATTGTTCTAAAGGAATATGCTGTTGAACATTTGCTAGTCCATAGGTCTTGCTGAATATAGGCTTGTTGTCATTGAATACCGAAACAGCCACTCCTGAAACATTCGCCGTTTTTAGTAGGTATTCAATCTTTGCATTTAAATTGTCCACAGTAATGTTGCTTCCATCAATTTTATGAATGGTCTGTCCAAGGCAAACTAGGGTAGCTAGCGTGAAAATTGTGGTAAATAGGATGCTATGTTTCATTGTGGTCTTGCAATTTTGTGGGGAGATATTTTGTTGAAGTTAAGATGCAAAGTTGAATGTTGCTTGCTGGGCCCGAACCAATCATGATAGCGATAATAACGTTGAAGCTAACAATCAGCCCAGCCCCAATATTGCAAAGCCCCTATGTTGCCTACAGCTTCTAGGTCAAACACCAAGATAAGGCTGTCTGAGTCCAGTTTCTATTACTTTATCTTTTTTAAAAATGATGGACAAGGTCCAGCCATTTTCTACTGCATATAAAATTGAACCTCCTTCAGTATTTGAGTCCCCATATTCTTCAGCACCTTCTCCCAATAGTGCTTTTATTTGGGCCCTTGTCAAACCAATTAAGGTTCTTTGTCTAACCAACGATTTTGCCATATCATCGGGCTTCCTTTTTGACTTCGCCCAAATTGTTTTATCAAATTGTGTTGGATAGCTATTTTGTTTAACGAGATAAAAGGTTGTAGCCAAAACAAATAGTAACAGGAATGCTACAATACCGTATGCGATAGGTTGTTTGCCATTTTTGAAATACTGCCTTGCAAAAAATATTGCAATGAGTAGAAGCGCAACAGAAATGAATAATTGCTGAATATTTTGATTCTCTGTTTGGCGTAAAGTTTCTCCACCAGCTAGGTCAAAATTCAGCAACAGAAAACATACATAAACAACCCCAATGATTAAGGCAGAAACGATCAGCCCGGTAAGAAACGATATAATTGGATTAGTTTTCAATTGGTCTTTTCAAAATTTAAGCTGTAGTTACTAAGTAGCAGTCAACTCAAAAATAGACGAAAGTCTTGCTATATCAAAACTAACTTTCGTTTCCATTTTAATACAAATGAAAAGACGATTTGGGAATCTGTAACTAGATGGTGTTCCCTTTTCAACGAAAAAAATAAAAAGAACGACAGCCTCCGTTGGGTGCCTGCAGGCAAAGGCTGGTTTTTACCAACGGAATTTATGAGTAGATACCCCAATAAATGGTATTTTTCATAAACATGCCCAAATCAAACGAATGCTATTTACCGTATGCCCGTACGTGGCGGCTCCAATAGCAATCCTTGTGCAATGGTAACTTGTTTATTGAACGCATGCTTGAAAGCAGCCACAAAATCAAAAATGAAAGCTTCATCAGGTTTGGGTTCCCTATAAATCCGAGTGTCAACAACACGGATGGGAACAACAACATGCTTGAACTGTTTGTAGCCCCTGAATTGCTTCCCGATAATCGGCTGCAGAATGGGCCTGAGCCAAGTCTGCTGTTTCCCTTTCGTATGTTGACCATATTGAAAAGGTATCCACCCTGCCATCCGTTAACTGGAACTGGATAAGTGCAGTTTGTTCCACAATCCCCGTATCCTGCCTGTTGGTAAAGCTGCTATCGATTGTCTTGTACAAATTCGACCAAGCTTTCCAGTAGGCACTATCATGTTTCTGGGCATTGCCTGATATGGAGAACAACAATAAACTGATTAGGCCAAAGTAAATCTGTTTTCTTAATTGCATCCTGTTCTATTGTGAAATGATTGTATGGAGATAAAAGGCACGTGGTTAGAATCAGTATTGTTTGTTTCATAAATCTTAAGTGAGTGTTAGTAAAGTTCTTAGCGTAATTGCCTATCCCACACTGATTTAATATTTTATGAAAATGGTTTTTCCGCCAGATTGAAGGAACTTGTTTATGGGTTCTTTAGCTATACCCTGTCCTTCCCAATAATACTCCAGTATTTTTTCGCCTTCTTTTAACCGTTCCTGCATGGATTGATTTTTCCTTGCTACATCAAAGCGGTACACCATTTCTTCGGAAATGACCTTATGATTGTTTTTGTTAGCAGGTATCCATTTGCCATTGGTTGATTCCATCAGTTTCTTAATATATGCCCTTAGGCTTTCAGGCATCTTCCGAACGGGCAGGTCAGTTATTTCTACGCCAGTAATTTTTGAGTTGGTGTCTACCCTAAATGTTACATACACTTCATACATAGTAGTTAGGTTGGCAATTTCAGTGTTCCAAAGACTGTTTAGACTATCGAAATAAATATGTTCATAACTATTGTATCCTTTGATATAAGTAGACGTATTGGATTGCGAAAAGGCAGTACCAAAGAGTGGCATTGTTAAAAGAAATACGAGGATATACTTCATAAAGAGTTTTGAAGTTAGTTATATGCATGGCTATTCAACAAGGATGTAATCCTGTCCATCATTAATAACGTATGCCTAGCCATTTCCAATCTTTTGCCCTGACTAATTTATTAATGATTGTATCGCTTGGTGCAACGACCAGAAAATACTCTGCGAACCTTTCACTTTCGGCCATGCTTTCTTTAATGGATTGATTTTCTTTGGCAATATCGATGCGGTAAACTATTTCATCCGAAACAACGTTGCTGCCTTCTTTTATTTTTGGTATCCAATTTCCATTGCTTGCTTTGAAAACCTTTTCAAGATAGGTCTTGACCAGTGGTGGGAGCTTGGAAATGGGAATCTCCACGACTTGGAAGTCAGTGATGTTGGCATTTACGCCTACTTTGAAAGTGACAAAGCAGTGGTACATACTGTCTAAACAAGCCAACTCGGAAACATAAAGCTTGTTGATACTGTCAAAGAAGAAAAATTCATATCCGCCTTTGTATCCTTTAATATAAGGGTCGCTACTTTCTTGGGAAGAGGCCGTCACAGTTAGTAAAAGAAAAGCTAGTAAGATTAAAACTGTTTGTTTCATAAAATGGATTTAATGTTAGCAATATGGTGTACCCGTATTCCCCGCTCTAATCCTATATGGGACAACTGCGCTTACAGCTTGAGCAATACTTTGAGAATAATTTGTTATTGAATGCGTGTTTGCAAATGGGTTGATAATCTGTGATCCTGGATTATTGGGGTCTGGTATCATGAATATTCCGGGCAATCCCAAACCATCCATTCCTAATGCCATCGCATCATGATTATCGAGAGTGGGGAAAAGTTCCTTGAGGGACTGGGCTATCGTTATTGGAGCTAGGCCCGCAAACATACCCTTATGAACAAGGTTGTCCGTGCTATCAAGGGGACTTCTGACAGCTAGTATTCCATGCATCATTTCGTGCAGCACTACCGCCGAAACCCATTCCCTGGTGGAATTTTGGAACAATTTGGTGTTCAGTTTAATATTGACCTGATGCGTGCCGTCTGGATTGGTTGTCATGTTCGTTCTGCCTGGTACTGGTGACCCGCTTGAATTGACAAGTGTTGTGTCTATCTCATATTTTACTTTGTACCTATCTGTGGTATTGGGTGTATATGATTGTTCATCATAGGATCTTGAAATGAAATTTGCAAGGCCAGTTTTCGAGATATTGGTCACCACGGCTTTTAGGCAGGGATCCGTAATATCGTTATCGTCCACCTCTTCCAGTTCGGTGGAGGGCATGGGCAGGAAACCTGTGGTATTGCCCTGTGGGCAGGGTATCAATCCATCGTCCAGTAACGGTGTTGGGTTGCAGGGCACGGGGCCAGTAGGGGCCGCACCACCACCACTGCCACCACCATTGCCGTAGTTGGTATTCCAATCATCATCATCCGACACAAAATAATACTGTACGGTGGTAACGCAGTTCCAGTCCTCATGCTGGCACTGGGGGCAGGCATCGCAGGAGCCGTCCCACTGGCAGCCATTGGCGCCACCCGTGCAGTGGTACTGCATGCCGTAAGTGCAATGGGTAACCGTGCCTGTTTCCCAATGCCCTGCGGATGCGGAACGTTGGTTGGTGCCAGTTGCTGCACTATCAGCGTCCTTTAGTTGCAGGTACCTTTCCGAGCGTGTGGTATGGCTGTTGATGACGGTGGCATGGTGGAACAGCCGATTGTCCAGCAGCGTAAACTTCGTATGGCCAAATACTGCATTGTCCAGCATCATGACCTGCAGGGCCAGCCTTTCGGCATTGTCCGTGGAATCCTGTATGTTGCCGAAGCCGTATGCCTCGTAATTGTTGGCTCGGTGCAACTGCAAGTGTATGGAGCCATTGAGCCTTGCATAGATAAAGGCACTTACATAGTTGGCGTTCTGCGGTACGAGGGGTATGTAGATAATGGTGTCGCCAGTGCTGCTTGTTCTGGCAGCCATTCTATTTGAACTGGTATGGCTGGTGTTCACGATGACCTTGTCCCACACCGCAAAGCCATCTTTTTGGGCCATTTCGTTCAGGAAACCGGTTCGCTCATTCTTCTGCTTGAGCAACACGGCAATCCTCCTTACTTCGGGCGTGGTGGAGGCGGGGAGGGTGAGGAACTTTGTTGCCAGTTCAGTTGGTGGCTGGTTGCTGCCGGGTGTGTCCAGCTTCTTGCAACCATCAACAATGGCCATGCAAATAATCAGCAATACTGAATAAAATAATGGTTGCCTGCATTTGGCAGAGAAAAACTGTTTGTGTGTACCCATGTTCCTTTTATTTATATGTTAAGCAATACACCATCAATCAGTTTTATAGAAAACTGGTTGACTTAAATAAATAACATTGGGGATGTTACACAGGATGAAAATAGGCTTTATTTGAATTGATCTGCCTATTTATGGCTTTTAAATCCTACCATAAATTCCGGATATAGTTTGAGTACGGACATAGCATGCCTTGAGCACGGAAACAGCGCTCCAAAAATGCCACCCCATCGCTGCTGCAATAATGTCAGTTTTGGGCCAAAGGCAGTAAACCGCACCCTAAGCAATTTCAAACCTCCTACAACCAAGCTATTCGTCCCTTCACCATTAACCCTTCACCTTTCACCATCTGCCCTTCCTCTCCCTTTATCCACAATTGCTCGCAATTTGTTCATAACCTCTCATTTTGCAACTTCACTGGTTAGGTAGATTTGCGGGTTACCGAACAAACGGCCCATCTGCCAACTGGTGGCGCTGCAAAACACTGCATGGGATTATTGGCAGCCAATGAATGGCCATAACCGGTAACGCACAAACAAGATTGAATTATGGCAGAAATAAAACAGGTAGCATATACCGAAGATGATATCAGGAGCCTGGACTGGAAGGAGCATATACGCCTGAGGCCAGGTATGTACATTGGTAAACTGGGCGATGGAAGTGCTGCAGATGATGGTATCTATGTGCTGATAAAGGAAGTGATCGACAACTGTATCGATGAACATACCATGGGCTACGGCAAGCATGTGGACATTACCATTGAAGGCAAAACGGTGACCATCCGCGATTATGGCCGCGGCATACCCCTTGGCAAAGTGGTGGACGTGGTGAGCAAGATCAATACGGGTGCAAAATATGATAGCAAGGCGTTCCAGAAAAGTGTGGGCCTGAACGGCGTGGGTACCAAGGCGGTGAATGCACTGAGCAGCTTTTTCAAGGTGGAAAGCTTCAGGGAGGGCAAGACCAAAGTGGCCGAATTTGAACGTGGTGAACTGAAAAAGGAGCACAAGGAAACCACCACCACAGAGGAGAATGGGACTTTTGTAACCTTTATTGCAGATGAAACCATCTTCCACAATTACAAGTTCATTTACGAATACCTGGACAACCAGCTTTGGAACTACTGCTACCTGAATGCTGGCCTGGTCATGAACTTCAATAACAAGCGTTATGTAAGCAAAAATGGCCTGCACGACCTGCTGACCAGGAAAACCAATGCCGATGAGCTCCGTTACCCCATCATCCATTTGAAAGGCGAGGATATTGAAATTGCCCTCAGCCACAACAATGATTATGGGGAGGATATTTTCTCCTTTGTGAACGGTCAGTACACCACACAGGGTGGTACGCACCAGCAGGCTTTCAGGGAAGGCTATGTAAAAGTGATCCGTGATTTCTTCAAGAAGGACTATGATGCCAGCGATATACGCACCAGTATTGTGGCTGCCGTAAGCGTGCGTGTGCAGGAGCCCGTATTTGAAAGCCAAACAAAAACAAAGCTCGGCTCCTCCGTGGTATATGAAGGCGGGCCCAGCATGAAGAAGTTCATTGAGGAATTCCTGAGCAAGGAACTGGATAATTACCTGCACAGGAACCCTACCATAGCAGAGGCACTGAAAAAAAGGATCGAGCAGAGCGAAAAGGAAAGGAAGGAACTGAGCGGTATCCGCAAACTGGCCAACGAACGTGCCAAGAAAGCCAACCTGCACAATAAGAAATTACGTGATTGCAGGATACATTTCAACGATGAACCACCCGTAAAGGGCAAGGAAGAGTTCATTGCTGCCAGGGCCAATAGCACCATCTTCATTACGGAAGGTGACAGTGCCAGTGGCTCCATTACCAAGGCCAGGAACGTGGATACCCAAGCGGTGTTCAGTCTACGTGGTAAGCCATTGAACAGTTATGGACTGACGAAGAAAGTGGTGTATGAAAATGAGGAGTTCAACTTGCTGCAACACGCACTGAACATTGAAGACGGATTGGAAAGCCTACGTTACAACAATATTGTGGTGGCCACGGATGCTGATGTGGACGGTATGCATATTAGGTTGCTGTTGATGACCTTCTTCCTGCAGTTCTTCCCTGATCTGGTAAAGCGTGGGCATGTGTACATTCTGGAAACACCTTTGTTCCGTGTGCGGAACAAACAGGAAACCATTTACTGCTACGATGAAACGGAGAAGCAGCATGCGGTGAAGAAACTAACCGGCAAACCAGAGATAACCAGGTTCAAAGGCTTGGGTGAAATCAGTCCCGATGAGTTTGAACGTTTCATTGCAGGCACAGACATGCGCCTGCAGCCGGTGATACTGGAACAGGGCGACCATATACAGCAATTGCTGGAATATTATATGGGCAAGAACACACCTCAAAGGCAGGAATTCATTATTGATAATTTGAAGGTTGAACTGGATTTGGTGGAGGAGAATTAATTCATAATTAAAAATTAGTAATTAAGAATTGAAGGAGAATAACATCATACAAGAAAAGAGCTTCAAGTTCTCTTTAAGAATTATGAAACTCTTTAGGCATTTGAGGGGCTCCAAAGTAGAAAGAGAGTTGTACAGTCAATTATTAAAGTCCGGTACTTCAATTGGTGCAAACATAGAAGAGGCTATTGGGGCATCTTCTCGAAAAGATTTCATAGCTAAACTGGCAATTTCTTATCGTGAAGCTAGGGAAACGAATTATTGGTTAAGGCTGTTAAAGGGAGATGGGGTGTTGGATGAGAAATTAGCTGAATCATTCCTAGCAGATTGTACGGAATTGCAAAAAAATATTGTCGGCTATTATTA
>JAHEZD010000015.1 GCA_023251255.1 Chitinophagaceae bacterium
ACCATTGTTGATGGATACTTGGTAACCTCCCACTGCGCCCGGTACCGCAGACCAACTGAACGTAATACTTGTTGGTGTGATAGCGGTGAACGCAGGTACAGGAACCACCGGTTTGGCCAGCGGTGCAAGTACATTGATGACCACCTTCTTGCGGGTAGAACCAGCGCAACCTGTTACGGTGTTCAAATGACCAGCATAGTAACTGTACACTGCTGCTGGAGAGAGACTATTTGCCGTGAAACTGCTGCCTGAAGCATTGATTGTATAGGCAGTTCCCGTAGTCAATGCGGTACCAGCGGTTGGTACAGTGTACCAATTGTACACCACGTTTGCTGGTAATGGTGTATTAACCAGGTACGTATAAGTACCGCCTGTACAAATGGCCACAGAATCCGGTGTGATAACAGGAGGGGAATCCGTACATCCTGAAACGGCAGGTGATGTACTTGTTTGGCAAGGAATAATGCCAATGGCCTGCACTGTTAAACTGGTATTGGTCAATATGCCCAGACCTGTAACGGTATGCGTTAAACCAGTTGCGCCGGAACTTGGTGTAACCCATGGACCTGATGCCCCTGTTGTGGATACTTGATAAGTAGCCCCAGTTATTGCCGTCCAACTAAAAGTGACAGTGTTGGCCGTGCTGCCTGTAACGCTTACCGTTACAGGTGCCAATGGAGCCAATACATGTACTATCACCCTTTTGCGTACCGTACTTATACATCCAAATGAGGACACACCCTCAACATACCTGATCGAATCTGCTGTAACGTTATTGAAGGCATGGCTTGTGCCGGAGTACAGAACTGTTCCACCCGTGGCGGTAGTGTACCAATTATAAGTAGCTCCAGCTAAAGGACCCTGTACTGTAAGGGTTGCACTTGCACCTGTACAGATGGCCACAGAATCCGTAGCCATGCTTACCACAGGTCTTGGGTTCACTACTGTTTGCCTTGCCGTATCCCTGATACAACCATCGGAAGTAACCACATGCAGGCTATCTGTGAAAGTACCTGCATTGGGATAGGTGAAGGTGGCTGTTGGGCCTGTGGCCGTTGTAAGGTTATTGAAGGTCCAGTTCCAAGTGTTTACACCAATACCGCCAGATGTGGCATTGTCGGCCGTAAACAGTGCAGTATTGCCTTGGCAACCAGCAAAAGTGACCTGGAAGCCAATAGCAGGTGCTGGTATAACCTGCACATAAACAATACTTGTTAATGTATGGTCACAGCTTTCAATATCCGGATGCGTTATCACCACAGGAACCTGATAAAGACCCGGTTGGGTAAATGTATAGAACTGGTTCAAAGTGAACTGGTAATAAGTCTCCCCATTTATAATGACTGTTCCGGATGGCACAGGATTCGTAACCGTAACATCTATATGAGGCGTTAGGAACGGCACCTGGCTGAATTTCCATGTCATGCTTGTAGGAATGACTGGAGTTTTCACCTTGAACTTGAACGGTGTACCCACACAGTTGTACAGGTTACCAGTAACCCCATTGATTAAGGTATCGCCAACAACCCCAAGGTTCTTGATCAGTGTACCCATATTGTAACCATAGCTTTCCACACTTCCCAAACCATAGGTAATACCCGTAAATGCACTGTCACTCTGAACCCTTACCTGTTGCTGTGCCGAAGTCCATCTTTTCACAACCACTGAATAGTTAACCCCTTTCAAGCTTGGGTTGCCATTTTGTGGGTGCGGATAAACGTAATCTGCTGTGAAAGCCGTTGCCCCGTCGAACATTTGCAATGATGCCAACCCGTTGGTAGGTATGATCATTGTAAACAGGTTAGCAACGATGTTCTGCAAAGTGTTCCTGTAGAAACCAACGCTCTTGATCCTTTGTTCAATCGGACTGATATACATCATTTCCGGATCCCCCACACTACCAGAATTGCCCAATACAGTTCCGTCACCTGTAAACTGCGCCACCATTACTGGTTTATCAGCTTCAATATAGTCTGCTGTATTGCTGGTGTACTCGTAATAATGGTTATTGTAAAGAGGGCTTAACGGTATACCGTTCCTCAAAACAACGGTTGTAGGATCCTTCACGGCCACCCTGTACACGTTTGTGCTGAAGGTATTGGCGCTATTGCTGGCCGATGTAGGCGCTGTCAAATAATGCTTACCCCATGCTGTTGATGGGAAATTCTGCTGGATGGTAAAGTCACCACCACTGTTCACACCACTGATATTCATGCTGAGACGTGAGTTACCGCTGAATACTGCTACTGGGTAGCATTTCCCTGCAGTGTTGGAGGAGGCTTTTACCACACTACCTGTCAGGTCTTCTGTTGCAGAGGTTCCTATTACAAGTAGTACCTGTCCCTTATTCAAGGTAACACTGGTGGTGGCATTGGCACTCATGCCCGCATTGGCCACAGGACCGGAAGGTGTCACGTCCACAGTAGTATTGTCATTGTCTGCAATGACAACGAAGAATGGCCTTGAGTCCGAGAAGTTGGCACTGCCGGCAATACAAAGTGTTTTGTATTGATAGCCCCATGTACCCACAGGCATCAACATGGTGGCACCAGATGAAGCAGAGCCATAGGTATGGGCATAAGCCACAATGGGCACGTCACTCACAATACTGATACCCTGGTCAAATACGCCTGCTGTAGCCAAGTAAGCGCTTGTAGGTCCTGTTTTAGGCATCAAATCTGGTACGCTACCAGTGGAGAACACAGTATTGGCCGGAATTGTATAATTCCGTACATAGGTTGTACCACCTATCTTAACCTGAACGTTGGCAGGTTGGCCCTGTGTGCTTAGGTAAAGTACCATGTCCTGGCCCCCAGCCAGTTGGTTAATGGGATAGGCCACCCAGAAACGCTTGCCCACATTTGAGCTATCCTGGTCAGGAAGCACTGGTGGGGCGTAAGGGTTGATCAATCCTGTGAACCTATCCAAATTGGCTGCTGTTAAAGCAGTTTGGTAGATCATTCGTTTTGGCACATCATTGCGGCTGGTAAATCCTACCACCCATGGCGTACCAAATGAAGCAGTTGTTTTACCAAGGCCCAACTGATATACGCCGCTGGTCAGTCCACCTATGGAACCTAACCAAGGATCCCAATAGAACAGTTTGGCATCATAGTCATAATTGCCGTTGCCCGGTATATCCACTTTGGTATAGAAATACATGGAGTCAAGGTTAGCCGCAGCCAAACCTGTAGGTACCACACCGGAATACCTGCGTACCTGTATATTTGGTGGTGCCACGGCCCCCCATTTCAGTTTCATCACGGTATCCGTACCATACATGAACGTTTGCTCCGTATTGGCTGCCGGAGTGGCCGGTGTAGCTGTAAGAACGGTTGGCAATGCTGTTGGGTAGAATTCGTATGCTCCCAAATCAGGCACACCGGTCAACAAGGTTGTTGGCCTTGGCGCATTATCGTGGTCATAGGTGTTTTCAACAATCTGCACACCACGGCCATGTATGGCCCAAACATCAGGATTGGCAAGGTCCGGCCTCAAATCCGAACTGCTGATAAATGCAGGACTGTACACCATGGAGAACTGGTCCTGGAATACCGTACTGTTCCATGCACCCAAGGTAGCGTAAGTGGCAGATGGGGTTCCCCTCTCCACCAGTGTGGCACCTGAAGTGTACAGCATGTTGTAATTGGATATAACATTGGTTGGCACACTTATGAACAGTGCCTTACCACCTGCTTTGTGCGAGAAGATATTATTTTTGATAGTTAACCCAGCAGCAGTTGTGTTACCAAAATAGGCCGCATAGTTATTGGTAGCAGATGTGGCCGTACTGTTGATGGAATTGTTATAGTAATTGCCATTGGCTGAATTGCTGTTGTACAACCCATAAGAAGAAGCTGCCGTGGTATTGATGGCTGCAGTGTTGTTGAGCACATCAATATATGGAGACCCCGTAGCTCCCCCGATCCAAAGGCCATAGATAATGCCCGCATTGCTGGTGGTAGCTACCACATCATTGCCGGTTAGCTTGCCCCTGTTCAATGAAGAACCGTCGCAATTGTTCACATAAACGCCATAAGCGGTTACGGTACCTGCAAGGCTGCTGATATTCACTTTGTTATTGCTGATCTGGTAAGACGAGTCACAATCTGTTGCATTGATACCATAAACGGTAGTGGCAGCAGCAGGTGAGGTGATATTCACAGTGTTCCTGGTCAGTTTCACCTTCTGTACCAAAGTGGTGTAGATACCATTTGTGCTGGCACCTGATACAAAGTTGCTGTCGATCAACTGGCCCACTAAAGGAACCGCTGTGGAGGTACCACTGAAATAGATGCCTGTTGAACCATTGTTAACTGTGTTCCCTTTTACAATGTTGTTGATACCTGTTAGTCCATTTGCATAAACTGCAGCGGCTGTATTGGCCGTGCTGGTTGTAACCGGTGTGTTTACCACGCACCTGCTCAAACTATCGTAAGAAGCAGTGTTGGCAAATTCCACCACGCGGCTGTTGGTGGTATTGGTAGCAGCCAAGGTCATGTTGCGGAAAGTGAAGTACTTACAGCTATCCAGTTTCAATGTATAGTTATTGGCAGCCCCAGTAGAATTGTAGGTCAACTGTGCACCACTTGGCAGCCCATTGTAGGATTGGAAGGTAATAGTAGTGTTGGCATTTGTACCCGGCACATAAGGTATCCTGATCTGTTCGGTAAATGTTCCGTTGACATTGAACACAACCGAACCTGTAACACCGCAAAGCACTGCATTCACCGCATTCTGAACGGTTGAGAAATTGGATACCCCCGGCGTATATGGTGGGTTGGATTGAGGCAAGGTACCATTGATGGTATAGGTACCACCTGGCAACAATGCGCCCAAAGTTACAAATGTGGTTGATGATACGGTTGTATTTCCGTTACAGGTAACCAAGCAACGGTAGAACCTTGATATGCTGGCAGCGGTATCAAATGTTGGTGAATAGGACAGCGGCCCAATATTGGTCCACGGCGCACCGCCTGTAGTGGAGGTTTGCCACTGGAAGGTAATATTGCCCAAGGCTGATGTTCCGGTAAGCGTTAAGCGTATCGGTGTTTCCAAACATATACCTGCATTTGGTGTAACGGTTGCTGTGCCCGCTACTGGTGGCGCCGTACAAGGTATCGGTGCAAATTCATAGGCACCCAGATCCGGTGTGAACAGGCTCCTGTTGGCATTGGTGATATCGGTAAGGATACCTGCCAATGCAGACCCCTTGTTGTCAATTGATGCCAACAATGGTTTGTAATTGCCATTCAGGGTATCCTGGTACAATGGATCCTGACTATAAGAATTGGCATCCTTGGCCGTACCGGCCTGCCATGCAGCCAATGTGCTGTAATTGGTTGTTCCCCTTGTTCCGAAGTAGTTGGTCGTTCCAACGCCACCCACTAGGATGTCGTTATAATTGGAAGTAACATCCGTGGTGGTGGAACCTAAATAGATACCCTGCTTAACGCCAGTGCTTGCCCTACGGATGGTAACAATGTTGTTCATGAACTGGACACCTGTTGCATCTGTGCTTTGGTAGAAGCCCACGGTTGCTGTAGCATTGGCAGTTGGGTTCTCTATGGAAATAGTGTTATGGAAATAGAATATGTTATCGGAGCCTAAATTGTACAAACCATAAATAGGACCGAGACCATCGAGGTTGTACAATAGGTTATTGCTTACAATAACCTCATTGCCAGCAAGTGCATCCACATTGTTGTGGTAGATACCATAGATGCCCGCAGTGCTGGTTGGTGCCCCGCCATACAGTTTGGTAATCCTGTTCTTGGAAATGCTCATCCTTGTACTGGCTACTGAGGTGAGGTAAATTGGATATGCCGTAATCACGGAAGCACGTGTTGGCCTTGTGAATGTATTGGCTTCAATAAGCGTGTTGTAAGTACCCACAATATACATACCATAGGTGTAGAAATCCTTGATGGTATTGTTGGTAAACCTGTTGTTGTTGATGACCAGTGCCGTTGCACCACCCATTAATGTTACGCCATAGTAACCACCGGAGATGGTATCCCTGTCGAACAGGTTGCCATCGCACTGGGTTATGCCCGTAGTAGCAGTGGTGGCACTTGCATCAGTGGAATTGATTACCACAGCAGCATAATTGGTAGTTGACTGTGCGGCTGTTTGGGAGGCGAGAATGGTACACTTGCGGAAAGTATTGCTATCTGCATTGTTGATCAATTGCACACCATGCCCATAAGTACCGGAGCCAATGGAATTGATGACCAAACTATCAAAAGTGATGTAGTCTGTACTGTTCAGTTTTATAACGGCACGTTCCGCGCTGTTGGATGAGCTGAACGCAATGGTATTACCATTACCATTGAAGATAATCTGGCGATTGGCGTTTACGCCATAGATAGTGTCCAGTTTCAACTGCTCGGTATATACACCAGCATTTTCACCAGTTTGAACATTGAAGATGATATTGCCCGTACCGGTTACACCACAAGACATGGCTGCTTTGGCAGCATTGAAAGAGGCGAAGTTGTTACCAGTGGCCGGATAGGTTGTTGCCAATGCGCTATTAATCGTGTAGGTTCCTGCTGGTAATGCTGGGTTAACTGTTAACAGCACTGCATTGGATACCGTATTGGCACTACCGCATTTGATGATACATTGGTAATACTGCGTTACAGACGCAAGTATGGTAGTATCCGGATAAGGCATTGGAGAACCGATCAAAGTGAACGGTCCGGATGCGCTTGCGGAAACCTGCCATTGGAAGGTTTGCCCACCACCAAAAGCACCTATGTTCAGGCCCAGTACCACTGGTTGGTTCTGGCAGATGGTGGTGGCACTAATGGTAGTGGCACCTGATACCAGCGGCAGGGTACATGGTGAAGGCACAAATTCATAAGCACCAATATCCGGAGTGGTAAGGCTCCTAGCCGCACCAGTGATATCGGTAGTAACACCCACATAGAGACCTTTATTGTCCATACCTGCATTGCCTGGATGGTAATCGGCCACTGCATAAGATGGGTCAGCAAAGATGGGTACCGTGGATATGGCTGCCTGGTCCAGACCAAATGGCTGAACGGCTGTTTTCCAATCGAGTATGGTGGCCCTGTCTGCAGTGTAGAAACCTACTTTATTGGTTCCTGCGGCAGAGTTCATGTAATAGTTATTGTTGTCTGCAAAAACAAATGGTGTGGTTACATACACGCAATGCTTGGTGCTGGCAGCAGTACCGCCCCTGGTAATAGAAATCAGGTTATTGTAGAAATACACACCATTGGAGGTACCCAATTGGTAATAGCCCCTTGTAATACCTGTACTTGCTGACGCAAGGCTGTCCAATGAAATGGTATTATGGGTATATATCACATTGCCAGCGCCTGTATTGTACAGTGCATAAATGGCACCGTTACCGTTTACACCATAAATCAGGTTATTGGAAACCACATTGGAGAACCCGGAAGTAGCTGTGCCACTTAGATAAATACCATAGAAGGTATTGGTATTGGCCAAATCGGCACCAAATGGATTGTAGATCCTGTTCTTGGTAATGTTTGCATCATTGCTCTGTGCAGGGAAGTAGATACCGTAGAAGGTAGTCAAAGCACTGCTGATCCTAGAAGGCCTACTGATCCTATTGGCGGATATGGTGGTACTGAATGTACCGGATACATAGATACCATATAAGTAGAAGTCCTCGATACGGTTATTGGTAATCTTATTGTTGCCATGTGCACCACCCGTAAAGGTTGCTGCCAAGGTAATACCATAATAACCACCTGTGATCCTATTGCTGTCGATGATATTGTAATCGCAAAGGGCCGTGGTGGTACCCGTACCTGTGGCACTTGCGTCGCTACCACTGATGGCTATACCAGCAAAGTTGGTAGAAAAGGTATTGGGTTCTGTAATGATGGTACATTTCTTAACGGTATTGGAATCGGCATCGGCCGTAATGTGTACACCGAAGCCGTAGGTACCACCGCTTACATCAATCCTCAGACTGTCGAAAGTGATGTATTTGATGCTCCTCAATTTGATGGCGGCACGCTCATTGGTATTGGCAGACTGGAACTTCAATGTTTGACCATTGCCTTTGAAGGTTACCGTTCTTGTAGCGGATGCATTTGGAATGGCCCCGGACATCACCAGTTGCTCATTGTAGATACCTGCGTTGGCACCCGGCAACACGGAGAATACCACCGATGAGGTTATACCGCACTTAATGGCAGTATAGGCATCATTGAACGAATTGAAGTTACCTGTGGCACCGGACCATGCAGTTGGCTGGGCACTGTTGATGGTATAGTTACCACCAGGCAATGCTGGGCTGGTAACATTTACAGTAGTTGAATTGGCAGATGTATTGGTTAGGATACATTTTACCACACAACGGTAATAAGTGGTCACAAGTTGTGTTACCACCGCTGTAGGGTTGGTGGCATTGGCAATATCTGTCCATGGACCTGCAGCACTAGAGGCAGACTGCCATTGGTAAATGATGCCATTGCCTACAGATGCATTATTGGCGGTTAAGGTTACGGGTATGCTGGCACAGGCATTGCTTGCCGGATTGGCAACAGCCGTACCTGCGTTGGGTGTTCCGGAACAGTCGCCCCAACCATCCACATGTATATTGTCCAAACCTATATCCGTAACACCAAAATCGCTACGGCCCTTGAACCTCAGAATGGTTGTAGCAGACTGGCTGGCAAAGAACACCGTCCTTGTTGCCCATACAGTGGAAACACCAACAGTATCCAAGAAGGTAAATGTGGTACCACCATCTTTGGAGAAGAATACGGAATCCACATCGGTACCGCTGGTATTGATATAATCAAACAACACACGTTTCAACGGCTGTGCTGTTAAGCAGTTCAGGTAAAGGTCCATGGTGCCTGTGGTACCGGAAGTTGCCTGGTAAGTGTGGAAACGGGCAGAATGGAAGCCTGTACTTGCAGACGGTGTATAGGATCCCAAGGTTGGTGATCCCCATACGGCTGTATTCCCCCCCGATGGTGCATCATCTTCCCTTCTCCAAGAAGTATTGCCCGTAATAGGTGTATTCTTCCAGTAGATATTTGGTATGTCTGCTATACCGCAACCATTGATCCACACGTTCTCGAAATCCTCTATAAATGGCAGGGCTGCATAGCTTGGTCCTGTGGAGGAATTGACCTGAACCGCTGTTGAATTACTGCTGGTACTGCTAAGGGTACAGGTAACCACGCACCTGTAGAACATGGTTGCTGCAGCTTGCGTGGTTGTATAAGGTATGGTTGTGGCCCCACTGATAGGATTCCATGGGCCAGCAGCGGAAGTGGCAGACTGCCATTGGTAAGCTAAACCACCTGCAACCGAACTATTTAGCAGGTTCAACGTAAATGGTGAACCGGGGCACACAATAGTGGTTTGTGAAGAAGTGGCCGTTCCACCCAAAGGCGCTCCTGAGCAGTTAGGGAAATTGTTCAGTATAAGGTTGTCAATACCTATATCCGTAACACCAAAATCACTGGTTGCCTTGAACCTAATGATGGTGGTGGCAGAAGTGCTGTTAAAATAGATTGTCTTTGTTCTCCATGCAGTTGCAATACCTGTACTGTCTATCCTGCTGAAAGTTACGCCGCCATCTGTAGATAGCATGATAGAAACCGTATCGGTGCCAGAAGTATTGATGCAGTCAAAAACCAATTTCTTGGTAATGTCTGTCGTATTGCAATTGATGTACAGATCCAAGGTACCGGAAGTACCTGATGTGGCCTGGTAACTGTGGAAACGCGCCGAGTGGTTACCAGCGCTGGCTGCGGGTGCATAAGGGCCCAAGGTAGGCGATCCCCATGCAGCAGTATTGCCATTTGCAGTTGCATCATCCTCCCTTCTCCAAGAAGTGTTGCCTGTAACAGGTGTATTCTTCCAGAAGAAATTGGGTGCATCGGAAATGCCGCAATTGTTTACCCATGCACTTTCGAAACTCTCAGCGTATGGAATGGTAGCATAAGATGGTGGGGATGCCAATACCTGTATGAAAGTGGAAGTACTGTTAGTAGGTCCAACCACGCAAGTAACCACGCAGTGGTAAAACAGGGAAGCCACACTTTGTGTAGTGGTATAAGCCATGGTGGTTGCACCTGCAATATTACCCCAAGGGCCGGCAGCACTTGTGGCAGACTGCCATTGGTAAGAAAGGCCACCAGCCACAGTGCTTCCTGTTAGGTTCAGTGTGAACGGCGCACCGGGGCAGGTAATATTGGTAGTGGTGGAGGTAGCTGTTCCTGCTACAGGTGTACCACTACAATTGGGGTAATTGTTTATTTTAAGGTTGTCCACACCAAAGTCCGTAACGCCAAAGTCGCTGGTAACCTTGAACCTCACCACGGTGGTGGCAGATGTGCTGTTGAAGAACAGGGTCTTGGTCCTCCAAGCAGTGGAAACGCCTGCACTGTCCAATCGGGTAAAAGTAAGGCCAGCGTCGGTGGAAACGAATACGGTCAATGTATCGGTACCACTGGTATTGATTACATCAAATTCCAGTTTCTTGGTAACATCGACAGTGTTACAGTTCAGGTAAACATCCAATGTACCAGAAGTACCGGATGAGGACTGGTAGCTGTGGAAACGTGCGGAATGGCTGCCATCGCTGGCTGCTGGGGTATAGGCACCCAATGTATTGGAGCCCCATGCACCAGTATTTAATCCTGGAGCATCATCTTCCCTTCTCCAAGAGGTATTACCGGTAGCTGGCGTATTTTTCCAGTAATTGTTCGGTATATCCGCAGTATTGCACCCATTGATCCAAGCAGTTTCGAAGCTCTCCACATAAGGTAGCGTAGCATAGCTCGGACCGCTGGCAGCAGTCACCAGTATTGGTGTGGAAGTGCTGCTGGCTGAAGTGGCCGTACAGGTAACCACACATTGGTAATATACTGTTGGCAATGTTTGCACTGTTGTATAAGTAAATGCTGTGGCACCGGATATATTGGTATACGGACCGCCCACTGCTGTTGCAGACTGCCATTGGTAGGTCAGGCCAGCATTGATGCCAGAACCAGTTAGGCTTAAAGTAATAGGCGTACCTGCGCAAGTAACATTGGTATTGCTGGAAGCTGCTGCACCGGCAACAGGTGTGCCCGTACAGGGCACCAAGCTGGCAATGGTAATATCATAATCTTCCGTTTCACCAAAAGTCAAAGCCGCGCAGGGATCCAAAGTGGTGGTGGCCTGATCAGCTTCACGAACACGGAGCCTCATGGTACCCGCAGGAGCACTCAGTGGCACAGTGAAAGTAAAGGTTTGGGTAGTTGGGCCTGCACCTACATTATACACACTACCCAGTAATTCACTGGATTCAAATGTACCATTCAGGTTATAGTCAAGCCAAGCGGCAATATCATTGCTGGTATAGGTACCAGGAGATACCACCATGGTATAGGTAACGCCGGGTATCAATGTACAGGTGGTGGAACCTGATTGGGGATACAGGAAATAATAAGGAGAGGCCAACTGGCCTGTAGCATTATTCAAAGTGGTACCCGTTATCTGTACCAAGGTCAAGTAATCACCCGCCGTATTACCCGTGGAATAGGTTGGGGTACAGTAAGCAGGCGCACAAGTGGTACTTATGACCTGGTAAGCTGCTGAACTTACTGTACTTGCCCCGCAGGTTACTTGACACCTATAATAAGTGTTGGTTGTTTGTGTATTGGAATAAGTAGAATTGGTAGAAGTACCGGGGGCATTTCCCCAAGGTCCAGCGGCGCTTAGCGAACTTTGCCATTGATAGGTTTGTCCCGTGCCAGAGGTTCCC
The DNA here is from genome assembly GCA_023251255.1 of Chitinophagaceae bacterium. Classification (GTDB taxonomy): domain Bacteria; phylum Bacteroidota; class Bacteroidia; order Chitinophagales; family Chitinophagaceae; genus UBA1930. Next base: position 11,774 of record JAHEZD010000015.1, read on the forward strand.
CCAGTTAAACTCAAAATAAAGGAGGTATAGGTACAAACAGGATTTGCAACAGAAGAAGTTACCGTGCCCGGTGTTGGAGGTGTAGTACAAGGTAATGCAGGTATAAATGTGATGCTGCCAACAAACCCCCTTGGATAGTTTACAGGAATGGCAGGGGCTATTGCTCCCCCCCAACTGATATTATCGCCAGTTAACAAATCCACACCACCGCCACTAAAAGTGTTTACACCAGCACCAGCGGTTAGCGTCATATACCCGACACTGGTAGCACTTACAGCAATACCATAAGTTTGGCCGCCGGGAATGGTGATTGAAAGCGTACTTGAAAGTGTTACAACGGCCCCCGTGGTATTTGCGGCAGTTCCCGTACCAGCGGATACCCAACCGTTCTGGCCCGCTCCAATATTACCTTGGGTCCAAGTAGCACCACTGGAGGCAATGGCTGTTGGGTTGTACAATACTTCCCAAGCATTGGACGTGCTGGTGTTCAAAGCACAAGCAACAGTCGTAATAATAATGGGTGTAGTAGCATTGTTGTTCCTTACATTAAAGGTAATCATGCTACTACCATTACCATTGGTATGGGTGGTGGTAATGGTTGTTTGTGCGTCCAGTTTCCCAACTGAAACAGCAACCAAAGTCAACAACAGTAAAAAACTCTTTAAAAAAGAGGGCGTGTAACAATTTCTCATATCAGTGTAGTTATAATAAACGTTTAGTTCTTTGATCTTCAATCAACAAGCAACAATCAGTGTAGTTTTTCAGGAGTCAGGATACTGGATTTTCGGTTCATGCCATAAATAAGGAGAGTGCGCAAATAGCCTTAGCCATTGCCAATCATGCATTTTATTCAAAAATATTCATGGCAAAGAGGCTAAAGCCTTTGCAGAAATGGTGGCATAGGAACAGAGGTCCATTCGGAAGGATAGTTGTGGTAGAAACTTTTCTTCATACTTTTATCTCATTGGGGGTTGTTAAAAATATTTAAAAAACATTAACAACCAAACATTTTTACATTAAATTTTCAAAGAAACGGGAACTGCTCCATTACCCCATAAAAGGATTTTTTTTCATTCCAGCCCCAAAATCCTTAATAACATTGTCATCTGTTTTTTTTTATACACATGTACAATTTTATGATGTCAGTCGAAAAAAAATTGCATTCTTCTTCAAAATATTCGGAAAAGAGCCCTCTTCCTTAGTCATATTGCGGTTCCAATGGCATGAATCCCTAAATAATAACAAATTATTGGCCTTTACAACTTTCAAACCATTGCAGCGTTTTCTTGGAAATTGCCTAAAAACGGTTTGCCGAGTTTCTGCAAGGATGGCTTGGGCACCTGTTCTGCCACTGACCTATCATTGCCGGCAGGCAAATCAGTGGCCAAAAAACAATTGAATTTGGTTTGGCGTTCCTAAAACCATTCCTCAAGAACTTCCAAAATGTCCGGAATATCCCGTGGCAGATGACTTTCCAATAGTTCTTGCCCCCTTTTTTGCGGTTCATGCCACATGGCAGGCATGGAGGCCTGCCGTAGGCAGTATTATGGTGAATGGAGGGGAACTGTTGTCAACATTTGAAGGGAGCAGCCTAGGCATTATGAACGCCTAAATAATATTTAAGTGTGCCGATTGTACATTTATCCGCTATACGGATTATGCTGAACCATTTTTAGGCAGTCCCAGAAAGAGGCAACTGGAAAAAATGCGGCAGCAGTACCAATGCTGCTTGAGCATGCTGCCAAATTACTGCCTAATCCGCTGCCCATCTATGTACCGGTACACCTCTGGTTCAGGACCTGCAATGGATAGGGGGACGATGGAAAGTATGCCTCGTACAATCTGGAAAACTGTAACCTCGCCAAGCTGCAACTACTGCAAATAAGGATGGGGATGGAACAGATAGGCCATAGGAGTTAATGTGATAATTGCAGTGCTGACTTTCCAGGACAGTTAGCAGTTAAAAGCATATTTGCAAAAAGGCCCCATCAATAAATTGATGGGGCCTTACTATTATGTATCGTTCAATAAATTAAATCCTGAAGTGGGAGAAAGCCTTGTTGGCTTCTGCCATACGGTGAACATCTTCTTTTTTCTTGAATGCTGCACCTTCACCCTTGCTTGCTGCAATGATTTCATTGGCCAATTTATCTGCCATTGTACGGCCATTCCTTTCACGGCTGTAGCGGATCAACCATTTCATGCTCAGGGAAATCTTCCTGTCAGCACGTACCTCAGCAGGAATTTGGAAAGTGGCACCACCAATCCTGCGGCTTCTAACTTCCACAGCAGGTGTTACATTGGCCAAGGCCCTTTTCCAGATTTCATACCCATCTTCATTGGTAATCTTGCTCACTTTATCAACTGCATCATAGAAAATGTTGATGGCCGTGCTTTTCTTTCCCTGCCACATGATGTTGTTGATGAAACGGGTAACCTGTTTATCGTTGAAGCGCCCATCGGGGGCAAGGGGTAATTTTTTGGCTTGTGCTTTACGCATTTCTGTTAATTTTTAGAATGGACTGAAATTCTTCAAGTATTAAAACTTTACTCAGTCTTATTTATGGATAATTATTTCTTGGCTTTTTCTTTCTTGGTACCGTATTTACTGCGGCTTTGTTTCCTGTCCTTCACACCTGCAGTATCCAAGCTACCACGTACAATATGGTAACGAACACCTGGCAAATCCTTTACCCTGCCTCCACGTATCAAAACAATTGAGTGTTCCTGCAAATTGTGGCCCTCACCCGGTATATAGGCAATTACCTCAATCTTATTGGTCAAACGAACCTTGGCCACTTTACGCAAAGCGGAGTTTGGTTTCTTGGGAGTTGTTGTATAAACCCTTGTACAAACACCACGGCGCTGAGGACATGCATCCAAAGCCCTTGATTTACTTTTAGCCCTGATTATTTCACGACCTTTTCTTACTAATTGTTGAATTGTAGGCATTGTTACCTTATATTTTTTTTCGGACGGCAAAAGTATATGCCTTACAGTGAAATTCCAAAAATAAAGATTATTAATTCCAAAAAATATTCTGTAAACCATTTAAATGAATGCAGATTTCCAGTTATTGATGGCTTCGATGGGCGTTAACAGGCTGGTGGAGAACTAAGGTAGTTATTCAAAAGACTCAGGCAGGTGATGGAGAATGAATGTCATTTAGGTCAATTTCAAACGCTTTATTTTATTCCCAATCAGCCTGTTAATGCCCACATATACATTAAATCGCTCAGCTAGCCTTTACACTGCAAAGTGATAAATTCCAGCTAAGCAGTGCAGTTAGATAAATAGCATTTGATGTGTCCCTACATCCATATATTTCTATCACCTGACCTTATCCGTATCAATTCAGCATATTCTTTCTCCAGAACCTGAAACCCAAAGTTAAAACCTCCTATTTCAAACAATCTGCTCTTCCAAAATCAGGAATCACAAATCCTTCTCCCTCTGCACACCAATAAACAATTAACCAGTTAACAAGCTAACATCCTCTTTATTCCGCCGTATTCACTTCAATCGTTGTTCGATACACGTATCGAAGAAGAATCGAACAAGGATCGAACAAGAATCGAAGGAAACCCGAACAGGTGTTGGAACAAAAAATTATAGGGTCTGTATGGAAAACCTCTTATCCCTAGCTACTTGGGTGGTTAAAATATACAAATGCCCTGACCCACTTTGTAGCGAATCAGGGCATAACAGATTTATACTGATTAAATCTTGTACATCCAACCATGGGTGTCTTCTACCCTATTGTACCTGATATCGTTCAATCTCTTCTTTAGTTCAGGGGCAATTTTCCAAAGGTCCGTATCGAACTTCATCACATAATCCTTGTATTTCAGTTCCTTGATCAGGGAAATGGTGGCAGCAGTTCCTGTGCCGAATACTTCCTTCAATTGGCCAATGGCATGTTCACGTACCAGTTCATCAATGGAAATCTTCCTTTCTTCAATGGTGAGCCCCATTTCGCGCAGCACGGTAATGGCACTGTCCCTGGTTACGCCTTCCAAAATGGTACCGTCTTCCAATGATGGTGTAACTGCTGTATTGCCAATGATGAAGAACACGTTCATGGTGCCCACTTCCTGCAGGTATTTATGCTCAAAAGCGTCGGTCCACAGCACCTGATCGTAACCGGCCTTCCTGGCCATGGCAGTAGGGTGCATACTGGCACCATAGTTACCTGCATTCTTGGAAAAGCCCACGCCACCGGGGGCAGCCCTTGTATAGGTTTCCTCCACATAAATCTTCATGGGTGCTGCATAGTATGGCCCAGTTGGGCTGAGGATAATCATGAACTTGTAGGTTTCCGAAGGCTTCACACCAATTACGGGATCGGAGGAAAACATGAATGGCCTTATATATAAGGAGTGTTCAGGCATGGAGGGGATCCAGTTACTGTCCAGGTCAATGAGCATCCGCATCCCTTCCATGAAGATTTCTTCCGGAACAGTGGGCATCTGCATGCGTTCAGCAGAGATATTGAAACGGTTGAAATTATCGAGCGGGCGGAAAACAAATGCTTCGCCTGCTGCATTCCTATATGCTTTGATGCCTTCAAAAATGGCCTGGCCATAATGGAGGGCAGCCAAGGATGGCTCCATTAACAAGGGCTGGTAGGGCTTGATTTCAACATTCTTCCACTCACCATTCTCATAATCCGCTTCCAGCATGTGGTCCGTAAAATACTTACCAAAGGGAATGTTTTCCAAAGTCATTTCATTGAGCTTGCTCCTTTCTACTTTTGTAACGCTGATGTCTAATGCTGCAGTCATAAGAGATATATTTGTTTGCAAATAAAAGCAAAATCTAAAAGCTAACAACCGTTAATATCATCAATGGATACCCATCTGGAAAAAAATCAACTGCCCGATTTCATTTTGGCAGACCTATATAAAAATGCACTGGTTGTGCTGGATGAAATCCAGCCGCGGGGCAAGATATTGCAAACTGCTGAAAAAGCCGATAGTAACCAACCAAAACAAGCCATTGAACCCATTGAGGAACTGTTGCAGGTACCTGGGAAACCCATTCACCAGCCACAAAAATTGTATTTGGGCGACAATAAAAAACAGATTACCATCTTGGTGAGGGAAAGCAATGCCGTTTACCTGAACGAGGATTCGCTCAGTTTCCTATCCACCATACTCGGTGCCTGCAAACTGAACCTCGGTGATGTGGCCATTGTGAACAACCAGGCCAAGACATACCAATACCCTTTCTTGAAGGAACAGTTGGCGCCTATTTACCTATTGCTTTTTGATGTGACCACCTACGATATCAACCTGCCATTTACCATACCCCATTACCAGGTGCAGCACTACGATCAATGCAGTTTCCTTTCGGCACCTGCACTACAAGGGATGCTGGGCAGTTCACAGGAAGCCAAGCTGGAAAAAAGCAAGCTCTGGCTGAGCCTGAAAAAGATGTTTGGGATTTGAGAGCCCGACTTCGCACAAACAATTTTAATGACTTTCATCATAGGTAGTAATTTTTTTGGAGGCAGTCCGTTCTTTTGCCATACCTTAACAATGAAATGATGACAAGGAAAGGACTGGTTGCAATTTGGTTGGTTATCCTGTTTGCCACAGTATTGGGGCTATTCTGGAAAAACGAACTGGTGTATAACCTCCCGACACCTGTACCGGCTGATTACAAGTTTGTGGCCCTTGGCGAAAACCTCCATCTGGACCTGCACAGGGCACCGTCGAGCAGGCCCCTACTACTCCATTTTTTCAATCCTGCTTGTCCCTGTTCAAAATTCAATATCCGCCACTTCAAAAAGCTTGCAAAACAATATGGCGGAAAGGCGGACTTTATTATCGTGGCAATAACTGCAAATAGGGACTATACAGAAAGCAGCATCCAAAAAATGTTCCGCCTAAACCTTCCTGTACTGTTTGACACATCCATTGCAAAAAAATGTGGCGTTTATTCAACCCCACAGGCCGTAATCGTGGATGCCCAGTCAAAGCTCTTCTACCGGGGAAACTATAATAGGTCGCGTTACTGCAGCAACAATAAAACCGAATATGCAAGGATGGCCCTTGATTCATTGCTGCAATACGGCACCCGCCCCGCTTTTGATGTCCTTGCTTTAAAAGCATACGGTTGCCAGTTACCAAAATGCAATAAACTATGAGCATGGCCACTATTATAGAGCCCAGCGTGGAGCAGGAACAATATTCCTCCGCCTTCCATAGGGGAGTGAAGGAAAGGTCAGATAAGCTGATGAATTACTTCCTGATCGGCTACTTCCTGATTGGTCTTGGATTGGCCCTTTTTTACGGCACATGGTTTATAGCCATTGGTGTAGGCAGTATTTCACTGCTGGCCTACTATTCGGTCAAGATTGCCCTGCCCAATTCCAAACTATACCAATATATGCTTGGTGCGGTGCTGGGCATTTTCATGGCACAGTACATTTACCAGATGCATGGCCTATTCGAGATGCACTTTGTGGCCTTCATCAGCAGTGCTGTACTGATTACCTACCAAAACTGGAAACTGCAAATTCCACTCGCCATCTTCGTTGTACTGCACCACGCCATTTTCGGTTACATGCAGAATATAGGGCAGGGGCAATTGTATTTTAGCCAACTTGATTATTTCGATTTCCAAACATTTGTTATACATATACTACTTGCCTGTATCCTTTTCTTTATTTGTGGGCTTTGGGCCTACCACCTAAAGAAATCAAACGAAATACATACCTACCAAATACTGAAAATAAAGGAGCTGGAAAAGGAATCATTACTGTTGCAGGAACGCGCAAGGAGCGAGGAATCATTGAAAGAATCCAACGAGGAACTGAAGAAGACCAACGCCGAACTGGACAAATTTGTGTACAGTGTGTCACATGACCTACGGGCCCCGCTGGCTTCCATGCTCGGGTTAATTGATATTTCCGAGGATGAAACAGAAAGCACATCCCTACTCAACAATTTCGGTATGCTAAAGTCAAGCATCAAAAAACTGGATAGTTTCATTGAAGACATACTCAACTATTCACGTAATGCCAGGGAAGCCATCAAATGGGTGGAAATAGACTTCCCAGAACTCGTGAACGGGATTGTAAACGACCTCAAGCACATGAACAGGGACCGCAAGGTGAACATAGAGCTGGATATCCATAATACTGAACCTTTTGTTTCCGATAGGCACCGATTGGGCATCATATTGAGCAATCTTATCGCCAATGCCATCTATTACCATAACCCGCAGGAGCCCAACCCTTTTGTACAAATAAAAGTCAGTACAGACATGGAGGGGGCATCCATTACCATAAGCGATAATGGGGTGGGCATCAAGAAAAGCCTGCAGCACAAGGTTTTCGATATGTTTTACCGTATTTCCCAAAATTCCCAGGGCTCCGGTCTTGGGCTGTACATTGTTAAGGAAACCCTCCAGAAACTGGATGGCACCATTGATATTGATTCCGAACCGGGAACCGGCACCAGTTTCAGTATCCATATTCCACGAGGCATTACCCAAACCAAACCCATAAAACAAAAAACTGCCCATGCACAAGAAAATAATGTTGGTTGACGACAACCCGATAGACCGCTTTACGGCGAATATCAGCCTCAAGAAAAATGGTTTTGCAGAAGAAGTCATATTGAAGGAATCGGCCATGGAAGCGCTTGACTATCTCCAGCAGCATATTGGTTTGCCGGAGGAACTGCCTTCCTTGATCTTCCTGGATATCAATATGCCCGAAATGAATGGCTTCGAGTTCCTGGATGCTTTTGCAAAGTTGGACCCAACCATCCACAATACCTGCGTGATACTCATGCTTTCCACTTCGCTTAACCCAGATGACCATGCAAGAGCAGCCAGTTGCCCATTTGTGAGGAGTTTCCTCACCAAGCCGCTGATGAAACAGAAATTGCTGGAACTGGAAATGGCAGGCATTGCTTAACAAATGTCCGAAAGGTAGCAACACCTGTTATTGGCAATTTAAAACCGCTCCAAGCTGTTTCCACTCCATTTTACAAATGGGCCTGTACAAACCCGTCCTATTGTTTAATGATGGTCTGTGTTTGCCTATGATTGCCATTGACCAATTGGATACTGTACACGCCACTGGCCCATCCTTTCACATTGACGGATTGTTGCCCTGCATCCACAGTTCCTGCATGGATGGTTTTCAACAGCTTCCCATTCATGTCAACAATACGGATGCTGGTTGCTTCCCTCTTGTCCAGACCTTCATAGTGGATGCTGATAAGGTCCTTTGCTGGATTGGGTGATACCGTAATGATAACCACTGTCTGTACCATGGCCAATACGGGTTTCTCCTTCGCATTGAACACAATGGAGAAACGGTTGGTGATTGACTGTTGATTATTGGCAATTGAAAACTGGTAGTTGCAACTGTCTGCTATTTCTGTCAGGGTGTCCAATAATGCATCTTTCAGGTAAGCGGTATTGCTGTTCACAAAAGCATTCAGGGTCCTTGCTGTGATGCTGTAATTGCCTGCCACCAAATTGTCCATGCCCAGTGCCACTGCACGTTTTTCTATGCTGGCAATCTTCAGCTCGCTGCCATGGTAAATGCTGTACCTGTTCTGCAACATGTCCTGCACATAAAGGTCCTGTGCGGAGCCTGGCAAATTATAGGCATCATATTCATTGTCAAAAACATCCGTAGCCGGGTCATCACCAAAACGTACCACTACTTCGTCCGTGCTATTGGTCTGTTCATTGGTCAATACTAGGCTGCTCCTGTTGTGTATATTGTTCTGTGTCCTGAATACGCTGTTAGCTGGATCATTGGCCACTTTATCTGTTTCCTGCCATCCCAATGAAGGTGATGCCGCTGTGGCCCTGATAAAAAAGGCACTCCCCATTTCCAGGTACCGGCTGCCGCCATTGGTACTACTACCATTGTTATAGGAAGCATAAGTTCCTGCGGACAAAGAAGGCCTATAAGCGTAAACGGCTGCCCCTACATTGGTTCTTGATACGGCTGTCCAATCAATGTTGCTAGGATATGGATTACTGATCAGGTTCCAGCCCTTGCCCGCACTGGTAAAAGAAAGGTTCTGGGTAAAATTGCCCTGTTTTACGGCTCCCATCATGCTAAAAGTTACAGCATTTGGTGTATAGGTCCCCCCTGTTAATGAACCAGCCTGCCCTTTGCTGCCCCTCACCAATACACGGATGCCCTGCCCTGCTGCAATGGAACTGGCACTGTTGCCACTGGCATATGCCTGCCACCCCGCATTGTTGTTGGCACCTGTTAAGCCATCATCCAAGGACTCGTCAAATGAAAATGCAGATGGGCTATTGGCTGCAGTGGTAGTAAAATTATTGGCATTGCTTCCTGTAATGACCCCTGTAATATCCAATGCTGATGTTAACCATGTCAATGGCATGGCCGTGCTAAAAGGATGGCCAAGAAATCGGTATTTCCTGAAGCCGCCGGGTATATAACGTTCTACAGACACATTGCCCGAAATATAGCCACCGCTACTGCTTCCTGCTGCAATCCTTGCTGTAGCTGTGGCAGAGCTCTCTAAAACAAGCCCGCCATTGGTAACCAATACCCCATCCAAAGGGGTGAGCGTCTTTAGGATGTGCACACCAGTGTTCAAGGTAACTGTGCCTGTACTGTTGAGTACCAGGTTGTCAATGTTGATACTGAAGCCTGTAAATGTTTGGGCATTGCCTGTTAGCTCCAATGCACCAGTGCCGGAGATATAGTCACCATCGCAGGTTATATTGCCAGTAACAGACAGGTTTGCGTTCAATGTAAGGCTTGTATTGCCTAGGTCAAGGTCCTTGATGCTAGCCACACTATTCAATATGGGCGAATTGGCATAGGGTGGGATCAACACTTTATAACCTGCAGCCGGTACACCATTAGTCCAGTTTGTTGGCGTGTTCCAATCAGTATTGGTAGCCCCTGTCCATTGGGTGTACAGGATGAAAATGGCCACTGTATCGCTGATATCGTCTATGGTGCATGCTCCTGAGGTGACCAGCCTTCGGTAATAGGTGGTAGTGGAAATGGAAGGCGGGTCATAGTTCTTGCCAGTGGCAAGGCCAATATCGGTAAAGGAAATATTGTTGGTGGAATTCTGCCATTGATAGTTATAAGTACCATTGCCGCCAGTGGGTGTGGAACCAGTAATAGCAGCCGCATTGCCTGTGGACGTGTAGAAGGTACTGGTGGCAGGTGCGGTAAGGGTATTGTTGCCCAATGCTGGTTGAATGGTGATGGTAACAGTGCTACTGGTGTCCGAAGCTACATCTGAGTTCACAATCCTGCGGTAGTACGTGGTCTGTGAAAGGCTGCCCGGGTTATAGCTGGCAGTGGTGGCCACATCCGTGAATAGGTTATTGTTAGTGGAGCTTTGCCATTTATAGGTATAAGTACCATCGCCCCCTGTGGGTGTGCTGCCTACAATATTGGCAGGGTTACCACTTGCACAGAAACTGCTAGTGGCAGGTGCAGTGATACTATTATTGCTGATAACAGGTATGGAGGTAATCGTCAGGCTCCAGGAAGCAAGGGAAAGGAATATGTCGCTGCGGGCCACTACATTATAAGCATACAGCTTCCAGGTGCCGTTGGCAGCCGTACCGTTCAGGTCGTCAAGGTTTCCGGTGCTGCCAGGGGGTAACGTGACACCTATTCCCAAGGATGGTTGATAAGTGCCAGGTGTAAAGTCAGCCGAATAAAGCGGGGGCAATGTATTGGAAGATGACTGATCAAATACCAGATTGCCTGAAAACGAACCGGAGTTACCATGCCTTCCAAACAGGTTGATCGTCTTGCCCGACGGACTTTGCAGATAAACGTCAAAAGTATATTCTATGCTCAACTGCAGGCTGGTGAGCGTTACCACCACTTTACTGACCAATGCCTGTTGGCCACTAACAGATAGGTTGGCAGGATACAGATTGGCGGTATTCGCATTTGGTGCAATTGCAATAGGTGTATTGAACGTAACGGTATTGGTTACCTGGGCATTCAGTGAATGGGTGATGGACAGCAGGAAAATAAATAACAATAGGCCTTTCCGGCATGTAATGGTTGCATTGCTCATGAAGCAGGTTTGATAGGTTAACAATGGGGGCGGGAACGGATGGCCGAATGACCTTTGGTAAGGCCGTTCAAAATTAGGGTTAAATAATTGTTTTTCAAGCAGTTCCATTTAACCTTTTAGGCATTGGGTAGCCCAAAGATTTCAGTCTTCTTGGCCAAACTTCGGTCATGGTCCGTAGCCATCCCTACCGAAGCTTGGACTGGCTATATTTGCAGCTATGACCACTTTAATTTTCGCTACCAATAACCAGCACAAAGTTGATGAGGTAAGAACGGTAATTGGCAGCAGTTTCAACATCATCACTTTAAAGGAAGCAGGGATCAATATTGATATCCCGGAGCCACACGATACGCTTGAAGCCAATGCTTCGGAAAAATCCAAGGTAATCCATGCACTGACCAATCAAAATTGTTTCAGTGAGGATACAGGCCTTGAAGTATTGGAATTAAATGGGGAACCGGGTGTACTCAGCGCTAGGTATGCCGGTGAAGAAAAGAATTTCCAGGCCAACATCGATAAACTGTTACTGAATTTGAAAGGCAGGCAAAATAGGCATGCCCATTTCAAGACGATTATCTCCTTAATTCTTGACAACGAAGAACACTTATTTGAAGGCATCTGCGAAGGAACAATAATTGCTAAACAAAAAGGCCTTTCCGGTTTTGGCTACGACCCTGTTTTTGTTCCTGCAGGCAGCAATAGAACCTTTGCAGAAATGACCATAGCAGAAAAGAATATTTTCAGTCATAGACGCAAGGCCACGGACAAACTTTTGGCATTCCTATCCCAATACGGGACAAATCCATCCTGATCAGAGAAATATTTTAGAAAGGCTGCAACCTTTTGTTTTTGGGCACCATCTATTATGTACAAACCACATTAACCGGAAAATAATTCTTGTAATTAAAGCGTTATCAACGAGTTAGTTTTCAATATCCTCCAAAAGCCAATATCAATGAGCACTGCAACTCGTTTAAGCAATCAATTGTTCCAGGAAGACTGGAGCGCTTCCACTAACAATCTATCAAACCAGGAAGCAAAAATTTCCTATCTAATGGTTGAAAAAGTAACACCACCGGATTATTTGTGGGATAAAATTTCCCAAAAATTGGATACACAAGTTCCAGCAATCCAAGTTCTGCAGGCACCCCATATCTCCAATTCCAAGACCATTGCATTGATGGTGGGTTCAGCCGCTGTTAGCGTTGCACTTATTTTATATTGGCTTATTTAACCAGCAATTTTTCTATTTTGCATCAATGGAAAGAATTAAAATCAACTTGCCTGGTACATTCTCTTTTTCAACCATACTCCACATCCGCATCACCGATTTGAATTACGGCAACCATGTTGGCAATGACAGTTTCCTTGGGCTTATACATGAAGCAAGGCAGCAATTCCTGCTTGACAATGGTTTTACGGAACTTTCCTTTGCAGGTACTGGCCTAATCATGGCCGATGCTGCAATAGAATTCAAGAAGGAAATGAGTTATGGCGATGCGGTGAAAATTTCCGTGGCAGCCAGTGGTTTTGACAAATTGGGTTTCGATATTTTTTACCTACTGGAAATCGTCCACCCAGAAAAAAACATTGTTGCTGGCAAGGCCAAAACAGGCATGATGTGCTATGACTATGCTACCAAGAAAAAAACAGCGGTGCCCGAAGAGGCAATATTCAAGTTTACAACTTAGCTAGCTGTTCCAGATTTTCCAATTCTCCTCTGCCTGAATAGTAAGCATGTCGTACCCATTCTGGATGGTTGCACCTCTATCCTCCCCTTTTTCCAGGAATCTTGTTTTAGCAGGATTGTATACCAAATCAAACAGGTAATGTGATGCAGTTAGGAACTGGTAAGGAATTGGAGGGAATTCATCGACTTTGGGGAAGGTACCCAAAGGGGTTGCGTTAACAATCAAAGTGTGTTTGACCATCGTCCCTTCGTCCAGATCATTATAGGAAACAGTATTGTTTTTATCTGATGCCTCCCTTGATACGGTGAGGAAACCAATTCCCAACCTATTCAGTACAAATTCAACCGCATTGGCCGCACCGCCGCTACCCAATATCAAGGCCTTGGTATGATAAGGCTTCAATTTCCCTTTTAGGGACTGTTCAAAACCGATGGTATCGGTATTGAAACCATGCAATTTCCCATTGACAACCCTTACACAATTGCACGCTTCCATCCGTCGCACATCATCGGTCATACTTGAAAGAAAGGGAATGATTTTTTTCTTGTATGGAATGGTAATGGCAAATCCTTGCAAAGAGGGGTTCCGGAGCAGCATTGTTGCCACTTCATCAATATGCTGCAGTTCAAAGTTTTCGAAGCTGCAATCAACAATGCCTTCATCCTCAAATTTCTTGATGAAATAGTTCTTGGAGAAGGAATGTGCAAGCGGAAACCCTATCAGCCCATAGCATTTCATGGTAGGTATTTAAAATTGGACTGAAATAAACCAACAGGTCGTTGAGATTTTATTCGCCGAGGGATTAATAAATGGCTTTGTCCTTATCAAGATACAGCCTGAAAGTATCACCACGTAACCCAATCCTCATGGCTTCAAGAGGAATCACTTCATTAGGCGCAATATTGCCCAAGTTTACGTTGCAGCCAATCAGTTCAAGAAAATACAATTGCTGTGCTTTCTGTGGGGCTTCCCAAATAATTTTTTCTTCGGGAATCTGTGTGAGGATTTCCTGGACCAATCCTTCACGGACCTCACCACTACCACGGTAAATACCCACATTTCCAGCTTCCCTTGCTTCGGCAATAACATAGGATGCACCAGCTTCCAGTTCTGCCCGCATCAGTTCAATCCATTTGTAAGGTGGCATGATATGCTCCGCATCCTTGCTGCCCACTTCACTGAGCACAGTTCCATACTTGGTCATTTTTTCAATATACCCGCATTTCTCAGCATGGGGAATGGTGATGGAACCATCGCTCACCTCCATATAGTCAATGCCATAATCCTTGCATACAGCTATATAATCCTCAAATTGGTTCCTGATCAAAAAAGCTTCGAAGAGCGTACCGCCAAAATAAAGGGGCATACCCGCGTTCTTGTACACTTCAATCTTTTCGCGGAGCTTCGGTGTAACAAAAGAGGTACCGAAACCAAGTTTAACTATATCAACATGTGGATCTGATGCTTCCAGAAAATTCTTTACTTCATTGATACTAAGGCCTTTGTCCATAACCATTGTTAAACCAGCATTACGGGGCTTTGGAGTTCTAGCAGGAATTTGGGACAGGTTAAAATTCATTTCTCAATTTTTGTTTAAGCGGGGCAAAAATAAGGCAATAGCGTTACTTCTATTGCCTTATAAATTATCGGTTACTTGGGATTATATTTTCCTGCCTTTCTTGTAGCGGGCCACTACATCGACCACTTGGTTATTTTGAAGGATGCCGGGGTTGAGTTCAACAAATTTCTTCAGTAATTTAGGGGCTTTTTCCATGGCAGTTTCCAATTGGAGAAGGGCTTCTTTTGTTTTGCCGAGAAAAAACAAAGCCGCACTATAGTAAAAAATAAAGATAGGTTTTGCCTCTGTAATCTTCATTGCTGCAAGGCTTTGCTCCATTGCTTCCTCATAGTAGTTTGCCCGGAACAGACAACGTATCAACGCTTCCCAGCCTGCCACGTTCTTGGGTTTATGCCTCACCACGTTGCCAAAATAAATTACCGCGTCCTTGAACTGGTCAAGGTTCATCTTGCATTCTCCCATTGCCAAATTGTATTCTGGCACGTTGCGAAGGATACGCATTGCATTTTCCAACTGCTTAATGGCACTTGACCATTGTTCTTCCAGCATATAAGTCGTAGCAATCTTATAATGCAGCTTGCTATCATCCGGATTCAGGTGAACGGCTTTTTTATAATTATGTCTTGCCTGTGCATAATTGCCCAATCGATGGAAACAGTGTCCTATTGCCTCGTATACCACATCTTCAGGGCGTGAAAGCTCCAATACTTTTTCCAGTGCTTCGATGGCGTCCTTGTATTTCCTCAAACGCAAATAAGCATCGCCCATATTTCGGTAGGCATAATCGAATTTCTCATCTATGGCAATGGCATATTGATAGGCATCGATAGCCTTTTCGTATAATTTCAATCCTTGAAAAGCGGCAGCAAGGTTGAACCAGGCTATTTCATTAAAGGGGAATTCATCAATTATTTTTTGGTGGAGCTTAATGCTTTCCTCGTTCCTGCCAGTAAAATCTGTCCAGAAGCATATTTTGTATAATGCCTCTTCATTATTGGGTTCATCTTCCAGTACCATTTTCAAGCAGTCGAATACTTTGTCAAACTCTTCGTGGTCATCGTACACATCTGCCAGTTCAAATAACAAATCAATCCTGTCTTCCCCATCAAAAATCCGCAAAGCTTCTTCAAGGATTTCCACGGCTTTTGGCTGCTCGTCCAAAGCCAGGTAAGCATCTGTTTTAAGAATGTAAATATCAATGTCGTTACTATCAAAAATGGAAGCTTTTTCCAGTATTTCCAATGCTTCACGGTATTTTCTAGTGGCCAAAAGAATGTCGGCCTTCTTTATCATTAATTGTGAGGAATACGGGAACTGTTCCAGTCCCAATTCTGAAGCTTCTAGGGCTTCGGGGAGGTTATCCTTGTCATCAAAATGGTCAATAATCCGCTCAAAGGACTCCTCTTCCAAAAAAGGGTGGTTCCTACCATTTTTAAGATTCTGATAATGCCTCAGCAGTTCTTTCAGTTCTTCCCTGTCTTCTCTGTAAGGATTGTTTTCTCTCATCTTGGAAATTGGTTTGTCCAATGTAAGATGAAAAAAAATAAGAAACAAACTGTAACTTTTTGTTTTTATTAACGTCTTGTTAATAAGAACAAAATTGTTAAATATTTAAGAATCCCCTATTTTTGTTAAAATGAGCAAAAGAAACCAAATAAAAAGATTGACATTGGCAGCACTTCTGGTGTTTGGCGTGCAATTTGTTTTTGCTGCATTTACGACTACTATTTCTGGCCATTCCAACAAAAAATCCGAAACAGCTAAGTATTCATTGAAAAATATCAGTAGGTTCAGCAATAAGGGTATTTCATTGGGAACGGTAAAGTACTCCTTCCACCTGAAACCAGTTGAACTTGTTACTTCACAAAACAACCAGAATGGATTCTCGTCCAGTTCGGCGTTGGAATTCACAAAAGGCAACACCACTTTCATTTATCCTTACAAGGTAAAGGTAAA
The DNA here is from genome assembly GCA_023251255.1 of Chitinophagaceae bacterium. GTDB lineage: Bacteria > Bacteroidota > Bacteroidia > Chitinophagales > Chitinophagaceae > UBA1930. Next base: position 28,066 of record JAHEZD010000015.1, read on the forward strand.
AGTGCCCAAGTTCAAGGCCCCATCCCCAATTAATCATTAATTAAGCATCCTGTAACCGCTGGTAGGGATTTCGAATTTTGATGCTTGTACAGGGCTGAGATTTATTTTCGTAGCTGTATATTTTATTTTCTTGCCCCCCATTTCCTGTGCTTCATATTCCAGCACAAAACCAGGAACATCCTTGAATTGGTACTCAAACTCCTTTACAGAAGGAACAATATTGGAAGCATAATAAATATTGAATGCACTGCCATCTTTCAACTGCAGTGTGGCTTTCTTGCATTCATACCCTAAAATGGTTTTCGTTTCGCTGCCATTAACAATGACCGCTCCATCAAATTTTTTGTTTTCGTCCTTCCACTTCGTATTGTCCAACTTGCTCATGAACTTATTATTGCCTATTTCCCTGAGGATGGTGGCATTTCCGGAGTTCTTATCATAAAAAAGTGATTGTGAAAACGAAGGACTAATAAGGTCCACCCTGCTCTGATTGGCTTTTATATAAACCGTTTTGGAGCTGTTCTTTAGCGATTCCACCGTTTCCTTATCTGCTGTGGCCCCGTCGGCAGCTATACTATACGTAACGGTGCATTCTGCTACTATGCGTTGCTGGGCATTGATGCCAATTGTTCCGAAGAGTAAAAGGCCAAAAAGCGTAATTACTTTTTTCATACAGGTTTATTTGCAGTGCTTATGTCAATTTCATGCCAATGTTAATTAAAAAAGCCTCCGCAACAGCGGAGGCCTTCAAGTTGGTGGCTATTATTTTTTGTTACCGTTGCGGTTCTTCATTTCCTGAACCTTCTTTTGGCTTTCCATCACCTGTTGGTAACGCTCCTGCCATTTACTCGGTCCTTTCTTTGGTGCTTTCCGTTTCTCATCAATTTTGGCCAGGATCTTATCATGGTTGATAATGTAATTCTGTATCACGAACTGCAGCCCTAATGTAATCAAGTTGGAAACCGTATAGTACCAGGTCAATGCAGATGGCAACCTATTGAACACAAAGAACAAAATGAACGGGAAAATATAGGGCATGTACTTCAGGGCAGGATTGTCCTGTGTTGGTGTCATGCTCATATTGTAAATGGAAATTAAGAAACTGGTAATTACAGCAGTAATTGTAAACAAGCTTACATGATTGCCTACTGCCCAAATTTCATTTTGCCAATGGATGACATTGTCAAAGGAAGACAGGTCCTTGCTCCATAAAAATTCCTGCCCACGTAGGGCTATATTGGAATTGAAGAAACTGTAGAGCGCAAAGAAAATAGGGATCTGCAACAATGCCGGTATACACCCCCCCAAGGGGTTCACTCCTGCTTCCCGGAAGAGTTTCATCTGTTCCATTGCAAAACCTTGCTGATCGGTACCGAATTTTTTCTTCAATGTATCCAGTTCGGGCCTCAACACTTTCATTTTGGCCCCACTCAAATAACTGGTATAGGTTAATGGTGCCGTAACCAATCGGATAAATAAGGTCAGCAATAAAATTACCCAGCCATAATTCTTTACAAAACTTGCAAAGAAGTTGAACACGGGCATGATGATGTACTTGTTAATTGGGCGCACAAAAGAATACATGTCCCTGCCCAGGTTCACAATTTTATCCATTTCGGGAGCCTGTTTCTTCAATACGCTAAAATCATTGGGACCCAAATACATTTGGAAAGGGATGTTGGCATTGGAACCGGTTGGTACCTTTATCTGGAAACTGGCATCCACCGTAGCCAGTAAATGGCTCGTATCCACTTTGTTCCTTGCCCAGATAACATTACCGGAATTGAAATTGTTTTTTGCAATTAAAGTGGTATTGAAAAACTGCTGAACGGCACCCAACCATTGTACAGGCTTGTCAAATTTCCTTTCCGTTTTTTGGGAGATATAATCAAACGCATTCTCTTCCAGGAAACAGATATTGCTTACTTGCTGCCTCTCGTAAGCAGGGCTTTTTTCATGCTGCTGTGTTTCCACATGCCAGTTGATGTTCATGGCGCCGTTGGTGAGCAATTGATCAGCATGCTCCAGTGCCACATTCCAGTCAACCATATACTCATTTGGCTTCACAGTGTACTTGTGTTCAACAGATTTACCGGAGGAGTCTTTCAAACTGTAGGAGATGCTCTGTGAACCATCTGTATTTTTTACAACTGTGGAGGGTGTAAAAAATAGTTCATTGGTTTCGGCCGGTGTATTGTTGCCTGAATTAATGGTATAGCCCAATTTATCATTGTTGCTCCCCAATGTAACCAAGCTACTGTCAAAGGATTTATAGTTTTTAAGTGTAACAAATTTCACCCGCCCACCTTTATTGCTAAAGGTTACCTTCATTAATTCATTTTCTAGTACCACTAATTCTTCTTTGCCTATTGCAGCATTTATTCCAAAACTGTTTGCTTGTGCTATCTTATTGGCAGTGTCCCTTCGCGCAGAATCTTGAGCTTGTTTTTCTTTCATTGCAGGCGTAATCTTAGCAGCTTCCAGCTTTGCTATGGAATCCTTGCGCCTATTATCTTCAGCTATTGATGCCTGGCTCATCTTATTGTTGTACCAGAACAATGCAACAAGCATGACCCCCATTAACAGAAAACCAATGACCGTATTCTTATCCGTCTTCATACCCTGTTTTTAATGAGCGGCAAAGGTAGGGAACGGCAATCGATTGGGTTACGAAGATTTTGAGGCAAAAACGGTGCTTTTTGCCCCTATCTTATACACTTTTCTTCCACGCCAATATTAAGTTTCTGGTCAGGCATTTGAATTATTGGAATGGGTGACTATCTTTTCACCTTCAAATCAATAGCAATGAGCCATACATCCAAACTGCACTGGTATGCAGCAGCCTCCAAACAGGATAATGATGTGTATGAATTGTGGAACGATGAGCAACGTTTATTGACCCTCTATTTCAACCAGTTTTCCCAAACCGCAAAAGTGGAATGCGAAGACAGCAGGCGGAATTTCAAGATTGAAAAAGAAGGTTTCCTCAGGAACAAAACCATACTTAAAAATGAATACGGTGTAAAGGTTGGTGAACTTGGCCCGGACAATTGGTTCAGCCAAGATGGTTTTATAGATTTGAATGGTGAGAGGTTCCATTATACTACACAAACCAACAATCTTGCAGAGCTTATTATTTTCAAATCGTCCAAAAAGCACCCATTGCTTATTTGTGGCTTAACAAACAATAACGGTGAGCCATCTGTTCATTTTGAAAAAAGCAAGGAAACTGGTAAATATTCCTGCTTGTTGATGGCACTGAGCTGGTTCATGTTAATGCCAATTGCAAAAGCATACGTTGTACAACATGCTTTCTAGGAAATACTTTTATGTCCATTTGTAATAATTTGCTGTAATAGGTAACCCCAAAAAAGGTACTGATGGATTTGGACACTAGGGAGAAACTGGAATATATAAAGCGGAATAAGCCATGTAGCTAACGTGTAAAGGCCCAGCAATAGCTGGGCCTTATTTTTAACAACCCAACTCTCATTAAATACCCTTACCTTCGCCATGTTATTTTGAGTTCTTCAGCATTTTAGTAAGTGAACGATTTTTTCTGTGCACGTCCCGAACCATCGGGACCAATCGTTAGTCTTCTTTTACTCAGGCGTTTTTCTCAAGCATTTTTTATTTATCAATTCAGTTAAGAATGAACATTTATGTTTCAAACTTAAGTTTCAACGTTCAAGACGATGACTTAAGAGGTTTCTTTGAGAGTTACGGAGAAGTAACTTCAGCAAAAATTATTATGGACAAATACACTAACAAAAGCCGCGGCTTTGGTTTTGTGGAAATGTCCAACGATGCAGAAGCTCAAAAAGCTATTGCAGAATTAAACGGTGGTACTGTAGAAGGACGTAACATCAATGTTACAGAAGCTAAGCCTCGTGAAGAAAGAACCGGTGGCAATGGCGGAGGTGGCAACAGGCGCTCTTTCAGCAACAACAACAGTGGCGGTGGCCGTTGGTAATATCATATAAGTTATTACAGTATGAAAAGGGGGTTTGTATAAACCCCCTTTTCTATTTTTTGTTACCGATAAAAAAACAATTATGACCATAGAACAGATTGAAAAGTTCCTTGACACAAAAAATGTTGGAAAAGGCACATTGAAAATTGATTTTAAGACGCGCCGATCAATTGTTGGCCTGTTTGTAAAATCTAAAGATTACGATGAACTAAAGGAAAAGAATTTTTGGCGTGTGGTAAGTGGGGAAAACATTGACAAATGGAAGGACACCAGCTATAACGAACTTGCTAAGATTGTAAGCGGTACGGAAATCACGAAATTGTCACTTGCTTAAAATATGTAAGGCTTAAATAGGAAGGGGGAACAGCAACTCATTGCTGTTCCCCCTTCCTATTTAAATATTTGATTGATTAGGTAGCGTTTACAACAATCTTAGTTACCCCATCTTTTCACTAAACCCTTTTTACATTGAAGGAAATGTTGTGGGACATTGATTTGCCCTTGACCATTTGCAGATGGGGTATATACAAGAAAACCACAAGGCAGTTTTAGCCAATTGCAATAAAAAAGCCCGTTTTAGAACGGGCTTTTTTATTGATTTATTTTACTGTTTTTTTAGGCTTCACCTTTTTAAGGGCAACTTCAATTTCCTTACTCAGGTTCTCGAATGTTGGTTTCCCCACAAACTTCTCCCCGTTGATAAAGAAAGCGGGAATTTCAACAACGCCCATTTTCTTACCATGCTGGATATCATCATGAACATGCCAGCCATACGTTGAGTTTACCAATTCATCCAACAATTGTTTCCGGTTTACACCAGCTTCTTTTGAGTGCAGCTTTAAACTGGTTGTGCCAAGATTGCGCCTGTTTTCGAAAAGTGCATTGTGCATTTCCCAGAATTTACCATCCTGGGCCGCTGCAATAGCAGCTTCGCTGGCCTTCTGGCTGCGCTGGTGGATTTTGGTCAATGGAAAATGACGAAAATTCAACCGTACCTTACCTTGGTATTCATCCAATAATTTCTTTACTACTTCATTCACTTTTGCACATTCCTCGCTTTCATATTCCCCAAACTCAGTGAGGGTTACAGGTGCATTCTTATCGCCTACAAAAATATCTTTGGGCTCAATTATTTCTACCGTTTCTTTACCAAAAGCCATAATTATCTCCTTTATTTTTTTGTTGCAGAGAGCAACGCTTTACAAATGAAATCCACCCTGTGAACGGGGCGAATTGGGCAAACATAATGCTTTTATGATAGATGGATTACCCTTTTTATTGTTAATTATTCAGTTCATTCCTAAACACTACCACCCCGTCAAAAACATCTACCAGCACAGGCTTGGTTTTATCAACGTTGCCCCCAAGTATTTTTTTGCTCAGTTGGTTAACGATTTCCTTTTGGATCAGCCTTTTCAACGGTCTTGCGCCCATTTGGGCATCGTAACCATTTTCTGCGAGGAAATCCAATAAATAATCACTGAACTGCAGTTCAATTCCATTCTGTGCAACCAATTGCTTCAATCCTTTTAATTGAATATTGATAATCCCCTTTATTTGCTTTTTGAGCAACGGCTGGAACATGATAATTTCATCGACCCTGTTCAAAAACTCCGGCCTAATGGTTTGACGGAGGAGGTTCATCACATCAACTTTCGCCTTGTCCGTTGCCTCTTCAACATTGTTTTCATTTACATTCTCAAAAGCATCTTGAATTAAATGGCTACCGATATTGCTGGTCATGATAACGATGGTATTCTTGAAGTTCACCACACGGCCCTTATTATCTGTTAACCTACCATCATCCAATACTTGGAGCAAGATATTCCAAACATCAGGGTGTGCTTTTTCAATTTCATCCAATAATACCACACTATAAGGCTTGCGGCGAACGGCTTCTGTTAGCTGTCCACCTTCATCATAACCTACGTAACCCGGAGGCGCACCTACTAGTCTTGACACCGCATGTTTCTCCTGGTATTCACTCATGTCAATACGTGTCATCATGCTTTCATCATCAAATAAATATTCTGCCAATGCTTTGGCCAGTTCCGTTTTGCCAACACCAGTTGTGCCCAAGAAAATAAATGACCCAATGGGCTTTTTAGGGTCCTGCAAACCTGCACGGCTCCTGCGGATAGCATCAGCAACTGCAGTTATGGCTTCTTCCTGGCCAACAACCCTTTTATGCAGTTCATCTTCCAGGTTCAGGAGTTTCTCCCTTTCACTCTGCAGCATTTTGCTTACCGGTATACCTGTGGCTTTGGCAATGGCCTGTGCAATATCTTCCGCATCCACTTCTTCCTTCATCAAACGCTGGTTATCGCTAATGGTAGCCAGTTCTGCTGAATCAGCTTCAATGGTTTTTTCAGCATCTTTTATTTTGCCATAACGTATTTCGGCCACTTTCCCAAAATCACCATTCCTCTCTGCCTGCTCTGCTTCCAGTTTCAAGCCTTCAATGGCAGCTTTGGCATTCTGTATCCTTTCAACGATTTCTTTTTCCTGTTTCCATTTGGCTTTTAACGTATCGCGTTCAACGCTCAACAAGGAAATCTCCTGGGAAAGTTCCTTCAACTTGGCATCATCATTTTCCCGTTTGATGGCTTCCCGCTCAATTTCCAATTGACGGATACTCCTTTCCAATTTATCCAGTTCCTCTGGCATGGAATTCATTTCCAGCCTTAGCTTGGCTGCACTTTCATCAATTAGGTCAATGGCCTTATCTGGCAGGAACCTATCTGTAATATAACGGGAGGAAAGTTCAACGGCCGCAATAATGGCTTCATCCTTTATACGTACATGATGATGCGTTTCATATTTGTCCTTGATACCACGCAGAATGGAAACTGCATCTTCAATATTCGGTTCATCTATGATAACTTTCTGGAAACGGCGTTCCAGTGCCTTGTCCTTCTCAAAATATTTTTGGTACTCGTTCAACGTAGTTGCACCAATGGCCCGCAGTTCACCCCGTGCCAATGCAGGCTTCAAAATATTGGCGGCATCCATGGCACCTTCTCCACCGCCAGCACCAATCAATGTATGGATCTCATCAATGAACAACAAAATATCACCTTCGCTATCGCCCACTTCCTTAACTACAGCTTTCAAGCGTTCCTCAAATTCACCTTTATATTTTGCACCAGCAATCAGGAGTCCCATATCCAATGCAAAAATAATTTTGCTTTTCAGGTTTTCAGGCACGTCGCCATTTACAATCCTCATGGCCAGTCCCTCTGCGATGGCGGTTTTGCCCACACCCGGTTCGCCTACCAAAATAGGGTTGTTCTTGCTCCTTCTCGATAAAATATGGAGCGTTCTCCTTATCTCCTCATCACGGCCAATAACAGGATCAAGCTTGCCACTCCTTGCCATTTCATTTAGGTTCTTGGCATATTTCTGCAAGCTATTGTATTGATTATTCTGGGTCTGGGAGTTCACAGTGGAGCCTTTCCGTAAATCCTTGATGGCAGCTACCAGCCCTTTTTCAGTTAGGCCAGCATCCTTCAATGTTTTGCCAGTATCGTCGTTCACTTGCATAAGTCCCAACAGCAAATGTTCCACACTTACAAATTCATCGCTGAACTGTTTCAGTGCGGCATTGGCTTTGAGCAATGCTGTGTTCAGGTCCCTACTCACATTCTGTGCAGGCTCATTGCCAGCAGCTTTCGGCAACCGTTTGATGGTTTCGTCCAATTTGCTTTCCACAAAGGATACGTTCACATTGTTTTTCTTGAGTAGGTATTCCACAGGACTGTCCTCGTCTTTCAGCAAAGCCTTCAGCAGATGATTGGTCTCAATATTGGGGTTGCCATCATTGAAAGCTATCTGCTGTGCAGCCTGAATGGTTTCCTGTGCCTTGATGGTATAATTGTTAAGGTTCATTATTTTTTCGATTTCTGATTTGAAAATTTATGATTTTATGGAACAGTTTCACCGTTCCAGCCTGACTATTTCATTTCTATGGATACTTCATTCTTTTATAGCAACAGATACTTTTACCTCCACCTCGCTATCACTTTCAATGTTTATTTCAAACATTGGAACTTTGCAACCATTAAACTTCGGAACTGTTCTACGTTCACAAATAATCATCCAATAAGTTAAACAAGAAATCATGTCATACAATTCAAGGCAAACATGCCTAAAAGTCCTTCCAGTATTGCTTTTCATGCTATTCTTTCAGGTAAGTTATAGCCAGTACAACTTCATTAAGGTGGAGGACTGGATGGAAGACCACCTGAAAGATTTGGGTGGGCGTGCAGTTATCATGATTTATAAAAATGGCAAAATTGTTTACCAGAATGATGAAAACCATCTGACCAAGAAACAAAAAATAATCGGGAAGTACATAGCCAGAAAAAAAGGTGTTGAACTTGACCAGAAAGATTTCTCTCCGACCAGCCGCGTACGGATTGCCAGTTGCAGTAAATGGTTAAGTGCAGCATTGGTGATGACTTTTGTAGATGAAGGCAAATTAAAGGTGGAAGACAGCATTGGGAAATACCTGCCTATTTTTACCCAATACGGCAAAGGGGCCATCAAAGTGAGTGATTGCCTGAGCCATTTAACTGGTATCAAGCAAGTTGAGTTGAAAGAGAGTATTCAGTCCATGCAAAATTTGCATTCCATGGATGAAGCCATATTGGCCCTTGCCCAACAACCAATGGAAGGAATACCGGGCAAAACTTTCCATTATGGAAACGCTGGTCTCCAAATTTGCGGGGCCATCATTGAAAAGATTGCAAAGAAGGATTTTGAAACGCTGTTTGCTGAAAGGCTTGCCCAACCATTGGGCATGAAAAACACCGATTTTGGGAAGAAAGAAGTGCCACTGCCAGCAGGCGGTGCATGGAGCACAACGGAAGATTACATGAATTTCCTGATCATGATATTAAACAAAGGGGCTTTCAATGGCAAAAGAATACTGAGTGAGCATTCCATTGTGGAAATGCAAAAAAACAGGACGGCAAATGCAGATATTCAATCTACACCGGCGCAGAAAAGGGCTACAGCCTACGGTTATGGCGAATGGGTGGATGAAGAAGAAAATGGCACCACAAAAGCGGTCAGCAGCCCCGGTTTGTTTGGCAGTGTGCCTATCGTTGATAATAAGAGGAATTACTGTGCTTTTTTAATGGTCTTCAACATGAAATACAAGGGCAGGCAGGAAATCAATGCAGACCTGAAAAAACGTATCGATGCGGCCTTGGGATATTAAACCATCATTTTCTGTTTTCAATAACAGCTTCTTTAAGTAACATTGTTGCCTACTCTTAAAACTAGTTTATGAAACTGTACAAATTTTCAACGATAATTACTTTTTGCTTCTTGGCTGCTGCATCGCACGCCCAATATGATTTCAGTGAACTTACACAGAAACTGGAAGCCAATAAAAAGGAACTGGGCAAATCATACGCAGTACTGATTTATAAGGATGGCAAGATAATTTACGATAAGAAAATTGGTGAAGAATTCGACAAGAAAACCCAGGCACCCATTGCTGCCGCCAGCCAATGGCTCACTGCAGCCTTGGTAATGACCTTTGTGGATGAAGGCAAACTCACCCTCGATACAAAGGTTTCCGATTACCTCCCCATATTCAAGACCTATGGCAAAAGTTACATTACCATCAGGCACTGCCTTGCACACATGACAGGTATCCAAGCAAAGAAAAACATAGCAGGCTTCACAGCAAAAAGCAAAACTGATAAACTGGAAGATGAAGTAAACGAATTTGTGAAACGTGAAATTGAAAACAATGCGGGTGCTGAATGCTGGTACAACAATGTAGGAGCAAGTATTGCGGCCAGGGTGCTGGAAGTGATTACCAAAAAGAATTTCGATCGATTGATGAGCGAAAGGATCATCAGGCCATTGATGATGCGCAGCACCAGCTTCAATGTGGAAAAAGCTGTAAACCCAGCAGGCGGTGCCACTTCATCAGCCGTAGACTACATGAACTTCCTGACCATGATGCTGAACAAGGGTATGTTTAACGGGAGAAAAATCTTAAGCGAGGACGCGGTGAAGCAACTGGAAACACCACAAATGACGCAGGGCATGGTAAAGTATGCACCCAAAGCTGCCGAAGGCTCAGATTTTGGTTTGGGCGACATTATCCTGGAAAAAGATGGATCGGGCAAGGTTACGGCAGTGGCCAGTCCGGGGTTCTATGGCACTTGGCCTATGATTGACCTTTGCAGGGGCTACGCTTGCATCATTTTTACCAAAGACCTGCCCAATGAAACCAAGAAGGAAATTTATACTGATTTTAAGGCCAGTATCGACAAAGTGATAGGGAGTGATTGCAAATAATCGCTCCAATGCATTTACTTTTGCAACCATGAAAAAGATAACTGTGATGCTGCTTGCAGTGCTGGCTGCAATAAACCTCAACGCACAAACAAAAAAGAAGAAAGAGCCTTTGTTCAAGGGCATGTACCTGCAATGGGGCTATAATACAGAATGGTACACAAGGAGCAATATCAATGTTAGGCTTTCCAATGGAAGCAACTTCACTTTGCACAGTGCAAAAGCACATGATTCGCCAGATTTTGATGCCATACCTAAAAAACCTACCCAAGTTTCCATTCCACAATATAATTACAGAATCGGTTTCTATTTGAACAAACAGAAAACGAAAGCTATTGAACTGAATTTTGACCATGCCAAATACATTGTTACCGACGGGCAAACCGTTCATGTAACAGGTACCATTGACGGCAAGCACGTAGATGGTGACAGTGTGATGGATGGCAATAGGTTTATGCACTTTGAACATACAGATGGCGCCAATTGGGTGCATATCAATTATGTGCAGCAACAAACCCTGGCCAGAACAGTTGGTACAAAAAGGAACCTGCTTACTTGGGTATGGAAAGTAGGCGCGGGTATCAATATTCCAAGAACTGATTTCACTTGGCGCGGCCAGGAACTGAACAATAATTTCCACGTAGCCGGTTACAATATCAGTGCAGAAAGCGGCCTGCGTTTTTATCCCTTCAAGAAATTCTTTATCGAAGGAACTGCCAAATCGGGCTTTGTGCAATATGTGAATGCACTTTGCAATACGGAAGCAGAAAAGGGAAACAGGGCAAGCCACAACTTTGGCTATTTCGAATTGATTGGGACCTTTGGTTACGACATCAATTTTTAATTATGTACGAAAACAAGAAAGAGCCCCTAGCCCCAAAGAAAGTTTTTATTTCACGGGTAATTACCAACCTTCTCTATACGATGCTTTTCCTTTCTATCTGTTTGTTAATTGGGATTGCAGGCTACCATTATACTGCAGGAATTGGCTGGCTTGACAGTATGCACAATGCATCAATGATCCTGAGCGGCATGGGCCCAGTAGCAGAAATCAAAACCAATGCAGGCAAATGGTTCAGCAGTTTTTATGCACTGTTCAGCGGTGTGGCCTTTATCACGAATATCAGTTTCCTGCTGGCACCAATTGCGCACCGCTTTTTTCATAAGCTGCATGTGGAGGAATAGCTATTCGTCTTTTTTCACCAGTACCATCCTGCTCCTATCCGATTTGTAAATCGATTCATAAAAGCTGACCAGTTCCTTGTAATCGGATTTTGGGAAGCGGCCACTGTTCCTCTCCAGCTTCCTGAAGAAAACAATCCTGTCGCCTATCAATTGAAAATTGGCACTGTAGTTCCCAAACTTTGATTTGACATTGGTGTCATGGGGCAGTGCTTCTGGCGAAAACCCTTTGGGTATTTGTATTTCAACACTGTCTATGTCCCTATATTCAAACATGAATTCAATGTCATGCATCCGCTCTTCGTCCTTCAACTTCGTCCCACTCCTGTTGTAAATATTTGGCGTAATGAACAGCCGCTTGCCAGAAACCTGGGCATAATTTTCCACTACCAGATCAACCTCTTCATCAATAGATGGAATGGCAGTCCTGTTTTCTTGGTACGCTAGGTTTTTCACATCAAACGTTCCCAAATTAATGGTTTTCCTCAATTGCTCCAACTGCTTCTGCTTGGGCAATGAATGGATCATTTCATATAAATCGTCTTGCTCCATTCCACTGTACCTCGTACTAATCTTAGCTGACAACTGCCCTTCTTCATTCAATGTGGCCTTGATAGTCCTACATTGCTGATTATCGTTCAGTTTATATTCCGGTGTACGTACCAAATAGCCACCATCCTCTTTAATCATCAGTGCGTAGCGGTTGCTGGTAAAGTTGCTCATATAACCAGCAGGCAATGTTTGGCTGGTGCATTCCAGCCACATGGTATCCTTTTCCAAGGGAATAGATAGAATAACATGGTTGAACTGCTGCCCGGGGAAATCTTCCACCAAATCCCTTTTGTACTGACCTGCTTTTACGATGGTATAATATGAATTGACCCCTGCCTCCTTCAATAAGGAAAACATATAATTGGTCAGTGCCTTGCAATCGCCATATCCTTTTTTGGAAACAAATGCTGCATCCAAAGGCTGCCAGCCACCTATACCCAGTTGTATGCTAATGTACCTTGTATTTTTTTGCAGGTATTCGTACAGTAACGCAATCTTTTTCCTTATATCTATAGTAGCATCAGCTATCTGATGAACGGCCTGTTTTACATTATCCGGTAAAACATCCCTGTTCTGTTTTAAAGCATATACAAATTTCCCGAAATCCTGCCAAGTGTTCATATTTCCACTATAACTATCAATGCTGAATTCAGTAGGGCCAATCATTACAGTAGTGGTTAGTTTCTGCCATCCTGGTGCTGCATATTCATCATTCAATGCAGTCAGGTTTTTTACGGACCAAGTAAATATTTTCTTGTTCTTCTCATTCGTAACCAACGGTCCGCCTGTATAATTGTATTCCTTGTGCCGGATGCTGTAGCTAGCTGGCATCACCACTTCATAGGAACTTTGCTCAACACTGTAGCCATCGTCTTCCTGCGGCATCCATGATGGCATGAACATCAGTTCATCCTGTTTTTTCTCCACCTCATACTCCACCGTGTAAGGATAAATCTTGTGGTAGAAATGATAGGTCTTCACCCTGCTATCATCTGCAAAGCTTTCGCCAACGGCACTGAAGTCTCCAATATCTGCTTTCTTCACCGATTTTATTTTCTTACCATCAGCATCGTACAAATTCCCTTCTATGGATTTGATGGAATGGAACTTATCGTAATTTTCCGAAATACCTGCAAACCTATCGCCAGTTTCATTTAAAATGGTAACCGCATATTTATAATAATAGGTGGCACTGCCCACATCCTTTATTTCAAAACGCACTTGCTCCATCCGTTTTACAACAGAGGCATTCTTCAATAATGCTGGGGCTATTTTGCTTACGGCATAATCGCCGTCACCAGCATGTGCATTGACCACAAACAATAAAAATGCTAGGGCTATTAAGGGTCTCATATTATTTTGTTTTCTTGAAGACAATCTGCTCGCTCTGTTTCTTTACAATATAGGCAAAAAAATTGCGTAGGTTCTCGTATTCATCAGGCTCAAAAGTTGCCTTGTTAATGACTATTGTAGAACGTAACTGTATGACGCCATCCTTATTGCTGACAATATATTCAAATTTCCCTTCGTCATCATTGAAATTCACCCGAACAGATTTTGGCACTTCGTCCACTTTATACCCTTCTGGAACTTCCATATTCAGTACGTAAACCTCGTTGGTGGCATAGGGCATTTCAACTGGGTAGAACCGTTGGGCAGACTTGAAAGGATTTGTTTTGTAAGCTTCATTAAACATCGGGTTAAAATAAATAATATCTTCATCGCTTGCTGGCATTTTGAAATCATATTTCACCACTGCTATCTCATCATAATTTTTCTGGTTCTCTATCTCCCCATTTTCCACTTCTGTTTCCATGGCAAATGATTTCTTGATTCCTTTAAAATAATCCTCCTTTGTAGTCTTGACGAGTTTTTCCCTCAAATCGGTCGACTCATAATACCCTAAGTTTGAAGTGAAAGAGCCATTGATACCACCTTTCTCCCCTTTTGTGATGAACACAGAAGTTACCTTACTTTCCTTTAATGATGAAGGCAATAGGTTGATCAATACCGGCATTGGCGCTATTAACCTTGCATTACCGTTGTAGCATTCCTCAGGCAGTTTCCCAAAACCTAATTTATTTTCTGAAGCATCCAATAAATAAACAGTTGTATCAACTACCAACTTGCATATAACATAATTGAACTTGCTTAAAATTGGGTATGCATCAAAAGTTTTTCCATGTTCTTTTGTGCTAAGTAACGCAGGTACAGCATCCAGCCCTTGATGTTTAAGCATGGCCGTAAGCAATAGGTTAATATCGGCAACATTCCCGTTCCTGTTCTGGAATATCTTCTTAATTGGGGCTGACAACCTTGTTGCATCATGGTCCGTACAAGTAAAATTATCCCTTAAGAATTCGTATGTTCTTTTTGCTTTTTCATAGGGGGAACTTGCTCCTTGGATGATTTTTGAAATGTCGTCGCTCATCCACCCATTTCTTGCATAAACATCTGCGCCAAAACTTTCACTTTTCATAAGTTCATCGGCCACCTGCATCCAAGTCCTCATTTTGGGTATTTCCGGTCTATCGGGATAGCGCAAACTGGCAATCTGGAACTCTATCTTGGCAATATGGTTCCTTAAGGTGGTTGTATAGTTCTCCTTTTTCAAAGCAGGAACATTCTGCATGGCCCATGTAGTATGGTAAGTATTTGATTTAAGTGTAACTACTTCGCTCCTATCATAGGCACCACTTCCGGGTATGAGAATATTATAAGTATCGTAACTCGTAGCAACTGTATCAATAGTATAGGGATGGTAGCCCTGTCTCAATGAAACGAAATTGAAAATGGAAGGAACTGTGAGGTCGTATTCGCTCCAAAGCACGGGTTCATTCCCTTGAAAGTACCAGCTTTTTAAATCTGTTGAAAAGGGGGAGGAAAGTATATAAGTATATTCAATGATTGACCCCTCCTTGATGTTGGGCAGGGTAAGTTTCTGCACAACAAAATTATTGCTTACCTTATCCTTAAACAGTGACGATTTATCAACTTTCGAACTTACTACACTCCCATTCTCCAAGTTATAGGTTACTGCCTCCAACTTTTCAATTTTTTCTTCCATCGATGTTCCCTTGTACAAAGGAATTTCAATAGTGGCCAGGTCAAAGGAATTCTTGTTCAGCAGCCTAATCCTTTTATGGAACTTGTACAGCACATTGAAATCGGCCTTGTTATCGCCCTCATACTTTGCTGTGCAATAATCGTAGAGCACCACGGCGTTGGCACTGCTGTCAATTTCGTAAACTGAATTCTTGAAGTCTTCTGCCTTTACATCGCCGTATTTTATTTTTGGTCGTTGTGCAAAAGCCAAGCAGGATGCAGATAAAAGGAATGCCAGGAAGGTATATCTTCTCATGTAGCTAAATTTGTAAGGGCTTATAACATTTGGAGATTGAAATTAATAAGATTTCCATTTCAAAAATCGGGAACCATTAAAACAATAATCTTTTATAGCAAAACAATCAAGCAGTTAGCAAAGCAATTGGGCTTTGATTATTGTGGCATTGCCAAAGCCGAAGTCTTGAGCGAAGATGCCAAACGCTTGGAAACTTGGCTTTCCAAAAGCATGCACGGGAGCATGGCGTACATGGAAAACCATTTTGACCTACGCATCGATCCGGCCAAATTGGTACCGGGAGCAAAAAGCGTGATTACCTTGATGCAGAACTATTACCCTTTGCAGCAGCAGGAAGAGCATGCTCCCAAAATAGCCAAGTACGCCTATGGCAAGGATTACCATGAAGTAATCAGGGAAAAGCTCAAGGAATTCTTATTTGAAGTAAATGCACAAATTGGCGAGGTGCACGGAAGGGGCTTTGTTGATTCTGCTCCCGTTCTGGAACGTGCCTGGGCCGTAAAAAGTGGACTGGGCTGGGTCGGAAAAAATGGGAACCTGATTACCAAACAGAGCGGTTCATTTTATTTTATCGCCACATTGATTGTTGATATTGAGCTTGACTATGACGATGCCTATGCAAAGGATTTTTGCGGCAGTTGTACCAAGTGTATTGACAATTGCCCAACAGATGCGATACTTCCCGATAAAGTGGTGGATGGCAGCAAGTGCATTTCCTATTTTACCATAGAATTGAAAGAGGCGTTGATCCCCGATGAAATGAAGGGCAGGTTTGATAACTGGATGTTCGGCTGCGATACCTGTCAGGATGTTTGCCCCTGGAACAGGTTCAGCAAGCCGAACAACGAAATGAATTTCTCCCCCATTCCAGAAGTGCTGAACCTTTCCACGAAAGAATGGGAAGCCATGAGCGAGGAAAGTTTCAAGGAAATTTTCAGGCAATCACCCATGAAGAGGAGCAAGTTTAAGGGTATACAACGTAACTTGACATTCATTCAATCATAAGCCATGGTGCAGTTTACGGCTACCTTGAAAAAATTTGCGGACCAGGGGGAGAAAACCGGCTGGACCTATATTGAGGTTCCGGAAAAGATTGCCCTTCAACTGAAACCCAACAACAAGAAAAGTTTCCGTGTAAAGGGCAAACTGGATGACCATACAATCAGTGGCATTGCCATGATACCCATGGGTGAAGGCAATTTCATTATTGCGATTAATGCTGGCATGAGAAAAGCAGTCAAGAAAAGAAGAGGTGACGATTTAATTGTTCAGTTGGAAGAAGATAAGAAAGGTTATGAACTGAACAGTGAGTTCATGGAATGCCTACATGATGAACCAGCAGCTTTGGCCTTCTTCAATACATTGGCCAAGGGCCACCAAAACTATTTCAGCAAGTGGATTGAAAGTGCCAAGACCATTGAAACAAAAAGCAAACGGATGGCCATGGCCGTAAATGCCCTAGCAAAAAAATGGGATTATGGGTTGATGATCAGGACGCAAGCAGAAAAAAACAAGAAACTGAAAGGACTGCCATAAAATATGAACAAGAATATCCAGCACCTATATGACATAGCAGCAAAAAAGCAGCGCACCATTATAGGTTTAATGAGTGGTACGTCACTAGATGGGTTGGATATTGCCCTGTGCAGGTGCAATGGTGCTGGCACCAGTACAGCCGTTGAAATACTCCGATTCGAAACAGTTGCCTACCATAATATTTTCCGGCAGGAAGTAAAATCCATCTTCAGTAAAAGGACCGTGGACCTAGAAAAACTCTGTTTACTGAACGAATGGATTGCCGTGCAACATGCCGGCATGATCAATGACTGCTTGGTAAAATGGCATATCAAAAAAGAAGAGGTGGATGCCATTGCCAGTCATGGTCAAACCATTTACCATGCTCCGAAGAGCCTTCACCAGCAAACCATGTTTGGTAACGCCACTCTGCAAATTGGGGATGGCGACCACTTGGCCGTTCATACAGGTATCCTTACCATCAGTGATTTCCGCCAGAAGCATATCGCTGCTGGTGGCGAAGGTGCCCCCTTGGCCCTATATGGGGATTATTTGCTGTTCAGTAAAAAAAACGAAGAAAGAATCATGCTGAACATTGGCGGCATAGCCAACTTCACTTACCTACCAAGTAATCTGGACGCTTCAAAAATGTTCAGCACTGATTGCGGACCGGGCAATACAATCATGGATGCATATACACAGCAATATTCTCCGCCAGCATTGTATGATGAAGATGCATCAATAGCCAAGCGGGGGACCGCCAACCAGCAATTGTTGACCACCTTGAAACTGCATGGTTTCTTTGAACAGGATTTTCCCAAAACAACAGGCCCCGAACTGTTCAACCTTACTTACCTGCTAGAAGCACAAAAGAGGTCCGATACTGTTTCATTGGGCCATGAAGATGTGATGGCCACCCTGAACCAGTTTACCGCCGATATCATTGTGGATGCTTTGCAACGGACCATGCAGCAAAAAAATTTCTCTGTTTATGCAAGTGGCGGCGGCATGCACAATCCGTTGCTCATGCAAAATATTAAGGAGCAATTGCCCAATGCAAGTTTCAGGAACATCGCGGACCTGAATATTAACCCCGACGCAAAAGAAGCCATCCTTTTTGCCGTGCTGGCCAACGAAACTTTATGTGGTGGCCATACAAATTTCAGTGGCAATATTCCCAACGTAAGTATGGGTAAAATAAGTTTTCCTTCATAATAACTAGAGCAATGGAACGAAGTATGAAAACACCTACTTATCCCAATAGGTCCAAATAACGTACAAAAAATCCCGAAGCAAAGACTTCGGGATTCCATTATCGGGTTTATAGGGTTCATTTCTTTGACCCCACTACTTCTTTTACCAATTTTACCGTTCTAGCTACATTTGGAATGGCCAATTCCGCAAGGTTGGGTGCATAGTGCATGGGCGCATCAGCACTGGTAATCCTCCTAATAGGTGCATCCAAATAATCAAAGCCTTCTTTCTGTATGCGGTAGGTAATTTCGGAGCTTACGCTGGCAAACGGCCATTGTTCCTCCACAATCACTAAACGGTTTGTTTTCTTAACGCTTTCTAAAATAGTCATCCAGTCCAATGGACGGATGGTCCTCAAATCAATCACTTCTGCACTGATACCTTCCTTCTCCAGTTCGGTAGCAGCATCCAAGGCCACTTTCATCATTTTGTTGAAAGAAACAATGGTCACATCGCGACCCGCCCTTTTTACATCGGCCTTGCCTAGGGGTATATAATATTCTTCTTCCGGTACTTCACATTTTTCGCCATACATCACTTCACTTTCCATGAACATTACTGGATCTTCTTCATAACGGATGGCCTGTTTCAACAACCCCTTGGCATCGTAGCCATTACTAGGGGAAACCACTTTCAATCCAGGTATATTGGCATACAGGCTTTCAAATGCGGTACTGTGTTGTGCACCCAATTGGCCCGCACTGCCGTTTCCACCCCGGAAAACAATGGGGCAGGAAATTTGCCCACCACTCATGGCCAACATCTTACTGGCTGTATTTAGAATCTGGTCAAGTGGCAAAACGGCAAAGTTCCAGGTCATGAACTCCACTATGGGCCTCAACCCATTTTGTGCTGAGCCAACAGCCACCGCTGTGAAACCCAGTTCTGCAATGGGTGTATCAATGACCCTTTTAGGACCAAATTCGGCCAGCATGCCTTGGCTTACTTTATAGGCGCCATTGTATTCTGCTACTTCTTCACCCATTAAATAAACACGGTCATCCCTCCTCATTTCCTCACTCATGGCCTCGCGGAGAGCCTCCCTGAAAGCTATTGAACGCATACGATTCTTGGTTAATTATGAGCCGCAAAAATATAAGATTAAGGATTACAAAACCAAAGGGATTTTTTAGGGGACGGGCAGCAGTTTTTCGTGGCAAAAAGGAAGACAACATCCGCTTCTCTTCTCTTTTAGGAAAAGGTGCCCGAAAACCACTCGGGGGTGTTGCGCCATTCATCGCCCATATCATTGTGGGCAATGAAAAACAATCTACGCAAACGTTTGCAAGTATTCTGTACTTTCAAACTTGTTTGATTGTTTACCCTTACCCTTTTTCTCATACAAGTAGTTTTTTTCTTCCCTTTTTTTTATTGGCCTTTGCCTGAGGCAGTTGATAAAGAAATAGCCATAGAAATACTACGTACCCCTCCCTAGCCGAAACAAAAGCTCTTATGAAATTCAGATATTAGTCGCCAATTTGCTTTTTTTATAGCCGTACAAAAAATAAATTACCAACCCAATTGACAACCAGCCCAAAAACCAAATCCAATTACTTTTGGTCATTCCGGTAAGTAGATAAAGACAAGTAATCAAACCCATTAACGGAATGAGTGAATATTTTTTGATGAAAGAAAATATACTTAACAACAAAGCGGATATCCAGAAGATGATGGTGGACAGTTTGGCTATATCTGTTGTGAAGAAAAGTTTGTCCTTCAAAATTTTATCATCTGAATAATCCTTGAAGTCTCCATTTAACAATTCACTAAAATAACCGGTACCCAATTTATTGTGCGTTTGTAAGCCCAAGAAAACAATTGCCCCAATAATCAAGGCTGGAAAAAGAAATTGCCCACTGATAAAAGGAATATGGAACTTACCTGCTTCCTTCCCCCTTCTTGGAATCAACAGCACACCACCACAAACAAGCACAAATGCAAATAAGGTTGCTATGCTAGTAAAATCAAGTACAAAGGTTTTGTCTGTAAACAGAATGGGAACCCCTACTACCAACCCTGTAACAATGGTGGAAAAAGATGGTGTCTTATATTTTGGATGGATTTTTTGGAACACAGAAGGCAGTAGTCCATCACGACTCATGCTCATCCAAATACGTGGTTGGCCCATTTGGAACACTAATAGTACACTTGTCATCGCCACAACGGCACAGATTGCCACAAGGAACTGCATCCAACCAATGTTCAGGTTCTGTGGTTCAAAGATGAAGGCCAATGGATCACCAACGCCATCGAAGTTCCTGTAGTTAACAGAGCCTGTTAATACCAATGTCAGCAGGATATAGATAATGGTACAGATAACCAATGAGAGGATCATTCCCTTTGGTAAATCACGTTGTGGGTTTTTGCTTTCTTCTGCTAAAACGCTTACGGCATCAAAACCTATATAAGCAAAGAACACACCACTTACAGCAGCCATGACTCCGCTGAAACCATTCGGCATGAATGATTTGATGCCTGCATCGTTTATTGGTGTCCAGTTGCTGGTCAACCCACCAGAAAAAACCATATAACCACCAACCAGTATTACAAGAAGCACAACGATTAATTTCAGGATAACCATTACGTTACTGAAGTTCCTACTTTCTTTTACCCCACGCAAAACCAAATAGGTAATGAGGAAATTGATGATTAAAGCAGGGAGGTCAAGTATGATTCTTAAGCCGCCAATTACAGGTGCCATATTCCAAGCAGCAATCAAATCCTTATTGGTGCTTGCACCTTCTACCGCATGTTTGGCCTCCACGTAACTGGTGCTCAAATACTCAGGGATGTGCATGTGGCATTTGTCAAGAAAAGAAGTAAAATAATCGCTCCAGCTATAAGCCACATAGATATTGCCAATGGAATATTCCATAATCAGTGCCCAACCAATTATCCATGCAAACAGTTCACCAAAACTTGCATAAGCATAGGTATACGCACTACCGGCAACAGGAATACGGCTTGCGAACTCCGAATAACAAAAAGCTGTAAATGCACAAGCAATAGCAGTAATGATAAACAGGATGACAACTCCAGGGCCGCCACTGAAAACAGCCCCCCCTAAGCTACTGAAACTGCCCGCACCAAGAATAGCTGCAATGCCAAAAAAAGTCAAATCCCTTACATTGAGTACACGTTTCAGTCCTGACGAATGGCCTTCTTCATTGGCAGCAGCATCAGCAATAATTTTATCAATCTTTTTGGTACGAAAGATGGAATTCGACATCTGCAGTTTTGTTTTGGTTGATGGGTTTAAAGCTAAGTGAATAAGGGGAAATGGAAAAAAGGGATTTAATCAATAATCACGCTGTACCAAAAACGCCCCCAGTTCCAGCAAAGCCTTTTTCCTTACCGAGGTTACCGCAATATCATCAAGGTGCTTATAGGCTACCTGCACATATTTTTCCTTTAGTTCCTTTGCCCAAGCATCCACATTGCAAGCTTTGAAAATAGCAAGCACCCGTTCCACTTTATCGGCAGGATTATTTTGCATTAATGTTTTTAATTCGGTTTTCTGCTCAGTCGTGGCCACTTCCAATGCATGGAGCAAGAGGAATGTTTTCTTGTTCTGACGGATATCACCTCCAACATCTTTCCCAAATTTTTCAGGATTGCCAAAAGCATCCAAATAGTCATCCTGAATTTGAAAAGCTATGCCAAGGTTCCTTCCAAACTCATAAATATGTTTGCAGTTGCCTTCACTGGCACCACCAATAATGGCACCCATTTCCAAACTTGCTGCAATCAGTACAGAAGTCTTCAATGAAATCATCTGTATGTAATCATTCAGCAATACAGTTTCCTGTTTCTCAAAATCCATGTCCAGTTGCTGGCCCTCGCAAACTTCCCTTGCCGTTTTGTTGAACTGGGCAAGAATATGGTGAAGGTAGCTTGCATCAATTCTGTTCAGGTAATCATAGCACCTGATCAACATGACATCGCCACTTAACAAAGCGGTACTGTCACCATATTTCTTGTGTACCGTCTCCATACCCCGCCTCAATGGTGCAGCATCCATAATATCGTCATGGATCAAGGTAAAATTGTGGAAGAGTTCTATAGCAGTGGCCACGTGGTAAGCGTCGGGATTGATATTATCAAACAGTTCATTGCCCATTAAGCACATGACCGGCCTGATCCTTTTCCCACCTATTGATAAAAAATAATTGTTTGGCTCATACAAGGTTTCGGGCTGCTGGGGAAAATGGTCCACAGAGAATTTCTCCGCAAAATCGTCCACTAAATCTTTAAAAGAATGCATGTCACAAACCTAACCAGAAAACTTGTTGATATGCTAACTAAAAGCAAAAAGTTTGGAAGGTGAATCTTTTTGGCATGGTTTTGTCATGGCACAAAATGAATTAAAACAACTATTATGAAAAAAATCTTCATCCTAATCCTGTTAGCAACTAGCGTTTCCCTTGGAGTTTCTGCACAAAGTTTGGGTTCCAGTTACACAACCGCTCTTGGCGTAAAAATTTACCCGGGTGCATTATCGGTAAAACATTTTACCAAAAGCAATATAGCACTGGAAGGCCTTGGTTATTTCTACAATTATGGTTTCCGCTTGACCGGCCTTTATGAAATACATGGTGATATTAATGGAGCCCCAGGCCTGAAATGGTACGTAGGCCCAGGTTTGCATATTGGTTCATGGAATGATAAATGGAAAAAAGATTATCCTAGCCGCGACGGCGGGTTCCAGTTTGGTATTGATGGGGTGCTTGGCCTTGATTATAAATTCAACGGCGCACCTATCAACTTGAGTTTTGACTGGCAACCTTCCTTTAACCTTTCAGGATACAATTACTTTGAAGGTGGGTGGGGAGGTCTGGGTATCAGATATACTTTCTAAACATAAATTGAGGGACACTGGATAAAAGAGTGCATTTAACAATGCACTCTTTTTATTTTATGTATTCAGGAAATAGATAAGACTGATATTTTAGACAGTCGATTCCCTATTGCTCCCATCAAGGCTTTACGGGCTTTTTCAAAGCGTTGGGAAGTACCGACAATAAAACACCTTCCTACAGCCATCTTGTGGATTTTTTACCACAACCCTTCTTTAGTAAAACAAGTTTGAAAGTATGTTGCTCGCATCATTTGTTGCTGGCTTCAAACCAAGGAATTTATTCATCTGATCCTTTGCCAAAGTGGTTGCAAGGTTTGTTTTTAAGTTACTTAAAAGACCAGTCTGCTTTGTTGCGTATGCTGCTTTGTTTGTTTTAAGCAAAGGCAATATTTGTGATTTTGCCTGTAAAAAAGTGTTAACGGCACTGGTGACTTTTGGCACCTGTGTGGCACTCAAAGCAAGCTTGGCTGTTAATTTATCCGTAATACCCTTGGTCAAAGTTTTTACATCAAACCCAGCGACAGTTGCCACTGTCTTCGCTTTGTCCAGAATACCTTGTGAATTGGATATAGATGAAAAACCTACTGCACACATTGCAATTAGAAGGGCTTGTTTCATAATCAATTAGTTTAAAAGTTGGGTAAAATTACCCTTCTAATTTAAAAAGGCTGTCAACAAATTCTTTTTTATCAAAAATCAGCAAATCATCAATCTTTTCACCTACGCCTATAAATTTCACCGGTATTTTGAACTGATTAGCTATAGCCAATACTACGCCCCCCTTTGCTGTACCATCCAATTTGGTGATAGTCAATGAAGTAACGTCAGTCGCGGCCGTAAAATGCTTGGCTTGTTCCAGCGCATTTTGCCCGGTACTTCCATCCAGTACCAGCATTACTTCATGGGGTGCAGTTGGGATCACTTTCTGTATAACACGCTTGATTTTGGTCAGTTCATCCATTAAGTGCGCCTTGTTATGCAAACGTCCCGCTGTATCAATAATGACGATATCGCTCCCCCTTGATACAGCACTCTGCACCGTGTCAAAAGCAACGGCACTCGGATCGCTGCCCATATTCTGCTTTACGATGGGAACGCCCACCCTTTCGCTCCAAATTGTCAATTGCTCCACAGCCGCAGCCCTGAAAGTATCCGCAGCACCAAGAATTACGTTATGCCCAGCTTTCTTGTAATTATGTGCCAGCTTGCCAATGGTAGTTGTTTTGCCAACACCATTCACGCCCACCACTAAAATTACATAGGGCTTCTTTCCAGTAGGGATTTCAAAATTCTTATAGGAAATATCATCTGCTTCAATTAGCACATTTTGAATTTCTTCCTGCAGCAATTTATTGAGTTCGGAAGTGTTCACATATTTGTCATGCTTTACCCTTGCCTCAATCCTATTGATAATTTGTATGGTGGTTTCAATTCCTACATCTGCGCCTACCAATGCTTCTTCCAAATTGTCGAGTACTTCTTCATCCACAGTGCTTTTGCCCGCAATGGCTTTTGTTATTTTAGCAAAAAAGCCTTCCTTGGTTTTTTGGAGGCCTTGGTCAAGGCTTTCCTTTTCTTTTTTTCCGAAGAGTTTATCGAAGAATCCCATGATACTGTTGTGGTTAGAATGGTAAATCGGAGAATTAGGTTATGTTGTATTAAATGAAGCAATGCTGCCTATATTCAGCAACAATCTCTTCCTTTTGCTGGAGCAATATTGCTAAACTAAAAAAGCCATTCCTAATAGGGAACAGCTTTTAATATGGTATGACGTAGCCAATTATTTAACAGCTAAGAAATCTTTTACTTTATCCTTGTGTATAATAGCTTCTTTAAAGGTATATGCACCAGTCTTAGGGCTGCGTACAGCCTTGATTACCTTAGTCCAGTTTTTTGCCTCAGCGGCGGCTTTCAAGTCTTTTACTTTAGCGTTTTTTGAAGCTGCTTTTGCCATGATTATTTGATTTCTTTATGAACGGTTACTTTTTTCAAAATTGGGTTGAATTTCTTCAGCTCCATTCTTTCAGGAGTGTTCTTTTTGTTCTTTACAGTGATGTAACGGCTTGTGCCGGGCTTGCCTGAAGTTTTATGTTCAGTACATTCCAAAATCACTTGAACCCTGTTGCCTTTCTTTGCCATTGTATAGGTACTTTACCTGTGATTTAAATTAGATTTTGTTTCCTTGGGCCCTAAGGTCCTTTACTACAGAAGCCAACCCATTCTTATTAACGGTACGGATGGCTTCACCAGAAAGCTTCAAGGTAATCCAACGGTCTTCTTCAGCAAAGAAGAAACGCTTGGTTTGCAAATTTGGTAAAAACCTACGTTTGGTTTTTATGTTCGAATGGGAAACAGTGTGACCTGTTAGTGGTTTTTTACCTGTAAGCTGACATACTCTAGCCATAACACATTTTTTTTCTGGACGGCAAAAGTAAGGGGTTGCCCTGAAATATCAGCATAAAGGGGAAAGTTTTTTTGATTTTATTTCAATCCTCCCATCCTCCCGCCTCGTTAATACAAAAGCCCCGCTTTTCAGCAGGGCTTTTGGTAAATATGCTAACGGTTAAAGTTCCCTCAATTTCATTTCCACCCTTCTATTTTTGGCACGGCCAGCAGCAGTTTTATTGTCTGCAATTGGTTTTTCCAAACCATAGCCTACCGCACTTAAACGGCTTTCAGCAATGCCTTTCTTCTTTAAATAAGCTTTTACGGCATTTGCGCGGGCTTGTGATAATTTCTTGTTCAGGGCCGCTGAACCGGTATTGTCTGTATGTCCTTCAATGTCCAGTCCTAAGGTTGAATTGTCAGGCTCGTTCAATAGGGCCACAATGCCATCCAAAGCTGGATTGCTTTTCTTAAGCAAAATTGCACTACCAGTTGCAAAATAGATGGCAGTTGCCGCTTTTTCTACTTTCTGCTTCTTTTCTTCTGTAATCTTTGGAAGAGGGCAGCCACCATTGCTTGCCGGACCGGCTACAGTTGGGCATTTGTCTTCTTCATCATTAATGCCATCCTTATCTGTATCCGGTATTGGGCAACCTTGGTAACGGGCCAAACCTGGTACATCTTTACACTTATCTTCTTCGTCATTGATGCCATCCTTATCTGTATCCGGTATTGGGCAGCCACCATATTTTGCTACACCAGGAACAGTTGGGCATTTATCATTTTCGTCATTGATACCATCTTTATCCGTATCCGGTACTGGGCAACCATTGTATTTCGCAACTCCAGGAACGGTTGGGCATTTGTCCAAACTGTCAACAATGCCATCCTTATCTGTATCTTTTGGTTCAACTTTTATTGGCGGAGGTGGTGGAGGTATAACCTTAACTACTTTCTTTTCTACCAATGGTGACCCAAAACCTATTGAGTAATTGAAATTGTAATTAGTGGTTGTAGTGGTTACTGGTATATGGTAGGAAAACTGGGTAAACAGAAAGGATTCTGCATCACCTAAATTAAACTGGAGCCCGGTTCCTACAGGTATGTAAGTGCCAAAATAGGTTCCTGCATACATGGATGCACCTAACCCTGCTGAAAGGTAAGGAACCATGAAATATTTATCTGATAACAGTTTCATATTCAGGCTGGCATCAGCTTCCAATAGGAACTTATCCTGTCCAAGTTTTGGCTTGCCATTAAGAAAAGGATAGTTAACAAATGTTCCACCTAATGAGCCCATAAAATCAAGATGGTCAGTGAGACCTTGAAAATATTGCACACTTAGCCCCGGGGACATTGATAAAGTTCTGGCCCAGCTATTGTTTTGCAGGACAGAAGCCAATGAGGTGGTACTGATCCGATCTGGGGTTATAAAATCTTTAAGAAAGAAATTAACGCTTAGGGTTGGGCGTTTTTTCCAACTGGAGGTTTGTGCAACTGCTGCACCAAGAAAACCAACAGTTAGTAAACACATAATGAGTTTCTTCATAAAAACAGTTTTATTAATTAAGCAAAAATAGGGGGTGCAACTTATTAACTGAAAATTAAGATTTAATAGTTATCACCAACTATTCACGGTTTTTTACATTGCTTTGTTTGATGGAAGGCTTTTTTAAAGCCCAAACATGCAGTGCCTTATTTATAATGAAAGAATATTCATGAAGCAGAGTTCAATATTGCTTTTCATCTTGTTTGCTGCCATGCAATTGCAGTGTTCGTGTTTATCAAGCCGTTCCACCATCAAGAAAAACGAATATGGCCTAGCAGTGGTCTCCAATAAAAGAGAGTATCGGAAAACAACTTCAACTGACAGCAGCAGAAAGATGGTGGCTCTTTCCAGCTATTTGAAACCAATGAACACAGACTGGCAGTATGCAACTGTCAACAACTTTACCAAACAAATCCTCTATAAAAAACCTGATGCATACCTGCGAATGGAAGCCGCCATTGCGTTACAAAAAGCAAGCGAAGAACTGAAAACCAAAGGACTGGGTTTCAAGATTTTTGATGCTTACCGCCCTTATTCAGTAACAAAAAAGATGTGGTCGGTGGTGCCCGATGAAAATTATGCAGCCAATCCCGCCAAGGGAAGTGGCCATAACCGGGGAGCTGCGATTGATTTGACTTTGTACAGTTTGCAAACAGGCAAAGAATTGACGATGCCTACACCTTTTGACGATTTCACTGAGAAAGCCCATCATGATTATTGGCAATTGGACAGTTTAGTGTTGATCAACAGGCAAATTTTGAAGGATATTATGGTCAAATATGGTTTCCTACCGCTGGCCACGGAATGGTGGCACTATTACCTGCCCAATGCTGCCCACCGTTTTGAATTAATGGACCTAAATTTCAAAGAGATGAAGAAAATAGTCAAATAATGTCCTTTTCGGATGAAAGGTATTCGATAACCTATCGTAACCAATTGCCTAAAACTACACAGTATGAAATTTACAAAAAGGTTTGCAGCCCTGCTCTTAATTGCTGGCTTATCGCTAACAACAGTTTCTGCACAGCAGAAAGAAAAAATGAAAGACCATAAATGTACAGCGGCATGTACAAAAGAAAAGCATGTTTATGCTCATGGTGAAAAAGGACATAAGTGCACAGAAGCGTGCCACAAGCCGGCTAAAAAAGGCAAGAAGATGGAAAGCAAAATGTAATTGACGCAAGTTGCCAGAGAGTTCCCAGTTCAGGGCATCTCGAAGAGTATCGAAACAACTTGTTTGGGAAACTGCCTACATCAGCAATTTGGCTCAGATAAACAATAAGCCAGTTTAAAACTAACTGGCTTATTGTTTATTTGAACTTCTCCGTTTTTTCATCCGCAGTCATATCCCCACCACTACGTACCTGCATTTGAATACTGCTGATCCATTCATGACAGCCACGACTGTACAAATGCTCGTTTACTGAATGGATGACTTCCATCACTTCTTTGTAGGTTCCTTCGAGTATGGTAGTAAAAGGCCCCACCTCATGTTTAATACCGGATTGCTGGATAATTTCTATGGCTTCGTCCACCCATTCATAAGGATGTTTGTTCTGAACAATTGGAAGCACCTGAATGGAAGCATTTACAATAAACTGGTGCATAAAATATTTCTTTAGGATTTTACTGAGTAAATCAAAGTTCCACCACTTCAACCACCGCATCTAAATTAAGTGTACCGAACACATGGGGGAACTCCTCATTCACTGACGGGGCCAGTTCACACTTCAACTCATTACTTAAAAGATCAGTAGCGATAACCAGTTTCACCAAATTAGTCTTGCCAGCAAAATACCTCTCCAAAACATCCTGTACCTGGTTTGCTGTACTGCAATGGATGAAACCTTCCATAGCTAGTGAAGGAGTTTCGTAATAATCGTTCACTTGGGCTATTATCCATTCTTCTTTTGTAGTAATATGGTAAATAATATTTGACATACGATTGTTCTTCAACTATTTTATCACACGTGGAATGAACTGCTCCTGCAGCATACAATCCACTAGTACCAATGCTGTGACCGCTTCCACAATTACGGGCGCGCGCAGGGCAACACATAGGTCATGGCGACCTTTGATGGAAAAATTTTCAATATTACCGGTTTCCCAGTTCAGGCTGTGCTGTTCTTTTGGAGTGGATGAAGTTGGCTTTATAGCAATTCTAAAAACAAGTTCATTGCCATTGCTGATGCCGCCCACAATACCACCTGCATGATTGGTGGCAGTTTTGCCATCCATATTTTCAATGGCATCATTATGTTGGCTACCAAACATTTTTGCAGCAGCAAAACCAGCCCCAAACTCAACACCTTTTACAGCAGGAATGGCGAACATGGCATGGGCCAATAAGGATTCCAACGAATCAAAGTAGGGCTCACCCAGACCAACCGGAACACCCGTGACTTTACATTCAACAATGCCACCAACAGAGTCCTTTGCATCAATGGCATTTTGCAAACCTTTTTCCAAATCGGTTTCGCCATTGATTTCCGCAACAACAGCAGCAATATTTAATTGAGGCATCAACTTTTTGGCAATCGCTCCTGCAGCTACCAATGCAGTTGTGAGCCTTGCACTGAAGTGTCCACCACCACGGTAGTCTTCATTGCCACCAAACTTTTGATGGGCTACCCAATCCGCATGGCCAGGTCGTGGGAAACTTCTCTGCTTCTGGTAGTCCTCGCTGCGGGTGTTGTTGTTCTCAAATAAAATAGTAACGGGAAACCCTGTTGTTTTTCCATTGAAAAGCCCGCTTTTAAAAAAAGGGTAATCATCTTCCTGACGGGGTGTTGTGCCCTTTTGCTTGCCGCCCTTTCTGCGTTCCAAATCGGGCAATAAATCTTCCGCTATCAATGATAGACCGGCAGGGCAGCCATCAACGGTTATGCCCACGCACTCTCCGTGGCTTTCACCAAAAATGGAAACACGAAATAACCTTCCAAAAGAATTCATACAATTAGTTTATGGTTGCTCCAAGCTTTCTTAGATGTTCATAGAAATTGGGATAGGATTTATTGATGGCCTCTGCTTCATCAACAATTGTTTCACCCTCTGCTTTCAAAGCAGCCACTGCACAGGCCATAGCAATCCTATGGTCATGATGTGAATGGACATTTGCACCTTTCAGTCCATTACCGCCTTTTATCAACATCAAATCTTCCTGTAAAATGATTTCCACGCCCATTTTGCTAAACTCTTCCTGTAAAGTTAGGCCACGGTTGCTTTCTTTGTGGGCCAACCTGCCCACACCTTCAATGACGGTTGTGCCTTCGCAGTAAGATGCAAGAGCAACGAGTGGGGGAAATAAATCTGGGCAATCCGTTGCATTGAAATGGAAAGCCCTTAAGGGAGCAGGGCCAATTTCAATTTGCTCCAGTTGAATGGAAATACTGCAACCTGAAGCTGATAAAGCTTCCAATATTTTTTTATCTGCCTGTGCTGATTGAACATCTAGGCCTTTTACAACAATGCTTCCTGCAATGGCGCCGGCAACTAATAGAAATGCTGCCCCACTCCAATCACCTTCAACTGTATACTCGATTTGCAATTTCTGATTTGTAATTTCTGATTTATTGAACTCGAAGGATTCGTAGTTGTTGTTTACTGGAATAATCAAATCAAATTGTTTCATTACTTCTAACGTCAAATCAACATAAGGTTTGCTTTTCAGGTTATTCACTTTGATAATAGCATCTTCATTGCTTACTGAAAATGCCATCAACAAACCAGTTAGAAATTGAGAACTCAATGAACCATCTACCGCAATATTTTTTGCTTGCAATGACCCTTTGATTTGTAAAGGCAATTTGCCTTCATTACTTTTTATATCAACAGATAATTGAGGTAGAATTTCATCAAAGAAATCCATTGGCCTTGTCAATAAACTTCCTGTTCCGTTAATGGTGATTTGTTTTTCACTCAATGCAACTATTGGTGTAAACATCCTGATGCTTAAACCACTTTCTCCACTGTTGATTTCGTTCGCAACAGGCTTTACACCGTTGCTCTTGATAATAAGTGCTTCATCTTTAAACTCAACCGATGCTCCAAGTTTCTGAATGATATCCAATGCTGCTTTATCATCATTGCTGATGCCTGGATTAAGGATGATGCTTTCACCTTCCCTCACCAGAGCTGCTGCACATGCACGTTGCATGGAACTTTTGGATGCTGGTGCAAAAACATTTCCTGATAATGTGGATGGTTGTATAGTTACTTTCATTCCCCTATCCCCTAAAGGGGTATTATAAGTGTGAGATTAAATTTTCTAAATCATCCAATGGGATGGGAAGCACAATTCCTTTTCCAATCTTCTCTAATAAGATATAGTTCATCTCCTTCCTTGCACGTTTCTTATCCATCTTCAATACTTCAAATACTTTCTTTTTATCGAAGTCCGCATAAGTGGGCAAGCCATATTGTTCCAATACCTGCGTCACTACTTCGGTTTGCTTGAACCCCAATAATTGCTTGGAAATTTCACAAGCATAAGTCATACCAATGGAAATGGCTTGACCGTGGGATAATTCATACTGGTTCTCCAATGCATGGCCCAAGGTATGGCCAAAGTTCAAGAGCTTCCTATCAGTTTGCTCAAATTCATCCGCCTGTACCACCTTGAGCTTGATTCTTGCATTACGTTGTATCAATAAACAAGCTTCTTTCTTCTTACTTGTATAATATTTTAACGAATGGCCCTGCAATTCCTTGAACATAGCTGCATCTTTAATGCAGGCATGCTTAATTATTTCAGCAAAGCCATTCTGCCATTCTGCTTCGGGCAATGTATTCAAGAAAATTAGGTCATGCAGGATGAAGGAAGGCTGTTTGGTAACCCCAACAATATTCTTGTAGACACCGATATCAATTCCATTTTTCCCACCAATACTTGCATCTACCAATGCTAACAATGTAGTTGGAATGAACCCGAATTTTATACCGCGCATATAGATGGATGCTATATAACCAGTAAGGTCTGTAACCACGCCTCCGCCCACACCAACTAAAATAGTTTTCCTATCAGCTTCATAAGCAATCAACTGTTCAACAATGGAATCAACAGTTGATTGTATCTTGAATTGTTCCCCAGCTTTTAAGACAATGGTATTATAGTTCCTGAACCTTTTTTGATGCGCAGTAAATACATTTTCATCAGTGATGAAAATGGCATGGCGCACATCCATTATTTCCTTTAAATGGCTGATGCCATTGGCGAAATAAATATCTGTAGATGCTTGACCGAATTTGAAGGTTTGTTTGGTCATGTTTGAACCACAAAGACACAAAGGCACAAAGTTTTACAACGGAATTATGCTATTGTGATGTTGAATAATGTTGTGTTGTACAAGTATGCGACGCAACTGGAGTTCAATAGACATCCTGCTGCTCGCCCCAAAAAAGATTGCTTCATTCCTCGCAATGACGAGTGTAAGTGTCTGACGCCTTTGAAGCGTCTGACACTTTAGGAATTCATAATCTTGTTCTGGTGATTGATACTTTCCATGTGAACCGCATCAAAATACTTAGTGATGAATTCCCTGCTCAAACCAATCTTGCCCCCTTTGGCAGTTGCTTTTTCCAGTATTTCGTTCCAACGGTTGGTTTGCAGAATGGTGATATTATTTTCTTTTTTGTACAGGCCAATTTTCTCGGCTACCTTCATACGTTGGCTTAAAATCTGCATCAGTTCATCATCCAATTGATTGATCTGCTGACGCAATTTTTCCAGTGCTGCATGGTACTCTGCACTCTGCACATCTTCCCTGCGCCAAATGATATTGCCAACCAGTTCACCCAATACTTCCGGTGTAATCTGCTGCTTGGCATCGCTCCAGGCATTGTCCGGATCAATATGGCTTTCAATAATCAGCCCATCGTAATCGAGGTCTATACTTGTTTGGGAAATTTCCTGTAAGATGTCCCTCCTACCGCTGATATGCGAAGGATCGCAAATAAGCATCATATCCGGATTGCGGCGTTTCATTTCGATAGCCAAATGCCACATAGGGGCATTGCGGTATTCCGTGTTTCCATAAGAAGAAAAGCCACGGTGAATCAACCCAATATTTTTAATGCCTGCTTTTGCTACACGCTCTACAGCGCCTGTCCATAACTCCAAATCAGGATTGATAGGGTTTTTGATTAACACAGGCACATCAACGCCACGCAAGGCATCTGCAATTTCCTGTACGCTGAATGGATTAACGGTGGTCCTTGCACCAATCCATAAAACATCCACATCAAAGCTCAGCGCATCTTCTACCTGTTTTGCTGTAGCTACTTCAACGGTGATTGGCAGTCCGGTAAGTTCCTTTGCTTTTGCCATCCATGGTAGCCCTTTTACGCCGATGCCTTCAAACTGGCCCGGGCGCGTACGGGGTTTCCAAATGCCTGCACGCAACATGTCTACTTTACCTGTTGCCGCTAAGCCTTGTGCAGTTGCTAAAACCTGTTCCTCTGTTTCTGCCGAACATGGTCCTGAGATGATGAGTGGGCGCTTGTTCCAAACATCTGCAATTGTTTTCTTTTGTTCTAATGCTTGCTCCATTGTTTAATAGTTAAATGGTTTACTGGTTAATGAGTTAATTGGTATTATACTATGTTTTAAAACATTCATTGTTATGATCTGCAAAAAGCATACGCACTAATTAACTCATTAACCAATTAACTTCATTAACTCATTAACCAGCTTATCTGCTATTTGCATCGTTCATCCTGATTCTCCTGCCCCTGTAATTCTTGCCATCCACCGCTTTGATCATTTGATGGGCAACTTTTTTGTCAACTTCCACCCAACTGTTCATTTCTTTCATATCAATCCTTCCCAAAACATCTTTGGGCAAATCACTCATATCCAGAATGAACTGCAAGAAACTTGCTTTATAGAAACCATCTTTTGTGCCAAGGTTCACAAACAAACGCATGGTATCCCCATCGCTGTACTGCGTTGGCCTTGCCCTGTCATTGCCACCTATTCTCTGCCTTCCTTCACTTTGCATTGGCCTATCATTGAATTCCTTCCTCTCCCTTCTCTGTTCACGGACATTCAGGTCTTCCGCATTCTCATAATATTTCAGGAACCTATCAAACTCCAATGCAGCCATGCGCGTAAGGATTTCCTCCTTGGTCACATCCGCAAACTTCTCCTGCAACATGGGCAAGTAAGTTGTATAATCTCCATGGGAAATATCCGTGTTCAACAATTTTTCCATCAAGGAAAAGAACTGCTTGCGGCAAACATCCTTGCCACTTGGCAACTCCAATTTATGGAAAGTTACCTGTACCATTTTCTCAATGGACCTGATTTTATAAGTATCCTTTGCATGGATGATGCTCATACAGATACCCGTGCTTCCTGCACGGCCTGTACGTCCACTTCTATGTGTGTACACTTCTATATCATCTGGCAGTTCAAAGTTGATCACGTGTGTTATTTCCTTCACATCAATACCACGGGCAGCCACATCTGTCGCTACCAACAACTGCAAGCTTTTTTCACGGAAAGCTCCCATTACTTTATCACGTTGCTGCTGCGTCAAATCGCCATGCAATGCATCAATATCGTAACCATCCCTTGTCAATTTTTCAGAGATGTTCTGTGCATCCAATTTGGTCCTGGTAAAGATGATGCCATAGATACCTGGGTTGAAATCTATTAACCTTTTCAATGCTTCATAACGATGATGGTTATTGACAACGAAATATTGATGGTCTATGTTCTTGCTGGCACTGTTTGTTTTGCCAACAGTTACTTCAAAAGGCTCCTTCATATATTTCTTGCTCACCCGCTTGATTTCTGCAGGCATGGTAGCACTGAACAACCAAGTGGCTTCACGCTTTGGTGTGTTCTGCAGGATGAATTCGATATCATCCTTGAACCCCATGTTCAGCATTTCATCAGCTTCATCCAGCACCACATATTTTATCTGCTCAAGGTCAATTGCCTTCCTTTCAATCAAATCAATTAAACGTCCCGGTGTTGCCACCACAATTTGAACACCACGTTTCAAATCACGGATCTGCATACCAATCGAAGTACCGCCATACACTGCTACTACATTAATAGCAGGGATGAATTTTTTGAACAGCTCAATTTCTGTTACAATCTGCAAACACAGTTCCCTAGTTGGACAAACCACCAACGCCTGGGGATGTTTCTGTGCCACTTCAATCAGGTGCAGCAATGGGAGGCCGAATGCTGCTGTTTTGCCTGTACCGGTTTGAGCCAGACCTATAAAATCTTTTGTTCCGCTCAAAAGGACCGGAATTGCTTTTTCCTGGATTGGAGTTGGGTTCACATACCCCAACGCATCGGTTGCCTTAACCAATTTCTCATCCAATCCTAACTCACTAAATGTTGTCATTATAATATAAAATTTGCGGCGAAGGTAACTGATTGAAAATGGATGGCAGATTTTAACTGATTTAGTGTCATTTTCAAGCTATTTTCTTCATTGCATTTTTTCTTTTTTGGTTACCGATTGAGGAATACTGCTGAGCTTCTTTTTTCTTAAATATCGGAGTTCCATATCCCAATACCCAATTAATCTTTCTTCCTGAAAACGAAGAACATTACCTGTCTCGTCAACAACCTTTTCCAGATAGGGTTACAGTTATACAATCGCTATCCAAACTCTCGATTTCAATACCACATCACTTTGAACAAGCATTTTTTTGAGTATCCATAGCTACTACTTAATAATTCTCTTAATCCTGTTTGCATTCTCCATCAGCTCATTCAAGTACTCAATATTCTCCTTCTCCAAAGCGCTTTTAAATTTTCGTAGTTGCGAAATATGTTCATTCAAAACATCCAACACATTCTCCCTGTTCTGCATAAAAATGGGAGCCCACATAGCGGGATTGCTCTTTGCCAAACGGACAGTGCTTTCAAAACCGCCACCAGCCAGTTCAAAAATGGCATCTTCTTCTTTCTCCTTTTCCAGTACCGTATTGGCCAAAGCAAAAGAAGTGATATGTGATATATGGCTTATGTACGCAGCATGAACATCATGTGCGGCCGCATCCATATAAATGATGTGCATGCCCAGTGTTTTGTAAATGTTTTCCACTACTTCAACGGCAGCAGCATCGCTTTTTTCTTTTTCGGTAATCACACATGCCCGTCCAGTGAAAGCATTTGTAACAGCAGCTTCTGGGCCACTATACTCCGTTCCCCACATTGGGTGAGAGGCAACAAATCTTTTTCTGCTAGGGTGATTCGTTAATGCATCACACAACGCATATTTAGTGGAACCTGCGTCAACAACAATCTGTTTATCGTTCACTAAATCCATAATCTGCCGCATCATGGAAATAGTAGCATCCACAGGTATGGCCACATAAATAAAATCACTTTTCTTAATGGCTTCTTCCAAAGGCAACGCCTCATCAATCAATCCCAGTTCCAATGCTTTTCGCTCGCTGGCTTTTGTCCTGCTTACTCCAATGATATGCTTGGCAAAACCATGCTGTTTCATGGCCAAAGCAAATGAACCGGAAATCAAACCAACACCAACTATTGTAATAGTCATGCCCCCCACCCTAAAGGGAGCTATTATGGCTTCGGAACCTATGTTTATTTTGTTGTCCATTTTCTGTCTTATAAAAATCAAATACTCGTCCTAATCTTCTCCATGTTCCCCCTTAGGTGCTAGGGGTTTGATCCTCCCAATTGCTTCTTCAAACCGCTCAATGCTTCCGCACAAGCTTACCCTTATATAACCATTACCCGCAGTTCCAAAAATGCCACCGGGCGTGATGAACACATTTGAATTGTACAATACTTCATCACTTACTTCATACCCTGTTTTGTATTGGCGAGGAATTTTTGCCCAAACAAACATGCCTACCTGTGATGTTGAATATTCACAGCCCAGCAATTCAAGCAATTCAAAAACCTTTATCCGTCTTTCGTTATACACTTTATTTACTTCTTCATACCAATCCCCACCTAAACTCAAGGCTTTCGCTGCAGCCAACTGTGCAGGAAGGAACATGCCACTATCCATATTGCTTTTGAAACAGATTACTTCATCAATCCGTTCCTTTGCCCCGCACAGCATGCCCATTCTCCAGCCAGCCATATTGTGACTTTTGCTTAAAGAATTCAGTTCTATAACTACCTCTTTTGCTCCATCAATACTCAACAAGCTCATTGGTTCATCATTCAGAATAAAACTGTAGGGGTTATCATGCACAATGAGGATATTGTGCTGCCTTCCAAAAGCAACAATCCTCTCGAACAAGTCCCTATTACCATTGATTCCCGTTGGCATCTGCGGATAATTCACGAACAGTAATTTCACTTTGCTCAAATCAGTTTTGCTCAACGTCTCGAAATCCGGTTCATATTCATTGGCCTCTGTCAACTCATAGTCCACACAAACACCACCAGCCAATTTCACTGCACTCCTATAAGTTGGGTAGCCGGGGTTGGGAACCAATACTTCATCACCTTCATTCAGGTAGGTCATGCAAATATGCATGATGCCTTCCTTGCTTCCAATCAATGGAAGGATTTCCGTATCAGCATTCAGCTCAACATTGTACCATTTCTTGTACCAATCCTTAATGGCAGTACGAAGTACCGGTGAGCCTTTGTAGGATTGATAGGCGTGAACATTTGGTTTTGCACTTTCTTCCTGCAAAACCTTTATCACTTCTGGATGTGGTGGCAGGTCGGGACTGCCAATACCAAGGTTGATTATGTTTTTGCCTTGTTTGTTCAGTTCATCAATCTCCCTCAGTTTTTGGGAGAAATAATATTCACCAATGCCTTTCAACCGTTTTGCTGTTACCATGATCAATGATTGTTTCCATTTTTATAAATGCCATACACTTTTATATCTTCTGTCAATGGCTTGATGCCTTTCATTGCTTTGTCAAATTGCTTTGTGTTATCGAATTCAAGGTCTGCATGGAAGCTGTACTTGAAATTTGTTCCCGCAATAGGCATGCTTTGCAGCTTGCTTAAGTTAATTCCTTCATCTGAAATTTTAGCAAGTACTTTCACTAAGCTCCCTTGTGTATGATTGGTTTGAAAATTAATGGAAGCTTTGTTGGCATCTTTGATTTCAACTTCCTCCCTTTGCAAAATCAGGAATCTCGTATAGTTGTCCTTTTGTGTGTGTATATTAGGAGCAAGTACTTCCAATTCAAATAAATCAGCAGCCAGAACACTTGCTATACCTGCAATGTGCTGGCTCTTCTTTTTATGGATATGCAATGCACTTAAAGCTGTGTCTTCTGTTTCAATTAGTTTCCAATTATGTTTTTCCAAAAAATCCATGCACTGCAACAATGCCATGGGATGGCTATGGACTTCTTTAATTTCTGATAAAGAGACACCGGGGTAAACCAATAGGTTCTGTTCTATTCTTAGGTACACTTCCCCAACAATTTTCAGATTGCTTTTCTGCAACAAAGTATAGTTGGGCAATATGCTTCCTGCAATGGAGTTTTCAATGGCCATAACACCACCATTGCTTTCCTTTTTATTTGCCGCTATCTTCATGACTTCCCTAAATGTGGCACAAGGAATCACTTCTGTATCCCCACCAAAAAACTGCCTTGCTGCTACTTGATGGAAACTGCCTTCATAACCTTGTATGGAAACTTTTATTGCCATAAAATAAAAAATCCCGGCTTTTAGCCAGGATGTATTTTGATTTGTTTATTACTTACGCTTTTACAAATACAACCTGGCTACTTTTTGTAAAGTAGTAAAAGAAAAAATAAAAGAAGTTGTATGTGCTGTTTGTTTTCATTCTGATGTAAATAGAAGGAAGAATATTGAAACAGCAAAAAATATTTTTGAAACAATTGCCTTAAATATTCCCTGTTTTACGATAGCTATCAAGGCAATAACCAGCTATAAGTATTGATTTTATTGACTTTTATCCTATACAATTTATGGTCTATAAACTTGGTAGGCTAAACAATGTCCATTTCCCTATGGCTACTGAATGGAAGAGGAAAGTCCAGAATGGGCCAACCCCGACAGCGACCAAATACCTGTTGGTGGTCAGGTCATAAAAACATGGAACACCTACCCAATCTGTTATTCAGCTACAAACAATTCCTTATAAAGAAAGAACCAATGATACCATTGATTTATGTTTGCAAAAATTTTTACCATGGAATTACAACAATTGATTTTAGAAGCATGGGGCAACCGTGAATTATTGAAAGATGTAAAATACAGTGAAGCAGTAAAGGCAGTTATTGAGGAGGTTGATAAAGGAAGGTTAAGGACAGCATCGCCAACAGAAAATGGATGGCAAGTAAATGAATGGGTGAAGCAGGCAATACTCATGTACTTCGGCATACAAAAAATGCAGACATGGGAACTGGCTCCATTTGAGTTCTATGACAAGATGTTATTGAAGAGCAATTATGCAGCATTGGGTGTCCGTGCCGTGCCGCATGCCGTGGCACGTTATGGAGCTTATCTCGGAAGGAATGTTGTGCTGATGCCAAGCTATGTAAATATTGGTGCTTACGTGGATGAAGGAACCATGGTGGATACTTGGGCAACTGTAGGTAGCTGTGCACAGATTGGCAAAGCTGTTCATTTGAGTGGTGGTGTGGGTATTGGCGGTGTGCTGGAACCTTTGCAAGCAACACCGGTAATTATTGAAGATGGCTGCTTTATTGGTAGCCGTTGCATAGTGGTGGAAGGTGTGGTGGTAGAGAAAGAGGCCGTGCTGGGCGCCAATGTTGTGCTAACGCAATCAACCAAAATTATTGATGTAAGCGGCAGCGAGCCTATAGAAATGAAAGGGCGTGTTCCTGCTGGCAGTGTAGTGATTCCCGGTAGTTATAACAAGAAATTCCCCGCAGGTGAATTTGGCGTGGGCTGTGCATTGATTATTGGCAAACGCAAGCCCAGTACAGATTTAAAAACCAGTTTGAACGATGCGTTGAGGGAATTCAATGTGAGTGTATAGAGGAAGGTTTGATTGTTCCAATGTTCACAAGTTTAACTATTTGAAGACCAGAAAACAATACTGGTCTTTTTTTTTACTGACTATCCGCTTATAACTACCAACGTTAAGGCCCCGATTATCCGTATTAGCATCATGCTAATCATGCTAATATTTTGCTATTTGGCTAAAGTTATTTATGGAAGGTTAGGGATAAGCATGCGTACCGTGACTTTTCTGCTACCAAAACAGGCAGCAAAACACACTCAGAACAAAAAAGGACAGGGACAAGCAATTGAAAATTGCCACGAATTGCTATTTGTAGGTGGAATACAATATATAGATCAAGGAACCAAATAACCAATAGGCAGAAATTATTAGTATCAAATAACTTTAGCTTGACACCAATAACCATTGGTCTCCAAAAAAAATAACAAATGACACATTTTAAAATGTGTCAAAAAAAAGTGTGTCATTTTTTTGGAAGCTTTTGCAGCAGCGTCCTATTTAAGGCTATTCAATGGTTGAGATAAACGGGTAGTTACTTTTTATTTTATTGGTAAATGAGATAAGGTTGGGTTATGTTTCTTTGCAACACAATCTTAAAGAATGTAAATCATAGATGGAGCAACCCAAACATCAACATATCAGTTTTGCAGGTTTCTTGATTACACTGTTGGGCGCCATACTTTTTTCAACGAAGGCCATTTTTGTAAAGCTGGCTTTCAGTCACACCAAGATTGACCCTGTTACGTTGCTCACTTTACGCATGCTGTTTTCCTTGCCATTTTACATTGTAGCGGCTTGGCTGGGTTCAAAAAAGGAATCGGTTATTTCCATAACTGGCAAACAATGGTTCTACATTATTCTCTTGGGCATATTGGGTTATTACCTCAGTAGCTTGTTTGATTTTATTGGACTGCAATATATTTCAGCGGGCCTTGAAAGATTAATCCTGTTCCTTTATCCAACTTTCGCAGTGCTGATTAACATGTTTGTTTTCAAAACAAAACTCAGCAAGCTACAAATTATTGCTTTGCTGTTAACCTATGCTGGCATTGGTATTGCCTATTATGGTGAATTGAGAATTGATATTGGTAACCCACAATTCTACTTTGGTTCTTTCATGGTCTTTCTTTGTGCAGTTACTTATTCTTTTTATTTGGTGGGCACGGGAAGAATTGTTCCCAAGGTTGGCGTAACAAGATATACTGCTTACGCCATGCTTGCAGCTACTGCTGGTGTCTTCATCCATTTTATGGCAACCCGTTCTATTGGAAACATTTCATTTACGCCTGCTGTAATCGGCTATTCAACTGCATTGGCCATTGTGGCCACGGTTCTCCCTTCATTTATGATCAGTAATGGCATGAAAAAGATTGGCAGTAACAATGTTGTCATCATCACCAGCATCGGCCCAGTATCCACTATCATACAAGCCCATTTTGTTTTGGGCGAAGCTATTTTTGCAGAACAAGTTATTGGAACTTTATTGGTGCTGGTTGGTGTGCTGTTAATCGGTAGGAAAGCCGCTAGCAATTCTTCAACAAAACTTTGATTGATACCTGCTTTCATATAAATCATTGGATTAAAATGGGTATCGCTACATTAATTATGGATCACGATAACCTTTGGAACAATAAAAAAGCAAGAAAAATAGTTTTCTTGCTTTTTTATTGTTCCATATAAAGAAAATGATTAAACCGGTTCTAGCATAATAGTCAAGTCAGTGTATGTTCTATCTAAAATGCCGTCATTAACCAAAATTATTCCCATATCTCATCTTTGCCTACCAACCAAGCTTTCACACTTTCCGTGGTAACGCTCTTTGGCCTTTCAAGGGCAAAGCCCAAGGCCCTGTCCCAGCAAAGACTGGCCAATACACCCAATGAACGGCTTACTGCAAACAGTACTGTATAGAATTCATACTCCACTAAACCATAGTGCACCAATAAAGCTCCGCTATGTGCATCTACATTGGGCCAGGGGTTCTTGATTTTCCCCAAAGATTCCAAAATGGGCGGTACGGCTTCATAAATGTTCCAAACAGTATTCACCAATTTATCATCTGGCATGTGTTTCTTTCCGAATTCCATTTGCGCAGTAAATCGTGGA
Organism: Chitinophagaceae bacterium; assembly: GCA_023251255.1. Lineage (GTDB taxonomy): Bacteria > Bacteroidota > Bacteroidia > Chitinophagales > Chitinophagaceae > UBA1930. The sequence continues at coordinate 70,054 of JAHEZD010000015.1, forward strand.
TCCGTTTTACGTAGCACTGCATGGCCATAGCCTGGGACAACTTTACCTGCAGCCAACGTTTCCTTTACATAATCAACAATTTGTTCCTTGCTTGGCTGGTCCGTTCCTAACTTTTCCTGCATTTCAAAAATCCACTTGATTACTTCCTGGTTTGCCAGTCCATGCAATGGGCCTGCCAAACCATTCATGCCAGCGGCATAACTTAAATAAGGGTCACTCAAGGCACTTCCCACTAAATGGGTTGTATGGGCAGATACATTACCTCCCTCGTGGTCTGCATGGATGGTCATGTACAAACGCATCAGTTCCTTGAAGCTCTCATCCTGAAAACCCATCATGTGTGCAAGGTTACCGGCCCAGTCAAGCAAACCATTGGGTTGGATATGCTCGTCGTTTTTATACTTTTTCCTGTACACATACGCCGCAATGCGTGGCAAACGTGCAATCAGGTCCATCGCATCATCATACATTGGGTTCCAGTAATCCTTTTTGTTGATCCCCTTGGCGTATTCCTTAGCAAAATTGCTTTCTGTTTGCAAAGCCATCACACCTACAACATACATGGTCATGGGATGTGTACCAATTGGAAGTGCGTCAATTGTATCAAACACATGTTTAGGCACATGGCTCCTACGTTGCCAAACACTGCTTAAATGCTCCACATCCTGTTTAGACGGCAGGTCCCCCAATAACATCAAAAGAAACAGCCCTTCTGGTAAAGGCTCATCGCCTCCCTCTGCCTTAGGAAGTTTTTCCTGCAGTTCCGGGATTGAATAACCACGGAAACGGATACCGTCACGCGGGTCAAGCAACGATGTTTCAGTAACAAGACCAGTTATGCCACGCATCCCCTGATAAACTTGCGAAAGTGTAACCTCCCCAATTTTCCTTGTTCCGTGTTCTTTCAGGATATCCTTGATTTCTGCATTTGAAATATCGGCCTTTGCCTTGAAAGCTTCCTTAATAATTCCCATGATTCTTATGAATTTTTATAGCGACAATTGTTGTAAACTTTTTTGGTAACAAGCAATGGAACGAGGATTAAGCAGCAGTTGCAAGTTTATCCTGAGCTTAGTCGAAGGGCTCACTTGTACTTTGGAACAACACTCATATCTCATTTCTAAAGTTGCGGCTAAAGATAAAGCAACTTGATATGCACAACAAATCATTTAGGATAAGGTTCTGTGGCAACGATGCCGAAAAAAGGAAAAAATAAATTGGATGCTTTAGAGGCAGGTTGTATGCATGAGTTGGTGATGCAACCAATTACCCAAAATGTTATACCAACAGCTACAGCCAGCAGCTACTTAGGAGCTTTCTTATAAATGAAATAAGCCACAATGCAGAAGACAATATTGGGTATCCATGCCGCCAGTAATGGGTCAAGCCCTCCTTTTGTAGAGAAGATTGTGGAGAACCTATCTGTAACTACAAAGGTTACCGCCGTGGCCACCCCCAAAGCTAAATGCGCACCACTGCCGCCCCTTACTTTCCTCCCTGCCACCAATGCCCCGATTAAAGTGAGCAACAGCACTGCAAACGGCGTTGCATCTCGTTTATACCGCTCCACCTTAAGCTCGTTCACGCCTTCTGAGCCACGTTGCTCTTCCAATTGTATATACCTTTTAAGTTCAGGGGAAGTGAGCTTGTTCTTGGCATAATCGTCCCGTTTCAAATCAAAAGGCCTGAAGTCAAAGTTCATCACCCGCTCCTTTTCCATTACCACGGTTTCTTTGAGGCTATCAATTTTCCGGTCAACAAGGTTCTGCAGCACCCATTTACGCTTGGATGTATCCCATGCTAAATTTTCCGCCCTGATATTCTCCACCACATGTGTCCCATTTATTTTGTTGAACCTGTTCATGAAAAAAGGGCCTCCCGTTTTACTGGCAGTATCATAACTGTTGATCCCAGCATAAGTAAAGGAATCGATCCGGAAGTATAAATCCCGTCCCCTCCTCCCGCCTGTAATTGCTTCATAAGATGAGTTGGCATCTATGTATTTTGCTTCAAATCCGGTCCTTATTTCATTTGCTCTCGGAATAACATATTGGTTGGCGAACCAAAGCAGCCCCCCCAGCAGTACACCACCAATAAAATAAGGCCTCAGCCAACGGTTATACGTTGTTCCGCTTGCAAGGATAGCAATGATCTCACTTCTCCCAGCCATTTTGGAAGTGAAGAATATTACTGCAATAAAAATGAACAAAGGGAAAAGCAGGGCAACAATATGTGGAATGAACCCAAAATAATACTGTGTAAGCACGCCCTTGAAACCGAGCTTCGACTTCACAAAGTCATCTGTTTTTTCACTGATGTCAATCACCACTGCAATCACTGTGAGCAATGCTATTGCAAAGAAAAATGTGCTAAGGAATTTTTTCAGTATGTACCAATCCAGTTTCTTCATGCGGTAGTTGATCGCGGCAAAGATATAGTTGGCATGGGTTTGTAAAATGTATAGACTTGATAAAGTTGATATGCCAAAAGATTGGTTAACAAAACATGTAAGGTCTAAACTTGGGTCACCACTATACCATCAAAAAACTTTCTCCATTCTTACCTGAAATACTTACTTTTCCATTACTAATTTGAGGTTGCCTGCCCTAATGTGTAAAAAGTACATTTTAAACAAAAGCCACTATATTGCGGCTGATTTGTAAACCAAAATCGCAACCATGAACTTCAGAAACTATCATGTTCCTTATGAAATCAATGAGCAGTACACAAAGAAGGCAGCTTACTTTTCCATGGAGTTTGCCATTCATCAACCATTAAAAATTTACAGCGGCGGTTTGGGTTTCCTTGCTGGCTCTCATTTACGCAGTGCCTATGAACTGAACCAAAACATGGTAGGTATCGGCATCCTGTGGAAATACGGTTATTATGACCAAACACGTAACCAGGACCAGACTTTACAACCTGCCTGGATGGAAAAAACAAATGCATTCCTAGAAGATACAGGCATCAAATTCCAGATACTCATTCACGACGCACCAGTTTGGATAAAAGTTTGGTACCTGAACCCGGAAACATTCAAGAGTGCACCATTGTTTCTACTGAGCACCGATTTACCGGAGAATGATTATGTATCGCAAACCATTACCCACCGTTTATACGATGCAAACGTGAGCACCAAAGTGGCCCAGTTTATTTTGCTGGGTGTTGGCGGTGCAAAGTTGATGGACGAACTGAACTTCAATCCGGATGTGTACCACCTAAATGAAGCACACGGTATTTCTTCTGCTTTCTACTTGTTGAACAAATTCAAGAGCGTGGAAAAACTAAAGGAATGTTTGGTGTTCACCACGCATACACCAGAAGAAGCCGGCAACGAAAAGCACGATATCTATCTATGTCATAAAATGGGCTATTTCTGTGGATTAAGTTTAGATGAAGTAAGAAGGTTGACCGGCCTTACGGATGACCAATTCAACCACTCATTGGTAGCACTCCGTTTTGCAAGAAAAGCAAATGGCGTATCCAGATTACATGGTGATGTTAGCCGTGCCATGTGGAAGCACTATGAAGGTATCTGTCCCATTACTTCTATTACCAATGCACAGAATTTTACCTACTGGGCAGATGAACCGCTGTACCGCCATTTGGATATTGACAACAATGAAGGCATTGAAGACAGGAAGCAATACCTGAAGAAAAGAACCTTTGAAATCGTAGCCGATCAAACAGGAAAGATTTTCGATCCCAACATCCTGACCATTGTTTGGGCCAGACGTTTTGCAGGGTACAAACGTGCAGATTTATTGGCATACAATATTGAACGTTTTGAAAAAATGCTCAACAATACAAAATACCCTGTTCAGATTATCTGGGCCGGAAAGCCTTACCCTGTTGATTACCCTTCCATCACCACCTTCAACCAGCTCGTGCACCTAAGCAAACATTATAAAAATGTAGCCGTTTTGATTGGTTATGAACTGTTCCTTAGCCGACGCTTGAAACAGGGAGCGGATGTTTGGTTAAACAATCCACGTATCCCCCGTGAAGCAAGCGGCACAAGTGGCATGACAGCTTCCATGAACGGTGCCGTAAACTTCAGCACCAATGATGGATGGATACCTGAATTTGCAAAGCCCGGGGTGAACAGTTTCGTGGTGCCCCAACCAGATTATGAGAACATGAGCACACACGATCTGGATGCTTATGACTTTGATAAAGTGTATGAAATGCTGGAAAATGAGATTATCCCAACTTACTATGATAACAAGGAAAAATGGTGTGGCATTGTGAAAAATGGTATGACCGATGTACGCCATGAATTTGACAGCAACCGCATGGCACATGAATATTACGAAATCATGTACAAATCATAAATTGGATTCTTATTGATAAGTGCCCCGCAGAAATGTGGGGCATTTTAATTTTCCGTCAACTTGTAACAAAGTAACTGCAGGGTTTTCTTGGCTAAAAATTTTTGCTTCGGCATTCGTAATAATGATTCCTTCTACAAAAAGCAGAACCCCAACCTTCAACAGGCTGGGGTTCCTATATTCAAACCTTGCAAAAGCTGTATTTCATTATTCCATGCTACTCAAATCCTTCATTCCCTCGTAAATAGCAAAAAAATAAAAAAGGGCTTAGGATAGAAATCCTGCCCAGTTTTAATCCAATATTCTATGAAAAACCACCTATTAGATGCTGAATCAACTTGAAGGGTTGCACCTGTTTACAAAAAGATGACAAAAAAATATTGTTAAGATGCTCTCAGCCTACGGTTATTTATTAGGGAAGTACATTTGTGCAGATTAAAAGAAAAAGATGAACAAAGTTCTGGTAGCTATAACGGGGGCAAGTGGGAGTATTTACGCGAAAGTATTGTTGGATAAACTGAAGTCATTGCAAGGCCAGTATACCGAACTTTCCATAGTAATGAGCAATAATGCCAAGGAAGTCTGGAAAGTGGAACTACAAAACGAGGATTATAAAAATTATAGTGCCAAATATTTTGACAAGCATGACTTCTCTGCACCATTTGCATCCGGTTCGGCCAAATACAACATCATGATTATTGCTCCCTGCAGTATGGGAACCTTAGGAAGGATTGCTGGAGGCATCAGCGACGATCTGATTACACGAGCTGCCGATGTGGTACTGAAAGAAAGGCGCAAACTGATCATGATGATAAGGGATACGCCCTATAACTTGATACACATCAAAAACATGGAAACCATTACTTTGGCAGGAGGTATCATTTGCCCAGCAACACCCTCTTTTTATTCCTTGCCAAAAACATTGGAAGATGTGGCCGCAACGGTTGTGGATAGAATAATTGATTTAGCGGGTTTCGATGCTAACACTTATAGGTGGAGTTCATAATTCCGTTGAATAACCTTATACGGTTTTAGAAATACTTGCATCTTGTTTACTCACTACTACTACTGTCAGGACAATACAAAGAATTACCTAACAACAAAGGCTGTTAATAAGCCAATACTAGTAGCAATGCAGTTGCCCCCCAGAAATTTCACTTCAACGAAGCTGAAAACGGTACAGATGAATTGGATACTCCCCTTTTATAATTAGGTTGAGCAGCCATCTTCAAATCAAGCATGCCCCCTTTCAATATATCAAAGTGATTGAGGAAATTCTTATCCCAAACAACACCATTCAGTGTTGCTTGTTGGATGTACTGATTCGTAGAAGAGTTATTTGCAGCGTCAATTACAAACTGCTTCCCATTAACAAAATTCAGCGTTACTTTTTTAAACAACGGAGCCCCTAAAACATATTGTTGCGTTCCTGGACAAACAGGATAAAAGCCCATCGCACTGAACACGTACCAAGCACTGGTCTGTCCATTGTCCTCATCCCCACAATATCCATCAGGTGTGGGTTTGTACAGCTTGTTCATCACCTCACGCACATGTTCCTGTGCCTTCCAAGGGCTGCCGCAATAGTTGTACAAATAAATCATGTGCTGAATGGGTTGATTCCCATGTGCATACTGGCCCATATTCGTAATCTGCATCTCACGGATTTCATGTATCACCTGTCCATAGTAGCTTTCATCATAAATGGGAGGCATGGCAAAAACAGAATCCAGCATCTGGTCCATACCTTTCTTTCCACCCATTAAACCCATCAAACCATTTACATCATGGAATACACTCCAGGTATAATGCCAACTGTTCCCTTCTGTAAAAGCTCCTCCCCATTTGAATGCATTGAAGGGAGATTGGAAACTCCCATCAATATTCTTGCCCCGCATCAATTGATGGGATGCATCAAAAAGGTTCCTGTAATTCCGGCTACGCTTTTCATACAGGGCAACTTCCGCAGCAGGCTTATTCAAAGCTTTCCCCAATTGTGCTATGCAGAAATCTGCATAGCCATATTCGAGCGTTCTTGCAGCACTTTCATCAATACCAATATTATAAGGCACATACCCAAGTTCATTGTACTGCTTTGCCCCCTTCCTCCCTACAGAACTCAATGGCCCTTCATTGTTACTGTTCTTTACCATGGCTTCATACAAAACATTGATATCATAGCCCCGGATGCCTTTCAAATAGCTATCAGCAATCAATGATGCCGAATTGCTACCAATCATACAATCCCTATGACCGGGACTTGCCCATTCGGGCAACCATCCGCTTTCCTTGTAGGTGTTCACCAATCCTTCCACCATCTGTGCATTCATCTCAGGATACATCAACGTAAAAAATGGGAACACAGCACGGAACGTATCCCAAAAGCCATTATCTGTAAACAAGTACCCCTTCTCCACTTTACCATTATACGGACTGTAATGCACCGTCCCGCCAGTAGCATCCACTTCATGAAATTTCCTGGGAAAAAGCAGTACACGGTACAGGCAATTATAAAATGTTTTCAACTGTTCATCGCTGCCACCTTCCACTTTTATCCTGCTCAATTCCTTATGCCAAACCTGTTTTGCTTTTGCTTTCACTTCATTAAAAGATTGCGCATCAACCTCCTTCTTCAAATTCAGTTCAGCCTGTTGAAACGAAATAAATGATGAAGCAATTTTCAAATGCACCTGCTCATTCTTATTGGTGGCAAACCCAATCACTCCCATCGCATGTTTGCTCATTATTTCTTTTTCAGTCACCATCATTTTATTACTATCCACCACTGAAAAATAGTTGAAAGCCTTATCGCATTCAATCACGAAGTAGTTCCTGAAATTACTCGGTACACCACCACTGTTCCGAGTGGTATAACCAATAATCCTTTGCTGCTCAGGAATTATTTTTATATAGGAGCCTTTATCGAAGGCATCCACTACCACAAACGAACTATCATTTTTTGGGAAAGTGAACCGGAATACTGCGCATCTTTCGGTGGGAGTGATTTCTGTGGTTACATCTGCATCAGCCAAATACACGGAATAGTAATAAGGCTTTACCGTTTCTGCTTTGTGGCTGAACCAACTAGCCCTCTTTTCTTCGTCTACCACCAAATGGTTGGTCATGGGCATAATGGAGAATTGGCCATAATCATTGATCCAAGGGCTAGGCTCATGTGTTTGTTTGAACCCACGAATTTTATCGGCACCATACTGGTACTGCCACCCATTGCCCATTCTATTGGTTTGGGCCGTCCAGAAATTCATGCCCCAAGGCAATGCTATGGCTGGGTAAGTATTCCCGTTGGATAAATTGTATTTCGAATCGCTGCCTATCAATGGGTTTACCAATTCTTCAGGAAGGAAACTATGTTGTGAATTAGCTACTAAACCGACCAACCAAAAAGCAAGCACCATGAATTGTTTCATAAAAGCTGTGTTGCTCCAAAACTATTGATAACCTGCAAGAAGATACCTACTTTTTTACCGAACCGGTTTTTGCATCTATGGCAAGAAATAGAGAAAGAAGAAATAGACAGGGCTGATACAGAATGGATATCAATGGGGAATGCACAAAAACAAAAAACCCCAACCAGAACAAACTGATTGGGGTTCAATAAATATGGCAGCTACCTACTCTCCCAGGAGAATCCAAGTACCATCGGCCATGAGGGGCTTAACTGCTCTGTTCGGAATGGGAAGAGGTGAACACCCTCGGCAAAACCACCATAAGAAGGTAATCTTGATAACACATAAAGTGTAACCGAGACAATAAATTACATATTGGAAAAGAAATCATTTACAAGAATAAAAAAATAAAGCTTACGGGCAATTAGTACTACTTGGCTTCGCTGTTACCAGCCTTACACCTATAGCCTATCAACGTCATAGTCTTTGACAGCCCTTAAAAGTAAACTCATCTTGTGGAAGGTTTCACGCTTAGATGCTTTCAGCGTTTATCCTTGCCGTGCATAGCTACTCTGCATTGCTCCTGGCGGAACAACAGATACACCAGCGGCACGTACAACCCGGTCCTCTCGTACTAAGGTCATGTCCACTCAATTTACTAACGCCCACCACAGATAGGGACCGAACTGTCTTGCGACGTTCTGAACCCAGTTCACGTGCCACTTTAATCGGCGAACAGCCGAACCCTTGGGACCTTCTCCAGCCCCAGGATGTGACGAACCGACATCGAGGTGCCAAACCTCCCCGTCGATATGAGCTCTTGGGGGAGATCAGCCTGTTATCCCCGGAGTACCTTTTATCCTTTGAGCGACGGCCCTTCCATACAGAACCGCCGGATCACTTCAGCCGACTTTCGTCCCTGCTCGGCTTGTTTGCCTCACAGTCAAGCACCCTTATACTGATGCGCTCTGCGTACGATTACCAACCGTACTGAGGGTACCTTTGCAAGCCTCCGTTACTCTTTAGGAGGCGACCACCCCAGTCAAACTACCCACCATGCAATGTTTCCCGCAAGGGATTAGACTCTAAATGACAGAAGGTTGGTATTTCACCGACCGCTCCACCCTACCTAGCGGCAAGGCTTCAAAGCGTCCCAACTATACTACACATCTATAACTCAAAATCAATGCAAAGTTGTAGTGAAGGTTCACGGGGTCTTTCCGTCCCGTGGCGGGTAACCGGCATCTTCACCGATACTACAATTTCACCGGGCTCGTGGAGGAGACAGTGTTCAACTCATTAGACCATTCGTGCAGGTCGGAACTTACCCGACAAGGAATTTCGCTACCTTAGGACCGTTATAGTTACGGCCGCCGTTTACTGGGGCTTCAGTCAGGAGCTTTGCCTTGCGGCGAACACCCTTCCTTAACCTTCCAGCACCGGGCAGGTATCAGGCTCTATACGTCATCTTTCGATTTTGCAGGGCCCTGTGTTTTTGTTAAACAGTTGGTTGAACCATTTTACTGAGACCCACCGAAGTGGGTACGCTTTATCCCGAAGTTACAGCGTCAATTTGCCTAGTTCCTTCTCCACGGCTCACCCGAGCGCCTTAGAATATTCATCCCGTCTACCTGTGTCGGTTTGCGGTACCGGCTGCTATACTCGCTTTTCTTGGAAGAACTTTCATTACTGCGCCTCACCCGAAGGATCCGCTCTGCTGTTCCGTCAGCTTGTGTGGTTAGCAT
>JAHEZD010000177.1 GCA_023251255.1 Chitinophagaceae bacterium
GACGATTTCCGTTGTCATACTGAGGTTCTCGAAGTATGATGAGCGTAAAACACAGCTTGAATAAGGTTTCGACAAGCTCAACCTGACCTACTTTCCTTCATCCGGATAGTCACAAAGATTTAATTAACTCAAACAGCTCCTGAAATGTTCTTTTCACTTCCAGAAAAAAGGGGAACAATTTTCCCCCTTATGCCAGCAGCAAACAATAAAGTGCCGTTTCAACGGTAAGTCGCTATTTTTATTCCACGACGAGCAATTAGAACCTAAAGAAAATAGAGTATGTGTTTTTCTGCAGCAGCAAGTTTTGGGGCAGGTGCCATTTTGTGTACCGCAGGTGCGTTCACCCTTTCTAAAGTTAGGAAACCCTCACAGCTTGCATTTGCTGCTATCCCTTTTTTCTTTGGCATACAGCAATTGTCGGAAGGTTTTGTCTGGATAAGCCTTACCCATGTTGAATATGCAAAATGGAAGGATGCAGCTGTTCATGTATTTTCCTTTTTCTCCCATGTACTCTGGCCGGTCTGGGTACCGTTCTCCGTACTGCTGTTTGAGCAGGACAGCAAAAAGAAAAGATTCCTATTCCCCATTTTCATGGTGGCCCTTTTACTGTCGCTGACCGAAGTTTATTTCATTTCCGTACAAGGGGTACAAGCGAGGATTGATGGACACCATGTTGAATATTATATTGCTTTTCCCAGTTTGTTCATATCCATCAGCGAAATTGTTTATGGGCTGGTCACCATTGTACCATGTTTTATATCCAGCTATAAAAATATGAAGTGGTTTGCCATTGTATTGATTGTGTCCATAGTGGCAGCGGATTATTTTTACCATAGATGGATGATTTCTGTTTGGTGCTTTTTTGCAGCCCTGTTAAGCACCATTATTTATTGGATCATCAAACAATTACCGGTTACTGGGCAAAGAACCGCTTAAGCAAATTTTAATACTTTGTGGTTGTTTGTACTACGTTATTTTCATGGGTTATACTATGCCCGATTGGGCTACCTGTTTGTTTATTTGCATTATCATATAGGAAAGAGGCGGTAGGAAAATTTGAAACGATAATTGTCATTTGAAATTTATGAACAGGAACCGTGAACGCGCCAAGGTATTGGTAGCAAAATTCCAGAATAGTGATGGGTTTAATTTTTTTTGCTTCATGGTTGCCGTGCAAACGGTTTTTACGGTAAAAAGGATAATCAAATTGGTGAAGTCTATACGATAGTATTTTGGATTGAACATACATTTTAATGGCCTCTTCCGATATTGCCGATGCCCTGAAAACAGCAGAATAATAATTAGTCCCTTTTTCAAAACCCTGCTATGTACCCTTAGTAAAGAAGCCCTTTTTGGGGCTTTTTTAGTTTCCATAATGCTGTAATGGATGGCCCCATTTGGAACGTCAAATTTTTTTAGGCTATCTTTAGCCCAACAAAATCATTCTCATCCAGCTTCGGCTGCCTAAAAACAACTCTTTCACTTTGCGTTTTACAGATTTCAATTTCCATCCCACATTATTAGAAGGCATAGATGCTTCAGGTTACGAAACAGCTACCCCTGTACAGGAACAGGTTATACCGCATATCATGGCAGGTAAGGATATTATTGCTTCTGCACAAACAGGAACGGGGAAAACCGCAGCCTTTTTGTTGCCCATGATGAACCATCTAATCACACACAAGCATGATAGCCAAGTTAGCGCCCTGATTGTGGTGCCAACCAGGGAACTGGCCATACAGATTGGCCAACACTTGGAAGGGCTTTCCTATTTTACGGACATCAGTTCCATTGCTATTTATGGTGGGAATGACGGACAGAATTTTGTTGCCGAAAAAAAGGCGCTCCAGTTGGGAGCGGATATTATTGTTTGCACACCGGGCAGGATGATTGCACATATCAACATGAACTATGTATCCTTCGCTGGATTGCAGTTCCTTGTGCTGGACGAGGCAGACAGGATGCTGGACATGGGCTTCCAGGATGACATCAACCTTATCATCAACCAGCTCCCCAAAAAGAGGCAGACCCTTCTTTTCTCGGCCACTATGCCCGACAAGATCAAGAAACTTGCACAGAAGATACTGCACCAGCCCGAGGAAATATACATTGCCATTTCAAAGCCAGCGGAGAAAATTGTGCAGCGGGCCTATGTGGTTTTTGAGGAGCAGAAACTATCATTGGTGAAAAACCTGCTGCAAACAATCCCCTTTAAAAGTGCCCTGATTTTTTGCAGCCGGAAACAGAACGTGAAGCAATTGGCCCGTGAACTGCACCGTGCCAAGGTAAACGTAGCAGAAATACACAGTGACCTTGAGCAGCAGGAAAGGGAAGATGTGCTATTGGGTTTTGGCAGCCAGCGTATCCCTGTACTGGTGGCCACGGATATTTTGAGCCGGGGCATTGATATTGATACCATTGACCTTGTCATAAATTATGACGTGCCCAATGACGGCGAAGATTATGTACACAGAATAGGACGTACCGCCCGTGCGGAAGCGGAGGGCATGGCATTGACCTTAATTAGCGAGAAAGAGCAGAACAAATTTGCTGCAATCGAACAACTATTGGGCAAGCCAGTGGAAAAATCCCTCGTGCCGCAGGAGCTGGGACCAGTTCCTGTATACCAACCAAGGGTTAGGGGTGGTGGCAACAATCATGGCGGCGGTGGAAACAGGCGCCCTCAATACCATTCCAAGCCAAGAAATAGCGGCGGCAGGGGACGATAGACTAAAAAATCATTTAGACATATACAAGGACGCATCATTTGGTGCGTCCTTGTTATTTGAAGTAATTGTGTTGAAACTATTTAATCCCCAATTTCTTCTTCAACGCCTTGTTCAATGATGCTTTGGGAACCACAACACCAACGGTATTGATACCGAAATAAGCAGTTGATACATTGATGAAACCTTTATAGGGACCAACTTCGCCCCATGAATTCTTCACCAGGAAAAATTCCTTCCCATTGGCTGATTTATTGATGCCTACGATATGCATCAGGTGATCATCCTGTGTGGTGAGGTTCTCGTACAATTGCTGGCGGAGACTGGCATCGTAAGCTTTTTCCTCTTCATCGGGATTGATTGTTGAAGGGGCTTTGTCTTCTTTCCAGTACATGGCAAAACCCTTTCCTTGGGAGAAATCACGGTTACTTACATCTGCATCCCACATAACCGTATACCCGTCCATAATAGCAGACCTGACTATCCCAGTCATTTCGTCCAGTGGCAGATTGTAAAATAAGCCATTGGCAAAATTATCCGGTGCTTCCAGAATGAACTGTTGATAATAGGGATGGTGCGTGAAGGATGTGATGCTAACATAATCATTGGCATCAAACTTCAATATTTCCTTTGCGTAAGATTGTGGTGTATATGTTCTGGTGCCATAATCAAAAGCAGATGGCATTTTACCCAATGTGTTGTCCAGTATGGCATTATAACCATCCAGCCAATTATCCGCAATGGGGGTCTTCTTTAGGATGGAGTCCAGGTAACTTTTCAATTGGGTAACCATTTTGGAGTGGTTAAGTGTTTGCTGCCCCTCTTTTTTACCAGTGTATTCAGATTCGGGAACCGCACCATAAGTGGCTATGGCCCTTATCAGGTCGTGTCCCAAAC
>JAHEZD010000078.1:0-2736 GCA_023251255.1 Chitinophagaceae bacterium
GGCCCAGCCCACCAAGACCAACTATGCCCACTTTCATGCCTTTGGTAATACCTGCAAATACCAATGGGGAATAAGTGGTAATGCCGGCACAGAGCAATGGGGCCACAGCTTTCAGGTCCAGCCCGTCCGCCACTTTCAGTACATAGCGTTCATCCACAACAATCTGTGTGGAGTAGCCGCCCTGTGCAATGGTCTTGCCATCACGTTCCATGGCATTGTAAGTGCCTGTCATGCCCTCCACGCAATACTGTTCCAGGTCCTTCTGGCAGTTCTTGCAGGTACGGCAACTGTCCACCATCACGCCAACCCCAGCAGTATCGCCTGCTTTGAACTTGGTAACACCGCTTCCAACGCTAATTACCTTGCCAACAATTTCATGTCCCGGCACCATGGGGTAGATGGAACCGCCCCATTCGTCTTTCGCTTGGTGCAGGTCACTGTGGCAAACACCGCAATAAAGAATATCTATTTGTACATCATTGGTGCCAACATCCCTTCTTTCAAAATCAAAGGGGGACAGGGGCGTGGTTGGGCTGAACGCTGCATAAGCCTTTGTGGAAATCATATTTATCTGTTTTTTACTTGGCTGTAAATCTACTATTAAACTTCAGTAGGCTCGCACACTTCAGTGGAAGGATTTTTTATCCGTTGTTAATAATGTGCATACCAGCACATGGCAAAAGCATTTATTTGAATAGTTGAGTGTCAGGCTTGAGCCTGCCTTTGCCGGCCGGCAGGCTTGTCGAAGGGGCTTTCTATCGTAATGCTAATTCGGTTTCGGCAGTAGGCAGGGTTCAACCCCCGTAAAAAATAGGGGTAGGCTCTGACAATACTCATGAATGAGTCACTACCTCCATTTCCCCATCCTCCATTATTCAACCAAATCTTTTATATTGCAGTCCTTACAACAAATGGAAATGAAATTTCTTCTGCAGAACCTTGACTTTCTAGACCACCACTATCCAGCCCGATAAGCTGGGGCAGCACTGTGCCCCATCGTTCCATTTTCATTTCCTATTATTCATCATTTATTCTTAACTCATGTTAACGCAAGCCCTTAACGAGCGTACTGCTTATTATTTACAATTGGAAGAACAATTTGGCGCCCACAACTACCATCCATTACCTGTGGTGCTGGAAAAAGGGGAAGGTGTTTTTTTATATGATGTGGAAGGCAAACGCTATTACGATTTCCTGAGTGGTTACTCGGCCGTGAACCAGGGGCATTGCCATCCCCAAATTATTGCAGCCTTAATTGAACAGTCAAGGAAGCTCACCCTTACCTCAAGGGCATTCCACAATAACCTGCTGGGCGAGTACTCAAAATTCATTACCCATTACTTTGGTTATGATAAGGTACTGCCTATGAACACTGGTGTGGAAGGCGGTGAAACGGCCATTAAACTGGCAAGGCGCTGGGCCTATGATAAAAAAGGCATACCCACAAATGAAGCCAAAATAATCTTTGCTGAGGGCAATTTCTGGGGAAGGACACTGGCTGCTATTTCATCCTCCACCGACCCAAGTAGCTACAAAGGGTTTGGACCTTACATGCCCGGTTTTGGACTGGTGCCCTACAATAATATTGCTGCATTGGAAGCCGCCTTGCAGGACACGAATGTGGCCGCATTTATGGTGGAGCCGATCCAGGGTGAAGCTGGGGTGGTAATTCCCGATGAAGGTTACTTAACTGCAGTGCGTAACCTGTGTACGGAATACAATGTACTCTTTATAGCAGATGAAATACAAACAGGTTTGGCCAGAACAGGAAAGATGCTGGCCTGTGACCATGAAAATGTGCGCCCGGATATCTTGATCCTTGGCAAGGCCCTAAGTGGGGGCACCATGCCCGTGAGTGCAGTGCTGTGTGATGATGATATCATGATGAACATCAAACCTGGTGAACATGGCAGTACCTACGGGGGCAATCCTTTGGCATGTGCCGTGGCCATAGCCGCATTGACTGCTTTGAAGGATGAACAAATGGCCGATAATGCGGAAGCCATGGGGAAGTTATTGAGGGAGGGCCTGGCAAAACTGGACTCACCGTTCATTACCACCATCCGTGGCAAAGGGCTGTTGAATGCCATTGTAATAAAGCATGGCAATCCAGAAGCTTCATGGGATTTATGCCTGGCCCTGAAAGAGCATGGCTTGCTGGCCAAGCCAACACATGGAGACAAGATCAGGTTTGCTCCCCCACTAATTATCAATGAAGAACAAATTGATGAATGCGTGGGCATCATCCATCAGTCACTGAAGATATTGGAATAGGTTGTAGGGGCACGGAGAACACAATAGTAAGGAACACGGAGTACACAAGGAATCTTAGTGTACTCCGTGAAAAACTCAACCTGTTGGCGGAGTTGATTCTTCAAAATCATATTAAGTGGTAGTACATCATTGCCCTTCGACTTTAGTCAAGGGACAATGATATCGGGTGGGTGGTATTGGCTTTAACCCAAGCTCACGTTTTGGGCTAAAGCCAAGTAGTGATAATTCTTTCCATAACCCCGGTTGAAAGCCCGCCTGAACTGAACGGGCAGGGATCGGGGCAATGAAACCATTGTACCTATTGACGCATTATTCTATTTTGAACTTCAATTGTGAAAGGAAATTAGCTTCACTAACGGGTAAACTTTGTGTTCCTTTCCCTTCCTTAGAACCCGATCTTGATCCCAACCTGTGCCACAAACATATCCGTTTCCGATTCCTTTTGTGCATAGGAAACATAGC
>JAHEZD010000078.1:2746-27611 GCA_023251255.1 Chitinophagaceae bacterium
GTTTTTGCCCCTTTCAAATAGGAGGTCCTCAGCTCAAGCCCAACGGTTCCCTTCTTGTCCAAACGTATGTCCAAACCAGCGGAACCCCCATAACACATGGCCCATCTTGCTTTGGAGCTATTGCTGTTGGCAATGGCATCGTTGGAATAATAGGTCTGCCTTTCAACCGTTGTGGTGGAGAAGAAATCATTGGCACCGAACAGGCCCTCAATAAAGGGCTTCACGGCAACTGATTTCTTATTGGACTGGAACCGGAGATTGATCAAGGCAGTGAATACATTATTAGTGGCACTGATGCGGTATTCATCGGTGAAGCCAAAAGTGTTGGAATAGAAATAGGAGTTTTCCTGCCCCATCACTTGGTAGCCCAGTTCTGCACCAATGTACAAAGGGAAGTCTTTTGTTGGATTGTACAGGAAACCCAGCCTTCCACCTGCACCAATGGTACCGTTTACCTCATTGAACTCGCCAGATGGGAAAGAAAGATTGAAATTGAGATAGCCTGTGAAGGCATTTTTTCTTTGTGCGTTAACTGAAAAAGAAAGGGTGAACAGTAGGATGACCAGCGTAAATGTTTTTTTCATAACAAGGTTTTTTAAGGTTATCAATATTCAGGAAACGCTGGGCAAAAATAAAGCCGCAATACTACTTGCGGCCTATTTATTAATGCTTCTTTAACTTATCCTTGAACACCTTCTCAAACTTTTCCAGTTTAGGCTGGATCACGTACCGGCAGTAACCCTGGTTCTGGTTCTGGTTGTAGTAATCATCATGGTAGTTCTCGGCAGGATAAAAATTCTTGAACGGCTCAATGGCTGTAACGATCGGATTGGCCCATGCACCACTTTTATCCAGCTCGGCTTTGTATTTCTCCGCTTTTTCTTTTTGTTCCTGATTGTGGTAAAAGATCACGCTCCTGTACTGCGGCCCCTTATCTGCCCCTTGCTGGTCCAATGTAGTTGGGTCATGTGTTTTCCAGAACACTTCCAATAGCTCATCATAGGTAATCTTTGATGGATCATAAATGATCCTTGCCATTTCTGCATGGCCCGTGCTTTTATCGCACACCTGCTCATAACTGGGGTTCTCCACATGCCCGCCACCATAGCCGCTCTTCACTGAAATAACACCTTCCAGTCTTTGGAAGAATGCTTCGGTACACCAGAAGCAGCCTTCACCAAAATCTGCTGTATCGGTTTTTACTGTTGGGTCCACTGTTTTTGTATCGCTCATTGTTGTTGTTTTATTGTTTTGTTTCTGGGCGCATGAAAGTAATGCTGTTATTGCCATTAAGCTGCTAAAAAAGAACTTTTGCATAACTGTTTTATTTTTATGAATGTACGAATGTTTGATGCTTTGGTTTTGGGGAATTGTTATTCACTGATGTTACGCAAACAATATTGGAATAATGTCAGCCTGAGGTTCTCGAAGGCGATCTAGTTTCCAAAAAGGTTTCGACAGGCTCAACCTGACATCTGTACATGAAATTTTGCGTAACATCAGTTATTCATTAACATTTCAACTGTTAAGCTGTTTAACTCAAACAGCTTCTACATGCACGGTTATATACGTTGCTTGTTGCCCATCCTTACAAAAGATGCAACTGGTCCAAAAAAGTTTATTGTCAAGTTCTATTAAGTTTTACTTTGCAATCCTGATGGACAATCTTTCCGCCTTCAACCCCAATGAATGGGTAAACAAATATGCCGATGCCTTGTACGCCTATACCATTGTACGGGTCAATGACAGCGGCTTGGCGGAAGACATTGTGCAGGATACTTTTTTGAGTGCCTGGAAGGCAAGGGCCACTTATCAGGGTCAGGCTTCCGAAAAGAACTGGTTGTACACTATTTGCAAGAACAAGATAATAGACCATTACAGGAAACGGGCAAGGAATATTGTGGACCTCTCCAATAATGAAGATGAGGAGCGTGCTTATTTTGATGGTGCCGAACATTGGACCAAGGAAACCGGCCCCAATGAGTGGGGCATAGATTATTACCAGCCTGTTGAAACGAAAGAATTCTATTCCGTGCTTGAAAAATGCAAGCAGAAACTGAAGGACATCCAACAGGCGGTGTTCATGATGAAATACATGGAAGACCTTGATTCGGATGAAATCTGTAAGGCTTTGAACATAACACCGTCCAACTACTGGGTCCTGATACATAGGGCAAAACTGCATTTACGTAAATGCCTGGAAAAGAATTGGGCAAACATCAATTGATACCGTGAAGAAATTATTGAACATAACTTGTGCAAGGGCCACCCTCCTGGTATCCAAGAAGGAGGAAGGGAAACTGTCCTTTCTGCAGAAACTGCAGTTGCGTTTGCACCTGGGTATTTGCAGTATGTGCCGTTTGTTTGAAAAGCAGAGCTTTTTCATTTCAAACAATGCCAGTGACCTGCATGTGCATTCCAGTGCATGCCTTACCGAGGAACAGAAGGACAGGATCAAACAATCATTGCAGGATTGATATAGTTTCGTGGGGAAATTATTCCTCAGGTACTGTCCAAGATCAATTGACAAGCTAATAGCTAGACGATTTTTGAGCGAGAAGCGGGACCGATAGCTATCGATTTTGCAGACATAGCTGCTGTCCTTGACGAAAAATCCAATTCCGCATTGCTGAACAGACAAAAGCGGCACAGATAGGCCATCAAATGAATCTTGAGCTGCTTTTCGGGCACCCTTTACCTTCAATATAAAAAACTTGGTATGATTTTCATACTTTCCTGTTGAACATGAAAAAATGGGGAAAAAGGATATTGTATTTCTTTTGTGGGATTATAATATTCCTGCTCCTGTTTATTTTACTGTTGCAGACCACATGGGCCAAGAGCCTCCTCAGGGACAAAATACAGGCCTATGTATCCAAAAAAACGAAAACGGAATTTGTCATTGGCTCCATTGACTACAGCTTACCCAAATGGGTGGAGCTGAACGGTGTTTTCATGCGTGACCTTTCAAAGGATACCTTATTGTACGGCAAGCAAATAAAGGTGGACATCAACATGCTCAAATTGATCAGCAGCAAGTTTGAAGTGAACAAGATTGTGTTTGACAATGTATTCATCAACCTCACCAAGAAGGAGAACGATTCTGTTTTCAATTACCAGTTCATAGCGGATGCTTTCAAGAGCAAATCAAATGATGTAAAACAGAAGAACAGTAGCTCTACCATGAACCTTTCCATCAAGGACATAGAACTCAAGCATACAAGGTTCAATAAACTGGATTATGAAGGAGGTTCGTTCATGCGGTTGGTGGCAGGCGAATTCCGTTTGAAAGTGGATAGCCTTGATCTGAACAAGATGCACTTTGACATTAACCGCTTGTATGGGGATAGCATCAGCTTCAGTATGCAGATAACGAAGGAACAGTCCGCAACAGTAGCCACAGCTTCGCAACCTGCCATACAATCGTCACTGCCCATGTTAAAGGCAGATAGTTTGATACTGAAGAACACCACCATCTTCTTTGAGAACAAACCCGAACAACTGTACACCAGCAACCGTATTGGTCTGTTGCAGGCTGCAAAGCTCAACAATACCAGGAGCGCCAACACTTTTACGGGCAAGTCCTTTGTGCTGGCCAAGTCGGATATCGAGTTCCGCCATGCCACCAAGGAGCAGACCGTTACCGTAAAGAAGGATACACTTACTGCCACCCTTTCAAAAGGCAGCAGTTTGAACTTTGTGATGGATGAACTCAGCCTCCTGCAAAACAATATCATTTACAATAACACCGCAAAGCCGGAAAAGAAAGAAGGGCTTGATTATTTCCATTTGGGCATCAAGGACCTGAACCTGGTAGCCAAGGCCACCAAATTTATTGATGGGAATATCCAGGCCAATATCCAACGCTTCTCCTTCAAGGACAAAAGTGGTTTCAGTCTGGACAGTATGAGTGGCAATGTAAGTGTGGATACCCAGTTCATTTCCATCAAGGACCTGGTGGTAAGAACGCCCAACTCCACCATCAATGTGCAAGCAGCCGTTTATCCTGCTTCGTTCAATACCACTTCCAAAGGCGAAGGGAAACTGCCCGATAACGATATCACCATTACCAGAACCATTGTTGGCAAAAAGGACCTTGAACTGTTAAGCGAAGGCCTCACCAAAAAATACAAGGAGCAATTGGATGAGCTGGGAAACCTAGTGGTGGATGCACATATCAAGGGGAATGCGGAGAAGCTGAACATCCAGCAATTGGTCGTGAATGCTACAAGGGCCAATACCCTGAACCTGCAAATGTCCGGCGTTATAGAACATGCCACCGATGCCAAGCATATCAGGTACAATACCAATATCAGGAACCTGTCCGTATCGCAAAGGATCATTTCACCATTCCTGAAGGATAGCAAGCAGAAAATCAACCTGCCACCCATGGTCAATATCAGCGGCAGCTTGGTAGGAGGTACCAACAATGTGGATGCCAACCTCAGCACCAATTCAGCTTATGGTTTTGCAGTGATCAAAGCAAAGCTCAACCAGTTTGCCCAACCTGAAAATATGGTGTACGATATAGCCGTAAATGCAAGGAACCTTGAAACGGGCAAATGGATCGGACAGGATTCCGTACTGGGGAAACTGAACGGGAGCATTGCAGTGAAGGGCGATGGCGGTTTCGATGTGAGGAACAACAATATGAAAGTATTGGCAGCCATTAGATCCTTCGGCTACAGGCAGAACACCATAGACAATATCAATATCAACACAACATTGAATAAGGGGGCCATCAGCGGCACCGGTTCCATTAAGGACGAACTGATTGGCATCAGTTTCAATGGCAAGGCAAACATCCACAATGAGTACCCAACCGTGGATGCCATGGTAAACGTTTCCCATGCTGATCTATTGGCACTGGGCCTTACAAAGGATAGCATGAACATAATGGCCATCACCACCATAAAAGTGGATGATGCCACGCCCCAGCATGTAAAGGCATCCCTGAGGATCGATAGTGCGGTTATCAAAAAGGACCAGCAGGAAATTTCCTTTGACAGTGCCACCGTACTGGCTTTTGTAAGGAACGACTCCACTATCATACAGGTGGTTTCCCCCTTTGCGGATGCCAATGTAAGGAGCACTGTTTACTACAATGACATTCCTGCACTGCTGCAACAGGTCATGGACCAGTTCATGCCCGCAACTACTGCGGCTGCATCCACCAATAAAGAAGATAAACCCAGGACTGCGCCGCCGGGCACGGTGCAGGCAAATATCATCATCAAGCCCAATGAAACCTACAGTGCATTCATCAAGAACATTTCTTTCAGTGAAGCCATAACAGTCAATGCAAGCATTACCAATAAGAACCAGGACAGCGCAGTGAACGTAAAAATGGATGTGCCCGGTCTTCAGGTAGGGGCAACAAGGGTTGGCAGGATGCAGGGAACCATTTTGGGCAAGGGGGACTCATTGAACCTGAACATTGGGGTAGACACGGTAAGGGCCGGTAATATTTTATTGTACGATGCCACCGTAAAAGGCGGCTTCTCCAAGAACAGCATGGCAGCCACCATATCCACCAAGGACGAAGACAAAAAGGAACAGTTCAGGCTGTCGGTTGCCGCCAAACCAAACAATGTGGAAGGCTATGACCTAACGCTTGGCAAGGACCTGCTGCTGAACAAGCAAGCATGGGCCGTTAATCCACAGAACCTGATACGCACATCAGCCGATGGTTTCAATATACAGGACTTTGACATCAGCAAGGACAGCCAGAAGATTGCCATACACAATGAAACCACTGCGGCAGCTTCACCCATCATCATAGACATCAACAACTTCAAGCTCAGTACCATCACGGCTGCCCTGAACAAGGATTCAGCACTGATAGAAGGTGTCTTGAATGTGGATGTTAAAGTAAGCGACTTGAAGAACGCCATCCCAACCATGGATGGAACGGTGAAGCTTGATAGTATCATGTACCAGCACATGAACGTGGGCAACCTTGACCTGAAGGCACAGAGCGCCAACAACAACGTAACGGTTAGTGGCAAGCTATTGGGCAATGGGAACAATGTGGACCTGAGCGGTACCTACAATGCAGACAATATCAATGTGAAGGTGAACCTGGACCCCATTAATGTATCGAGCATACAACCCTTTACCATGGGCAACCTTACCAGGAGCAGTGGCACCATTACTGGCCCCATCAGCATTACGGGTTCTGCCAGTGCGCCCCAATGGTACGGTGAGCTCAAGTTCAACAATGTTCAAACAACAGCAGCCAAGTTTGGAACCTTGATGAAGATAGACCACCAGACCGTGTCCTTCATCTATCCGAATATAGAGCTGAACGAATTTACCATTACCGACAGCACCAACCACAAACTGGAACTGAACGGCTCATTGGTGCAGGACAAACAGAAGGGCTTTATAAGTGACCTCACCGTTATTGCCGATGGCTTCCATGCCATGAACAATACAGCGGTTGACAACAATATGCTGTACGGGAACGCCATTGTGGATGTGGATGCAACCATTACCGGACCTGTGACGGCACCCGA
Source organism: Chitinophagaceae bacterium (assembly GCA_023251255.1). Taxonomy (GTDB): domain Bacteria; phylum Bacteroidota; class Bacteroidia; order Chitinophagales; family Chitinophagaceae; genus UBA1930. The sequence goes on from JAHEZD010000078.1 coordinate 9,265, forward strand.
AATTGGGGGCAATGTGGCCGTGAAAAACGGAACGGCCATCACTTTTGTTCGCCAGAACGTACCACCATCTGCAAGGGACAGGGAAGGGGTGATGGAGTTTGTGGCCATGGATACCATTACCAACCTGCTTACCAAGAGGACCTACCAGGAAATACTGGCCCTGCAGGAAACGGAAGACAATGGTGGCTCACTGAACTATAACCTGAACCTGGAAGTGGAGCCCGAAGCAAAGTTCAATGTGGTGATCGACCCCATTACCAGGGATGAACTGGAAGTGCAGGGGCAGGCACAAATAAACATGGGCGTGAACCCAAATGGTTCTCTGGCCCTGGCAGGTACCTACAACCTGAAAAAAGGAAGCTACCAACTGAACTACCAATTTATCAAGCGCAAGTTCATACTGCTGGACGGAAGCACCATCACGTTGAGTGGCGACCCCAAGAACGCCTATGCAGATATTACTGCTGCTTATGAAATAAGCACCCCTGCCATAGACCTGGTAGGCAATGAAATAGCAGGTAGCACCACTGCGGAGAACAGCATCTACAAAAGGAAGATCCCTTTTCAGGTACTCCTTAAAATAAAGGGCGAGGTCATGAAGCCACAATTGAGCTTTGATATTGTGGTGAAGGACAAAGCAGAAGGGGTGAGCTATGAAATGGCCAATACCATTGAGAACAAATTGCAGCAACTGCGCACGGACCAGTCGGCCATGAACAAGCAGGTCTTTTCCCTGCTGGTGCTCAACAGGTTCATAGGCGAGCAGAGCCGCGACTTCTTTGCTGGCAACGGCACCAACAACAGTAGCCTACTGGCCAATGAAAGTGTAAGTGGCTTCTTAAATGGGGCCATCAACCAAATAGCTGCGGACCTGGTAAAAGGGATAGACATAGACATCAACTTGAAGAATGTGGACGATGACCCCAATGCTGTACGCACCGATTTAAGCGTGGCATTGAGCAAGAGTTTCCTGGACGACCGGTTGAATGTAAGTGTGGGCAAAAGCTTTACCGTGGACGGGAACGATCCCGGGGCCAATAGCAAGAACACTTCCAACAACAACGTGCAGTTCATTCCAGATGTGAACACCACTTACAAATTGTCCAAGGATGGCAAGTACATGATCAGGGCCTACCGCCGTAACCAGTACGAAGCCATATTGGATGGTTATTTCATAGAAACAGGAGTGGCCTTCACTTTTACGGTTGATTACAACAAATTGAAGGACCTCGTGAAAAAGAAAAAACAATAAGGGAACCCTGACGGCGGCTCACGCCCCGTCAGCGGTTCTGGCGTAGTGGTCTTTGTGGTCCTTGCTGTTCTTGTGTTACGAAACACTTATCAATAGCCCGTTGAAGGTGTTATTTGAAAAATAATCTTAGGTAACCGGTTCCGAAAAGGCACTTGACATGGTTCTTAATTAAAAAAAGTATAATGAACAGGCTGCGCATTTTTATTGGATTGATACTACTTGTTTCCATCACTTCCTGCAGTGTGAAGAACAAGCTGCCCAAGGGTGCCTACCTGTACAATGGTGCCAAGGTGAAGGTGGAAAGAACGCCCGACAACAAGAGCAAGCCCAAGCCCATTGCAACAGCACTCAAAAAAATATCGGCACCCCAGAAAAACAAAATGATCCTGGGCTATCCGTACAAGGTAGCCATTTGGTACCTGGTGGGCGAACCCAAAAAGCAGAAGGGCTTCAAGTACTGGTTGCGCAACCGTTTGGGAGAAGCACCCGTGCTGAGCCCCACCGTGGACCTGGAAGCCAATGCCACCAATATGCAGGCATACTTGGAAAACGGGGGCTTCTTCAAATCCAGTGTGGGTGCCTCCAAGAAGGTTAAGGGCTATAAAATGACCGCTATGTACACGGCCAAGGTACCCAGGCCCTACAGTGTGGATTCCATCAAATGGGTACTGGACTCATCTGAACTGAGCAGGTCCATATTGACCATCAAGAGCAGGAACAGTTATATAAAGAAAGCCGAGCAGTTTGATATCGAGAACATCAAGGCAGAACGCAACCGGGTGGACCTTGCCCTGAAGCGGAAGGGGTATTATTATTTCAGTCCCGAGTACATCAAAAGTTATGTGGACAGTTCCAAGGGCAACCACCAGCTCAATATTTTCCTAACGGTGAAGAAAGACATCCCCTTAAATGCAAGGTTCCCGCAAACCATCCATGCCGTGGTACTGTTTCCCAATTACTCATTGATCAACCCGCCACCGGATACTTCCAAGCATGGATTGACCCTGTACGATAGCATCCTGATCAGGGACACCATCCATGATTTCACACCAAGGGCACTGGTACGCCCATTGACCTACCGACCGGGTTCCCTGTACAACCTGAACAAACATAACCAGACACTGAACAGGTTCATCAATATGGGCGTGTTCAAATTTGTGAAGAGCAGGTACATGTCGTCTACCGATACCGTGGCACCACGCAATATGGACGTGTACTATTACCTCACGCCCATGAAGAAGAAAACCATCAGTGCGGAGATCGGGGGCTTCAGTAAGTCCAATTCCTTTACCGGGGCGCAGTTGAACCTCAACTGGAAAAACAGGAACCTGCTAAAGGGGGCGGAGCTGCTGAACATCAAAACCTATGGTGCTTTTGAAACATCGTCCAACGACAGTTTGAACAAGAACAACAACTTCCGCGTGGGTGCCGAAGTGTCCCTGTCCATACCACGTTTCGTAACGCCTTTCAAAATAAGGGAAAGCAGTTACTTCCCGCCCTTCACCAAATTTACATTGGGCTACGAATGGTTCAGGCGGCAGTTGCTGTACACCAAGAACTTCTTCCGCTTGCAGTACGACCTGAACTGGAAGGAAGGTACCAATAAGGACCATACCCTATCGCCCCTGAGCATCACCTACAACAACGCCTATGCTTTTTCGGATGAATACCTGTTGCAGGTAAACATGTTCCCCGTGCTACAGTATGCCAACCGCCCGGAAATCATTGTGGGTTCGTTTTACAACTTCATTTACAATAGCCGCAACCCAAGGGCCAGGAACATTTTCTACTTCAATGGCAATATAGACCTTGCAGGCAATGTGGAAGGCCTAATTACCAAATCCGACACCGCCTTCAGCAAGAAGATAGCGGGCGCCTATTTTGCACAGTATGCAAAACTGGACATAGAAGGGCGGTACACCAGGAAATTGGGGGCCAATACTTACTGGGCAAACAGGGTGGACATTGGTTGGGGCATGCCCTATGGCAATTCCGCTTACCTGCCCTTCTCCCGCCAGTTCATCATTGGAGGCAGCAATGGCCTCCGTGGTTTTGCCCCAAGGCAATTGGGCCCCGGGCGTGTACTGACCACGGTGGAGCAGCAAGTGGCCTATCCACAAATTGGTGGCGACTACAAACTGGAAATGCAATCGGAACTCCGCTTCCCCATGATAGGGAGGTTGAGGGGGGCACTGTTTGCAGACGCTGGCAATATATGGACCAGGAACAGCCTGCTGTATGGCGATGATGGAAAGTTCAATAGCAGGTTCCTGCAGGACCTTGCGGTGGACGGTGGGCTGGGCCTCCGTTTGGACATCAATGTGTTGATCATCCGTTTGGATGTGGGCATACCACTGCGCAAGCCCTGGTTGGCCAGGGGCAGCGAATGGGTGGTGAAGGACATAGATTTCGGAAGCTCCTCCTGGCGCAGCGATAACCTCGTGTTCAATATTGGTATTGGGTATCCTTTCTAGTGGCGTATGAAATGGTGGTTTTGATTAGCCTTGGACCGATTGCCAATTATTATCCAGTAGTCTGCATTGAAGCGGTATCGAATAAGTGCAGTAGGGGATTGCTTGGAAAATCCTTTCGTCTACAGCGTAAAACAAATGTGTCCTTTTTTGTAAGGAATTTTTTTGACGCCTTTTCAGGAATGAGTTTTTCTTATATGATGGACGGTTCGTATATTTTTGAGCTGGCGACAGCCTAACAAAATAGCTCCCATGAACAAAAACATAGCAACAGTTTCTTTAAAGGAGTTTACCCACAAGGAAACAAGCGTTTTTCATTATGTGGCTGCTGACAACAATGAGGCCCTATATCAAAAAGCTGCCCATCGGAGGAACGACCATTTCCTTTTTATCTTTCAAAAAAATGGGCAAAGTAAAATTGTTGTTGATTTCCGCGAGGTAGAACTACATGCAAATTCCTTCATCTGCATATTGCCAGGTCAAGTGCATTACACGGCTTCCGTAAAAGCAGGAACCGAAGCATGGCTGATGACAACAGGTACAGCAATGCTCAACAAAAAACAAAGAAGCGTATTTGAGGAAAATTATTTTAACTACCAACCCATCATTATTGAAAAGCCAACGGGCCTGTTCATCAATGAATGCCTTGAGTTATTTGTTTCCTCGCAAAACCTGCATATTGCTGAGGAAGTGGGGCGCTCATTGGCCAATGCTTCTATCTCCCTGTTTGCCCAGGTGTACCAACAAGCCGGACCTGAACAGGTGCTTTTTTCCCGCAAGCATATTATTACGAAACAATTTAAGCACCTGCTGCTAAGGAATTTCAAAGCATACAAAACTGCTGCCGATTTTGCCGGGCAATTACATATCAGCCCATCCTATCTTAGTGAAGCCGTTAAAGCTACAACAGGATTTACCGTAAGTTATTGGGCACAGCAAATGGTCATGACCGAAGCCAAGCGGTTGCTTTATGCTACAGAAAAAACGGTAAAGGAAATTGCCCATGAACTGGGCTTTGATGACCCTGCCTACTTTAACCGTTACTTCTCCAACGCCGAAAAGGTATCCCCGTTGCAATTCCGTAAGGGTTACCGGGAATAATCCCGTAATTGCCCTGTTAAGTCCATTGTTAAGGGTGACCGTATAAAATAGTTTTGCAGAAAAAATATGGTATACCAACTCTTTTATGGTTTCGGGATCATCACATGCACCGTTATCCTGTTTCAACTGATCAAATTCATAACGCCTTATTTGCTGCCCTCCAAACTGGAAAAATACAGAACAGGCAATGCTTACGCTTTGGTTACAGGGGCCACGGACGGCATTGGCAAAGCGGTAGCAATGGAATTGGCAAGCAAAGGGTTCAATGTAATCATACATGGAAGAAATGCCCACAAACTAAATGCAGTAGCAGAAGAAATTACCGCAAAAAATGCAGCATGCAAAGTTGTTCAACTGTTGCATGACGGAAGCAAAAGCAGCCAGATGGATATAACCTGCCTATTGGGCCTGCCTGTTAGTATCCTAGTGAACAATGTGGGGGTTGGGCCCATAGGCGAATTTGCCCAGATGACCAATCAGCAAATTGACGAGACCATTACGTTGAATGCCACCTTTCCATCGCAACTTACGCACAACTTGGTTCCCTATTTAAAGCAACCGGCCCTGATGCTCAATGTATCTTCTTATACCGCCCTTCTGCCACCGCCCTACCTTGCTGTATATGCTGCTACCAAGGCCTATAACAATGCTTTCTCCATTTCATTGGCGCGTGAACTGGAACATATGGAGGTAATTTCCTTATTAACTGGCAGCGTACATACTGGGAGCAATAAAAAACCAGTTTCGTTTATGCGCCCCAGTGCGGCCACTTATGCAAAATCGATACTGGGAATTGTAGGATGTGGCAGGCAACGCATCATGCCCTATTGGCCACATGCGTTGCAAACCGGCCTTATTTCACTGTTGCCCCAACCATTAATTGACAAGGCCACCAAAGCTGCACTGAAAAAGGAGCTTGTTAGCAAGGGATAGAACAGGTTAAAAAGGCCGCAGGCAAATGCCTGCGGCCAGCAACGGTACTTTTTCAGATGGATGAAAAAAGTACACTACTACAGCGCAGCCTTCCTGGCAGTAAGTGCAGCAATGAAGGCATCCACCTCCAATAACCGCCTTTCCACACTGGCCAGTTCAAACTCCTTGTCTAGCAAGGCCACTGTTCCATAGTCTGCCCTCTTGTTGTTCAGCACCTGCTTGCGCCAGTCAAGCTTCTTCTGCTTGGCAAGGTTGTCTTCCTTGTAATTCCCTTCGGGCAGCGTGGGGATCACGGCGTTCAACGTGGAAAGTTCCATGTTCACCGTTTGCAGTTCGGCGTCCCCTTGCACGGAGGTAGTAGCATAAACTTTCTTCTGACGTTGAAGGGTGGTCTGCAGGAAAAGCAGGTCTGCTTTTTCTTTGCCTGTGCGCCGGGGCCCCTATACATACCAAGCAGCATGGACCGCATTGCCAAAAAACGATGGGCCGGAAAATGCAAAAAAAATACGGCGAAAAAATTCGATGAAAAAAAATGCGACACAAAAAATGCGACATTTTAAAATGTCGCAAAAAAAAGTGTCGCATTTTTTTTTTGAATTTTTTTCAATGGCTTCCCGGGACAAAAAACAAACTATATGAACATCAACCAGATTAGGAAGGAAATGGGTTTCAGCCAGCAGGAACTGGCAGGCTGGCTGGGCCTGAGCCGCACGCAGGTGGCTGATTTTGAAAATGGCCAACGTTGCCCCACAAGACCACGGGCAAATGGCCAAGGATGAAGTACTGCCTGGACAGTGCGGAGGAACTGGATGCCGAAGCGGCAGCCATACAGCAGGCCCACCAGCAGCAGGTGGCCCCGTTCATGGCCAAAATGGCCAAGCCGGTGCAGACTGGATAAAAGCAAGATATCAAAATTGGAACCCGGCAAGATTAATATGACATTGCTTACACTGTTGGAGCTGGCAGATGGTCTGGACGAGGAGCTATTGATCAAACTGCTTGACTTTAAGGAGTCATGCTTATAGAAAAAGGTTTACTAGCATCTAAGTAGGTCGTTCATAAAGGAATTCCCATAGCACAGTCAGGTCGCGGTCCCCAGTCTGCAAAGCATGTGGACCAAATAAAAATGACCATTGAACAGCATTACAGCTCCGGTACCCTGTACACCACCGAATTCATATTTACGCCAGCGCCCACCGAAGCAAATACCAGCAGATTACCGGTATTGAATGCATAGTCCGCAATCTCCCCCTTGGTGATGAGGTTGTACAAAGTGGGCAGGGTGGCCACGGAACTATTGCCCAGCCATGACACCGTGAGCGGCATGATGTTCTGCGGAACCTCCGCTATACCATAAGCTTGGTACAGGCGTTTCAGGATGGCTTCATCCATTTTCTTATTGGCCTGGTGGATGAGCAGCAGGTCCATAGCGGCAATGGGCAGGCCTGCTTTGTCCAAGCTTTCCTTGATAACAGCGGGTACGGTCTTGAGTGCATGTTCATAGAGCAGGCGGCCGTTCATTTTCAGGAACAGGCGGTCGGGCACAGGATAGGCTGGGTTATTGGACCTGCCCATTCGCAACACAAAGGCCTCATCGGCATAGGTGCGGCTGCTGGTGGCCAGTATGCCAATGGGGGTGCTGCTTTCACGGGCTTCCAGAATGGTGGCGCCGGCACCATCGGCATAGATCATACTGTCCCGGTCATGCGGATCGGCAATGCGGGAAAGCGTTTCGGTACCGATGACCAGCGCTTTTTTTGCCTGGCCGGAGCGGATGTGGAGGTCTGCCTGTATAATGCCCTGCAACCAGCCAGCGCAGCCAAAAGGCAGGTCGTAGCATACCGTTGCGGAATTCTTGATGCCAAGGCGGTTCTTGACCCTTGAGGCGAGGGCGGGCACAAATTCACTCCTGGGGTTATCTTCCCGGATATCCCCGAAATTATGCGCCACGATGATAAGGTCCAGGGTTTCCGGATCCATGCCTGCATTGCAGATGGCATCCTTGGCAGCGAAGAAGGCAATATCGGAAGCTACCAGGTCGGCGGTTACGTACCGCCTTTCAAAAATGCCCGTGATATCGCTGAACTTGCGGATGATGCTGTCATTGGGCACTTCCAGTGGGCGGCCGCTTTCGTCATAGAAAACATGGCGCAGGAAATCGTCATTGTGTACAATATGGGTGGGCAAATAACTGCCGCTGCCGATAATGATGCTGTAGGGCTGGGTGGGTGGTTCTGGCAATGGCATATCGATGAAGGTATTAATTGAGTGATGAATGGGCACCCAACAAATGTATTTTGTAGCGGGGCATTAAAGAATGATGGAAGTCACTTGTAAATTTCGGGAATTGTTGCTTGGCAACCGATTAAAATTCCAGCCTGCTGCTGCGGCATGTTGTGGCATGAACCTAGAAGGCGCAATGCTTAACAAAAACGAAGGTGGTGTATAAACCTATAAGGTTTTTGGAAACCTTATAGGTTTTTTGGGAGGAACCGCGTTAACTGGACCTATGTGGTGGTGCATAAACCCATCAATTTTTTTACAAACCCATACACTTTTTGAACGGTCACTATTGTTTTTATAAGGATGGATGGGTAATTTTAGCTATGCCACATTATTATAACCCACTTTTCCCGGAAAAGAAGTACCATATTTTCAGCAGGGCCACTGGCAATGAGCAACTGTTTGAGAAGGAGGAAAATTATTTGTTCTTCCTGCAAAAGTTCAAGCAGCATGTTTTGCCAATTGCTGATGTTTGGGCCTGGTGCTTATTGCCCAACCATTTTCATTTCATGGTCGAAATAAAACCGATTGAAATAATAGCATTGCATTTCAGCGAAACAAAAAAAGGCAAAATATTTAACGAAGAAGCTGTACCCGATTTCTTGATGGAAAGGTTTTCCAATTTACTGAACAGTTATACTAAGGCTTTTAATAAAGTGAACCAGCGGAAGGGCAGTTTGTTTATGGACTATTTGCGCAGGGTGGAAATAACGGAGGACGCACAACTGGGCGCCACCATTTTTTATATACACAAGAATCCTGTACATCACGGCTATTGCAAGAAATTGGAGGACTGGAGATGGTCATCTTATAAAGCCATGTTGTCAAATGCCCCCACCATGATAAAAAGGATGGAGGTGCTGGACTGGTTTGGTAGTGTGCCCTATTTTATCCGTTACCATGAGCAGGATATTTATTTGAAGAATGCAGTAGTGCAGGATTTGTGATGGCGTTATAAACCTATCAGGTTTTTGGAAACCTTATAGGTTTTGGCTAGGTATAACTTCGCATGTAGCCTATCTCTTTTCAGTGGTTATCTCCAAAGTGGCGTATTGTATGTTCGGGTGTTCCAGTTGGTGCTGGTCGTGGCGTTATAAACCTATAAGGTTTTTGGAAACCTTATAGGTTTTGGCTAGGTATAACTTCGCACGTAGTCTCCCTCTTATCAGTGGTTATCTCCAAAGTGGTGTGTTGGATGTTCGGGTGTTCCAGTTGGTGATTGATGGTGGGTTATAAACCTATAAGGTTTTTGGAAACCTTATAGGTTTTGGCTGTGTAGAACCTCGCACGTAGCCTATCTCTTATCAGTGGTTATCTCCAAAGTGGTGTGTTGGATGTTCTGGTGTTCCAGTTGGTGCTTGATATGGTGGGTTATAAACCTATAAGGTTTTTGGAAACCTTATAGGTTTTGGCTATGCAGAACTTCGCATGTAGCCTCCCTCTTTTCGGTGGTTATTTCCAAAGTGGCGTGCTGTATGTTCAGGTGTTCCAGTTGGTGCTTGATATGGTGCTTCAATTGTTCCACTTGTTTATTGGTGAGTTCATTGGCCACTTGGAGGTGGCCGGTCATGGCATTCTGCGTGGTGCTGATGGCCCATACATGCAGGTGGTAGAAGTCCAGCACGCCTGCGGTGGCCAGTACGGTTTCCCTTAGTTTGGCCATGTCCACATTATTGGGCACACCATCCAGCGAAAGGCGCAGGCTGTTCCTGAGCAGGGCCCATGTACTGGCAATGATGACCAAGCAGATGATGATGCTCAACAGGGGATCGATCCAGAACAGGTGGGTATAGTGGATGAGGATACCACCAGCCACCAGCCCCAATGATACCAGTGCATCGGATGCCAGATGGAGGAAGGCAAATTGGATGTTGATGTCCTTGTCCCTGTTCCTGAAGAATAGGAGGGCGGATACGCTGTTGATTACAATGCCGATACCGGCAATGATGGCAATGGTACTGCCATTGGGTACCTGCGGGTGCTGGAACCTGCGTACGGTTTCGTAACCAATGGCACCGATGGAAATGAGCAGCACGGAGGCATTGAACAGGGATATGAGGATGGAGGATTTCCGGTAGCCATACGTGTACTGCTCCGTACCTTTTGATTTGGCCAGCTTGAAGGCCAGCATGGCCAGCGCCAGCCCTGCCACATCCAGGAAATTATGCCCGGCATCGGAGAGCAGGGACAGGGAATGGATGTGCAGGCCAATGCCCACCTGTACCACCACGTAGGCCAAATTGAGGACAATGCCCACCACAAATGCCTTGTTGATGCTGGTGATTTCCGGTACATGGCTGTGGCTATGTCCGGTATGTTCATGATCGTGGTGCTGTGCCATATACTTGTTTAACTGGTGTTACGCAAAGGTTTAAGGACTGGTGTCAGATTGAGCCTTTCGAAATGCGACCAACGGAATCATTCTTCGTAGAACCGTCTTCGGGTAGTTCGGCAAGCTCACTATGACATCCCTCAGGCTGACAGCATCACGGAAACCTGATTCACGTTCCTTAAACGGAATCTCGATTGTCACATTGGGCTTGTCGAAATGCGACCAACTGAATCATTTTTCGTAGAACCGCCTTCGGGTAGTTCGGCAAGCTCACTATGACATCCCTCAGGCTGACAACGCTCCACAAACCAAATTCAGTTTTCATAAACGAAATCTCGATTGTCACATTGAGCTTGTCGAAATGCGACAATCGAGATCACTCTTCGTGAAACCGCCTTCGGGTAGTTCGGCAAGCTCACTATGACATCCCTCAGGCTGACAGCATCACGGAAACCTGATTCACGTTCCATAAACGAAATCTCGATTGTCATATTGGGCCTGTCGAAATGCGACCAACGGAATCATTCTTCGTGAAATCGCCTTCGGGTAGTTCGGCAAGCTCACTATGACATCCCTCAGGCTGACAGCATCACGGAAACCTGATTCACGTTCCATAAACGAAATCTCGATTGTCACATTGAGCCTGTCGAAATGCGACCAACGGAATCATTCTTCGTAGAACCGCCTTCGGGTAGTTCGGCAAGCTCACTATGACATTCCTCAGGCTGACAACGCTCCACAAACCAAATTCAGTTTTCATAAACGAAATCTCGATTGTCACATTGAGCCTGTCGAAATGCGACCAACGGGATCACTCTTCGTAGAACCGCCTTCGGGTAGTTCGGCAAGCTCACTATGACATCCCTCAGGCTGACACATCAGTGTTTAAAATTCCAGGTGCCCCCGTACCGCAAAAACATGGACTGGTCCGCGGTCCTTGTTGTAGGCGGGGTTGTTGACAAATTGGTAATCGGCCGACAGGTAAAAGGAACTGGACAGTTTTGCTTGGTAATACAGTTCGGTAATGGATTCTACTGCATAGTTCAGTTGGCCATCGCCAATGATAAAGCCATATAGGCCAGCATTCAAAAAAGATTGGTGATCCTTGGATATGCCATTGATTACCTGTGCTATGCCGATGTTGTCCTGTGGCCTTTTCCAGCCATTGCCCAAAATATTGATGCCTGCACTAGCGCTCCTATCAATTTCGGTGAATGCCCAGGTGGCTGTTTTGCCATCGTTCCAACTGGCCTTGAAAAAGGCACCGATGCTGCTGCTGAGTTCCTGCTCCGCATTGATGCCGAAGCCATATTTCACGCCACCGTACTGCTTCCATTCCTTCTGCCCCGTATAAACCTCCACGCTGCTACTGTCGCCCAGTTTTACCTGTGCCAAGCTGGTGCCGTAAGTGGGGGCCTGGGAAACGGTGCGGAAGAGCAGTAGCCGTATGGCACCTTTGCGTTTTGCCGACCAGTTTTTTTCCAGTTCCAGGGTTTCGGAATGGGCCTTGTTTATTTTGTAATCCAGTTGGAGGCCGTTGGCCTTGCGGGGCACGAGGACGGAGGAGAAGCGTAGGGCCCAATGGGGCTTTACCAGTTCGGCCACAATGCCCTGGGTATAGCCCCTGGTATCGGCAGGGTAGTCCCATGCGCCATTGCTCATGAGCGACCAGTTCATGAACTGTGAACGGGGGTTATGGCTGTAGCTGTTATTGTCGAAGAAATCCGATAGGCAGATCTTGCCGGCAGTGATGCTGATTCTTGAGCTGGGCACTATCTCCTCTACCTGATTGGCTTCTGAACCAAGGGTGTCATAAGCGGCATGCTTCAAGGCAAAGTGCTGCTTGATGTACAACCTTGCTACGTACAGCACGGGCTCCGTACTGCCTATACGGAAGGTTTCCCCATTGGTGAAACCGGCCACACCTTTTGCGGAACTGATGCCCGAGCCTCCTGCAATTTCGGGATTGAAATAGAGGGCTGCATTTTTCCAGAGCTTGTGGCCAAGGAACAGGGTGCTGGTCAATGATAGTTTCCTGCTTTCGGATCCGTTGACCAGACTATTGTTGCCTGAATACATTGCACTGAAGGATGGATGTGATTGGTTGATGGCAGTTAACTGGAAATGGTAGCTCCATTGGTGGCTGCTGTCAATGCCCTGTTGGGCAAGAAGGTTAAGTGTAATCAGGGTAGCTGCAATAAATAATATGGGTTTCTTCATTCCCTAAAAAATTGTGTGGTGTTCAATTATAAAATGGTTCCCTTTAGTATGATGGCTGCAATGGTAAAATAGATAACCAGTCCGGTAACATCTACCAAGGTGGCTACCAATGGGGCGGAGGAGGTGGCGGGGTCCAGCTTGCACTTCTTGAGTACAATGGGTATCATGGAGCCGCTCAATGTTCCCCACATCACAATGCCGATCAATGAAAAGAAAATGGTGAGTGCCAATAGGAACCAATGTACCCCATAATCATAGAGGTGCAGGTTCTGCCAGATGGAAATGCGTATGAAGCCAATGGTGCCCAATATAAGGCCGAGTGTAAGCCCGGACAATACTTCACGCCTCATTACAAACCACCAGTCCTTGATGGTCAATTCCTTCAATGCCATGGCACGTATGATCAATGTGGCGGCCTGTGAACCACTATTGCCCCCGCTGGAAATGATCAATGGAACAAAGAGGGCCAGCACAACGGCCTTGGAAATTTCCGTATCGAAGTAACTCATGGCAGTGGCGGTGAGCATCTCACCCACAAACAGTACAATTAACCAGGTGGCCCTTTTTTTAATGAGTGAAAAGAAGGCTGTTTTTACATAGGGATAATCAAGCCCTTCCACACCACCAAAGTTCTGTATTTCCTTGGTGTCCCGCTGTTCGGCGGCATCCAGCACATCATCAACGGTCAGTACGCCCAGCAGTATGTTTTCTTCATTGGTTACCGGTAAAACGATCCTGTCGTATTCCTTGAACTTGGCTACGGCATCTTCCTTTGTATCGGTCATTTTCAGGCTAACGCAGAAACCATCCAGGATGTCCGCTACCTTTTTATGGGGATCGTACAGTACAAACCTCCTTACGGGAATGTCATCGATCAGTTTCCCGTCCTTGTCCACCACATAGATTACATTGGCTGTTTCGGTGTCCTTGTGGTACTGCCTCAAGTGTTCACATGCTGCAGCAATGGTGAGCTCGGTGCTGATGGTGGCAAATTCCGTATTGATGAGCCTTGCTACGCTATTGTCTGGATAGCCGAGGATGTCGTGTACGGCATCCCTGTTCTTTTCGTTCAGCAGTTCCAGGAAGGTGGAACGTTCAACACCTTTCAATAAGGAATAGAAAGCAATACGGTCGTCGGAACTTAATTCGTTGAGTATATAGGCGGCCCTTGGTTGGGTGAGTGCCTTGGCAATTTTCTTTTGCAGCAGGATGTCCAAATAGGGGAACACTTTTGTTTGGCTGGCCGTGGGCAGTGAACGGAAGGCTTTCAATGCAGCTTCTTTTGGTACGGATACCAGCATCCTGGCAATCTCGGAAGGGTGCACGTTTTTTTTGCTACCGTCAAACCCAAGTAGGCTGCTGAAGTCGCCACGGATTATCTTTTTGCTTATTTCCTTTAGGTTCATCATTGCACCATCCTTTTAACAGTAAAAAATGCGGCAAATGTAGCTTGCCGCTATGTTATACTACTCATGTAGGTCAAGGAATGTTTGCATTGATGTTGCGATACTGGGTGCTGCTGGGAAGCATCTGCCTTTCGTATCTGCTTTTGCCACTAACCATACGAATTAGCACGAATGGTTTCACGAATAAGCAAAGTCTATTCACCATTGCCACTTGCGGCAACAATTAGTGAAAAAGATTCGTGCAAATTAGTGGCTCCTGCCTAGTGGTAGGCAAGTTCGTGGCTAAAGAGGTAATTGAATTTGCATAGCAAATTCCTGCAATCATTTTTAGGCAGCTGCTTTGGTTTGTTCAGGTACAATCCCCAAAAAGCCACCCGTTCATCGGGTGGCCTTATCGTGTATTGTTCATAGGTCCTGAAATAAGGTGGTGTATAATTTATCTCAAAATAATGCTGCGTTGATGTTGCCAATGATTTTTTTGCATTTGTCCAGCAAGGACCCGTTGTTGTAGCCGGCCAGTTCGCTGTACTCGATCTCATCCATTTTAATGCGGACAATGTTCTCGTCCTTAATGTTGTCCACATGCTTAAATTCACTTGCCTGCTTGGATGACCTTACTGCAATGCCCTTGGCGGTCATGTAAAAATGATTGCCCTTTTTGTAGAAAAAAAGTTCCACCGGAAAAACATCGTCGCTGTACTTCTGCTCAAACTTTTCGGTGAGCGGGAAATACAATTGGCCTGCTTCGTCCATGACCAAACTTTTCTTGATGCCCATTACTTGTTTATGGGTTTCATCGATGTACCGGTACATAATGGCCTGTCCAGAATCAAGGATCCTGTTTTTAATGAATTGTAGGTGTTTATCTGTTGTCATGTTGATTGGTTTAGTTATGGTATTGAAAAAAACATGCCAGCCAATTGCAGCCTAGGGTTGGGGAGTTTGGTACTCAATTTGACTTCCTCCTTCGATGTTTTTTTATCCCATACTGGATGATGGTATCTTGCGTATGGGCCCATCGTTTAATTCCTTGCCCTTTTGGGTAGTAGGCTTGGCAACTGATTTTTTGCCAATGGCCCCATCGTTTTTATGTTCTTTTCTGCTTGGGTTTTTTGAATGCTTTTCCATAAAATTGTTTTTGTGGATGGTTAGTTTTTTGTACCCGGTTTTACCTCGCCATTTTGTTTTGCCTTTGCCTTGGCTGTTGAATCGGCAATGCGCTTCTTCTCCTTTTTCCTGAAAAAGCCCTTCAATAGGAAGTTGCTCTTGGCAGCCTCCATATTTTCATTCAATCCTGTTGCAGCTTTATTGGCTGTATTCACTGTTTGCTTTGCCGATGCAATTGTTTGTTGCAAATCATTTGCCACTTTGTCATCGTTGATAAGCTTGCCCAATGTTCCCTTGCCGCTGTTCACCTTCCCAAATATTGCCGCCAGGTTGCCTGTAAGCGTATCTATATTGCTGAAAACCCTATCTACTTTACCCATGGCCTTGTCCATATCAAATGGGTTCACTGCAATCAGTTCACCATTGTCTGCAATCACTGGTGAGCCATCCTTGCCCGGTAGTATCTGTATCAGTTTGTCACCCATTAGCCCATCACTGGCAATGCTTGCCTTGCTATCAGCCTTGATGAACTGCTTTATCTTTTTCTGGATGGACATTTCCACGGTTACCGTTGTATCGTTCTTGATATCGATTAATTCAACAGCACCAACGTTAATACCTGCAAAGCGCACAAAATTGCCTTCCTGCAAACCTGCCACAGTTCTATAGTTTACTTTCAACCTTATGGTACTCCGGAAGAGGTTCCGCTGGTTGCCAATAAAAATGATGATCAGTAATAGGATGGCAGCACCCGCAGTAACAAAAATGCCGGTCTTTATTTTCATCGATGAATTCTTTTGCATAACTAGATTTTAAAAAATGAGTTGATGAATGTGTCACTTGAGTTTTCAAGTTGCTCGTAAGTGCCTTCTGCTATGCACTTGCCATCGTTCATGATAACTATCCTGTCGGCAGTGATCCTTGCACATGACATGTCATGTGTGATGATGATGGATGAAGCCTTGTACTTTTCCCTTATGCTCAGTATCAAGCGGCTTATTTCCTTTGAAGTGATGGTGTCAAGCCCCGTGGTTGGTTCATCGTACAAAATGATTTCGGGCTTAACAATCAATGTCCTGGCAAGGCCCATCCTTTTTCTTTGCCCACCAGAAAGGTCGGAAGGCATTTTGTCAATGGCATCCGCAAGCCCAACAGCTTCCAATGCTTCCACGGAGCGTTGTTCTATTTCCGCTTCATCCTTTACTTTCAATACACGTTTCAATGGGAAGGCGAGGTTTTCCCTCACTGTCATTGAATCATACAATGCAGCATGTTGGAAGAGGAAGCCAATACGCCCCCGTATATCTTTCAGTTCCTGCTCGTCGAGTTCATTGATTTCCTTGTTCAGGACTTTGATGCTTCCTTCATCCGGTTCAATCATGCCAACAACACATTGTATGGTAACACTCTTGCCTTGACCGCTCTTGCCCAGCACTACCAGGTTTTCCCCTTTCTTCACTGTAAGGCTAATACCCTTCAGCACCTCCGAGCCATTGAAGGATTTCTTGAGGTTTTCTATTTCTATTACGTTTTCCATAGGTTATTGGTTATAAACAAATATGCTGGTTAACTGTACGGCTACCGCATCCAGGATGATAATCCAGACGGATGCTGCTACCACCGCCGAGTTTGCAGCAATACCAACACTCTCTGTTCCCTTGTTGGCCTTGAAGCCTTTGTAGCATCCTACAAATCCAATGGTGAAGCCAAAGAATATGGATTTGATAAACGCTGGGAAGAAGTCGGAAAAAACAAGTGATGAAAATGATTTGCTGAAGTACAGGGCAGCCGTCATGCCCCCAGCAGTAGATGTGCCCACATAGCCTCCTAATAATGATACTGCATCTGCAAACAGTACAAGCAGGGGTACCATGAAAGTGCAGGCGAGTATCCGGGTAACCACAAGGTACTGTATGGGATTTGCCCCGGATACATCCATTGCATCAATCTGTTCGGTTACCTTCATGCTGCCCAGTTCTGCACCGATGCCCGAAGCTATTTTTCCTGCGCAGATCAAAGAGGTAATTACTGGCCCAATTTCCCTGAAGATGGAAATGGATACCATATTGGGTACATAACCTTCTGCGCCAAATTGCTGTAGGGTAGGCAATGATTGAAGTGTTAATACAAAGCCAAGTACAAAGCCAGTGATCAATACGATGTTCAGTGATTTTAGGCCAATCAGGTAGCACTGCCTAATGAGTTCGTTCCATTCAAAACCATTCCTGAAAATATTGCGGAAGAAAGATCCTACAAATGTTGCCTGATTGCCAATGTCTTCAAACAGGTCTTTGATTTTTAGGGTAATTGTTTCTTTCATACGTTAACCGCAATGAAAAAACTGTTCCAACAATTACTTCTATCAGTTCATTCGTAAATGGAACAGAAAGAGGGGTGTAAGGGGAATTAAATCCACACAGTGCGCCATAAGATAGGACTCAATCAAGTTCCTTTGGGAAGCTGATGGTGAACTGTGTGCCCTTGTTGACTTCCGAATCTATTTCCACAGTGGCATTGTGAGAGCGGAGAATTGCCATGGCTGATGATAGCCCCAGCCCAACACCCGTTTTCTTGGTGGTGAAGTAGGGCTCAAATAAACGTTGCTGCTGGGATTCATCCATGCCGCAGCCATTGTCACGAACAATCAAATCGATGCTGTTCTGTTTTTCAACAACGATGATGGTAAGCAGGCCTTTGTTTTCTTCCATTGCTTCAATGGCATTCACGAAGAAATTGACAATGGCCAGCCTTAATTTCTCTTCATCTGCTTTGATGGTAACAGATTCATTTATCTGCTTTTTCATCGTTACACCTTTCAAGGTGAACCTGTCGTAAACGGAAACCAATGCGTCTTGAATGATATCCTTGAAGTTCACGCTACGGAGCTCTATATCCACAATCTTGAACGATTCAAGCAATTGGCCAATAAGGGCATTGATGCGTAGACTATTGCGTTTGATAATGTCGGTGTAGGTCTCTTTGTTTAAACTGTCGGTATTGTTCAAGCTGTCCAATGACAGCAGTATATTGTTTAAGGGGTTCCTGATTTCATGCGCCAGCATTTTTATGAAACGTTGTGTGGCTTCAAATTTTTCGGCCAATAAATTTGCCTGTTCAGATTTTTTCAGTTCTGTTATATCATGGAAAGTGCCTTGTAGATAAACTTTGCCGTCAACGTCTTTTTCACGGGTAATGGTTAGCAGGCCAGTATGCTCCCTGACATCCAACGTTTCAATTTCTGC